>DASSEP010000096.1:0-7497 GCA_035695205.1 Jatrophihabitans sp. | reverse complement strand
GCAAGCACGCGCGGCAGGAGCCGGACGGCCCGCATGCGACGCGTCGCCCTCAGCGCGCGCTCCCGCGCGAGGCGCGCGCGGAACGCGAATCGGCGCTGATCACGCGCCGAGTCTAGCCGCGCAGGCCTTACCGGACGGGCTGCACAGGCCGAGAACATCGGTTCTCCGCCGGGGTTTGCAGCGGGCCCACTCCAAGATACCTTGACGTCAAGATAAACTGGGATCGGCGGCACGGAAGGCCGCCGGCATCGCCGGACCGACAGGCAGGAGCGCCGATGAAGTGGGACCCGCAGCAGTACAGCCGCTATGCCGACGAGCGGTCCCGGCCGTTCGGCGACCTGATGGGCCGGGTGGTTGCCGACTCGCCGCGCCGCGTGGTCGACCTCGGCTGCGGCACCGGCGCGCTCACCGCCCTGCTCGCGCAGCGCTGGCCGACGGCGCAGGTCGAGGGGATCGACTCGTCCGCGGAGATGATCGACGCCGCGGCCGCGCACGCCGGCGACCGGCTCTCGTTCCGGGTGGCCGACGTGGCGGGCTGGACGCCGCCCGCAGACGCCGACGTCATCGTCAGCAACGCCACGCTGCAGTGGGTGCCCGGCCATCTCGAACTGCTCGGCGCGTGGGCGGCGGCGTTGCCGCCCGGGGGGTGGCTGGCGGTTCAGGTGCCGGGCAACTTCGGCGCGCCGGCGCACGCGTTGATGCGCTCACTCGCCGACTCGCCGCGCTGGTCGGAACAGCTCGCCGGCGTCCTGCGCCACCACGACGCGGTGGCCGAGCCGATCGACTACGCGCGGCTGCTGCACGCCGCCGGTCTCACCGCGGACGTCTGGGAGACGACATACCTGCACGTGCTGCGGGGCGCCGACCCGATCCTCGAGTGGCTGCGCGGCACCGGTCTGCGTCCCGTGCTCGCCGCTCTGTCGCCGGAGGAGGGCGCGGAGTTCGCGGCATCGCTGGCCGAGCAGTTGCGCGTGGCGTATCCGCCCGGCCCGGACGGCACCGTCTACCCGTTCCGCCGCATCTTCGCCGTCGGGCACCGCTCGTGATCACGGGACTCGACCACGTCCAGGTCGCCATACCTGTCGGTACGGAAGACGCCGCGCGCGAGTTCTACGCGGTGCTGCTCGGGATGACCGAGCTACCCAAGCCGCCGGCGCTGGCGGTGCGCGGCGGATGCTGGTTCGCGTCGGGCAGCGCGGTGGTGCATCTCGGCGTGGAAGCACCGTTCACGCCCGCACGCAAGGCGCACCCTGCGTTCCTCGTCAGCGACCTGGACGCGCTGCAGGCCCGGGTCGAGGCGGCGGGGTACGTGTGCGTCCGCTCGGATGGGGAGATCCCGGGCGTGCACCGGTTCCACACCGCCGATCCGTTCGGCAACCGCGTGGAGTTTCAGCAGGCGTAGAAGGTACCTGCAGGAAAATCGCGCCGCGGGTCAGTCGCCGCGCTCGGCGCCGCCCGCCGACGCACGCTCACCGCCGCCGCTCGCGGGTTCGACGCTGCCGCCGGAGTTGTCGCCGCTCCCGGTCGAGCCGGCGCTCTCGCCACCGCTCCCGCGTTCGGCACCGCCGCCGGCCGACCGTGCACCGCCGCCGCCCGAGCTCTCGCCGCCCGAGTTGTCGCCGCCCGAGTTGTCGCCGCCGCCGGGCTCACTGCCGTCGCCCGCCCGGTCACCGCCGCTCCCGCCCAGCTCGCCCGACTGTCCGGCACCGGCGTCGGCCTGATCGGCACGTTCCGGCGGCTCGCCCGCCCCGTCACCGGGACCCACCGGATCGCCGAGCCCGTCATCCGACCCGCTGCCGGGGCGCTGCACAGGCGGCACGGGATGCGGCGCCAGGCCCTCGTCGTTGCCGATGTGGAACGGCGTCAGCGTGTTGACCACGTCCGAAACCACCCGCTGCGCGGGCTCCGGCAGCGTGTGCCCGGCCGCAGCAGCAGCCGTGGCGGCAACCGCGGCCGCGGCGACCAGCGCCACCCGCCGCATCAGCGGGCCATGGCCGCGATGCGCCGGCCGGATCGGCTGCGCGCCCGCGAAGATCGCCTGTAGCTCCGGCGACGGCGCCGGCGCCGGTCCCTCGCCGAGCGACCGCAGTTCGGCCAGGAAGTCGGTGACGGCAGCCGCGTCCTCCGCAACGGCGCTCCCGCTCGCTACGGAGTCGGCGCCGAAGTCATCGAGCCTGCTCATGTCGGGGTAGTCATCGTGCGGGCGCCTCACGGGGTTACCTCCCGCTCGGCGATGATGCGGCGCACGGCGATCATCGCCCGGCGCTGCAACTGCTTGACCGCACCCTGGCTGCGGCCCATGACGTCGGCGACCTGCTCGATCGACAGGTCGGCCACGACCCGCAGGGTGAGCACCTCGCGCTGGTCGTCGGGCAGCAGGGCGAGCACTCCACGCACTCGCGCCGCTGCCAGGGACGCCGTCGCCTCGTCCTCCGCGGAATCGACCGTGCGCCGATCCTGGTCGGCGTCGTAACTGATCGCCACCGGCGTCCGGGCCCGGCGCCGGTGCTCGTCGACCATCCGGGCGTGCGCGATCGAGAACGTGAGCTTGCGCAGCCCGGAGGCACCGCCGGTGACCCGGTCGAGCCGGCCGAGCAGCGCGACGAACACGTCCCCCGTCACGGCTTCCGGATCGGCCACGCCCTTGGCGCGCAGATAGCCCAGCACGGCCGGCGCCAACGCCTCGTAGATCGCGCGCATCGCCTCGCGGTCGCCGCTCCGCGCGGCGTCGACGACGGCGTCCGACACGGTGTCGGAGGCGGCGTCGGGTACCGGCGTCCTCACTCGTGCGCACCTCCCGGCCGATTCGCGTAACCCCGGACGGTACGCAATCGATGACACCCCCGTCCGGATCGGAAATGGCCCCAAATGGGCGCGGGATCGCCGAATCGGACGCCCGGCCGCACCAACTCCTAACTCCTGCACAGGAGGGCATCCACATGAGCCGTCGCATCCGAGTTGCGACCACCGCTGCCGCGGCGGGCGCCGTGGTCACCGGCGGGATCGCCGCCATCGCATCGACGTCCGTCCCCCAGGCCGCCACGCCCGCACCGGCTGCGGCCACCGTCGGCACCGCGAATCAGGTGCCGCTGACCGTCGACGCCGCCGCGACCCAACTGCGGACGCAGGCACGCGCCGAGCGGCGCCGCATCGCGCAACTGCACCTGGCGATCGCGCGGGCCGAAGCCAAGGTCACCGAGGAGAAGACCCGCAGGCAGCTGCAGATGCTCGCCGCGGCCCGCGCGGCGGCAGCGGCCGCGGCGGCAACCCCACCCGGCTATTCCGTGACACAAGGCGTGTCCTCGACGCACACGACGACCGGAGCCAGCGGCTCGCACGCGATTGCACCGGCGGCCCACGCCCACACCGGCGCCAGCGGCGGGTACGCGACCGCGCCCACGACCCACGCTCACACCGGAGCCAGCGGCGGCCACTCGACCGCGCCCACGACCCACGCCCACACCGGAGCCAGCGGCGGCCACTCCGGAGCCCCCGGAACGCACACCCACACCGGCGCCAGCGGCGGCGCGGGCGGCGACGGCGAGGGATCGGACGGCGGCCATGACGACTGATCCGCTGATCCGCAAAGCCAGCTGGAACGCGCCGCTGATCCTCGCGCCGTGCGCGGCGGCCCTGTTCGGCGCCTCGGTCTGGTGGGCGGCGGGCGCCTCGCCGGCCGCGAGCAGCGCGGGCACCGCACCAGCGCAGCCCGTCGCAGCACCGGCCGCCCGGCACGCCGCCGCTGCCCAGCACGCTCAGGCGGACGCGCTGTACCGCGCCCTGCGCCGCGAGCTCACCCACCGGCACCAGCAAGCCGCCCAGCTGGAGCACCGGTTGCAGGCACTGCGCGCGAAGTCCGGGCACCTGCACATCGCCATGCCCCGGATCCCGAGCGCACCGGTCGGCAACGTGCCCGCACCCGTCCAACCGGCCCCCGCGCCCCCGGCCGTCAACACCGTCAGCGGAGCATCAGGATGACCGCACCGACCTCCATCCCGTCCGACCCCACCGCCGCGTACGGCCTCACGGCCGACGAGCTGTGGCACTCGAGCTTCCGGTCCATGGGCTCGCCGATCCGCGTCCAGCTCGGGATCGGCACCGCCCGCCCGCAGCGGTGCCACGCGCAGGTCCGGGCGCTGTTCAACGAAGCCGACCGGCAGTGCACCCGCTTCGACCCGTACAGCGACCTGATGCGCGCGAACGCGGCGGGCGACGACTGGCACGAAGTCGGCGTCCACTGCTTCGTCGCGCTGGCCGCCGCGTACGACGCCCACCTGCTCACCGACGGCATGTTCGAGCCGCGGGTGCTGACCACGCTCACCGAGATGGGCTACGGGAAGTCGTGGCCGGCGGTGGGTGCGCCGGACGTGGCCACCGCGGCGACGACCGCACCGCCTGCCGTCCCCTGGGAACCAGGCTTCGACGAGGAACGGCGCGTGGTGCGCGTCGGCCCGCACCCCATCGACCTCGGCGGCATCGGCAAGGGCCTGACGCTGCGCTGGGCCGCAGAGCTGCTGCGCGACAGCGGCGCCGAGGTGTTCCTCGTCGACGCTGGCGGCGACTGCGTGATGTCCGGCGGCGGCCCGGACGGCGGCGGGTGGCGGGTCGGCGTCGAGGACCCGGCCGGCGGCAGCGCGCCGGTCGCCGTGCTGGTCATCGACAGCGGCGGCTGCGCGACGTCGTCCACCCGGCTGCGCCGCTGGCGGGCCGGCGGCGAGGACGTGCACCACCTCATCGACCCGCGCACCGGACGCTCCGGCGGCGGCGAGCTGCGGTCGGTGACCGTCGTCCACCCCGACCCCGCCGAGGGCGAGGTGTGGAGCAAGACGCTGTTCCTGCACGGCGCGGCGATCGCGGACGAGGCGGAGCGCCGGCAGCTCGCGGCCCTCTGGGTCGACTCGGGCGGCGCGGTGCGATTCAGCGCGGCGATGCGCGATCACCTGCTGTGGTGGCGCGAATGACGTCGCTTCCCAAGCCGGTCCGGCGCCACCCGGTACTGGTCGCGATCGCGGGCGCGCTCAGCCTGGGCCTCAGCGGCTTCGTCGCCGGCCGGGCGGTGCAGCAGGTGCGCAGCGACCAGATGGCGCCGTGGATCCTCGGCCGCGCGTCCGGGATCGCGGCCTACCTGCTGCTCGTCGCGCTCGTCCTCGTCGGGCTGCTGCTGGCACACCCGTCCCGGGCGATTACCGGCGGATCGAGTCCCGGACGGATCCGCGTGCACATCACGCTGGCGCTGTTCACGCTGTGCTTCACCGCCCTGCACGTCGTGGTGCTAGCAACCGACCGCTACGCGGGAGTCGGGTGGGCGGGCGCCGCGCTCCCGCTCGGCGCGAGCTACCGGCCGGTGGCCGTCACCCTCGGGCTGCTCGGACTGTGGACGGGCCTGCTCGCCGGCTCGTCCGCCGCGCTCGCCGGTCATCTGCCGCGCCGGTGGTGGTGGCCGGTGCATAAGGCCGCCGCGTCGACGCTGGCGCTCGTCTGGGTGCACGGCGTACTCGCCGGCAGCGACTCCCCCACGCTGCTGTGGCTGTACGTCGGCTCCGGACTGCTGGTGCTCGGCGCGGCGGTCTGGCGCTACGTCGCACGGCGAACCCTGCAGCCGGCTCCCGCCAGGAGCCGCCGATGAACGCCCGGTTACGGCTCGTCGGGACCGCGGACGTCCCCGAAACCGAAGCCCTGCCGGGCGCCCTCCTGCCCGGCCCGGTGCACTACCTCGGCGAGTCGTCCGGCGCGCTGACCGAGCTGGAACCGGAGTCGCTGTCGGCGCACCGACGCCGCGTCGGCGAACGCCCCTCGTGCACCGGTCCCGCGGGGTCGGCGCTACTCGAGGCACTGGACGAGGCGGCGCTCACCGGCCGCGGCGGCGGACACTTCCCGACGGCCCGCAAGCTGCAGGCGGCGCGCGCTGCGGGCGCCACCGTCGTCGTGGCGAACGGCGCGGAGGGCGAGCCGCTCAGCCGCAAGGACGCCGCCCTGCTCGAACTGCGTCCGCACCTCGTGCTGGACGGCCTCGCCTGCGTGGCCGAGTTCGTCGGGGCGCGCTCGGCCGTGGTGTGGCTGCACGAGAGCGCGCACCCCGCGCGGGCCGCGGTGGCGCGCGCGCTCGCCGAACGCCAGGGACACGAGAAGGAGCCGGCCCTCCGCATCGCGCTCGGGCCCGACCACTACCTGACCGGGGAGTCCAGCGCGGTGTTGCGCGGGGTGTCCGGCGGGCCCGCGCTGCCGGTGTTCCGGCGCGCGCCAGGGACGTCCGGGCTGGTGCACAACGTCGAGACGCTCGCCCGGACCGGCCTGCTCGTCCGCGGCGTCGCGGCGGCCGACACGGTGCTGGTGAGCGCTTCGCACGAGCGGGCGATCGTGGTGCTCGAGGTGCCGGACCAGTGCGGGCTGGCCGACGCGGCGACCGCCGCAACCGGCAGCGCGCCGGTGCAGGCCCTGCTCGTCGGCGGGTTCGGAGGCAGCTGGGTGCCGTGGACGCAGGCGCGGCACCTGCCGCTGGCCGAGTCCTCGCTGCGAGCGCACGGCCTCTCGCTCGGCGCCGGTGTCCTGCACGCGTTGCCGGCCGGCTCCTGCGGGCTGGCGCGCGCCGCGTCCATCGCGGCGACGCTCTCCGCGGCCAGCGCGCGGCAGTGCGGCCCGTGCCTGCACGGGCTGGCGGCGATCGCCTCGTCCATGTCTGCACTGGTGCGCGGCGGGCGCCGGCACCGCGGCGAGGTGGCGCGCCTGGAGGCGTTCGTCGCCACCGTGCGCGGGCGCGGGGCATGCAACCATCCGGACGGCGCCGCGCGCATGGTCGCCTCGGCACTGCGGGTGTTCGAGGAGGACGTCTCCGCGCACCTGCGCGGGCGTTGCCTGCATGCGACAGCAGGGCGCCGCCGTGGATGATCAGGACCGACGGGCACCGCGGTTGCGCATCGATCCCAGCGTCTGCGACGGCGTGGGCGTCTGCGCACATCTCGCCGCGTCGTTGATCAGCATCGACATCTGGGGCTACCCGATACTGGCTGCCGCGCCGCTCGACCGGCGGACGCTGCCGGCCGCCCGTGCCGCGGTGCGCGCGTGCCCGCACCGGGCGCTGTTCCTGGACTGAGCTACCGCCGTCCCACTTGCCGTTCTGCGGCGCGATCTTCCTGCACCCCGGCGGTCAGCACCGCACCAGCGCAGGAACATCAACCCGCACCAGCGCAGGAACATCGCTCTAACGGGTCAGGACTTCTTGGCCGTCGTCTTCTTCGCAGCCGTCGTCTTCTTCGCGGCGGTCTTCTTGGCCGTCGTCTTCTTCGCGGGAGTCTTCTTCGCCGCCGACTTGCGCGTGGACTTCTTCGCCGGACCACGGGCGCGGCGGTCGGCGAGCAGCTCCGCCGCGCGTTCGTCGGTGAGCTCCTCGATCGAGTCGCCCTTGCGCAGCGACGCGTTCGTCTCGCCGTCGGTCACGTACGGGCCGAAGCGTCCGTCCTTGACGACCATCTTCTTGCCGGTGGCCGGATCCTCGCCCAG
>DASSEP010000095.1:0-42079 GCA_035695205.1 Jatrophihabitans sp. | reverse complement strand
ACGGCTGGGATTACCACCTGCACGCCACTCCGCCGGATGCCCCGCTGGCCGACCGGATGGCGGTGGAGGCGGCGATGGCCTTCGTCGACGTCATCCGCATGGGCGAGCTCAGCCGGCTGCGGGTGTGCGCCGCCGACGACTGCGAGGACGTCGTCGTCGACCTGTCCAAGAACCGGTCCCGGCGCTTTTGCGACAGCGGCTGCGGCAACCGGGCGAACGTCGCCGCGTACCGCGCGCGGCAGCGCGCAATCAGATAGCGCGCGGGTAAGTCACGCGCTAGGACGTGACGTCCTTGCGGTCGAAGCGCAGCCACGCGTAGCCGAGGAACACCGCGGCGTACACCAGCGCAAGCCCCGTACCGCGGATCATGTCGTCCCACCTGATCGGCGAGCTGAGCGTGTCGACCCACGCGTAGTTGAAGTGCGTGGGCAGGAACTTGCGGTACGGGTCGAGCGCGGTGATCTGGTCGAGGATGTTCGACACGACCACGAGCATCACCGACCCGCCGACCGCGCCGAGCGGGTTGTCGACGCTGACGCTGAGCAGGAACGCCAGCGACGCGACCACCAGCAGCTGCCCGCAGATGTAGGCGACGATGATGATCAGCCGCTCCGACGACGCGCCGGAGGCGAACGACCCACCGATCGGCGACCGCGCCGGCGACCAGCCGAAGAACAGCCCGCCGACGACGAACGCCCAGACCGGAAGCAACACGTTCACGGCGACCGACAACGCGCCCGAGACGATCAGCTTCTGCCGCAGCAGCCGCGAGCGCGGCACCGGCTGGGCGAGCAGGTAGCGCAACGACGACCAGTTCGCCTCGCTTGCCACCGTGTCGCCGCAGAACAGGGCGACGACCACCACGAGCAGGAACCCGACCGAGGCGAACTCGGTGAACAGCACGAAGTTGAACCCGCCACTGGTCGCGAGCCCGACCAGCTGCGGGGCGTCGCTACCCGCTCCCCCGCCGACTTGGAACGCGATGGCGATGATGAGCGGCAGGATCAGCAGCAGCCCGAACACGACCTGGGTGCGGCGGCGCCGGAGCTGGCGGGCGAACTCGACCCCCAACCGCAGGGTGCGGCCGGGGTCGAAGCTCGGCGCCCGGCCCGGGCCCAGCGCGGCCAGGCGGTCGTGCACGCCGCGGCGGGTGGCCGCCGTCCCGGACAACTCTCGTTCGCTCATGCGCGCGGGGCTTTCATTCGGTGTCTCCGACCAGGTCCAGGAACACGTCTTCCAGCGCGCGCCGGGCGGGCACCGCCTCGGCGCCGATGCCCGCGGCGGCGAGCACCTGCTGGGCCTTGTCGACGTCGTCGACGGCCAGCTGCATGCCGCCCGCCCCGGCGATCTCGGGCACCGAGCCGGCGGCCACGAGTCGACCCTTGTGCATGACCACGACGTGCGTGCAGGTCTGCTCCACCTCGGCCAGCAGGTGGCTGGAGACGACCACGGTGCGCCCGGTCTGGGCGTACCGGCGCAGCACCTCGCGCATCTCGGCGATCTGCGGCGGGTCGAGGCCGTTGGTGGGTTCGTCGAGAACCAGCACCTCGGGCAGCCCGAGCATGGCCTGCGCGATACCGAGCCGCTGCCGCATGCCGTGGCTGTAGGTGCGCACCCTGCGGTCGATCGACGCGCCGAGGCCGGCGATGTCGAGCGCGGTCTGGAACTCCGCCTCCTCGAACGGACGGCCGGTGGCCGCCCAGTACAGCCGCAGGTTCTCCCGGCCGGTGAGGTGCGGCAGGAACCCGGGGCCTTCGATGAACGCGCCGAGCCGGGCGAGCACCGCGGCGCCGGGCAGCACCGGCTGGCCGAACACGTACACCTGTCCCGACGTCGGGGTGATCAGCCCGACCAGCACCCGCAGTGTCGTGGTCTTGCCGGCGCCGTTGGGGCCGAGCAGCCCGACGACCTGGCCGTGTTCGACGCGGAAGCTGACGTCGTCGACCGCGCGGTAGCCCCCGGCGTACTCCTTCGTCAGGGAGCTGATCAGGACGGGGACGTCCGCGAGTTCGGGGATCGGGCGCAGCACCCTGCGACGGCGCACGATGACGAACGCCACCGCGCCGCCGATGAGCAGGCACACCGCGGCGGCGACGATCAGCCACGCCACCGGGTGCCCGGCGCTGACCGGCGTGCCGGTGCTGACCGGGACGCTCAGCTGCGCCGCGCCGCCGGGCAGCGCGACGGTGTACTCGCGCGCGTCGGCCGGCAGCTGGTAGCCGGAATCGGTGGTGGTCACCGTCAGCACGAGGCGGTGCCCCGCGAGCACGTTGCGCACGATCGAGGGCAGCCGGACCGTGACCGTGTCGGGTTGCCCGGGGGTCAGGCCGGTCAGCCGGATGGGCGCGACGAGCTGCGCGGGCAGCGTCGCGGCGCCGTCGGGCGCGAGGTCGCGAAGTGCGGCGAACAACGTGACGTCGCGGGTGGTGTGCGGCGTGACGACGATGCGGACGGTGGGCTGGCCGGCGATGGCCAGGCTGCTCGCCAACGGTTGTGAGGCGAAGTAGGCGGTCTGGCCGAACGCGGACGGCAGCGCCGTCAGCGCGCTGCCGACGCGGCTCGAGATGCCGCCGAAGCCTGGGATGTCGGTGATCGCCGCGGGCACTCCGCCGGCGGGCGCGGCGACGTCCTGGCTCGGCCCGGCGACGGTCACCGTGCTCGTCGGCCGCGGCGCTCCCGCGATGCCGGGATAGGCGTCGGCCTGCAGGGTCTGTGCCGCGGCGTCGCCGGTGGCCGCCGAGACGACGCCCTCGGCCTCGGTGTAGCGGAACGGCTGGGTCCGCGACACCCGGCCGGCGAACACGGCGTCGAACCACTCGATCGCCGCGCTGACGGCGGTACTGGCGCCCGTGGACGGGTCGTCGTGACCGCCCGGACGCCACACCACGCGCACCGGCGTGCCGTGCGCGGCGATGCCCCGGGCGTTCGCGTCCGCCTCGCTCAGCGGGAACAGCGAGTCGTTCTCGCCCTGGGTGAGCAGGGTGGGCGCGGAGATGCGGTCGAGCACGTGCGCCGGGCTCGCGCGGCGCAGCATCGCCAGCAGGGCCGGCGTCGGCCTGCCGGTACGCGCCGAGGCCTGGTAGGCGGCGCACACGTCCGGCGCGAACCGGCCGCAGGAGACGCTGGCTCCCGGCGCGAACGCGTTGGCGAACAGCTGCCCGATCCACACCTTCTTGAAGACGCCGGGGCCGCTGCCGACGGCATTCGGGAAGAAGGCGTGCGTGAGGTCGTTCCAGGTGATGTCGGCGGCGACCGCGCTGATGCGCGGATCGGCGGCGGCGAGCAGCAACGACAATCCGCCGCCGTACGAGGCGCCGGCGGCGGCGATCTGCGGCCGGCCGGCCACGCGCTGCACCTCGGGCCGGCGCGCCAGGTAGTCGACCAGCAGCTCCGCGTCGTGCACCTCGTACCGGGGTGCGGCGAAGTGGATGAGACCGCCGGATCGCCCGAAGCCGCGGGCGCTGTAGGTGAGCACGACATACCCGTGCGCGGCGAAGGTGCGCGCCTCACCGTCGAGCTCGGTCTTGTCGCCGCCGAAGCCCTGGCTGAGCAGGATCGCCGGGGCCGGCGTGCTGGCGGGCAGGTAAAGGGTCGTGTCGAGGCGGACGGGGGCGCCGTTCTCCGGGGTGCCGGCGACGAACTGCGTGCTGGTGGTGACGGCCGACCGGGAGGCGGCGACTGCGCCGGCCACCGAGCCCGCGACGATCAGGACGGCGAGCGCCAGAAGCCCGATACGCGTCCGGCGCGATCTCAGCCGCTCGCGCACGGCGCGTGTCCTCATCGGATCAGCGTACGGATTTCATGCTGCCGTCCTCAGCCTTCGAAGGCGAGGTGCTCAGCCGCCGAGACGCTCCTGCAGGGCGGCGTTCTTGGCCCGCGCCGTGGCGGCGAGCTGCTCGGCGAACTCGCCGAGCTTCGCGGCCAGTTGCGGGTCGGAGGCGGCCAGCATCCGCACCGCGAGCAGCCCGGCGTTGCGGGCGCCGCCGATGGAGACGGTCGCGACCGGGATCCCTGCGGGCATCTGCACGATGGACAGCAGCGAATCCATGCCGTCGAGATACTTCAGCGGCACCGGCACGCCGATCACCGGCAGGGTGGTCAGCGAGGCGACCATGCCGGGCAGGTGGGCCGCCCCCCCGGCCCCGGCGATGATCACTCTGAGGCCGCGGCCGGCCGCGGACTGCGCGTACTCGGCCATGCCGAGCGGGGTGCGGTGGGCCGAGACGACGCGCACCTCGTGCGGCACGCCGAATTCGGCCAGCGCCTCGGCAGCCGCGCCCATGACCCCGAAGTCGGAGTCCGAGCCCATGATCACGCCGACGAGCGGAGCGCTCATTGCGCGTTGTCGCCGTACATGTCGCCGTACATCAGGTACTGGGCGGCGGCGTTGGCCCGGGCGCGGACGACGTCCAGATCGCTGCCCTGGGCGGTGACGTGGCCGACCTTGCGGCCGGGCCGGAACTGCTTGCCGTAGAGGTGCAGCTTCACGTCCGGCCACCGGGCGAAGCAGTGGTGGATGCGTTCGTCGATGCTCTTGGGCTCGACGTCGTCCGGGCCGGCGAGCAGGTTCGCCATCACGGTGACCGGGGCGGTGGGCCCCGTCGCGCCGAGCGGGTAGTCGAGCACCGCACGCAGATGCTGCTCGAACTGCGAGGTGCGCGCGCCCTCGATGGTCCAGTGCGCGGAGTTGTGCGGCCGCATGGCGAGCTCGTTGACGACCAGGCCGTCGGCGGTCTCGAACAGCTCGACGGCGAGCACGCCGACGACTCCGAGCTCGCTCGCGACCCGCAGCGCGAGCGCCTGGGCCTGTTCGCCGAGCTCGACAGACAGCCCAGGGGCCGGCGCCAGCACCTCGACGCAGATGCCGTCGCGCTGGACGGTCTCGACGACCGGCCACACCGCCCCCTGCCCGTACGGCGAGCGGGCGACATCGGCGGCGAGCTCGCGCTCGATGTCGACCTTCTCCTCGACGATCAGCTCGGTGCCCGAGGCGAGCACCTCGGCCGCCTCGTCGAGCGACCCGACGATCCACACGCCCTTGCCGTCGTAGCCGCCCCGCGCCGCCTTGAGCACGACCGGCCACCCGGCGTCCGCCGCGAACCGCTCGAGCTCGGCGGGCGAGCTCACCGGCGCCCACCGCGGGCACGGAATGCCGAGGTCGGTGAGCCGCTGGCGCATCAGTCGCTTGTCCTGGGCGAACCGCAGGGCCGCCGAGCCGGGGTGGACGACCACGCCATCGGCCTCCAAGGCTGCGATGTGGTCGTTGGGCACGTGCTCGTGGTCGAACGTGAGGGCGTCGCAGCCGACCGCGAACGCGCGCAGGTCGTCCAGCGAGCGGTAGTTGCCGACCATGACATCGGCCGCCACCAGCGCGGCGCCGTCGTCCGGGCTGTCGGCGAGGATGCGCAGCGACTGGCCCAGCGGGATGGCTGCCTGATGGGTCATGCGGGCCAACTGCCCGGCCCCGACCATGCCGACCACCGGCAACCCCGTACGTGTGTCCACATATGCCAGCGTATCCGGGACGTTCGGGACCTCCTACCCAGCCAGAACACAGCTTCACGGCCGTGTTCCCACAGACTGCGCCAGGTAGTGTCCGGCCCGTCATGACCAGTTTGCGCCCAGATCTCGTGCGGGATTACCTGCGCGCCTCGTGGCGCGTCCTGCTGAAGGAGCTGACCGCCTTCGGCCTGGTCGGTGCGGCCGCGTTCGTCATCGACA
Source organism: Jatrophihabitans sp. (assembly GCA_035695205.1). Classification (GTDB taxonomy): domain Bacteria; phylum Actinomycetota; class Actinomycetes; order Mycobacteriales; family Jatrophihabitantaceae; genus Jatrophihabitans. The sequence continues at coordinate 36,358 of DASSEP010000095.1, read as the reverse complement.
TCGGCCTGTTCACCCTGCTTGCGGCGCACGGCGCGCTGAAGGCCAAGGCAGTGTCCACGACCGTGTCGACTGCGTTCGCCTATTTCGGCAACCGGTACCTGTCGTTCTCGCACCGGGCGCGCACCGGCATCCGCCGCGAGACCAGCTTCTTCTTCGGCATCAACCTGATCGCGCTGATCGCCTCCGAGCTGGTGCTCGCCTTCTTCATCTACGCGCTGGGCTACGGCCACTCCAGCGGGGTCGTCTTCGTGGTGAACCTGGCGACGATCGGGCTGAGCACCGTCTTCCGGTTCTGGGCGTACAAGCGATTCGTGTTCCTGCACCCCGACCGGCTCGCCGCCCGCGAGCCCGAGAGCCGCCGCTACCTGGACGAGGAACTCGCCGAGTAGCCGAGCGTCCTCAGTCGACTCCGCCGATGTCGGTCTGGAAGGCCTCGTAGACGAGGTCGGCGCCGCGTTGCCGGTGGCGCAGCAGTTCGGCGAGCAGCCGCACGCCGCGCTCGCGCAGGTTGTCGACGTCGGCCGGAATGACCGGCGGTTCGCTGTCGGCGACGAGCACCGCGAGCTGGTCGGCGATCAGCCCGTGCTCGTCGGCGAGCGCCTGCACGGCGTTCGCGAGCCGCAGGTCGGCCGACAGGATCGTCTGGTGCAGGCCACCGGGGCCCTCGGTGATCTCGACGTGGGCACCGAAGTCGCCGACGACGGTGATGAGCGCGTCGTGCACCGCCTCACCCCAGACGACCTCGCGACCGCTCGCCGGCGCGGCGAGGGTGTGTTCGAGGACGCTCAGCGTCTCCCGGAGTTCGGCCCGGCGCATGCGGACCGCGGCCAACTCGGCCTCGGCACTGCGCGGCAGCAACGGTTCCATCCGGCCTCCCGATCGAAACCATCATGCTGACCGCCGCGGGTCGGCGAGTCCAGCCCCTTTCCGCGCGGCGGCGCCCATCTTGTCGTGGAATGAACCGGTCAGAGGGGACGCAGCGGACACCCCTGGCCGTCCTCCCGACGACCATGCGAAATTTCCGTCTTGCCGCAATAGCGAATTGTTGGCGTCAATGTTTCGGTCCGCATGGGCGAGCGTTCATCGGCGACCACAACGGGTAGCGCCTGGCGCGCACGCGTCCGCACGCGAGCGCAGCAGGGTGCGCTCGCGCTCGTTCGCGGTGAGCTCCGCGGCGCGCAGGAACTCCGCTCGCGCCTCGGCACTCCGGCCGAGCTTGACCAGCAGATCGCCGCGCACGGCCGGCAGCAGATGGTAGTTGCGCAGAGCCGCCACCTCGGCGAGCGAGTCGACGATGGGGAGCGCCGCCTGCGGGCCGTCCGCCATCGAGACCGCCACGGCCCGGTTCAGCTCGACGACCGGCGATCCGGTGCGCGCGGCGAGCAGCGCGTACATGGAGGCGATCCGCGGCCAGTCGGTCGCGTCGGCGGTGGCTGCCCGGGCGTGGCAGGCGGCGATCTCGGCCTGCAACAGATAGGTGCCGCCCGGCTGCGCCAGGACCGACGCGCGCTTCAAGGCCTCGAGCGCGTGCGTGATGAGCAGCCGATCCCATTTGGAGCGGTCCTGATCGAGCAAGGTGATCGGCGAGCCGTCGGCGGCAACGCGGGCCCGCAGGCGGGAGGCCTGGATCTCCATCAGCGCCACCAGGCCGAGGACCTCGGCCTCGGCGGGCGCCAACGCGGCGAGCATCCGGCCCAGGCGCATCGCCTCCTCGCACAGCACCGGACGGGTCCAACTGGCCCCCGACGTGGCCGTGTAGCCCTCGTTGAAGACGAGGTACACCACCTCGAGCACCGTTCCCAGCCGGCCGGCCAGTTCGTCGCCCGCCGGCATCTCGAGGCGGACCCCGGCCGTGGCGAGCGTGCGCTTCGCCCGCACGATCCGTTGCGCCATCGTCGACGCAGGCACGAGGTAGGCGCGCGCGATCTGCTCGGTCGACAGCCCGGCCACCAGCTTCAAGGTGAGCGCGGCGCGCGCGGGAGCGGGCAACACAGGGTGGCACGCGGTGAACATCAGCCGGAGCACGTCGTCGGACACCGTCGGCCCGATCTCGATGTCGTCCATCGGCGTTTCGACCTGTCCCTCAGTGTGCGCCAGCTGGTCGAGCTTGCGTTCGTAGCTGACCTCGCGACGGACGCTGTCAATCCAGCGTCGCCGGGCGACGGCCGTCAGCCAGGCACCCGGATTGTCCGGGACGCCGGCGACCGGCCACTGCTCGAGCGCCGCGACCAGGGCGTCCTGTGCGAGGTCCTCCGCGCGCCCGACGTCCCCGACGACGCGGGCCAACCCGGCGATGACCCGCGCCGCCTCGATGCGCCACACGGCCTCGACGGCGCGGCGCGCCGCCTCCTCGTCGGGCCCGCCTCCGCTCACTGCCGTTCGGCGAGCTTCTCGCGCATCCGCAGCTCGGACTCGCGCACCTCGGGCGGGAGCTCGTCGCCGAAGTCCTCGGTTTCCATGATCTGCCGCAGCTCGATCTCCGTTCCCCGGAACGGCGAGCGCTTGATCCACTCGACGGCCTCGTCCATCGACGAGACCTGCCAGATCCAGAAGCCGGCGACCAGTTCCTTGGCCTCGGTGAACGGGCCGTCGATGACCGTGGTCGAGCCGTCCGTGGCGAAGGCGACCCGCTTGCCCTTGCTGCTCGGCGCGAGGCCGTCGGCGGCCAGCATGACCCCGGCCTCGACGAGCTTCTCGTTGAACTTGCCCATCTCGACGAACACCTCGTCCGGCGGCAACTGCCCGGCCTCGGCCTCCTCGTTCTCCTTCACCAGCACCATCACGCGCATCGCAGCTCTCCTTCGTCCGGAGGTCAGTTCAGTCCGTGGGCCGGACCCGGCGTCCGGCTCGACCCTGCCTCACCTGCACGTCGAACGACAACCGCCCGATTCGACAGAGCGGTCGAAGATTTTTTCCCACATGGCCGCGGCGCCGGCCCGACGCACGGACGCTCACAAGCGGAGCGCGTCGATGGCGCGGTAGATGCGTTTCTCGCTCACCGGCCGCGGCGTGCCCAGCTGCTGGGCCCAGAGGCTCACCCGCAGCTCCTCGATCTGCCAGCCGATGTCGGCGACGTCCTGCGCGCGGGCGCGGGTCCCCGGCAGCGCGCGGACGAGCTCGTCGTACGCGTCGCGGACGGCGTGCACGCGCAGCATCCGGGCACGGTCGGTGTCGACGTCGCGCGGCAGCAGCTCGAGACGGCGTTGGACGGCCTGCAGGTAGCGGGTCAGATCGGCGAGCCGATCCCGGCCCGCGGCAGTGACGAAGCCGCGCGGCAGCAGCCGCCGGAACTGTTCGCGGACGTCCGCGAGCGCGTCTGCCTGCGACGTCGGCGGCTGGCCGGGCAGCGCGAGCCGGACGTCGTGGGCGGCGGCGAGCACCCGTTCGACCCGGCCGACGAGCTCGACGGTCGCCGGCCCGAGCCCGGCCGCGACGCAGGCGCGTAGCTCGCCGAACGCGTCGCGCGTCCACGCGGGCTCGGCCACCAGCGCGTCGACGGCGGCGTCGGCGCAGTCCTCGAGCAGCGCGGCCAGCGACCCGTCCGGGTTGCTGCCCAGGACGAGCCGGGCGCGCGGCGAGATGCTGCGTTCGGCGTCCTTGACGGGTGAGGCGACCGAGAGCCGAAGCAGGCGCCGGGTGCCCTCGCGCATCGCCGCGTGCTGCTCGGCCGGGGAGGCGAACACTCGGATTCCGGCCGTCGCCCCCTCGTCGACCAACGCCGGGTAGCCGCGGACGGTGTGCGCCCCGCTGGTCCGCTCCACGACCTGCGGCAGCTCGGCGAGATCATCCGGCCAGGCCGACAGCCCGGAGCGCTCCAGCTCACCGGCGACCGCGTCGGCAACCGCGCGGCGCACCGGGGCGGCGAGCCGCTCCTGCAACGCCGGCAGGTCCTTGCCGCGGGCGACCTCCGTCCCGTCCGGCGCCTCGACGGCGAAGGTGACCCGCAGATGGCTGGGCAGCTTGTCGAGGTCGAACGCATCGAGCGGGACGAGCACGCCGGCGCGCCGCTGCAGCTCGCGCTGGATGCCATGCAGCAGCGGCTCCTGGCCGGGCTCGAGCTCGGCGAGCACAGCTCGGGCCGTATCCGGGACGGGCACGAAGTTGCGGCGCAGATCCTTGGGCAGCGATCGGATCAGCTCCGTGACGAGCTCTTCGCGCAGCGCGGGCACCTGCCACGAGAACTGCTCGCCGCCGAGCCGGGCGAGAACGTCGACCGGGACGTGCACGGTGACGCCGTCGTCGGGCGCGCCGGGCTCGAAACGATAGGTCACCGGTAGGGCGAGATCGCCGGCCTGCCAGTTGTCCGGCCGCTCGTCGGCGGGTGGCTCCTCCTCGTGCCGCAGCAGGTCGTCGCGGGTCAGGGTGAGCAGGTCGGGGGTGCGGTGCCGCTGCTTCTTCCACCACGCGTCGAAGTGCCGGGCGCTGACCGCCGTGGCCGGGATCCGCGCGTCGTAGAACGCGAAGATCTCCTCGTCGCCCACGAGCAGGTCGCGGCGCCGGGCGCGTTCCTCGATCTCCTCGAGCTCGGCTCGCAGCGCCTGGTTGTCGCGGAAGAAATGGTGCCGGGTCTGCCAGTCGCCCTCGACGAGCGCGTGGCGGATGAACAGCTCGCGGGCCTCGTCCGGCGCGATCGAGGCGTAGCCGACGCGGCGGCGGGCGATCAGCGGCAGGCCGTAGAGCGTGACCCGTTCGTAGGCCATCGCCGCACCGCGGCGGGAATCCCAATGCGGCTCGCTGTAGCTGCGCTGCACGAGGTGCCCGGCGATCCGCTCCACCGCCTCGGGCTCGATGCGGGCGGCGATGCGCCCGTACAGCCGGCTCGTCTCGACCAGTTCGGCGACCACCACCCAGCGCGGCGGGCGCCTGGTGAGGACGGAGCCGGGCGCGAGCACGAACCGGGAGTTGCGGGCGCCGGAGTACTCGCGCGCGTCGCCCTCGCGCAGGCCGACGTGCGAGAGCAGCCCGGCCAGCAGCGCGGCGTGGACGCGGCCGGCGTCGGCCGGTTCGTCCTGCTCGGCGATGCCGAGGTCGGCGGCGATGGTGCGCAGCTGGCCGCGCAGATCCTGCCACTCGCGGATGCGGAGGTAGTGCAGGAACTCCTCGCGGCACATGCGCCGGAACTGGTTGCCGGAGCGTTCGGCGCGCTGTTCGCGCAGGTAGCGCCACAGGTTGAGGTAGGAGACGAAGTCGGAGTGCTCGTCGGCGAAGCGGGCGTGTTTGGCCTTCGCCGCCTCCTCGCGGTCGGTGGGCCGCTCGCGGGGGTCGGGGATCGACAGGGCGGCGGCGAGCACGAGCACCTCGCGCACGCAGCCCTCCTCGGCGGCCTGCAGGACCATCCGGCCGATGCGCGGGTCGACGGGCAGCCGGGCAAGCCGCCGGCCCACGTCGGTGATCGCGGCCTGCTCGTCGAACGCGCCGAGTTCCTGCAGCAGCGTGATGCCGTCGCGGATGCTGCGCCGCCCGGGCGGGTCGAGGAACGGAAACGATGCGATCTCGCCGAGGCGCAGCGCCGCCATCTGCAGGATGACTGCGGCGAGGTTGGTGCGCAGGATCTCCGGATCGGTGTAGCGCGGGCGGGCCGCGAAGTCCCGCTCGCTGTAGAGCCGGATGCAGATGCCGTCGGCGACACGTCCGCACCGCCCGGCGCGCTGCGCGGCGGAGGCCTGCGAGATCGGTTCGATCGGCAGCCGCTGCACCTTGGTCCGCCTGCTGTAGCGCGAGATGCGGGCGGTACCCGGGTCGATGACGTAGCGGATGCCCGGCACGGTCAGCGAGGTCTCGGCGACGTTCGTCGCGAGTACGACGCGGCGTCCGGCATGCGCCTGGAAGACCCGCTGCTGCTCGGCGATGGGCAGCCGGGCGTACAGCGGCAGCACCTCGAGGTCGCGCAGGTCGCGGGCCGAGCGCAGCGCGTCGGCCGTGTCGCGGATCTCGCGCTCGCCGGACAGGAACACCAGCACGTCGCCGGGCGTCTCGCGGCCCAGCTCGCGCACCGCCTCGAGGATCGCCTCGGTCTGGTCGCGGGCCTCGACCTTGTGCACGACCTCGTGATCGGGATCGTCGGCTTCGTCGCTGTCGTCGGTCTCGGCGGGCGCGTCCGGCTCGAGCGGCCGGTACCGGATCTCGACCGGGTAGGTGCGGCCGGAGACCTCGACGATCGGTGCCGCCCCGAAGTGCTGCGCGAAGCGTTCCGGTTCGATGGTCGCGCTGGTGACGATCACCTTCAGCTCGGGACGGCGGGGCAGCAGCTCGCGCAGGTATCCGAGCAGGAAGTCGATGTTGAGGCTGCGCTCGTGGGCCTCGTCCAGGATCAGGGTGTCGTAGGCGAGCAGCCGCCGGTCGCGCTGGATCTCGGCGAGCAGGATGCCGTCGGTCATCAGCTTGGCCAGCGTGCGGTCGCTCGCCTGGTCGGTGAACCGGACGGTGTAGCCGATCGCGTCGCCGAGCGGCGTGCCCAGCTCGTCGGCGATGCGCTGGGCGACGGTGCGGGCGGCGAGCCGGCGCGGCTGGGTGTGCCCGATCGTGCCCCGGATGCCGCGGCCGAGCTCGAGGCAGATCTTGGGCAGCTGGGTGGTCTTGCCGGATCCGGTCTCGCCGGCCACGACGACGACCTGGTTGTCGCGGATCGCGGTCGCCAACTCGGCGCGCTTGGCGCTGACCGGCAGGTCCGGATAGCTGATGGCAGGGACGGCGGCCTGCCGGGTCGCGATCAGCTGCTCGCCGCGGCTGACCTGTTCGGCGATCCGGGCGAGCTGCCGGTCGCGGTCGCGCCCGCGCAACTGGGCGAGGCGGCGGCCGACCCGGGCGGCGTCGCGAAAGGTCAGCCCGTCCAGCCGGGGACGGAGCTCGGACGCGACGGACACTCCGTCAACGATATGTGAGCCCGCGGACGTAGTCGGCGCGCTGGCATTCGGCCGCGTCGTGACAGTTGGCCAGCGCGGCGAGTTCGCGGTGCAGCCGGGCGAGGCGTCGGGCACCGAGCGAGTAGGCGATGTTGTGCAGTTCGAACGGATCCGTGCGCAGGTCGTAGTACTCGACGCCGCCGTGCGTGTACTCGACGTAGAGGAAGGTCGCGCTGCGCATGGCCGCGTAGGTCAGCGGGTTCCCGCTGCCACGCTGCGGAAGGTCCGGGTCGTTCGCCTGCACCACCGGCCCGCGATGTTCGATGAGCGCCAGGGTCGGCCAGCGGGCAGGTTGCTGCCCGTAGAACAGCGGCAGCATGCTGCGCCCGTCCGTCGGTCGGGGAATCGCGGCGCCGCCGATCGCGTCGAAGGTCGGTGCGAGGTCGACGCCTGAGGCAACCGCCGGGTTCGTGACTCCCGCCGGGATCCCCGGGCCGGCGACCACCAGCGGGACGCGGACGTCGGTGTCGAATGCCGCCAGCTTGCCGGGCAGGAGGCGGTACTCGCCCATGTGGTAGCCGTTGTCGGAGCTGAACACGAAGATCGTGTTGTCGGCCTGTCCGTCGCTGCGCAGGGTGCGCACGAGGTCGCCGACCATGCGGTCGATCGACTGCACGGCGTCGGCGCGCTTGCGGAAGTCGGCGTCGATGGTGGCGATCTGGTCCGGCGACAGCGGTGGCCGGCCACTCAGCCACGCGGGCGGGTGGGTCGGGAGCCGGTTGAACGCCGGGGTGCGCGGTACCTGCAGCCCGGGGAAGCTGCCGCGGTCCTGCGGCGCCGCCGCGTAGGGCGAGTGCGGACTGTAGGGGGCGACCTCGAGCAGGAACGGTGTTGCGTCGTGCGCCGCCGAGTCGACGAAGTCCTGCGCGCGCCGGTCGAGCACCGAGGTGAGGTAGTTGCGTCCGCCGCGGCCGAACCACCGGACGGACTGGTTGTCGGTCAGCGGGTAGTCGACGCCGCGGTAGGCGTGATCGCCGGAGACGTCCCACTGCGACCAGCCGGGCGGGATGTAGGGCGACTGGCCGTCCACCGTCGCGTCCGGATCGTAGGAGTTCAGGTACTTGCCCATCAGGGCCGTCCGGTAGCCGGCCGCCTGCAGCGCCGTGGCGAACGTGCGGCGCTCTTCGCCGAGCTGATGGAACAGGTCGAAACCGCCGCGCGGCAGCGCATTGGTCACGATCCGCGTGTCGTGCGGGTAGTTGCCGGTGAAGATCGAGGCCCGCGAGGGGCAGCACAGCGAGTCGGTCACCGTGTAGTTGCTGAACGTCATGCCGCGACGTTGCAGCGCCAGCACGTGCGGCATGTACGGAAGCAGGTTCGTCGAAAGGTCGTCGGCGAGGATGAACACGATGTTGGGGTGTTCGGCCACGGGCGTCCCGCGCGGCCCGGTCGGGCCGCCTGCCGCGCGGCCGGGCACCCACCCGGCCAGCATCGCCGATCCCGTCAACGCCACCAGAAGCACCACAATGCGGCGCATCCGCCCCCGTGCGAATCGCATTGCGCCATGGTGTGCCGTGCCGTGGGGGCTCGGATGCGCCGAAAGTCCCTCGTCCGGGACAAATGTCAGGCGGCCCACGCAGGTTTCGCACCGGACGTTCGGTGCGTTCCGGGCGGCTCGCTCACGGCAGTTCGATGATTTGCGCGTCGAGTAGCCGGCCGTCCTCGACACGCAGCTCGCCCATCGTGCGGTGCGGCTGGCGTCGCTTGTCCGTCGGCGAGCCGGGGTTCACCGCGCGCTGCCCGTCGGTCACCTCGTTCCACGGGATGTGCGAGTGCCCGAACACGACCAACGCCGCGTCGGGGAACCGGCGGCGCAGCCGCACGCCGCGTCCCCGGGCCGGCCCGCTGTCGTGCACCATCGCGATCGGCAAGCCGGCGAGCTCGAGCATCAGCACCTCCGGCGCGCCCCAGGCGGCGACGTCCGCGCCGTCGTTGTTGCCGAGCACGACGTGGACGGGCGCGAACGCCGCCAGCTCGTCCAGCACCGCGGCGGTACACACGTCCCCGGCGTGCAGGATCGCGTCAGCACCGGCCAGCCGGGCCGCCACCGCCGGCGGGCAACGCTTCCAGAAACGCGGCGCGTGGGTGTCGGCGAGCACCGCGATCCGCATCGCCACAGCATGCCGGTTTATCGGTTGACCGCCCTGGTCGGGTGGAGGCGTGCTGGAACGTTCCCGCGGGCTGCCCGCCGCGTCCCTCGACGCCATCGCCGACCTCGAGAAGCGGGTGCTTGCCGCCGACGGTGGCCGCCTGAAGCTGGAATGGGGCACCCTGCGCAACCGCAGCGGTGCGCGTGTCGACGACCTGCTCTGGTGGGACGACGGCACGCTGCTCGGCTTCCTCGGCCTCTATGCCTTCGGCGGCAGCCAGATCGAGCTCGCCGGCATGGTCGATCCCGCGGCGCGGCGCCGGGGCATCGGCACGGCGCTGCTCGACGCGGCACTCGACGAATGCCGCGCCCGGGGCGAGCGGCAGTGCCTGCTCGTCGTGCCCCGGTCGTCGAAGGCCGGTTCGGAGCTCGCGGCGAAGTACGGCGGCGAGCTCGAGCACTCCGAGCACGCCCTCGTCCTGCTCGGCGATCCCGCCGACGGGCGAAGCGATCCGCAGCTCACGATGCGGGTCGCCGACGTGGGCGATGCTGACGAGGTGGCCCGGCTGCTGCAGCAGGGCTTCGACTGGCTGCCGCCGAATATCCCCGAGATGCTGTCCGCGCCGGTCTCCCGGGAGCGGACGATGCTCGTCGAGCGCGCTGGCCGCGCGGTCGGCACGGCACGGCTCAGCCTCGAAGACGCGGTCGGTGGCGTCTACGGCTTCACGGTCGAGCCGTCGTTGCAGGGCCAGGGCATCGGCCGCGACGCGCTGCGCCGGTTCTGCCGGTTGCTGCGCGAGGACGGCGCCGCGCGGGTCGGGCTCGAGGTCGCGGTCGACAACGAGCGCGCGCTCGGCCTGTACACCTCGATCGGGTTCACCCCCGTCACCACCGAGGACTACTACCGGCTCTCGCTCTGATCCCGGAACGGCCGGTCGGCGGCCGGGGCGCGCTGCACGTGCAACTGCGACTCGGTGTCGGCGAAGCCGACCGCCCGGTACAGGTCGATCGCGACGTAGCCCGGGTCGGCGACCATCACCAGGGTCTGCACGCCCCGCTCGAGGCCGTACGTGCTGGCGAGGTGGACGAGCCCGCCGGCCAGCCCGCGCCGCCGGAAGTCGGGATCGGTCTCCACGGACTGGAAGCGGGCCAGTCCCGCGCTCGCCGTGAACAGTCCCAGCTGGGCGACCAGCCGCCCGTCCAGGAACGCGCCGAACCACTGTCCGTGACCGGCCTCGACCAGCCGCCGGTAGGTGGCCATCTTGGCCTGCACGAAGCGCCGGTGGCCCTCGGGCTCATAGTTGCCGTCGTCGATCCGCACGCCGAGCGCGACGCTCTGCGCCCAGTCGTCGTCGCCGGCGAGCGGTCGGTAGATCGCCTCGGTGTTCTCGCTGCGCGGCCGGTGGACCGAGGAGGCGGTCATCACGGTGCCCGCCTCGACCTCGAGGCCGCGGCGGGCGAAGCCCTCGAGATCGGCTGTGGTGCCGTCGGTGCAGTCGATGCCCAGGGCCACGTGCTGCGCGTCCGGGTGTTCGGCGGAAAAGCGCGCCAGCCAGTGGTCGATGTCGTCGTCGTCCGGGACCGAGGGCAGCAGCAGGTAGTTGCCCCACCAGTACGTCGGGTTGTGCCGGCTGCGGATCAGCAGGTGGTCGCCGCGGTCCTCGACGAGCGTGCCGCCGAGGCGCAGCAGGGCGAGATCGGTCCGGTAGCCGAGGGAGCGTACGTCCACCCGGGAACTGTAGAGGGCACGCCGCTGCCTTGTTGCCGGCCTTGTTGCCGGTCTCGTGCCGGGCTACCGTCCGGGCCATGACCGTCAAGCTCGTGGTGCTCTACACCCGGCCGGAGAACCCTGAGGAGTTCGACCGGCACTACCTGGACGTGCATGTGCCGCTCGTGGAGAAGATTCCCGGTCTGCAGCGCTTCGAGGGCGCGCGTATCACCGGTGTCGCCGACGGCGGAGAGCAGACCTATCACCGGATAGCGGAGTTGTGGTTCGCCGATCAGCAGGCGTTCGAGAACGCGCTCGCTACCGAGGAGAGCAAGGCGACCGCCGCCGACTACCAGCGCATCGCGCCGGACGGCTCGCGGATGTTCGTCGCCACGGTCGACTAGACCGGAGCCGGTTGACTCTATCGAACATCCGTTCGACAATGGACGGATGCTCGACGTAGCGGTCCGCAAGCCCGACGGCAGCCGGGTCGTCGACTGGCAGCACGTCGGCATGCGCACCGCTCCGCCGCTGCCGGTGGCCGGCGCGCTCCGCCCCGTCCTGCCCGGCGGGTTGCGCCGCGGCAGCACGGTCGCGGTTTCCGGTTCCGTGTCGCTGGTGTTCGCCCTGCTCGGCGCGGCGTCCGGCGAGGGCGCCTGGTGCGCGCTGGTCGGCTTTCCGCGGATCAGTGCCGAGTCGGCGCGCGAGTACGGCATCGACCTGCGCCGGCTCGCGATCGTGCCGGCTCCCGAGCTCGTGCCGAGCGGCTGGCTCACCGCCGTGGGCGCCCTGCTCGATGCCGTCGACATCGTCGCCGCCCGTCCGCCCCGGGCGCGCAGCTCCGCACGTCTCGCACCGGGCGACGTGCGCCGACTCGCCGCCCGGGCGCGCAGCAAGGACGCCGTGCTGATGCCCTGCCTCGCCGGTGGCGAGACCGCCGACTGGCCGGGGGCGGACGTCCGGCTGCATGCCTCCGGCGGGGTGTGGTCGGGCATCGGCGAGGGCACGGGGCGGCTGCGCGCCCGCCGCCTGGAGATCACCGCATCCGGCAAGGGCCAGGCTGCGCGGCGCCGCTCGACGAGCCTGTGGCTGCCGGCCGCGAGCGGCGGGGTCGGCGAGGACACGATCGCCCCGGTCATCGACCTGGCCGGGTGACGCCGGGGGGCTCGGCGGCATCCGGGGCATCCGGGCCGCCGTTGACCTGGGTTCGGGACGTCCGGCCGTTGACCGAACTCGAACATTAGTTCGATACTTGGGGAGTGCAGAGCGATCCCGTCCGGATGATCGCGGTCTGGTGCCCGGACTGGCCGGTCACCACCGCGCGCATCGAGGCCGGCCTGCCGGCCGAGGCGCCGATCGCCGTCGTCACCGCGAACCGGGTGGTCGCCTGCTCGCACACCGCCCGGCTGCACGGGGTGCGCCGCGGCCTGCGGCGGCGCGAGGCGCAGGCCCGCTGCCCGGAACTGCACGTACTCGCCCGCGACGCCTGCGCCGAGGCGCGCGCGTTCGAGCCGGTCGTCGCGGCCCTGGAGTCGATCGCGCCCGGCGTCGAGATCACCCGCCCGGGGCTCGCCGCCATCGGGGTCCGCGGCCCGACACGCTATTTCGGCGGCGAGACCGGCGTGCTGCACGCGCTCTCGCGCGGCGTCGCCGGACTGCCGGCCCTGGGCGGCGCCGACCTGCTCATCGGCATCGCCGACGGTGCGTTCGCCGCCGAGCAGGCCGCCCGGCGCGGGGTGGTCGTCGAGCCGGGGGGCTCCCCGGGGTTCCTGGCGCCGCTGCCGATCGATGTGCTCGACCCGTCCGGGACGTCCCCCCTCGTCGACCTGCTCCGTCGGCTCGGCATCCGCACCCTCGGCGCGTTCGCCGCCCTGCCGCACCGCGACGTGCTCAGCCGCTTCGGGCCGGACGGCGCGTGGGCGCATCGCCAGGCCGGCGGGCAGGACGACCGGCCGGTGTCCGGGCGGCGCCCGGCCGTCGAGTTCGCGGTCACCCTCGACCTCGAGCCGCCGGTCGAGCGCGTCGACACCGTGGCCTTCTCCGCCCGCGGCATCGCCGAGCAGTTCATCGGCGACCTGGCCGCGCACGGGCTGGCCTGCACCTGCCTGGAGCTGCAGGCGGTCTCGGAGAACGGGGAGGAGACGGTGCGCCGGTGGCGGCACGCCGGGGTGCTCTCGGCCGTCGACGTCCTAGACCGGGTGCGCTGGCAGCTGGAGGGCTGGCTGGCGGCTCGCGACCCGGGCAGCCCGCACCGGCCGACGGGCGGGGTGCAGCGGGTGCGGCTGGTCCCCGTCGAGACGGTGCCCACCGGCGCGCACCAGCAGGGGTTGTGGGGCGGTTCGGCGGCCCAGGACGAGCGGGCCGCCCGCGCGCTGGCCCGGGTGCAGACCCTGCTCGGGCACGGCTCAGTGCTCACCCCGGTGCTCGAGGGCGGGCGGGATCCGGGGCAGCGCACCCGGCTGGTGCCCTGGGGCGACGAGCCGGAGCCGCTGCGCTCCCCCGAGCAGCCGTGGCCGGGCTCGCTGCCCGCCCCGGCGCCGTCGGTGCTGCTCGACCCGCCCCGCCCGGCGCAGGTGCTCGACAGCGCCCGGCGGCCGGTGCGGGTGACCGAGCGCGGCGCGATGCCCGCGGCGCCGGCGCTGTTCGCGATCGACGGCTCGCCCGAGATGACGGCCGTGACCTCGTGGGCCGGGCCGTGGCCGGTCGACGAGCGGTGGTGGAGTCCTGAGGCGGCCCGGCGGGTGGTGCGCTGCCAGATCGTGGACGTCCGCGGCCGCGCCTACCTCGTCACCGGCACGATGACCGATCCGCCACGTTGGCAGGTCGACGCGATCTACGACTGACTGTCCGCTTTCGGTCTGCTTCCGGTCTGCTTTCGCAGGCCACTCAGAGCTCCATGAGCGCGGCGGCGACCGTGGCGCCGAGATCCCAGCAGGCCTCGCGGGCGTCCTTGTCCGGCGCGCCGGTGAGGGTCACCGGCTCGTGCACCTTGCGCCAGCCCAGCGCCTGGGTGATCGACTCGGCGGCGCGCACCGCGCCGGCGGTGTCGTTGTTGCCGTGCACGTACAGGCCGTACGGGGCGTTCGGCGAGCTGTGCATCGTCGGGTAGTAGATGCCGTCGAAGAAGTGCTTCATCGCGCCGGAGAGATAGCCGATGTTGGCGGGCGTGCCGAGCACGAAACCGTCCGCCTCCAGGACGTCCACGACCGACGCGGTCAGCGCCGGGCGCACCCGCACCTCGACCCCTTCGATGCCCTCGGCCCGGGTGCCCTCGAGCACCGACTCGAGCAGTTCCTGCAGCCCGGGTGAGGTCGTGTGGTGGACGACGAGCAGCACGCGTTGATCGCCCATGACCTCACGCTAACCCGCCTGCACGCCAACCCGCACCCGGCCGTCCGGCGACATCGCGCCGGAGCCTGGCTGCGCCCTCGACAGGGTGACTTTCGCAGCGCTCCTGCTCTGCACGCACGTACGCAACGGGAGAACGTTTCGCGCTGCTCCTGCTCTGCACGCATGCACGCAACGGGAGAACGTTTCGCGCTGCTCCTGTTCTGCACGCGTTTACGCAACACCCCGGCGTTTCCCCCCCGGGCGACGTCACTGCCGATCCTTGCGCGGCTTGCGGGGATGGATGGATTCCCCGCGAGCGAGCATGTCGACGTACTCGGCCAGCTTGCGGTCCCGGGTCGCCGCGCGCTTGACGGTGTTGAGCCGGTAGACGATGGAGTAACGGTTGGCTGCGTCCAGCTCGGCGAACGTCGCGGCCGCGGCCGGATTCACCGCCAGCGCCCGGGCCAGATCGGGCGGGGTCTGCATGTCGGCCTGCCCCCGGTAGGCCGCTTGCCACCGTCCTTGCGCCTTGGCCGCGTCGACGGCCGCGATTCCGGCGGGCTGCATCCGCCCGGCCTCGGTGAGGCGGGCGACGTGCTCGACGTTCCTGGCAGACCAGGGACTGCCCGGCCGGCGCGGCGTGAAGCGCTGGCGATAGCTGTGGTCGTCACGTCGCGCGATCTGTCCGTCGATCCAGCCGAAGCACAGCGCCTCGTCGAGCGCCTGCGGGTAGGTCAGGGTCGTCGTCCGACCACCCTTCTTGTGCAGCACCAGCCAGACCCCGGGGTGGTCGGCCTGGTGGCTGTCGAGCCAGTCGCGCCATGCCGCAGCGTCCTGGACGAGCAGCTCCACGAGTTCTGTCACGACGGGCGCTACGGCACTGCCGCGGGACGGGGGCTCAGGCAGAACGGCTGGCCGTCGGGATCGAGCAGCACCCGCCAGCGACCGGCTCCGGGTTGGAAGTCGGGTTGGCTGGCTCCGATCGCGCACAGAGTCTCGCTCGCCTCGTCGAGGTCGTCGACCTGCAGGTCGAGGTGGAAGCGTTTGCCACAAGCCTCGTCAGGCCACTGCGCGCGCCGGAACCCCTCGACCTTGCCGAAACCGATCTTGACGCCGTTGCCTTCGACCATCGCGCAACACTCGTCGCTGTAGGTGACCTCGCAGCCGAGCGCGGCCGCGTAGAACCGCGCCAAGCGCGCTGGGTCCGCGCTGTCGATGTTCAGCATCGACAGCGCCGCCGGCGCCTTCCCGTGCTCAGACTTCACCTGTGTGTGCCTCATACATATAAGCTAGGACCATGCCGCGAAGACAGTCAAGCCGCCGGCACGCAGCCAACGTCCTCGGCGCGCTGAGCCTGGTGGTCGCCGACCGGATGAACGCAGCCATCGAACCGGTTGCGGCGCTCGGCCCGTCGGCTCCCGCCGCGCTGGCCGCCTTGCACGAGTTCCTCGACGGCGGATCGGTCACCCAGCTCAGTTCCGTGCTGGGCCTGACCCACTCGGGGACGGTCCGCCTCGTCGATCGCCTCGAAGCCGAGGGCCTCGTCGAGCGGGTCGCAGCGCAGGACGGACGCGCCGTATCCGTCGTCCTCACCCGAACCGGCCGGCGCCTGGCGGTGCGGATACTGCAGGCACGCGAGACGTCACTGGCGAGCGCGCTATCGGCGCTGTCCCCGGACGAGGTCGACAACCTTGCGGCAGCACTCGACACGATGCTGACCACCGTCACGCTCGCCCGAGTCGAAGAACGCGCGATCCGCACTAACGACCGTCCACAACCGTGGCTGTGCCGGCTCTGCAACTTCGCAGCGTGCGGGCGAGGCGAAGGCGACTGCCCCGTCAACAACGCCGTCAAGGCCAGCAGCCAGGGCTAGCGCGACCAGGAGAAAGAGGTACGCGCCCCCGTTGCGTGCACGCGTGCAGGCCAGGAGCAGCCCGAAACGCTCCCCCGTTGCGTGCACGCGTGCAGACCAGGAGCAGCCCGAAACGTCCTCCGGCCGGGGCGCCGGGCCGCCGCCCGCGACGATCTACGGGCTACGGTGCTGGCATGGAGAACCCGTTCGAGGCGGTCGAGGAGTCCTGGACGACCGGCCTGGCGCTCGTCGCGCATCCCGACGACCTGGAGTACGGCACCGCTGCGGCGGTCGCGCGCTGGACGTCGCAGGGCAAGCGCATCGCCTACTGCCTGGCCACGAGCGGCGAGGCGGGCATCGATGGCCTCTCACCCGAGGAATGCGCGCCGCTGCGCGAACAGGAGGAGCGCGAATCGGCGCACATCGTCGGCGTGGACGAGGTGGAATTCCTCGGCTTTCCCGACGGCATGCTGGAGTACGGATTGCCGCTGCGCCGGGCGATCTCGCGGGCCGTCCGCCAGCACCGCCCGGAAGTCGTGATCACCGGCAACTACCACGACACCTGGGGACCCGGCGCGCTCAACCAGGCCGACCACATCGCGCTGGGCAGGGCGGCGCTGGACGGCGTGCGCGACGCGGGCAACCGCTGGGTCTTCCGCGACCTGCTCGACGAAGGTTTGGAGCCGTGGTCGGTGTCCACGGTGCTCGTCGCGAACAGCCCACTGGCCACCCACGCCGTGGACGTCAGCGACCACTTCGAGACCGGCGTCGCCTCCCTCAACGCGCACGCGGCGTACCTGCGCGGCCTCGGCTCGAGTGCGATGGCCGAACCGCGCGAGTTCCTCGAATCGATCGCGCGGCAGAGCGGCACCCGGCTCGGCGCACGCTTCGCGGTCGCCTTCGAGGTGTTGAACTTCTAGATCCCGAAGGCAGGGACGCGGCGCCGGCTCGTCGGCGGCCGCGGCTCGCGAGGAGGTGCGATGCGCGCGCTCGTCTACACGAACCCGGGCGAGGTGCAACTGCGGGACGAGCCGGATCCCGAGCCCGCCCCGGGCGAGGAGTTGCTCACCGTCCGCGCCAGCGGCATCTGCGGCAGCGAGCTGCACGGCTTCCGCACGCCCGGCATGCGCGTCCCGCCGCTGATCATGGGCCACGAGTTCGTCGGCACCACGGCCGGCGGACGGCGGGTGGCCGTCAACCCGCTGCTGTCGTGCGGCGAGTGCGACAGCTGCGCGGCCGGCCGGCCGCAGGTGTGCCGCTCCCGCGCGCTGCTCGGCGTGCACCGCGCGGGCGGATTCGCCGAACGGGTGGCGGTGCCGCAGTCCGCGCTGCACGATCTCCCCGAGGTGGTTCCGGACGCGGCCGCTGCGCTCGTCGAACCGCTGGCCAACGCCGTGCACGCCTGCTCGTTGCTCCCCGCCGACGCCGCGCGGGTCGCGGTGCTCGGCGCCGGACCGATCGGCCTGCTGTGCGCTCAAGTGGCGTCCCGGCGCGGCGCCGCGGTGCAGATCAGCGACCCGAGCGAGCCGCGCTGCGCGACCGCCCGGCGGCTCGGCCTCGACGCGGTCGCCGCTGCCGACGGCGAGTTCGACGCGGTCATCGACGCGGTGGGCCTGCCGGCCACCCGGCAGACCAGCCTGGAGCGCGTCCGGCCGGCCGGAACGGCGGTGTGGATCGGGCTCGCCACAAGCCAGGTCGAGATCGACGGCAACGCGCTGGTGCGCGGCGAGAAGGCCGTCCGCGGGTCGTTCGCCTACACGCCGGCGGAGTTCGCCGAGGCCGTCGCGCTCGCTGCCGATCTCGACCTGTCGTGGACCACCGCCGTGCCGCTGGCGGACTCGGCCCGCGTCTTCTACTCCCTCGCCGACGGCAACACCGAGATCGTGAAGGCCGTTCTCGTCCCGGACGGCGCGTGATGCGCGGGCTCACCGGACGCGGCGTGCTCGTCGGCGGCGGCACCAGCGGCATCGGGCTCGCCGCGGCGCAACGCTTCCTCCAAGAGGGCTGCACGGTCTTCGTCGTCGGCCACTCCGCCGCGGATCTGGACGCGGCGCTCGACGTCATGAGTGACAGCGACGGGCTCGCCGGAGGCATGGTGTTCGACGTCCGTCACCACGACGCAGTTTCGTCTGTCGTGGAAGCCGCCGACCGGGCGTGCGGAGGCGTCTCGGTGCTCGCCAACAACGCGGGAATCGCCCGACGGGCGGCCTTTCTGGACATCGAAGTCGCCGACTGGCGCGAGATCCTCGACATCAACCTCACCGGCATGTTCGCGCTCGCGCAGGCGTTCGCGCGCAAGCTGGTGCGGGAAGGGCGTCCCGGCTCGATCGTCAACATGGCCTCCACCAACGCATTCGGCGGCGAGGAGGACTACGCGCACTACAACGCCTCCAAGGGCGGCGTCGTGCAGCTGACCCGGACGATGGCCGTGGAGCTGGGTGGGTACGGCATCCGGGTGAACGCCTTGTGCCCCGGCTACATCGACACGCCCCTGAACGCCGGTATCGCCGCCGACCTCGACCCCGGTTTCGGCGAGCGGTACGCGGCCGAGCGGATCCCGTTGAAGCGCGTGGGTCGGGTGGACGAGGTCGCCGCCGCGTACGCGTTCCTCGCGAGCGACGACGCGTCGTTCGTGCACGGTGCGGCCCTGGTCGTCGACGGCGGCCAACTGGCGGTGATGTGATGAGCTCCGACCACTTCTCGGCGCAGTGCTGCTGCCACCAGCGACTCGAACTCGGTGAAGGGGTGCGCTGGGACGCCCGGCGCGGCGAACTGCTCTGGGTGGACGTCCACCGCGGCCTGCTGCACACCGCGCCCGCCACCGCCGCGGGCGTCGGGCCGGTCGAGGTGCTCGACGTCGGCGGACCGCTGACCGCCGTCTTTCCGTTGCCGCACCCGGAGGACGGCTGGCTGGTCGGGCACGGTCCCGGCCTCGCCGCGCTCAGCCGCGCCGGCGAGCTGCGTCCGCTGGCCGCGCCCGAGCAGCGCCGGCCCGGGCACACCCGCGTCAACGACGGCGCCTGCGACGCCCGCGGCCGGCTCTGGCTCGGCAGCATGGAGTATTCGGGCGCTGCGGGCCAGGGGCAGCTCTACCGGGTCGAGATCGACGGGCGCCTCACGGTCGCCGTCTCGCCGACCACCGTCTCCAACGGCATCGGCTGGAGCCCGGACGGTGCGACGATGTACTTCGTCGACAGCGGGCCGGGCACGGTGACCGCCTACGGCTACGACGCGGCCACCGGCGACCTGCACGACCCGCGGGTTCTCGTTCGCGTGAGTGAGGACGGCGCCGTACCCGACGGTATGTGCATCGACGACGAGGGCTGCCTGTGGTTGGCGATCTGGGACGGCGGCCAGGTCAGGCGCTACGCCCCGGACGGCTCCCTGCTCGCCCGGGTTGATGTGCCGGCGCGGCGCCCGTCGTGCTGCGCCTTCGGCGGGCCGGACCGCGACGTCCTCTTCATCACGAGTGCCCGCGTCGGCCTCACCGAAACCGACCTCTCCCACCAACCGCATGCCGGCTGCCTGTTCGCCGTGGACGTCGGCGTGCGCGGCCCCGCCGCGCTCCCCTACCAGGGCCCGCTCGAGATCGCCGATGAGTCCTGATCCGAGCGGTCGGGTGGTGCCGACCGACAAGGGCCTGCCCGCGTGGGCGACCGGTCTCTCGCTCGCCGGGTTCGCCGGTCGCCGGCCGAACCTCGCCGACGCCGGATTCCTGTACCCGGTGCTGACCGCGGACGAGACCGCGCTCGCCGCGAACATCGCCGCGATGGCGGGCTACGTCCGCGAGCACGGCGCGCTGCTGTGCCCGCACGGCAAGACCACGATGTCGCCAGAGGTGATCCGGCGCCAGCTGGACGCCGGGGCGTGGGGGATCACCGCGGCCACGGTCAGCCAGGTGCGCGCGTTCCGGTCGTTCGGCGTCGGACGGGTGCTGCTCGCCAACGAGCTGGTCGATCCCGCCGGGCTGGACTGGCTGCTCGCCGAACTGGACGCCGACCCGCAGTTCGACTGCTACGCCTTCGTCGACTCGCTCGCCGGTGTCGCGGCCGCCCGCGCTGCCCTCGACCGCCGGGGCCCGGGGCGCGACCTGCCGCTGCTGGTCGAACTGGGCGTGCCCGGCAAGCGCACCGGCTGCCGCACGGTTGACGAGGCCGCGGACGTCGCCCGGGCCGCGGGCGCGCTCGAGGGGATCCGGCTCGCCGGCGTGGCCGGCTACGAGGGCGTGCTCGCCGCCACGCCCGGTCCTGCGGCCGAGGCAGCGGCCGAGGCAGCGGTCCGCCGCTATCTCGGCGACCTGCGCTCGCTGCTCGGCTCCGTCGCGGACGAGACGCCGGATGGCGACCTTCTCGTCACCGCCGGCGGCTCGGTCTACTTCGACCTGGTGGCCGACGAGCTGGGGCCGGCGGCGACCGGCGGCCGCGCCCAGCTGGTGTTGCGCTCGGGCTGCTACGTGACCCATGACCACGGGCTGTACGCGACGACCGGTCCCTCGGCGCGGGGCAGCGGACCGGCGCTGCGTCCGGCCCTGCGGCTGTGGGCGCAGATCGGCTCGGTTCCCGAGCCCGGGCTGGCGCTGGCCGGTTTCGGACGGCGCGACTGTTCCTTCGACGCGGGGCTGCCGGTGCCGCTGCACCGGCTCGCCGGCGCTGGACGGGGCGAGCCGGTGCCCGGGGTCGAGGTCGTCGGGCTCAACGACCAGCACGCGTTCCTGCGCCACGACGGCGGCCTGCAGGTCGGCGACGTGCTCGCCTTCGGCATCTCGCATCCGTGCACGACGTTGGACAAGTGGCGCGTCATCCCCGTCGTCGACGACACCTTGACCGTCACCGACTGCCTGACCACCTGGTTCTGATCAGCCCCCACCCGCGAGGAGACCACCATGCGCCGCAGCGCGATCCGCACCGACTCCGCCCCGAAGCCGAAGGGCAGCTACTCGCAGGCGATGCGGGTCGGTGATCTGGTCTTCACCAGCGGGTTCGGCCCGCACGATCCGCAGACCGGCGAGGTCGTCGGCGCGGATGTCGGCGCGCAGACCGAGCAGACGATGCGCAACGTCGACGCCGCCCTGCGCGCCGCCGGCTCGTCGCTCGCCTCCGCCGTGAAGATCACGGTGCATCTCGCCGATCTCGGCGACTTCGCCGCCTTCGACGCGGTCTACCGCAGCCGGCTCACCGAGCCCTATCCGGTGCGCACGACCGTCGGTTCCACGCTGGCCGGCATCCTCGTCGAGATCGACGCCGTCGCCGTGGTCGAACAGGCCGACTGACCGCCGCCGCGCCGGACCAGGACTCGACGCCTGACCCCGACACGCAGCCGCGGATCCACCGCGTCGCGCGGCACCCGGATGCCTCAGCCCGGCTCCAACGCGCCCCGGGCGAGCGCCACCGCCCCGGCCGTCCCGGCGTCGGCGCCGAAGCGCGCCCGCCGCAGCTCGGGCGGATACGGCACGAAGGCGTCCAGCCGCGCCCGGATCGCGTCCAGAACGGCGTCCGAATTGCGCGCGTAACCGCCGCCGACCACCACGCGTTCGGGGTCGAGCGCCACGGCGAGGTTCGCGGTGTGCAGCGCGATCTCGGCGTACAGGTCGTCCAGGAAAGCGCGCGCATCGGGGTCGTCGGCGTCCAGCAGCGCGGCCACCCCGCCGTCGAGGCCGAGTTCGGCCCGGGCCCGGGCGAGCACCCCGGCACCGCCGGCGTATTCCTCCAGCGGCGCGTGTCCGGCGGCGGCGCCGGCGCAGTCGGCGCGCGAACGCGCCCAGTAGCCGATCTCGCCGGCGGCCCCGTGGGCGCCGTCCAACACCTCGCCGTGCACGACGAGTGCGGCGGCGAGGCCGGTGCCGAGGTTGAGGTAGATGCCGGTGCGCACGTCCCGCAGCTCGCCCCAGGTGAGCTCGGCCAACGCGGCCGCCTTGACGTCGTTGGCGATCGCGATCGGTGTCGCCCCGAAGGCGTCGTGCAGCAGCGCCGGCAGCGACAGCCGCTCCCAACCGGGCACGTTCGGCGCCAGCTGAACGTGATCGTCGTGCGTGATGCCCATGGTGGCGACGCCGACCGCGACCGCCACCGCTTCGCGCTCGGCCAGCATCTCCCGCGCGGTCCGGGTCGCGCGCTGCACGGCCTGCTTCGCGCCGCGCTCCGCCTCCGTGGCGATCACCTCGACGGCCACCGTGGTGCCGTCCGGATCGGCGAGGACTATCGCGAGCTTGGTGCCCCCGAAGTCGAAGCCGACCAGCAGCGGCTCGCTCACCCCCGGAGAGCGGCCGGCATCAATTCGCCATGCGCCTCGATCAGCTCGTCGCACATCGCCACGATCTCACGAGTGGGAAGCGTTGCGCCGGTGTTCGGGTCCAGCATCGCCGCCTGGTAGACGTGGCGGCGGTCGCCCTCCAGGACGGCCCGCACGGTCAGCTCGACGACGTTGAGGAACGTGCGGTTCAGCGCGGCGATCTGCGGCGGCAGTGCGCCGACCGTGCGCGGGTGCGGCCCGTCGGCGTCGATCAGGCAGGGCACCTCCACGCAGCACTCGTCCGGCAGGCTCGTGACCTTGCCGTCGTTGCGGACGTTGACGTAGATCTCGCGGGGGTTGCCGGTCTGGTGCGCGTGGATGAATTCCGAAGCCAGTTCCGACGCGGGCTCGAGCTCGAGCGGCGCGTCGCTGTCCAGCTCGCGTCGGGTGCGCTCGTATTCGTCGATGTTCTCCTCCGAGCGGTGCAGGTAGTCGCCGACGAAGATCCGGAAGTGCTCGATCTCGCCGTCGTGATGCATGAACCACGGCACGTACTCGGCCGAGTGTTCGCTCGACTCGGTCGGGAAGTAGCCGAAGCGGCGGAAGATCTCGACGCGGACGCGCCGCTGCAGCTCCGGGTCGGCCTCGATCACCTCGCGCAGCTGCGGGTAGAGATCCTTGCCCTGGTGCTCGAAGCGCAGCACGAACGCCTGGTGGTTGAACCCGGCCGTGGTGAAGTCCACCTGTTCCGGGGCCAGGCCGACCAGGCCGGAGAGGAACCGGTGCGTGTCGCGCACGGAGTGGCACAGCCCGAGGACGCGGTCGAACGGCGAGCCGGCGTAGACGGCCCACGGCAGCATGGCCATCGGGTTGGAGTAGTTGAGCAGGTAGGCGTCCGGGCAGGCCTTGGCCATGTCCTCGCCGATCCCGATGAGGACGGGGATGGTGCGCAGGCCGCGGAAGATGCCGCCGATGCCGAGCGTGTCGGCGATCGTCTGCCGCACCCCGTAGCGGGCCGGGATGTCGAAGTCGGTGCGGGTGGCCGCGTAGCCGCCGACCTGGATCTCGTTGACGACGTAGTCGGCGCCGTCGATGGCGGCGAGCCGGTCGAGGTGCGCGGTCACGGTGGCCCCGGCGCCGGTCTGCGCGTTGATGCGCTGCGCCATGGTCTCGGCGTGCCCGAGCCGCTCGGCGTCGATGTCGTGCAGGGCGAGCTCGAGCTGCCCGTGCAGTTCGGGGAAGCTGGTGAGGTCGGTGACGACGTTGCGGGTGAACTCGACGCTGCCGGCGCCGATGAAAGCAACCTTGGCCATGCGCGGAACTATCCCAGCAGGTCGGTAATCGAGCAACCTCGCTCAGCGTGGGTAATCGAATTTGCTCACTCGGCGGCGATCAGCACGTTGACGCCCGCCTCCCGTAGCCGGGCCAGGAACTCCGGGTCCGCCGCCGAGTCGGTGACGAGGTCGTCCATCTCGTCGGTGCGACAGATCCGGGCGAAGGTGCGCTTGCCGAGCTTCGTGCTGTCGCCGATCACGATCGTCCGTTTGGCCCGGCTGATGAACGCGTGGTCGGTGTGCGCCTCCATCTCGTCGTAGGTGCTGCATCCCTCCTCGACGGTGAGCCCGTCGATGCCGATGAACGACACGTCCAGGTGGTAGCGAGCGATCACCATCTCGGCGGCCGGGCCGATGAGCTCGTAGCTCGCGTGGCGCGCGGCGCCGCCGACCACCACGACCCGCAACGAGGGGCGCAGAACCAACTCGGCGGCGATGTTGAGCGCGTTCGTCACGACCGTGATGCCGGCGTCGTTCGGCAGCACCCGGGCCACCTCGGTGGCCGTGGTCCCGCCGGTCATGCCGACGACGGCGCCCTCGGGGACCAGCGAGGCGGCCAGCCGCCCGATCGCGCGCTTCTCCGGCTGGTGACGCGCCTCGCGGTGCCGCAACGGCAACTCGAAGCCGACCCCGCTGGCCACCGCACCGCCGTGGGTGCGCTTGAGCAGGCCCTGGTCCTGCAGCGCCTTCAGATCACGCCGCAGGGTCGCGGGCGACACCGACAGGTCGGCGGAGATGCGCGCGACGTCGACGCTGCCCGCCTCGGCGATGTGCTCCAGGATGGCCGCCATCCGGTCTGCTTTCAGCATTCCGTCCTCACGAAACCGTGCCGTTGCGCCATTGAGGTGTGATCGAGCATGTCGTACAGTCCAGCGAAACGAACCGGAACGTGCAAGCAAACGCGCAAGATTTGCGCGTTTTTCGCGGAGGCCGAGTCCAGGAGCGAGGCGGTACGTATGAGGCGGTCGGGTCTGGTTACGGTCGCGGCTTCGGCGGCTGCGGCACTGCTGACGCTGGCGGCGTGCGGCTCGGGGTCGTCCGGCAGCGGGAAGACGACCGTCACGGTCTGGGAGGGCTACACCCAGACCGAGGCGAAGGCCTTCGGCCACCTCGTCGACGAGTTCAACAAGTCGCACCCGACGATCCAGGTGAAGCCCCTCGAGACGAACAACGACTATGCCCTGCAGAAGGTGCTCACCGCGGTCCGCGGCGGCACGCCACCGGACGTGGCCTACCTCTACGGCAGCTGGGCGCCGAACGTGGCCAAGATCCCGACGGTCGTCGATCTGAAGTCGACGGTGAGCTCGAAGTCGGTCAACTGGAACGACTTCTACCCCGGCGAGCGCGCGGTCACCACCGTGAACGGCAAGGTGATCGGCATGCCGGCTCTGGTCGACAACCTCGCGATCGTCTACAACAAGACGCTGTTCCAGAAGGCGGGCATCGCACCGCCCACGCCGAACTGGACGTGGGACGACTTCCGCGCCGCGGCGAAGAAGCTGACCGACCCGGGCGCCAAGCAGTACGGCTGGTCGTTCCCCGCCGACGCGAGCGAGGACACGGTGTGGCACTGGGAAGCCATGCTCTGGGAGGCCGGCGGCGAGATCCTCAACCCGAGCAACACGAAGGCCGCGTTCAACTCCCCGCAGGGCCTGCAGGCGATGACCATGCTCAAGGACATGGCCGTCGACGACAAGTCCGTCTACGTCGACACCACGAACTCCAAGTACACGAACCTGTTCAACGCGAACAAGATCGGCATGCTGGTCACCGGCCCGTGGGACCTCTCGACCATCCAGGTGCCCTACGGCGTGCAGATCATGCCGACGTTCGCGGGCTCCTCCGCCGGCCACCAGAGCATCTCCGGTCCGGACAACTGGGTGGTCTTCAACAACGGTGACACCCAGGTGAAGGCCGCGGAGACGTTCGTGACCTGGCTGACGGCTCCGGCGCAGGTCAAGGAGTTCTCGCTGGCAACCGGCGACCTGCCGACCCGCAAGTCCGTCGGCGACGACCCGAGCGTCGTCAACCAGATGAACCAGAAGCTGCCCGGGCTGAAGACCTTCATCGAGAACCTGTCGAACGTGAAGCAGGCCCGCCCGCAGGTAACCGTGTATCCGAAGATCTCCGAAGCGCTCGGCAACGCGATCGTCGGGGTGCTGCTCGGCAAGCTGTCGCCTCAGGCGGCGTTGACGCAGGCGGCCGACGCCACGAACCAGGCGCTCGCCGGCAGCTGACCTGACCGACATGGCTTCCGCCGCCGCGCCCACCGACGCACCGCCTCGGCGGCGCGCGCGGATCTTCCGTCGGCTGTCCCGTTCGGAGAACGCGGTCGGGTGGGCGTTCGTCACGCCGGCCACCGTGCTGATCGGCATCTTCGGGCTCCTGCCGATCCTGTGGTCACTGCTGCTGTCGTTCCAGAAGTCCGACCTGCTGACTCCCGAGACGCCGTGGGTGGGCCTGCAGAACTACCGGCAGATCCCCGGGGACGCAACGTTCCGGCTTTCCATCGAGAACACGATCGTCTACACCGCGTTGTTCGTCCCGGGCACGATGATCGTCGGGCTGGTCATCGCGGTGGCCCTGAACCGCAAGGTGCGCGGTATCGCTGTGTACCGGACGGCTGCCTACGTGACGATGGCGGTATCGACGATCAACGAGGCCATCATCTTCCTGTGGCTGTTCGATCCGTCGTTCGGCGTCGTCAACTCGGCGCTGCACGCGGTCGGGCTACCGCAACAGCAGTGGCTGTCCGACCCGAACGAAGCCCTGTACGTGATCGTGATGATGACCATCTGGGGGTGGACGGGATTCGCCGTGGTGATCTACCTCGCGGCGCTGCAGGGCGTGCCCCAGGAACTGCAGGAAGCTGCGGCGATCGACGGCGCCAAGCGTTTCACGATCTTTCGCACCATCACCTTCCCGCTGCTGAGTCCCGCGTCGTTGTTCCTGGTCGTCTGGCTGTCCATCAACGCGCTGCAGCTGTTCGACGAGGTGTACCTGACCACGCGCGGAGGGCCGCTGCACTCCACGACGGTCATCGTCTACTACCTGTTCGACCAGGCCTTCCAGCAGTTCAACGCGGGCTACGCGGCTGCGTTGGCCTACGTGCTGTTCGTGGTGATCATCGTGATCACGTTCATCCAGTTCCGTATCGGCAACCGATTCGTCCACTACAGCCGATGACGACCAGCACATCTCCCGCGCTCGACAGCGTCGCCGCCGAACAGCCGCCCGTCGTCGAGGACAACGGCAAACGCCGCCGTTTCCGGCCGCACTGGCCCAGCCCGTGGCACCTGGTGCTGATCCCGATCACGTTCATCCTGCTGGTGCCGTTCTTCATGATGGTGGCCACCTCGCTGGAGACGCTTCCGGAGACGCGCACCTTCCCGCCGGTGCTCATCCCGCACCACCCCCAGTGGTCGAACTACTCCCACGCGCTGAACGCCGCGCCATTCGTCCGCTTCATGCTCAACAGCGCGGTCGTGGCGATCGTCGTGGTTGTGGCGAACCTCGTGCTGTGCAGCGTCGCCGGCTACGCCTTCGCCCGGTTGCGCTTCTTCGGGCGCGGCCTGCTGTTCGGCGTGCTCATGGCCACGCTCATGGTGCCGTTCCAGGTGACCATGATTCCCGAGTTCCTGATCGTCAAGTGGCTGGGCACCAACGTGTGGGCGCAACTGGGTATCGACCACCTCGGGGCGTTGATCGTGCCGAACATGGCCACCGCGTTCGGCATCTTCTTCCTGCGCCAGTTCTTCCTGACGATCCCGGTCGAGCTCGAGGAAGCCGCCCGCATCGACGGCACGTCCCGGCTGGGCGTCCTGTTCAAGATCGTCCTGCCGCTGTCGCTGCCGGCGCTGTCCACGCTCGCCGCACTGACCTTCCTGGATTCGTGGAACTCGTTCCTCTGGCCGCTGATCGTCATCAACACCGAGAGCCACATGACGCTCCCGTTGGGGTTGACCACCTTCGAGGGTGCACACAACACCCAGTTCCAGCTGCTGATGGCGGGCAACGTGTTCAGCCTGCTGCCGATGCTGCTGGTGTTCTTCGCCGCGCAGCGCTACTTCGTCCGTTCCGTCGCCGCCACCGGGCTGAAAGGCTGACCAGCAGTGGCCGAAGTCGAATACCGCAAAGTCACCAAGCGCTACCCCAACGGGGTCGTGGCGCTGAAGGACTTCGACCTGACGATCGCCGACGGGGAGTTCGTCATCCTCGTAGGGCCTTCCGGCTGCGGGAAGAGCACCGCGCTGCGGATCCTGGCCGGGCTGGACAAGCCGACGTCCGGCGAGGTGTGCATCGGCGGCGCCGCGGTCACCAAGCAGGGCCCGGGCGAGCGGGACATCGCGATGGTGTTCCAGAACTACGCGCTGTACCCGCACATGAGCGTCTACAAGAACCTCGCGTACGGCCTGCGGCAGCGCAAGACCCCGAAGGACGAGATCAAGAAGCGCGTCTTCGAGATCGGCGAGATCCTGGGCATCACCGAACTGCTCGACCGCAAGCCGGCCCAGCTGTCCGGCGGTCAGCGGCAGCGGGTGGCGATGGGCCGGGCGCTGGTGCGCGAGCCGCAGGCGTTCCTGCTCGACGAGCCGCTGTCCAACCTCGACGCGAAGCTGCGCGGCCAGGTCCGCGCCGAGCTCAAGCGCCTGCACCACCGGCTGGGCATCACGTCGGTCTACGTCACTCACGACCAGGTCGAGGCGATGACCCTCGCCGACCGCATCTGCGTGATGAACCAGGGCGAACTGCAGCAAGTGGGTACCCCACAGGACGTGTACGAGCATCCGGCGAACGTGTTCGTGGCCGGGTTCATCGGCAGCCCGGCGATGAACCTGGTTCCGGCGACCGTCGCCGACGGGCAGGTGCTGCTCGGCGGCTACCCGGTCGGCCCGGCCCCGCACGGCTATGCGGACGTCGTCGTGGGCATCCGGCCGGAGTCCTTGCGCATCGAGCCGGACGGCCGGCCCGGCATCCCGGTCACCGTCGACTTCCACGAGCCGCTCGGCAGCCACGCCCTCGTGCACGCGTTCGTCGGCGACGCCTCGGTGGGTGTGGTGGCCGACCACCCGGCGGCCGTCGTGGTCCAGGCCGACGCCGACATCAGCCCGCACCCGGGGCAACGGCTGACGCTGACCGCCGAGCCCAAGCACATCTACCTGTTCGACGCCACAACAGGTGCGGCGCTGAGCACCGACCAGCGAGCACGCGTGGCCGCTTCGTTGACGAAGCCCGCGCAGTGAGGGAATTGGAGGACGAAGTGACATTCGAGACGACCGGCCCGGACGGCGGCGCAGCCGACGCAGGCGGCACGCATGTGCTCGCGGAGATCGCCAGCCAGCCGGAGTGCTGGTCGGCGGCACTTGCCACGGCCAAGGAGTCCCAGGCGGTGCTGCCGCCGGCCGGCGCGCGCGTGGCGATCATCGGCTGTGGGACGTCGCTGCACATCGCCTCGGCCGCGGCGGCCGCCCGCGAGGCCGCCGGCCAGGGCGAGACCGACGCCTTCCCCGCCTCCGAGATGCCGCTGCGGCCCTACGACCTGATCATCGCGCTGTCCCGCTCGGGCACCACGACCGAGATCCTGCACGCGCTCGATCGCGTGCCGGATTCCGTGCCGACCCTGGGCATCACTGCTGACCCGTCCACGCCCATCGCCGACGCCGTCGACGAGCTGGTGGTGCTCGACTACGCGGACGAGGCGTCGGTGGTGCAGACCCGGTTCGCCACGAGCGCGTTGACGCTGCTGCGCGCGCACATCGGCCACGAGATGTCGCCGGTGATCGACCAGGCTGCGCAGGTACTCGGCCGACCGGTCGACGACGCGCTCGTCGACCGCCCGCACTACGTCTTCCTGGGCCGCGGCTGGGCGCTCGGTGTCGCCGCGGAGGCGGCGTTGAAGGTGCGGGAGGCCGCATCGGCGTGGAGCGAGGTGTACCCGGCGCTCGAGTACCGGCACGGGCCGCTGTCGGCCGCGGGCAACGGCACGCTGGTGTGGATGCTCGGCGAGCCCGACCGCAGTTTGATCGACGACATCGCCGTCACCGGCGCGAAGGTCGAGTCCAGCGACCGCGACCCGCAGGCCGATCTGGTCCGTGCGCAGCGGGTCGCGGTTGCGACCGCGCAGCGCCGCGGTCTCGACCCCGACCAGCCGCGGCACCTGACCCGCTCGGTCGTGCTCTCGGCCTCGTGACCGCCGCGCGGCAGGCAGCCGACGCGCGGGTGCTCTGCGTCACGCTGAACACCGCGCTCGACATCACCTACACCACCGATTCGGTGGTGCTCGGCGACGTCAACCGCGTTGGCCCGACGCATGCGCACGCCGGCGGCAAGGGTGTCAACGTGGCCCGGCTGCTCGCCGCATGGGGTCGCGCCGCGACGGTATGCGGATTCTGCGGCGGCATGGTCGGTGCGGAGATCGCCGCCTCTCTCGACGAGGTCGACATACCGCACCGCATGGTGCCGTGCGCCGGCGACAGCCGCCGCACCATCACCGTGGTGCACGACGGCTCGTCCACTGGTTTCTACGAGCCCGGCCCGACGATCATGCCGGCGGAATGGGACGGGCTGCTCGCCGCATACGAGGAGCAGCTCTCGTCCGCTGCCCTTGTCGTGCTCTCGGGCAGCCTGCCGCCGGGAGTGCCGGGCGACGCGTACCGCGAACTCACCGCCGCGGCCAGGGCTCGCGGCCTGCCGGTGATCGTCGACGCGCACGGCAAGCCGTTGCTGCACGCCCTCGACGCGGGACCGTCCGTCGTCACGCCGAACGAGACAGAACTCGCCGAGGCGGCCGAGCTGGACCGGCCGCTCGATCTCGAGACCGCCGCCGAGGCGGCCCGCGGCCTCGTCGCCCGAGGCGCCGAGCGCGCGGTGGCCACCCTGGGGCCGCGGGGCCTGATCGGCGCGTCGGGCGACGGCGTCTGGCTGGCCGTCCCGCCGGCCGTCGACGGCAACCCCACCGGGGCCGGCGACGCGGTCGTGGCGGTGCTCGCCGACAGCGAGCTCGCCGGGCGCGACTGGCCCGAGACGCTGCACCGCGCCGCCGCCACTGCGGCCGCGGCGGTGCGCATGCCCGCTGCCGGCGTGGTCGATCCCGAAGACGTCGCAGAACTGTTCGAGCAAGTGGAGGTCCGAGAGCTGTGAGACCGGTGTTCGCCCTGGCGTTCGACCATCGCAATTCCTTCCGCACGTCGTTCATGCGGCTCACCGCGCCGCCGACCGATGAGCAGACCGCGCAGATGGTCGAGGCCAAGCGCGTGGTCGTCGACGCCCTGCTGCAGGCGGCACCGTCGGTCCTCGACGCCAGCCCGACGCTGCTGATCGACGCCGAGTACGGCGGTGCGCACGTCGCCGCGGCGCGCGCCGGCGGCGTGGCGATCGCGATGCCGGTCGAGGTCAGCGGTCAGCGCGAGCTGCGCTTCGAGTACGGCGGCGATTTCGGTGCGGTCATCGAGCGCTACGAGCCGGATTACGCGAAGGTGCTGGTGCGCTACAACCCCGACGGTGATGCGGCGATGAACGCCCGGCAGCGCGAGCGGCTCGGCGAGCTCGCCCGGTGGCTGGACGGCCGTCCGCAGCGGTTGATGCTGGAGCTGCTGGTGCCGGCCGAAGAGGCGCAGCTGAGCGCACTCGGCGGCGACCAGGGCCGATACGACCGCGAGCTGCGTGCCGAGCTCACCGCGCGCGCGATCGGCGAGATCGGCGGGGACGGGCTGCGCCCCGCGCTGTGGAAGCTGGAGGGGCCGGAGTCGACCGAGGACGCCCAGCGGATCAGCGCCGCGGTGCACGGATTCGACCCGGCCGCCGGCTGCCTGGTGCTCGGCCGGGGCGCGGACTCCGCCGCCGTGCGCCGGTGGCTGACCACCGCCGCGCGGGTGCCCGGGTTCAGCGGCTTCGCGGTCGGCCGGACGGTGTGGTGGGACGCGCTGCGCGGCTTCGTCGCGGGCGGGGCGCGCCAGGACGCGGTGGACGCGATCGCGCACAACTATCTCGAACTCGTCGCCGCGTACAGCGCGGCCCAGGAGGACGCTGCCTAGGAGGTTTCATGCCCGCTCGCGCAGTCGCGGCCGCCGCCGTCTCGGCGGCGGCGTTGTCGATGTTCGCCGTCCCGCTCGCCGCGAACGCCACCGCGGCGCCCGGCCACCGAGCTCGGTCCCAGGTGGTCGTGGCCCCGCACGGGTCGGACTCCGCGGCGGGTACGCCCGCCCATCCCATGCGCACGGTGCGGGCCGCGGTGAACCGGCTCGGGGCGGGCGGCGGCACCGTCCTGCTGCGCGGCGGCGCGTACCACCAGCGCGTCCGGCTGATCCACAAGCACGACATCACGCTGCGGCCCTACCGGCGCGAGCACCCGACGCTGTCCGGCGCCGGCATGTCGCCGCCGCCCGGGCTGACGGCGCTGGTGGAGATCGCCGACAGCACGCACATCACCGTCCGCGGTCTCGACCTCGCCGACTACCGCACCCGCAAGCTGAACCACGTGCCGGCCGGCGTGTACGTGCACGGCCATGACCAGGGCGTGCACATCCTGCGCAACCACGTGCACGACCTGGGCAATGACAACAACACGCTGGGCAGCTTCGACATCAACGCGCACGGGATCGCGGCGTACGGCGACAATCCGCACCGGGCGATCCGCGACCTCGTCATCGCCGGCAACCGGGTGGACAACCTGCATCTGGGCGCGAGCGAGAGCGTCGTCGTCAACGGCAACGTCGACGGCTGGGCGATCGTCGACAACCACATCCATGACAACGACAACATCGGTATCGACGCCATCGGCTTCGAGCCGACGCTGACCGGCAAGTACCGCTACACGCAGGCCAACCGGGCCCGGCACGGCTTGATCGCGCGCAACGTCGTGCGCCGGATCCGCTCGCGCGGCAACCCGGCGTACTGGGAGGGCGGGTCGTGGTGCAACTGCGCCGACGGCATCTACGTCGACGGCGGCACCCACATCCGCATCCGGCACAACCACGTGACCGACAGCGACATCGGCATCGAGGTCGCGGCCGAGAACCCGCGCGGCGCGGCCGACCACGTGCGGGTCGTGCGCAACCGGGTCAGCGGAAGTTTGTTCACCGGCATCACCACAGGCGGCTACTGCAACGGTGCGAAGGGCTGCGGCGGCGTGCGGACCGGACGCTCGTTCGACAACGTGTTCCGCGGCAACCGGCTGCGCGACAACAACCGCGCCGACGACGGTTCGCCGGAGCTGCTGATCCAGTACTACGCGTGGGGCAACGTGTTCGTGCACAACACGCTGATCGCCACGAACAGCGGGCACGTGCTCTACGGCACCGTGCCGAACGACAAGGTGCCGGCCGGCAAGCCGGCGAACCGCAGCGACGACAACGTCTTCCGCGCCCGCGGCGCCGGCCCCGGCCGGATGGAGTTCGGCTGGCGCGGCAGGACCTACGTCGG
Organism: Jatrophihabitans sp.; assembly: GCA_035695205.1. Lineage (GTDB taxonomy): Bacteria > Actinomycetota > Actinomycetes > Mycobacteriales > Jatrophihabitantaceae > Jatrophihabitans. The sequence goes on along the minus strand of DASSEP010000095.1, from coordinate 3,495 downwards.
CGCGCGGGCGTACGTCCGGGCGACCGGCCAGGACCGGCACAGCACCTTCCGCCGCTGAGGGGCCCGTGTTGAAGGCTGGGACGCTCAGGTCCGAGGACCTGGACCTTCGCCTCTGCATGGGCATCTCCGCATGGAGAGCATTGGGAATGTGATGTCACGCCGCCGGGTGGCGTCGAACCCAGCGGCACGACGCGCGGAAGGAGATCGAGATGCCCAAGCTGTCGAAGGCCACTGCTGCCCACCAGGTGTTTCCTGGCTTCGCAGACACGTACGAGCAGGACGTCGGCGAGTGGAACGTCAGCATCGAGAGCTACTCCACCGATATGGACATGGCACCCTTCTTCAAGGGCGCGCCGGACGACCAGTGCCAAGCGAGCCACGTCGGCTATGTGCTGCGCGGGCGTTTCGGTGTCCGCAACGCCGACGGCAGCGAGGAGATCTACGAAGCCGGTGAAGCGTTCGTCATCGCGCCCGGGCATACGCCGATCGCTTTCGAGGGCTGCGAGTTCGTGGCGTTCACGCCGGCTGAGGAGGCGAAGCAGCAGACCGCGGTGATGATGCCGAACATCCTGAAGTTCGCCGAGGAACACGGAGTCGAGATCCCGGGCGAGGTATCCGCGTCCTAGCCCCGCGCCAGGCAGAGGCCAGGCGCAGCCACCTGGCCTGGTGTCGTACACGTGTTCTAATCTGGACGAGTGGGCTGGCAGAACCCGGACATCCCCTGGCGGGAGCTCGAACGGCGGCTGTCCGGCCGTCGCGCTCCGAAGCGTCCCGGCCAGCCGCTGGCCGGCCCGCCGACCGGCCGACCGGTCACCGGCGACGGCGGCGACTCCCCCGCCTGGTCCCGCAAGCGTCCGGCCTACGAAGCGCCCACTCCGGTCCGGCGGCCGAGCATCCCGGTCGCCTACGCCGAACTGCACGCGCACTCGTCGTTCAGCTTCCTCGACGGCGCGTCCTCGCCCGAGGAGCTCGTCGAGGAGTCCGTCCGGCTCGGGCTCGAGGCGCTCACGCTCACCGACCACGACGGCGTCTACGGCATCGTCCGGTTCGCCGAGGCCGCCCAGGCCCACGGGTTGGCGACCGGGTTCGGCGCCGAGCTGTCCCTCGACGTCGGGCTGCCGCGTACCAGGGCCGAGCGGGATGTCGCGGCCCGCGCCGGCGTCCCCGATCCGCCCGGCACCCACCTGCTGGTGCTGGCCCGCGATCCGCAGGGCTACGCCGCGCTCTCCCGGGTCATCGGCACCGCCCAGCTGCGCGGCGGTGCGAAGGGACGTCCGGTCTACGACATCGACGAGATCACCGAAGCGGCCGATGGCCACTGGCTGGTGCTCACCGGCTGCCGCAAGGGTGCGGTGCGCCGCGCGCTCGATGCCGGCGGGCTGGACGCCGCCCGCCCCGTCCTCGCCGAACTGATCGACCGGTTCGGGCGCGACAACGTCGCCGTGGAACTCGCCTACGAGCTCGACCCGCTCGCCGACGAGCGCTACGACGCGCTGGCCACGCTCGCCGACGAAACGCACCTGCCGCTGGTCGCCACCACCGCCGCGCACTACCACGGCCCGCCGCGCCGTCCGCTCGCCACGGCAATGGCCGCCGTCCGCGCCCGGTCGAGCCTGGACGAGCTCGACGGCTGGCTGCCGTCCTGGTCCGGGCAGCATCTGCGCTCCGGCGAGGAGATGGCCGCGCGCTTCGCCCGCTGGCCCGGCGCGGTCGAGGCCGCCGTCCGGTTGGCCAAGGAGATCGCCTTCCCGCTGCAGCTGATCGCGCCGGATCTGCCGCCGTTCCCGTGCCCCGAGGGGCACACCGAGATGAGTTATCTGCGTCAGCTCACCTACGAGGGCGCGGCGCGGCGTTTCGCCGGCAAGCCGCACGAGCAGCGAGCCTACGAGATGATCGAGCACGAGCTGGCGATCATCGAGGAGTTGCACTTTCCCGGCTACTTCCTCGTCGTCTGGGACATCGCCCGCTTCTGCCGCTCCAAGGGCATCCTGTGCCAGGGCCGCGGCTCGGCGGCGAACTCCGCGGTCTGCTACGCGCTCGGGATCACCGCCGTCGATGCCGTCTACTACGGGCTGATGTTCGAACGGTTCCTCGCCCCCGAGCGCGGCGAGCCGCCCGACATCGACCTCGACATCGAGTCCGACCGCCGCGAAGAAGCGATCCAGTACGTCTACGAACTGCACGGCCGCGAGCACGCCGCGCAGGTCGCGAACGTCATCACCTACCGCCCCAAGTCGGCGGTGCGCGACATCGCCAAGGCCCTCGGCTACTCCCCCGGCCAGCAGGACGCCTGGAGCAAGGAGATCGAGCAGGGTTACTACTGGAGCTACACCACCGACAACGGCGAGTTGACTGCCCCGCAGGAGCTGTCCGACGTGCCCGAGACGGTCGTCAAACTCGCCGCCGAATTGCAGAACGCACCGCGGCATCTGGGCATCCATTCCGGCGGGATGGTCATGTGCGACCGTCCGGTTCTCGAGGTGTGTCCGGTCGAGTGGGGCAGGATGCCCGGCCGCACCGTGCTGCAGTGGGACAAGGACGACTGCGCCGCCATCGGCCTGGTGAAGTTCGATCTGCTCGGCCTCGGCATGCTCTCGGCGATCCAGTACTGCTTCGAGCTGATCACCGAACACCACGGGGTCACCTACGAACTCGCGACGATCCCGCAGGAGCAGGCGTGCGTCTACGACATGCTCTGCGCCGCCGACTCGATCGGGGTGTTCCAGGTCGAGTCCCGCGCCCAGATGGCCACCCTGCCGCGGCTCAAACCGCGCTGCTTCTACGACCTCGCCGTCGAGGTGGCGCTGATCCGCCCCGGACCGATCCAGGGCGAGTCGGTGCATCCCTACATCCGTCGCAAGAACGGCGAGGAGCCGGTCACCTTCGCCCACCCTCGCCTCGAGGAACCGCTCAAGCGCACCCTCGGCATCCCGCTGTTCCAGGAACAGCTGATGCAGATCGCGGTGGCCGTCGCCGACTTCTCCCCCGCCGAGGCCGACCAGCTGCGCCGCGCAATGGGGTCGAAGCGTTCGCACGACCGCATCGAGGCGATGCGCGTCCGGCTCTACGAAGGCATGGCCGCCAACGGCATCACCGATGCGGTCGCCGACGAGATCTACGAGAAGATCCAGGCCTTCGCCGCGTTCGGCTTCGCCGAGTCGCACTCGATCTCGTTCGCATTGCTGGTCTACGCGTCGTCGTGGCTCAAGCTGCACTACCCGGCGGCGTTCTGCGCGGCGCTGATCAACGCCCAACCGATGGGTTTCTACTCGCCGCAATCGCTGGTGCACGACGCGAAGCGGCACGGCATCGAGGTGCGGCAGCCGTCGCTGGCCCGTTCGCTGGCCAACGCCTCGTTGGAGTGGGACGACGCGGACGGTCCTACGCACTCCAACACGATCGGGTCGCAAGCTCCCCGATGTGGCTGCCTCGACGCGCCGCAACCGGCCGTCCGGCTCGGGTTGTCGTCGGTGCGCACGATCGGTGACACCGAGG
>DASSEP010000094.1:0-21627 GCA_035695205.1 Jatrophihabitans sp. | reverse complement strand
CGAGCTCGAGCTCGCCGCCGGAACGGACGCCCGCTACGACGACGCGCTCGCGATGCTGCGCAAGGAGCTCGCCGACCAGGACGCGCTGCAGTTCCGCGCCCGGCGCGTCGTGGAGCGGATGGCGCTGACGCTGCAGGCCGGGCTGTTGCTGCGCGTCGGCGACCCGGCGGTGGCCGACGCCTTCGTCGCGTCCCGCCTGGCCGGCGACTGGGGCCATGCCTACGGCACCCTGCCGGCCGGCGTGAACACGGCGGCCATTCTCGAGCGGGCGCGGGTGGGGGAGTGAGCACACCCCACGAACGCGCTCCCTGGCGACAGGGCCTTGTCGAGGGGGACGACTCGCTGTTCGCCGGACTGCCGCACCCTGACGACCGCGCCGAGTACGCGACGCTGACCTACGAGGTGACCGGACGCATCGCACGCATCACGTTCAACCGGCCGGCCAACGGCAACGCCATCACGCCGGACACCCCGCTCGATCTCGCGCATGCCGTCGAGCGCGCCGACCTGGACCCGCGTGTGCACGTCGTCGTCGTCGCCGGCACGGGAAGCGGTTTCTGCGGCGGCTACGACCTGGGGCTGTTCGCCGAGTCGGACATGGCCGGCGCCGCGGCGACAGGGGAACACGCCGAGCCGCGGGCCGGCACCGTGCTCGACCCGGTCGCGCAGGCCCGTAACCACGACCCGGCGCGCGTGTGGGATCCCACCGTCGACTACGCGATGATGAGCCGGTTCAACCGCGGGTTCGCCAGCCTGCTGCATGCCGACAAGCCCACGGTCGCGAAACTGCACGGCTACTGCGTCGGGGGCGGCACCGACATCGCCCTGTTCGCCGACCAGATCATCGCGGCGTCCGACACCAAAATCGGCTACCCGCCGACGCGGGTGTGGGGGACCCGTCGGCCGGCATGTGGGCCCACCGACTCGGCGACCAGCGGGCGAAGCGACTGTTGTTCACCGGCGACACGATAACCGGCGACGAGGCGGCCGAATGGGGGCTGGCCGTCGAGGCGCCCGCCCCGGACGAGCTCGACGAGCGCACCGAGATCCTGCTCGAGCGCATCGCGGCCATGCCGCTGAACCAGCTGATCATGGCCAAGCTCGCCCTGAACTCGGCGCTACTCGCGCAGGGCGTGGGCACCAGCACGATGGTCGGCACGGTGTTCGACGGCATCGCCCGGCACACCCGCGAAGGGCACCGGTTCGCCTCCCGGGCCGCCCAGGCCGGTTTCCGGCAGGCGGTACGCGAGCGGGACGAGCCGTTCGGCGACGCGGGCCGCACCGTGCACCGCGGCTGAGCAGCGGACGGGTTGACGTTCCTGCGCTGCTGCGGTGCTGGCCGCGGGAGAGCAGGAAGATCGCCGGCGCGCGGGGGCGGACGAACCCCCGACCCCCCCCCCGCTTGTTGGGAACCGTTGTCATTACCAGTAAGCTGGGCGGCACCTGCTGGTGGAGGAACTCATGGCCGTCCTGCTCGCCTGCGTCGCGCTGGTCGCGACGCTGCTCGGCGGACTCGTCGCGCTGCACGCCCGCGACCGCCTGCACCTCATCCTCGGCCTGGCGGCGGGCGTGCTGCTCGGCGTGGCCGCCTTCGACCTGCTGCCCGAGGCGCTGCGGCAGTCGACGAACGACGCGTTCGGCGTCCCCGTGCCCATGCTCGCTGCGATCGGCGGGTTCTTCAGCGTGCACATCCTGGAGCGCTCGCTCGCGATCCACCGGGCGCACGGTGGCGAGCACGGCGGCGACCTGCACGGCCACACCCACGATCTGCACGCGGTCGGCCTGCTCGCCGGCGGCGGGCTGGTGGTGCACAGCGTGCTCGACGGCATCGGCATCGGGCTCGGCTACCAGGCCGGAGCAACAGTGGGCCTCGCCGTCGCGATCGCGGTGATCGCGCACGATTTCGCGGACGGGTTCAACACCTTCACCATCACGTCGCTGTACGGCAACGCGCGGCGCCGTGCGGTGATGCTGCTGGTGTTCGACGCGGTGGCGCCGGTTGCCGGGGCGGTGGTGGGGACGCTCATCGCGATGCCCCAGGGCGCGATCGGCATCTACCTGGGATATTTCGCCGGCTTCTTGCTCTACCTGGCAACCTCGGACATCCTGCCCGAGGCGCACGCCCGCCATCCGTCCCGGCTCACCTTGGTGTGCACGGTGGCCGGCGCCGCGTTCATGTGGCTGGTGGTGGGCCTCAGTCAGTGACCGAGGCGGGCGGCGCGGGACTCAGCCGGCGCGGCGGTGCGGGGAGGCGGCAAGCAGGTCGGGGCGGCGCGAGGCGACACTCTGCCCGTCGGGCAGGATCTCACCGAAGTCGTCGAAGACCACGACACCGTTGCAGAGCAGGCTCCAGCCCTGCTCCGGGTGCGCGGAGATGACGTGAGCGGCGTCGCGGTCGGCGGCGTCTGCGCTCGGGCAGCACGGCGTGTGCACGCATGTGTGGTGCGCAACCGGGTCGATCTGGGTGTCGATCATTTCGGTTCCTGTAATCGCTTCCGGGAAAACTCCGCTCTAGTGTGCTCCGGAATCTTGATTTGTCCAGCGCTCGTACAAGACTTGTGTACCCGTGTCTTCGGCAGGATCTCAGCACCCGGTTCGGGCTTTGCGCGCGCCGTTACCTGACTGTGACCTAATTCCCGGACGAATCCGGACTTTACGTCCTGCCGTCGCGATCTTGAGCCTCCCGCAACCGGCGTCCGCGGGGCACCCAGTCGGCGAGCACGGCCGGGAACCCCGCGGCGAGTGCGGCCGCCACCACCTCGTCGTCGTCGTCCACGACCGCGGCGATGCCGCGCGGGGCGAGTTCGCGCAGCACCTGCACCTTGAACCGCGGCGCCGGGCGGTAGTCACCGGCGCCACGCATCCGCAGTTCGCCGGGCGGCAGCCCGTGCGCGGCCAGCCACCGCGTCGTGAGCTCGCGCATCCAGTCGGGACGGCCGGTGAGCCACGCGATGTCGTGCGTTCGGGCGAGGTCGGCGACCAGTCGGGCGCCCTCGGCCAGCAGCCCGTCGCCTTCTGCTGCGGCGAAGAACGCGGACCAGGACCGGTGGCCATCCAGGTGATGCAGCCGGTGCCGAACATCGGCGACGACTCCGTCGATGTCGAAGACCGCCAGCACCAGGTCAGCCTATGCGGGCCGCCCGGCCGGACGCCCCGGTACGCTTAGGGACTCGTGCGCTTCATTGGATCCCCGCCGAGCTACGACCTCACCTACGACGACGTGTTCATGGTGCCGGTCCGGTCCTCGGTGACCTCGCGATTCGACGTCGACCTGTCGACCACGGACGGCAGCGGCGCGGCGATCCCGGTCATCGTCGCCAACATGACCGCGGTGGCGGGCCGGCGGATGGCCGAGACCGTGGCACGGCGCGGGGGACTGGTGGTGCTGCCCCAGGACATCCCCGTGAGCGTGGTGCACGAAGTAGTCGACTGGGTCAAGCGCCGCCACCTGGTTGTGGACACCGCGATCACCCTCGCCCCGTACAGCACGGTCAGCGAGGCGCTTGCGCTGTTGCACAAGCGCGCGCACGGTGCGGTGATCGTCGTCGACGAGGAGCGTCCGGTCGGCGTCGTGACCGAGGCCGACTGCGCCGGCGCCGAGCGCTTTGCCCAGTTGCACCAGGTGATGACGCCCGACCCGCTCACGCTGCGCGAGCCGATCGAGGCGGCGCGGGCCTTCGAGGAGCTCGACCGGCAACGGCGCAAGCTCGCGCCGGTGGTCGGGGACGACGGGCGCCTGGTCGGCGTGCTCACCCGGACCGGCGCGCTGCGCTCGACGATCTACCAGCCGGCGCGGGACATGTCCGGCCGGCTGCGGGTGGCCGCCGCGATGGGCGTCAATGGCGACGTCAAGGCGCGGGCGGCCGATCTGCTGGACGCCGGCATCGACGTCCTCGTGATCGACACGGCGCACGGCCACCAGCAGCGCATGATCGAGGCGCTGACGGCGGTGCGCGCGCTCGCGCCGCACGTGCCAGTGGTCGCCGGCAACGTCGTCTCGGCCGACGGCACCCGGGAACTGATCGAGGCGGGCGCCGACATCGTCAAGGTCGGCGTCGGCCCGGGCGCGATGTGCACCACCCGGATGATGACAGGTGTCGGACGCCCGCAGTTCTCCGCCGTGCTCGAGTGCGCAGCGGCCGCCCGCGAGCTGGGCTCACACGTGTGGGCCGACGGAGGCGTGCGGCACCCGCGCGACGTCGCGCTCGCGCTGGCCGCGGGAGCGTCGGCGGTGATGATCGGTTCGTGGTTCGCCGGTACCTACGAGTCGCCGGGTGATCTGAACGTGGCGCCGGACGGCCGGCAGTTCAAGGACAGCTTCGGCATGGCCTCCGCCCGGGCGGTCGCGATCCGCACCAGCGGGGAGAGCGCGTTCGACCGGGCCCGCAAGGCGCTGTTCGAGGAGGGCATCTCGACCGGGCGGATGTACCTCGACCCGCTTCGGCCCGGGGTCGAGGACCTCATCGACACGATCACCGCCGGCGTCCGCTCGGCGTGCACCTACGCCGGCGCGGCGAACCTCGCGCAGCTGCACGAGCGGGCCGTCATCGGCGTCCAGAGCGCCGCCGGCTACGCCGAGGGGCGCCCGCTGCACAGCGGCTGGTGAGCCCGGCTGGTGAGCCAGGCTGGTGAGCCAGGTCAGTGGCCGGGCCCCGGCCGGCGGCCTGGGCCGCGCCGGGCCTGCTGATCCGGGCGCCCCGGCTGGCCCGTCCGGCCCGAGCGACCGGGACGGCCCTGACCACCGGCCGCCTTCCCCGGGGCGTGCTGACCGGCACCGCGCCCGGGCCGCTCGTCCTCGTGGCGCTCTTCGGCGGCCTCTTCGGCGTCGTTACCGGGCAGGAACTCCTTGAGCTTGCCCGCGCCCTTGTCGATCTGTTGGGCGTGCCCGTACTTCTTCGTCGCGAAGTCGGCCGCCTTGTCGATGCCGCTGTCGACCTGGTCGGCGTGCTCTTCCAGGAAATCCTCGGTCTTGGCCCGTAGCTCGTCGAAGTCCACCATGGGCCCATACTCGCCCAGCGCAGCCTGAGCGCCAAGATGCACATCCGGCGAACTGCGCCGCCGCGCCCGGCGCGCGAGCGCAACGAGTGCGAGAATTGCCCGATGCTGCTGCCGATGCCGCCGACCAGCTCGTTGTTCCTGCTGGCCGAGTCGCGCGAACATCCGATGCACGTCGGCGGCCTGCAGTTGTTCGAGCCGCCCGAGGGTGCCGACGCCCTCCAGGTGCGCGCGATGTTCGAGGCGGCGGTCGCCGAGAACGACGTCGCGCCGCTGTTCCAGAAACGGCCGCGTCGCTCGGTGACCACGCTCGGCCAGTGGGCCTGGGAGACCGACCGGAGCTTCGATCTCGAGCATCACGTGCGCCGCAGCGCGTTACCGCGCCCGGGTCGGATCCTCGAGCTTCTGGCGCTGTGTTCCCGGCTGCACTCGACGCTGCTCGACCGGCACCGGCCGCTGTGGGAGATGCACCTCGTCGAGGGGCTCGAGGACGGCCGCTACGCCATCTACTTCAAGGTCCACCACTCGCTGGTCGACGGCGTCGCCGCCCTGCGGCTGCTCGACCGGACGTTGAGCGACGACCCGGACGAGCGCGGCATGCCTGCGCCGTGGGCGCCGCGCCTGCCCAGCTCGCGCCGCCAGCCGGAGCCGCGCATCGCCGGGATCCCGGCCGGCACGGTCCGCGAGGTAGGGGAGCTGTTGGGCGAGGCGGCCGGTCTGCCGTCCGCGTTCGCGCGCACCGTTGCCCGCGCCGCGCGCAACGAGAGCGGCTCGCTGTCGTTCTCGGCCCCTCGTTCGATGCTCAACGTGCCGATCACCGGCGCCCGCCGCTTCGCCGCGCAGTCGTGGCCCCTGGAACGCATCCGCGCCGTGGGCAAGGCGGCCGGCACGACGGTGAACGACGTGGTGCTTGCCATGTGCTCCGGCGCGCTGCGCCAGTATCTGCTCGACTTCGAGGCGCTGCCCGACAGCTCCTTGATCGCCATGGTGCCGGTGTCTCTGCGCAGCTCCTCGAGCGACGCGCCGTTGGGCGACGGTGGGGGCAACGCCGTCGGCGCCGTGATGTGCAAGCTCGGCACCGACTTCGCCGACCCCGCCGACCGGCTTGCCACCGTGCACCGGTCCATGGCCGAGGGCAAGGAGGCGTTGCGGTCGATGACGCCCACGCAGATCCTGGCCATGAGCGCCCTCGGGATCAGCCCGCTCGGGCTGTGGCCGGCGCTGCAGCTGACCGGCCGGGTGCGCCCGCCGTTCAACCTGGTCATCTCCAACGTCCCGGGGCCGCGCAAGCAGATGTACTGGAACGGCGCGCGCCTCGACGGCCTCTACCCGCTGTCGATCCCGCTGGACGGGCAGGCGCTCAACATCACCTGCACCAGTTACGCGGACGAGGTGGCGTTCGGGCTGACCGGCTGCCGGCGGACCGTTCCGCATCTGCAGCGCCTGCTCAAGCACCTGGACGAAGAACTCGCTGCGCTCGAGAAGTCTGCCGGCCGCTGACCTCTCACGGACGCGCTTCGAACACCGGGCGGCTACAGCTTGTTGAGGTCGAGTTTCGCGAGCCGCCGTCCGAGGCCGGGGGCGAAGCGGCTGACCGCGCGGAAGAACTTCGCCTCCGGGGTGACGATGACGGTCGGCGCGCCGTCGGCCACGGCGTCGACCAGCCGGCGGGCCACCCGGTCGGGGGAGTAGCCGCGCCGGTGATAGGCGGCGATCTGGTGTTCCCGCAGCCGCTGGGCGGTCTGCTCGTCGACGCCCACGTGCACGGTGGTGCGCGAGATGTCGCTGTCGACGAAGCCGGGGCACACTGCGGTCACCAGGATGCCCTCGCGCTCCAGCTCGGCGCGCAGGCACTCGGACAGCATGAGCACCGCGGCTTTCGACGTCGCGTACGCCGGGTAGACGATCGAGGGCGCGTACGCCGCCGCGGAGGCGATGTTCACGATGCGTCCGCCCTCGCCGCGCTCGACCATCTGGGCGGCGAACAACCGGCAGCCGTGGATCACGCCCCACAGGTTCACGTCCAGCAGCGTGCGCCAGTTGTCCACCGACGTGCCGAGGAACGGCCCGCCCATGCCGATACCGGCGTTGTTGACGACGATGTCCGGCACCCCGTGCCGGGCGCGGACGTCGGCGGCGAAGCTCGTCCACTGCTCCTCGTCGCTCACATCCAGGTGCTCGGCCCATGCCTGCACACCCAGTGCGCGGATCTCGTCGGCGGTCTCCTTCGCCGCTGCGTCGTCGATATCGGCGACGACGACGTCGGCGCCGTCCCGCCCGAACGCCAGCGCGGTGGCCCGTCCGATCCCGCGCGCGCCGCCGGTGACGACCACGAGCTGCCCCGGGAAGCGACCGGAGCGGGGCGGTGGGTCCGGAGGCGGGGCACTGCCGAGTGACTCGATGAACTCGCCGGTGAGCCGGGCGATGACGTCCGGACGGTCGCTGACGACCCAGTGACCGCCCGCGACGGTGCGGGTGACGAGGTGCTCCACCCATGGCCTGGGGGAGTCCAGCGCGAGCGCAGGCGTGACGTAGGCGTCCTGGGCCGGTGCGATGACCTGCACCGGCACCCGGGTCGGCAGCGGAGTCGGCGAACCCATACCGCGCAGCATGTTGGCGCGATAGAGCGCGAGCCCGTTGACCTGGTCGGCGTCGGTGCGGGGCGGGACGGCAGCGGTGCCGGCCGCGCTGCGGGTGCGCCGCTCGGTGCGGTGAACCGCACGCCGCATGAGGCCGCTGCGCACGAATGCCTCGGGGAGCACCGGCAGCTGGAAGCCGGCGACGTAGAGCGAGCGACGAAGCTGACGCAGGGCAGCCTGCGGGTGCTGCACGGCACCGCGCATCCAGGCCGCCGCGTAGTCGAGCGAGGGCCCGGAGATCGAGGTGAACGATTCCACCCGGCTCGCCGTGCGCGTGTCGGTCAGCGCGGGCCAGCACTGGACCGATCCCCAGTCGTGCGCGAGGACGTGGACCGGCCCGTCCGGGCTGACCGCCGCGATCACCGCCACGAAGTCATCCACCAGACGCGGCATCCGGTACGCCGACACCGACCGGGGTTTGTCCGACTCGCCGGTGCCGCGGACGTCGTAGGTGACGACCCGATAGCGGTCGGCCAATAACCGCACCACGCCGTCCCAGACGGCGTGGTTGTCGGGGTAGCCGTGCACGGCGACGACCGTGGGCCGGGCCGGGTCGCCGTGCTCGTAGACGGCTAGCGAGACGCCGTCGGCGGAACGGACCCGGCGCGTCGGTCCTTCCGGGGGAGCGGGGCAGCTATCCGCTACGTCTCGTCGCATATATCCCGCACGCTAGGGCTGCGGGGCAGGCGGTGTCAACGCCGAGCCCGGCGGCTCACCGTTGGTCGAGCGCGGCGTCCCGGCTCGGGTACAGGGGCAACCGTCGGTCCAGCCCGGTCAGCCCGAGCGGGCGGAGCACGGCCCGGGTGGCAGCGACGATCCGGAGCTGCACGTGGTGGCCGGCGCACAGGGTGTGCAGGTCGATCAGCATCTCCATCGCCGCGGCCGACAGCAGGCTGACCGCGGTGAGGTCGACGACGAACACCTCGACTCCGGCAAGTTCGTCCAGCAGGCGGCGGCGCAGGGCAGGGGTCACGGAGTAGTCGAGGTCGCCGGCGATCCGGGCCACGCGCGCAGAGCTTCCGCGGACGGGCACGACGTCAAGGCGGTACAGCGGCGCTGCGCAGTCCGCGTCGGGTGGGTCGGTGGGTTCGGCGTCGTCCGAAAGGTGCGGCATCGTATCCAAGAGCAGCAGCGGGACGCCCGGACCGGTGGCCGAGGCGACGGCTGGCTACTTAACCGCGTCGGAATATTAGTGCACGGCTGTACCAATTCGCGATGCGACGTGCCGAATACGCCGAGATCGCCGATGTTGCGTGCCGTGAGCGAGCCGGCGGCGGGGCGCTGGTCGCGACCCGGTAGACAGTGGTGCAATTGCCTGCAGACCAAGGGGGACGGGTGGACGCGCAGCAACTGCTTTCGGTGGCCGAGGAACTCGCCGAGGTAACGAGGCTGCTTGCCGCCGACGACGTTGCGGCGACGATGAGCCGCTACGTGGATCGGATCGTGCGCACCGTGCCCGGCTGCGAGGGCGCGCTCATCAGCGCTCCGGGTCGCGGCCGGGTCGATACGCTCGCGGGCACCTGGCAGCCACAGGGCAGCGCACCCGCCGACATCGGCCCGATCGGCGAGGCGCTGCGCTACGGCGAGCCGCGCCGGTTGCCCGACGTGCGCAGCGACGACCGGTGGCCGAAGTTCTCGGCCGAGTTGGACGACGCCGGCTTCCGCAGCGCGCTCGTCCTTCCGCTGACCTCGCCGCGGGAGGACCCGGCCGCGCTCACCCTGCTCGCGGCGAAGCCGGACGAGTTCGGCGACGCCTCATTCGACGTTGTGCAGCTGTTCGCCGTCCACGCCGGGACGGCGCTGGACAACGCGACGCTATATTCCGACTGCCGGGATCTTGTCGACCAATTGCGCACGTCGCTGCGCACCCGCGCGTTGATCGGGCAGGCGCAGGGTCTGTTGATGGCCGCGGACGACGCAGACACCGACCGTGGCTTCGCGCTGTTGCGGGACGCGTCGCAGCGGCACAACGTCAAGCTCCGGGTACTCGCCGAGGAACTCGTCCGGGCGCACGAGACCGGGGAGTTCGCCGCCGTGGCCGAACGCTACGGCCTTCCGACGCCCGGCTGAGCCACCGGGAGCCGGCCGGTCACCTACTCGGCAAGTGCTGCCATCCGTGCCGCGGCGAGCGCAACGAGCGCGGTCAGCAGCGGTACCACGCCGAGCGCTGCCGGCAGCGAGACGAGGTCGGCGAGCTGGCCGATGATCGGCGGCCCGCAGACGAACCCGGCCCAGCCCAGCGCGGAGACGCCGGCGACACCGCGGCCGGGATGGATCCCCGGCAGCCGGCCCGCCGCGCTGAAGGCGGTAGGCACGACGGTTCCGATCCCCAGCCCCAGCAGGAACAGGGCCACGAGCATCGCCGCCACCGTCCCCACAGCCAGGGCGAGCGCGACGGCGGCGGTGGCGATCAGGGCGAGCACCGACAGCACGCTGCGCGCGCCGAACCGACTCAGCAGCCGGTCGCCGAGGCCGCGGACGAGCACCATGGCAAGCGCGAAGCTCGCATACCCGAGCCCGGCCACGCCGGGACTCCCGCCGGCGGACTCGCGCAGGTACACCGACGACCAGTCCGCGGCCGCGCCCTCGCACAGCATGGCGGCGAAGGCGATCGCGCCGAGCGCCAGCACCGGCCCGGAGAGCCGCCGCGTCCGGGGTTGGTCCTGCCGCTCGGCGGCCGAGGGCGTGGCGCGGTCGGGGAGCATGCGGGTCGCCAGCAGTTCCCCCGCGAGCAGGACGGGTACCGCGAGCAGCAACAACTGGCGCGAGAGCGACAGCCCGATCGCGACCCCGAGGGCGCCGACTCCCGCGCCGGCGAACGCGCCGATGCTCCACCAGGCGTGCATGCCGTTCATCAACGGCCGCCGCCGACGGCGCTCGACAGCGATCGCCTGGGTGTTCATCGAAACGTCGAGCGTGCCCTGGAACGCGCCCCACAGGGCCAGGGCGAGGAACAGGCCGGGGACCGAACCCGTCACGCCGACCAGCGGCCCGGCCAGGGCATAGCCGAGCAGCGCGACCCGCACCGCCGCACGGCTGCCGGTGCGCGGCAGCGCCCAGCCCACGATCGCCATCGCCGCGACCGAGCCCAGCGGGGTGCCCAGCAACGCCAAGCCGAGCGTGCCGTCGTTGATCCCCAGGCTCGCCTTGACGTGCGGGATGTGCGCTGTCCACGACGCGAACAGCAGCCCGTGCACGAAGAACGTGACGACCACTGCGACCTGCGCCGCGCGCGGCGACGTGCGGTGCTCGCGTGCCTGCGGCTCGGCCCGCGATCCGGGCGAGGCGCCGGCCGTCATGAGCGCGTGTGGGCCGGGAGGGTCACCCGACCAGCCTAGGTCGCGAGGCGATCTTGGCGTCGTTCCCGGACCCTGCGTCAGCGCGTCTGAGCCCCGAAATTCGGATGCACTCCCGGCTAGCCTGGGCGAGCATATGCCGGGCACGTGCCGGTTGGCCTCACCTCTTCGACGTTCGAGGCCGGGAGTGGTCCGCAGCGCTCGCATCTGGAGACCTGATGAAGACAATTGCCGAATTCGCTATCCGCCGCCGGTGGTGGGTCATCGCCGGGTGGATCGTGCTGATCGTCGCAGCGCAGGGCATCGCGGGCGCGATGGGCGGAGCGAGCTACAAAGACACCTTCAGCCTTCCGCACACCGAGACCGCGAGCGTGACGACGCTGCTCAAACAGGCCGGGCTGAGCAACCAATCCGGCGTCAGCGGCACGGTGGTGCTCAGAAACACGGACAACACCGCGTTCACCGCCGCGCCACCACAACTCCAGCCGGCGCTGGCCAAGGTCTGCACGTCCGGCAACCACGTGGCGTTGATCGCCACGCCGTGGCAGTCGATCGACTGCTCGCATCCGGGCAAGACGGCACCCGGGAACCCGCAACTGCTCAACTCCGCGCGCGGGTCGAACACCGCGCTGGTCACCATCAGCTGGCAGGGAAACCATTACGACCAGACTCTGTTCAAGAACGTCTACGACTCCTTGACGTCGCTGCGCAGTTCTTCGCTTCAGGTGGAGTTCACCGGTAACGCGTTCGCCGGCATCGGGCAGAGCAACGGCTCGGGCGGCTCGGTGTTCATCGGCTTCCTCGCCGCTCTGATCATCCTGGCCCTGGTCTTCCGCACGGTCGCCGCGACCGCTCTGCCACTGGCCAGCGCAGCCGTGGCCCTCGTGGGCGGCCTCGGGGTCATCTACATCCTCAGCCACGCCATCAACGTCTCGAACATCACGCCGTACCTCGCCGAACTGATGGTGATCGGCGTCGGCGTCGACTACGCGCTGTTCATCGTCACCCGGCATCGCCGCAACCTGCGCCGCGGCATGTCACTGAACGAATCGATCGTCACGGCCATCAACACGTCCGGCCGCGCGGTGCTGTTCGCCGGCACCACCGTGTGCATCGCCATCCTCGGTCTGATCGCGCTCGGCGTGAGCTTCTTCAACGGCATGGCGGTGGCCACGGCCCTCGCGGTCGGCTTCACGATGGCCGCGTCGCTGACGCTGCTGCCGGCGTTGCTGAGCCTGTTCGGGCTGAAGGTCCTGCCGCGCAAGCAGCGGGCGGCCGTGCGCGCCGGCAACTTCATCGGCAGCCGGCCGCTGGGGTTCTGGGCCCGCTGGTCGGAGCTTGTCGCTCGCCGACGCGTCCTCGTCGCGATCGTCTCCGGCGCCGTGATGATCGCGCTGGCGATCCCGTTCTTCTCGCTGCAACTGGGCAGCAGCGACCAGGGCAGCGACCCGAAGAGCTCCACGACCCGGATCGGCTACGACCTCATCAGCCGCGAGTTCGGAGTCGGGTACAACTCGATGCTCGAGGCGGTGGTCAACGGTCCGGGCGCGTCCGACCAGGCCTATCTCGGACGGGTCTCGCGCACGCTGGCGGGCGTCCCCGGCGTGGACCCGAAGAGCCTGGCCGCGGTACCGCTGACCAAGGACGTCGCCTTCGTGTCGTTCAAGACGACAACCGCGCCGCAGGCGGAGAAGACCTACCAGCTGGTCCACCATTTGCGTTCCGACGTGCTGCCGCCGCTGTACGACGGTACGGAGAACCGCATCTACACCTACGGCGACACCGCGATCAACGTCGACTTCGCCACGGTGCTCGGCCGCAAGATGCCGCTGTTCATCGCCGTCGTCGTGGGTCTGTCGTTCCTCCTGCTGCTCGTCGCGTTCCGCAGCCTGGTCGTGCCGCTGACCGCCGCGGTGATGAACCTGCTCGCAGCCGGCGGTGCGTTCGGGCTCGTGGTCGCGATCTTCCAGTACGGCTGGGGGTCGGACCTGATGGGCGCCGGCCCGGGTGCGCCGATCGACGCGTGGATCCCGGTGATGCTGTTCGCCATCCTGTTCGGCCTGTCGATGGACTACCAGGTGTTCCTCGTCAGCCGCATCCATGAGGAGTGGGTGCACACCAAGAGCAACAAACGGGCGGTCACCGTGGGGCAGGCGGAGACTGGCGGCATCATCACCGCCGCTGCCCTGATCATGATCGCCGTCTTCTTGGGGTTCCTGCTCACTCCGGGCAGGCCGATCAAGATCTTCGGGCTGGGGCTCGCCTCGGCGGTGTTCCTCGACGCGTTCATCCTGCGGACGATGCTGGTGCCGTCGCTTATGCACCTCTTCGGGAAGGCGAACTGGTTCCTGCCCAAGTGGCTGGACCGGATCACGCCGCGCGTCTCGGTCGAGCCGCCGGACGAGGACTCCGGCTGGATCGACGAGGCAGCGGAGCCGCAGCAAGGTGTGGCCGCCCCGCCCGGCGGGCACCGCTAACCGTTCGAATCCCAGGCAATTTCGAACAGGTGCCCGTCCGGATCGGTGAAGTATCCGGAGTAAACCCCGAACGGGCGCATGTGCGGGGGAGCGGGCAGTGTCGCGCCGGCGGCCTCGGCCTGCCGCAGCAGGTCGTCGACCTCGGCCTGGGACGTGGCCGGTAGGCCCAGGCTGAATTCGGTCGAGCTCGCCGGCCCGACGGGCACGGCGGCGTCCTTGGCGAGATTGCTGCGTTCGTACAGACCGAGCAGCAGCCCGCCCTCGAGGGAGAAGAACGCGATGGTGCCGTCGGCACCGGTCACGTCGTCGTGGAACTCCCGACCGACGATGCCCTCTGTGGGCCAGCCCAGCCCGTCCCGGAAGAACGCCACCGACCGCTCGAGGTCGGCCACCGCCAACGTGATGAAGAGGATCTTCGCGCGCATTGCCCTACCTTCGCCGAGGACGCGTGTTGGATTGCTGCCGAGCCTGCCAGCGGCCACTGACAACCCGGGCCCGCGGCGCGCGGCTGACGGTCGGCTGTGGGGCGTCCGGACCTGCCGGCGGAATCCTGGAAGGCTGCCGTCCGACGAATCGTCGGCCCCGAGGGAGTACGCCGTATGACCACAGCCCGCCCGTCCGCCCGCAACGCACCGATGTGGCTCACCGTGCTGCTCGGCGTGCTGGGAATCGTGTGCATCATCGTGGGCATCCTCTACTTCGCCGAGCCGGCGCACAGCCTGCCGAGCTTCTTCCCGGGGCACACCGCGCACGGCACGAAGCCACGCACCAAGCACGGGATCGCGGCCGTGGTCGTCGGTGTGGTGCTGTTGATCGCCGCCTGGTTCACCAGCGGCCGCAAGCGTTCAGCCTGACCACTGTTGGCGGAGCGCCTCGAGGAGTACAGGCGCGGGCAGTCAACGGGAAGGGCCACGCGCGCTCAGTGGCATGAGCCCGGTCGGCGCGCCACGCGGCGGCAGAGCGGGAACGCTCGTTAGGGTTCGTCGCGTCGAAGATCGTGACACATCTGGATGTCGCGGTCCGTGGCGCGAGGAGACAGATGAGCGGCCTACGCGTGAGGATCGGGTGCATCGGGGCGGTCACCGCGCTCGTCGCCATGTCTGCGTGCACGAGCGGATCAGCGACCCACGCTCCGCCGCGGGGCGTCACGGGCTGCAATCACATGTTTTCGATAGGGGACGCGGGCACCGGCCTGGGGCTGGATTGGGACAGCGACAGCCACGCCTACGGCGACCAGGTCTTTGTCTATGTCTGCGATGGGGCGGCAGAAGCTGTCACCGTGGACGCTCCGCCTCGCGCATCCATCAGCCCTCCGAGCGCCCGCGTGGGCACGGCCGCGCTCCTGCAGTTCCGCGTGCTTGTCGAGCGCGGAGCGCACGGCGCGTTCCATTTCAGGTTCACCGACGGCAGCGGAGGGGCCTTCGGCGATGTTCGCCTACCGCGCATCGTGGCCGAGAAGCAGAGTTGGCACTTCGCCGAGGCATGATGGCGTGCCGGGCATGCTCCGCGCTCGCCTGCTCGGCGCTCGATGGCTCCCGCTCCAAATTCCTCGCGGACGGATGTCGAGAATCGGCGGGCGGCGCCGTCCTCGGTGCGAACGCGGCCACAATGGTCGCGCACACCGAAGGAGAACCTCATGGCCAAGTACCTGCTCCTCAAGCACTACCGCGGCGGCCCGACGCCTTTCGTCGACTTCGCCCCCATGGATCGGTGGACGCCGGCCGAGGTCGACGCGCACATGCAGTACATGCGCGACTTCGCGGCCAAGCTGGAGGGCACCGGTGAGTTCGTGGACGGCCAGGCGCTGTCGCCGGAGGGCACGTTCGTCCGGTACGACGGAGCGGGCCGGCCGCCGGTCACCGATGGCCCGTTCGCCGAGACCAAGGACCTCATCGCCGGCTGGATGGTGATCGACGTCGAGTCGTACGAGCGGGCCGTCGAGCTGGCCGGCGAACTGTCGGCCGCGCCCGGGCCGGGCGGCAAGCCGATCTACGAATGGCTCGAACTGCGCCCGTTCCTGACTGCCGCGCCCGCCGTCACGGAGTGAACGAGGTCCTGCTGCGGGAGCTGATTCCCGCGGTCACCGGCGTCCTCGTCCGTCGCGGAGCCGACTTCGCGACGGCCGAGGACGCCGTGCAAGAGGCGCTGCTCCGCGCGCTCGCGGCGTGGGCCACCGACCCGCCGGCGGACCCGAAGGGCTGGCTGGTCACCGTCGCCTGGCGCAAGTACCTGGACGCGACCCGCGCGGAGACCGCCCGACGGGCGCGCGAGGTGCGGATGGACGCCGAGCCGTCGCCGGGCGCGGTCGCGGACACCGACGAGACCCTGCAGCTGTACTTTCTCTGCGCCCACCCCTCACTCACCCCGGCCTCGGCGGTGGCGCTCACGCTGCGGGCGGTGGGCGGCCTGACCACGCGGCAGATCGCGGAGGCCTACCTGGTGCCCGAGGCAACCATGGCCCAGCGGATCAGCCGCGCCAAGCGCACCCTCTCGGGCGTGCGCCTCGGCGATCCGGGTGATCTCGGCACCGTGCTCAAGGTGCTCTATCTCATCTTCAACGAGGGCTACAGCGGAGAGGTCGACCTCGCCGAGGAGGCGATCCGGCTCGCGCGGCAGGTGGCGGAGAGGACCGACGACGCGGAGGCGTCCGGTCTGCTCGCCCTCATGCTGCTGCATCATGCCCGCCGCGCCGCCCGTACCACACCAAATGGTATGCTAATCCTTCTCGCCGAACAGGATCGGTCGCGATGGGACACCGCACTCATCGCCGAGGGAGTGACGATCCTGCAGCACGCGCTCGTCCGCGACCGGCTGGGGGAGTACCAGGCGCAGGCCGCGATTGCGGCCCTGCACGCGGACGCCCCGACGGCGGAAGAGACCGACTGGGTGCAGATCGTGGAGTGGTACGACGAATTGCTGCGGCTGACCGACAGCCCCGTCGTGCGGCTGAACCGCGCCGTCGCGGTCGGTGAGGCAGATGGCGCAGCCGCCGGCCTGGCAGCGCTCCAACAGGTGGATCCGACCGTTCCCAGGTACACGGCGGTGCAGGCCTATCTGCGCGAACGATCCGGCGAGTTGGCTCTGGCGGCGCGGCTCTACCGGGACGCGGCCCACGCGGCCACCAATCTTGCCGAGCGCGAGCACTTGACCCGACAGGCGGCGCGCCTGAACGAGGAATGCCGAGATTGAGGCCGTCCCGACCTGCTGTTGCGGGAGAGCCGGATTCCAAAGCGAATTGACATAATGTACGTTATCGGCCAACCACATAGAAGCGGCCGGAAGTGGCTCAGGCCGCCGACGGGCCGAGCTATACGAGCCGTGCTCGCGCCTCCGCGCTGAAGTCGCGGCCCTGTTCCTCGAGGCTGCCGACCAACGGACGAGCCGCTGCCATCCCGTGTCGAAGTCAGCGGCGCCGAGCGACTCAGCGGCCCGCAGCGTCCAGCCGGCCACGTTCGCCACGGTGACGCTGAGTTCCGGCGACTTGCTGCGTCGCTTCGACTCCCGCCGTTATGTCAGCCGCTTGCACCGCCAGCCGGCGTGGATCTATGGCCGCACGCCAGGCCTCCCGCTGCCTCAGGCTTCAAGGTGATCAAGTCGGCGAACAACCCGGTGACGCGCATCGCCTTGTGCCTTCGCCTAGAGTCCCACTTCGGTGATCATGTCGGAGCTATCAGGAGGGGACTACATGCACACCGCGACCAAAGCCGCTGCCGCCGCAGCGTTGCTGCTGTTCTGCACGGCCTGCGCCGCCGCATCGACCAGCGACGCCGCCAAGCACCACTCCGACGGCGCGAGGCAGCTGCAATACCAGGCCGGCGACCCGGCCGCGATGCTCGCGGAATATGACGGATCGAGCGACGTCCTCAGCTACACGAGCGCCCTGAACGAGTGGCAGATCAAGTGCACCGCGGACAGGCTCACCGACGCCGGCTACGTCGACGCTGCCTACCGTGACGAGCAGCAGCACGGCGGCCCCGATACCTCCCGACTCGAAGTCATGCGGCACTTGACCGCATCAGTGCCGGCCAGTCAGGCACCCACCAACTGCGCAAGCATCGCCGCTGCCTACGTGGTCCTCGTTGAGAAGTAAGCCCCCGCTCAGCGGCGATCCACGGCCACTCCCCCGACCGTTCGAGCGGGCCAACAGGACTTAGCCGGGCGAAGCGTCGGCCTCCTTTCCAGCGCGTCGGCTTTGTCCATTGACGGCGGCCTCGGGGGGGTCGACGATCCGCGACGAGCGGCCGGGGTGCTCAGTCGGCGGCGAGTGGCGTCGCCGGTGCCGGCCGACGATCGGAGGACGTCATGAGGATCTCTCGCACTGCTTCGGTGGCGGCCGCGGCGGCGGTACTGGCCGGCGGGATGGTTGCCGCGGCCGCACCGGCATCCGCCGCTTACGGTCCGACCGCGATCTATCAGATCGAACTGTCGGCCAACGCCAGTGGGCGTAGCGGCGGAGGCGTCTGGCTCTGGCTCGAACTCAGCAACGATGGCACCGTCGACTATCAGGGTTCGGACTGTGGCCACGGTGGCGCAGGAGCGGCGCACGACGGTGGTGAAACAACCTGGCAGTACATCGACTCAGGCACGCGCATCGAGATCGACAATGTGATTCTCAACGGTCTTGGCGGATTCCCGGCCACCGTGACAACCCCGGCCGCGTACGGGCACTACACCGGAACGCTCGGCAGCTACATCACCCTGCCGTCGTTCATTCCGTCCTTCATCGGCAGTTCGCAATTGCAGGTAGCGCCCTGACCTGACGGCGATCACGTCGCCGCCGAGTTCTTCCGTTCGCGGATTGCGTTGCTCGCCGCGACGCAATCCGCGACCACTTCCCACCCTGCGACTCGCACCAATGGTTGCCGCACGTTATGTCAGCTGCTGGGCGACCCGTCCGTCACCGCGCACGCCACTCACGCCCCGACGTACGCCGCGAGGTGCTCGCCGGTCAGTGTCGAGCGAGCAGCGACGAGGTCGGCGGGCGTTCCCTCGAAGACGATCCGGCCGCCTTCGTGGCCGGCCCCGGGACCGAGGTCGACGATCCAGTCGGCGTGCGCCATGACCGCCTGGTGATGCTCGATCACGATCACCGACTTGCCCGAGTCGACAAGCCGGTCCAGCAGGGCAAGCAACTGCTCGACGTCGGCAAGGTGCAGGCCCGCGGTCGGCTCGTCGAGGACGTACACGCCGCCCTTCTCGCCGAGACGCGTGGCAAGTTTCAGCCGCTGCCGCTCCCCTCCGGACAGGGTGGTGAGCGGCTGGCCCAGGCTGACATAACTCAAGCCCACGTCGGCGAGGTGGGTGAGGATCTTGTGCGCGGCGGGCGCCGCCGCATCGCCCGAGCCGAAGAACTCCGCCGCCTCGGCAACCGGCATCGCGAGCACCTCGCTGATGTCCTTGCCGCCCAACCGGTATTCGAGCACCGACGCGTCGAACCGCTTGCCGCCACACACCTCGCACGTGACGGCGACGCCGGCCATCATCGCGAGGTCGGTGTAGACGACACCGGCGCCGTTGCAGTTCGGGCACGCCCCTTCGGAGTTGGCGCTGAACAGCGCCGGCTTCACCCCGTTGGCCTTCGCGAAGGCCTTGCGGATCGAATCGAGCAGCCCCGTGTAAGTGGCCGGATTGCTGCGCCGCGAGCCGCGGATCGCGCCCTGGTCAACTGTCACCACACCGTCACGTACGGAAACCGAACCGTGGACCAACGAACTCTTGCCCGAGCCGGCGACGCCTGTGATCACCACCAGCACACCGAGGGGTATGTCGACGTTCACGTCCCGCAGGTTGTTGGTGTTCGCACCGCGCACGTCGAGCACTCCGGACGGTGTCCGCACCGACGGTTTGAGAGACGCGCGATCGTCCAGGTGGCGTCCGGTGAGCGTGCCACTCCCCCGCAGTTCCGCCACGGTCCCCTCGAACACCACGTGCCCGCCCGCGGCACCGGCCCCCGGGCCCAGGTCGACGACGTGGTCGGCGATTGCGATGGCCTCGGGCTTGTGCTCGACCACGAGCACCGTATTGCCCTTGTCGCGCAGCCGCAGCAGCAGGTCGTTCATCCTCCGGATGTCGTGCGGGTGCAGCCCGATGGTCGGCTCGTCGAACACGTAGGTCACGTCGGTGAGCGACGAGCCCAGCTGGCGGATCATCTTGACGCGCTGCGCCTCACCGCCGGAAAGCGTGGCCGAAGGCCGGTCGAGCGACAGGTAACCCAGCCCGATCTCGACGAACGAGTCCAGGGTGTGGTGCACGGCCTCGAGCAGCGGCGCGACCGACGGCTCGGCCACCCGCTGCACCCAGTCGGCGAGGTCGGTGATCTGCATCGCGCATGCGTCGGCGATGTTGATCCCGTCGATCTTCGACGACCGCGCCTGCTCGCTCAGCCTGGTTCCGCCGCAGTCGGGGCAGACCTGGAACGTGGCCGCCCGTTCGACGAAGGCACGCACATGCGGCTGGAGCGCGTCGACGTCCTTGGCGAGCATCGACTTCCGGATCTTCGGGATGAGGCCTTCGTAGGTGAGGTTGATGCCGTCGACCTTGATCCTTGTGGGTCCTTTGTAGAGCAGGTC
The DNA here is from genome assembly GCA_035695205.1 of Jatrophihabitans sp. Taxonomy (GTDB): domain Bacteria; phylum Actinomycetota; class Actinomycetes; order Mycobacteriales; family Jatrophihabitantaceae; genus Jatrophihabitans. Next base: position 1,651 of record DASSEP010000094.1, on the reverse strand, counting down.
GTCGAGCTCGCGCTTGGAGTACTTGCGGATCGGCTTGTCCATGTCGAAGAAGCCGGAGCCGCGGAAGATGCGCCCGTACCAGCCCTCCATGCTGTAGCCCGGGACGGTCAGCGCGCCCTCGGCGAGCGACTTGCTGTCGTCATAGAGCGCGGACAGGTCGATGTCGTTCACCGAGCCCCGCCCCTCGCAGCGCGGGCACATACCGCCGAGAATGCTGAAGCTGCGGCGCTCCTTCGTCGTGTGTCCGCCGCGCGCGACGGTGACCGCGCCGGCGCCGCTCATCGAGGCGACGTTGAACGAGAACGCCTGCGGCGGCCCGATCTGCGGCTTGCCGAGCCGGCTGAACAGGATGCGCAACATCGCATTGGCGTCGGTTGCTGTGCCGACGGTCGAGCGAGGGTCGGTGCCGATCCGCTGCTGGTCGACGAGAATCGCGGTCGTCAGGCCGTCCAGCACGTCGACCTCCGGCCGGGCGAGGGCCGGCATGAATCCCTGCAGAAACGCGCTGTAGGTCTCGTTGATCAGCCGCTGCGACTCCGCGGCGATCGTGTCGAACACCAGCGAGCTCTTGCCTGATCCGGAGACGCCGGTGAAGGCCGTCAACCGGCGCTTCGGTATCTCGACACTGACGTCCTTGAGGTTGTTCACCCGCGCCCCGTGGACGCGGATCACGTCGTGACTGTCGGCCGCGGGCGGCTGGGACGAGCGCACCCTGCCCCGGTTGCCGCCCGCTCGGGCCGGGGCGCTCAGCGCAGCTCCTGGATGCGAACCATGTTGCCGGCGGGGTCGCGCAAGGCGCAGTCGCGCACGCCGTACGGCTGCTCGGTCGGTTCCTGGACGACCTCGGTATCGCCGGTCGCCACCCGCTCGAAGGTGCCGTCGAGATCCTTGGTGGCCAGCAGGATCCAGCCGTAGGTGCCCTTGGCCATCATCTCGGCGATGGTGCGGCGCTCGTCGTCGGTGATGCCGGGGTCGACGGCCGGCGGCGCCAGGAGGAGGGAGACGTCGGGCTGGCCGGGTGGGCCGACGGTGATCCAGCGCATGGTGCCCTGTCCGACGTCGAGGCGGACCTCGAAGCCGAGGACATCGCGGTAGAAGGCCAGCGAGGCCTCCGGGTCTCTGTGCGGGAGGGCGGCGGTGTGGATGGTGATGTCCATGGCCGTCACGCTAGGTGCGGCTCCAGGGCCGGGGCTTCTCGATTCCTGACCGGCCTGGTGACCTGCTTGGCGACGCACGCCGGCAGCCCAGCCTTCCCGCTCGCCGCGAGCCGCCGGTAGGCGGTGGGCGGCATGCCGACCAGTTCGGCGAAGCGGGTGCTGAAGGTGCCGAGCGACGAGCAGCCGACCGCGAAGCAGACCTCGGTGACGCTGAGCTCGCCACGACGCAGCAGGGCCATCGCGCGCTCGATCCGCCGGGTCATGACATAGCTGTACGGCGACTCGCCGTACGCCAGCCGGAACTCGCGGCTGAGGTGGCCGGCGGACATGTGCGCACCGCGCGCCAGTGCCTCGACGTCCAGCGGCTGGGCGTACTCGCGGTCGATCCGGTCGCGGACGCGGCGCAGCACCGCGAGATCGCGCAGCCGCTGCTCGTCGACGCTCCGGTTGGCCACGTACCTGATGGTGCCACGCGCCAGCGCAGACAAGGAACC
>DASSEP010000093.1:0-39571 GCA_035695205.1 Jatrophihabitans sp. | reverse complement strand
CCGCTGATGTGGCATGACCGGGTGGCCGCGCTTCGCGGCAGCCGCGCCGTGGGGCACGATCGAGGGATGCGATCCGCCGAGCGCCCGCCTGTGACCGGCGTACGGATCGAGGCGTGGAGCCCCCGGCAGTTCGCCGGCCGGGTCGAGGACGCCATGGGCATCTACGTCCGGGCCATGCGCTATCCCGAACGCACCGGGATGCAGCGCGCCGTCAGCGCCCGCAAGCACGCCTCGATCGACGGCTTCACCTGCCGGGTCGCGCTCGACGAGCACGGCAACCTGATCGGCTTCGGGTACGGCTACACCACGATGCCCGGGCAGTGGTGGCACGACCTCGTCCGGCGCGCCGTCAGCCGCGAGGTGGCCGCCGACTGGCTGACCAACGCCTTCGAGCTCTCCGAGCTGCACGTCCTGCCGGAGTACCAAGGGTTCGGCGTCGGCCGCCGGCTGCTCATGGCGCTGGCCGGCGCGATCCCGCACGCGGCGATGCTGCTCTCGACCCCCGACACCGACACCCGGGCGTTCCGGCTGTACCGGGACACCGGCTTCGTCGACCTCGCCCGCAACTACCTGTTCCCCGGCGACTCCCGCCCGTTCGCGGTGCTCGGCGCCCGCCTGCCGCTCACAGGTCAGTGACGTGATGGCCGTGCAGCAACAGGTCTCGGCGCCGGAGCGACGGCTAGCCGCCCCGCCGGCCCGCACGGTCGCCCGATGGCGCAGCAGGCCCGCCGAAGCGGTCGCGCTGGTGGCGATCTGCCTTCAGATCGGCTACCCCTTGACGGGCGGGTCCGTGCGCGACGTCCTCACGGTCGCCGTCGTCGTCGCGTTCTCCGTGGCCTGCCTGCTGCACGCAGGCGCCACCCGCGGCCCGCGTGTTGCCGTCGGGGCGTTGCTTGCCACCGCGCTGCCCGGATTCGCCGTCGAACTCGTCGGCGTGCACACCTCGATCCCGTTCGGCGGCTACCGCTACACCGGCGGGCTCGGCTACCAACTGCTCGGGGTGCCGATCGTGGTCGCCCTGGCGTGGACGATGCTCGCCTGGCCGGCCGCGATCGCCGCCCGCCGGCTGGTGTCCGGACGCATGGCGCGGGTCGCGCTCGGCGCGTGGGCACTCACCGCCGCCGACCTGTTCCTGGATCCGCAGATGGTCAGGGCGGGCTACTGGCACTGGCAACACGCGACGCCGCACCTGCCGGGGGTACCCGGCGTCCCGCTGACCAACCTCGCCGGCTGGCTGCTGGCGTCGCTGGCGATCTCGGCCTGCCTGCAGCGCCTTCTCGAGACGGCCGACTGCGGCGGCCACGTACCCGGCGACGGCCTCGCGGTGGGGCTCTACCTCTGGCTGTGGGCCGGTTGGTCGGTCGCGCTGGCGGTGTTCCTCGGGGTACCGACTGCGGCCGCGTGGGGCGCCGCCGGCATGGGCACCGTCGCGATCCCGCTGGCACTGCGCGCGCGGCGGTGACCGGACGGCTCGTCGCCCTCGGCTCGACGCTGGCGCTCGCCGGGGCGCTGCATGCCGCGCGCAACGCCCGGCTGCTGCGCCGCCCTCCCCCGCCGCCGGCCCGGACGCCGCCGGTGTCGGTCCTCGTCCCGGCTCGCGACGAGGAGGCGGACATCACCGCCTGCGTGGCGAGCTCGATCGGCCAGCCCGGCGTGCGCGAGTTGATCGTGCTGGACGACGGCTCCGCCGACGCCACCGCGCAGCGCGCCCGACAGGCCGGCGCGCGGGTGCTGCTCGGCGCGCCGATGCCGTCCGGTTGGCTCGGCAAGCCGTGGGCCTGCGCGCAGTTGGCCGCCGCCGCGGACCCGGCCTGCGAGATCCTCGTCTTCGTCGACGCGGACGTCCGACTGGAACCGGGGGCGCTGGCGCGCGCCGTCGCGCTGCTCGAGGCGGCCGGGCTCGACGTAATCTGCCCGTTCCCCCGCCAGGAGGCCGGGGGCATGGCGGAGCGGCTCGTCCAGCCGCTGCTGCAGTGGTCGTGGCTCACCACCCTGCCGCTGCGGATCGCGGAGCGTTCGCCGCGGCCGAGCCTGACCGCGGCCTGCGGCCAGTTCGTCGTGGTGCGCCGCGCCGCGCTGCAACGGGCGGGCGGGCACGCCGCCGTGCGGGGGGAGGTGCTCGACGACATCGCCCTCGTCCGCGCGATCAAGGCCGCAGGCGGGCGCGGCGGCGTCGTCGACGGATCGACGCTCGCCCGCTGCCGCATGTACCGCGGCTGGCCCGAGCTGCGCGACGGCTACGCCAAGTCGCTGTGGTCGGCGTTCGGGTCACCGGCCGGGGCGGCCGCGGTCCTCGCCGGGCTGGGCCTGGCCTACGTCCTGCCACCGCTCGCGGCCCTGCGAGGTTCGCGTGCCGGGATGGTCGGCTACGCCGCCGCCGTCGCGTCGCGCGTCGTGGCAGCCCGGGCGTGCGGCGGCCGGATGCTGCCGGACGCCGCAGGGCACCCCGTGTCGATCGTGCTGTTCGGCTACCTCACCGCCCGCTCGTTCACCGGGCACCGCCGCGGCACGCTGCGCTGGAAGGGCCGTCCGCTCGCCGCCGAGGAGCGGTAGCGACCTGCCCGAGCCCGATCCCCGCGAGCGCCACCCACACCCCGGCGCACACCAGTTGCGGCCAGCGCGCGTCGGACACCGCGGCGCTGACGCAGGCCAGCGCGGCGCACACGGCCCACGACGGGCGTTCGGCGACGGTTATCCGGTCCGGCACGCGCCGGACGCGGCGGACGGCATCGACACCGACGGCCAGCGCGCCGGCGGCCACCGCAAGCGGCCAGGGGGCACCGCACCGCCACAGCACGGCGGCGAACGCGGCGTCGGCGATCCGGTCGGCCACCGCGTCGGCCCGCGCCCCGACCCGGGTGGCCCGGTCGCCGACGACCGCGACTGCGCCGTCCAGGCCGTCGCAGACCGCCGCGGCGACCACGAGACACGCGGCCAACGCCGGAACCGCGCCGGCAGCCGCAACGCTGCCGCCGGCGAGCAGGAGGCCGGCAGCGGTCACCGCGGTCGGCGGAATCCCCCACCGCACCGGCGGGCCGGCCAGCCGCCACATGAGCGCCAGCCAGGCCGGCAGCAGCGGCACCCCGGAGGGGTCGATGCCGTGGTGCAGCCGCGACCACCGCCGGGCCCGCTCGTCGGTGCCGCCCGTGGTCACACCCGCACGCCGAGGGCCAGGTTCGCCCACACCTCCCGGGTCGCCTTCGACCGGTTGAGCGTGTAGAAGTGAATGCCCGGCACGCCCTCGTCGAGCAACCGCTCGGCGAGTTTGGACGTCTCGTAAATGCCCATCGCCCGAACCGACTTCGGGTCGTGGGCCACGGCCGCGAACCGGGCGCCGAGCTTCGCGGGGAACGGCGCGCCGGTCAGTTGCTCCGAGCGCCGGATCATGCCGATGTTGGTGACCGGCATCAGCCCCGCGATGATCGGCGTGCTGCAGCCGGCCGCCGCGACCCGGTCACGCAGGCGCAGGTAGTCGTCGGCGACGAAGAACATCTGGGTGATCGCGTAGTCGGCACCGGCACGGCACTTATCGGCGAACATCCGGGTGTCCTGGTCGAGTGAGGCCGAGCGCGGGTGGCCGTAGGGGAACGCCGCGACGCCGACGCAGAAGTCGGTGGTGGCCCGCATCAGGGCGACCAGATCGGAGGCGTAGCCGACACCCTCGGGATGTTTGACCCAGTCGCCGGCGGGATCACCGGGCGGGTCGCCGCGCAGGGCGAGGACGTCGTGCACACCCGCGGCGGCGAGGCGGCCCGCGATCGCTCGCAGCTCCGCCACCGAGTGGCCCACCGCGGTCAGGTGCGCCACCGGCAGCAAGGTCGTGTCGGTGGAGATCCGCTCGGTGATCTCGATCGTGCGGGCGCGGGTCGAGCCGCCGGCGCCGTAGGTCACCGAGACGAACGACGGGCGCAGCGGCTCCAGCTCGCGAATCGCACGCCACAGCTGCGCGTCGTCCGCGAGCGTCTTCGGAGGGAAGAACTCGAAGGAGAACGTCGGGCCGTCCTCGGCCAGGCAGTCTCGAACGGTGCGTGCCACCCGGTCAGCGTAGTGTCCGGCACGTGGCCGGGGACCCAACCGCGCAAAGCTCGCCGGATCCCCACCCCGGCCGCGGCTACCTGCTCGACAACCGGGTGCCTGCGGCCGGTGACCGGTTCGCGGCGATGGCGCGGCTGTTCGATCCGGTCACGCTCCGGCACGTCGACGCGCTCGGCATCGGTGCCGGCGCGCGGGTGTGGGAGGTCGGCGCGGGCGGCCCGACGATCCCGCAGGCCCTCGCCGACCGGGTCGGGCCGCGCGGATACGTGATCGCCACCGACATCGACACCACCTGGCTGCCCGGCCGCCCGGACGACGCGCCGTACGAGGTGCGCATCCACGACGTCGCCGCCGACCCCGCACCGGCGGGCGGGTTCGACCTGGTTCACGCGCGGCTGGTGCTCGTGCACCTGCCGCAGCGCGCCACAGCCCTCGCCGCGATGGTTTCCGCGTTGCGTCCCGGCGGGTGGCTGCTCGTCGAGGACGCCGATCCCGCCCTGCAGCCGCTGGCCTGCCCCGACGAGCGCGGCCCGGCCGAGGCGCTCGCGAACCGGCTGCGGACCGGCTTCCGGCAGCTGCTGGCCGGTCGCGGCGCCGAACTCGGGTTCGGGCGGACGTTGCCGCGGTCGCTGCGCGAGGCAGGCCTCGTGGACGTCGAGGCCGACGGTTACTTCCCGATCACCTCGCCCGCCGGTGCCGTGCTCGAGGCGGCGACCATCGCGCACATCCGGGCGGAGCTCGTCGAGGTGGGCCTGGCGACCGACGGCGACATCGAGCAGCATCTGGACAATCTCGCCGGCGGGGGCCTGGACGTCACCACTGCCCCGCTCGTCTCGTGCTGGGGACGGCGCAAGTAGCGTCGTCGCGATGCGCACCGTCGACGGCCCCGGCGACACCGTGGTCGTTGTCGGCGCCGGGCTCGGCGGGCTCGCTGCGGCGATGCACCTCGCTGCCGCCGGCCGCGAGGTGACCGTGGTCGAACGCGAGCCGGTGCCCGGCGGCCGCTGCGGGGTATTCACCGACGGCGGCTACCGGTTCGACACCGGCCCGACCGTGCTGACCATGCCCGAGCTGCTCGCGCGGCCGTTCGCGGCGCTCGGCGAGAACATGGACGACTGGGTGCGGCTGCACCGGCTCGATCCCGCCTACCGCGCGCGGTTCGCCGACGGCAGCACGATCGACGTGCGCGCCGACGTCGAGGACATGGCCGACGAGATCGCCCGCACCTGCGGCCCGCGCGACGCGGCCGGCTACCGCCGCTACGTCGACTACCTGCGCGAGCTGTACCGCCTGGAGATGCCACGGTTCATCGACCGTAATCTCGATTCGCCGCTGCAGCTTGTCGAGCCGGCGTCGGCGAAGCTGCTGGCGATGCGTGCCTTCGGCCGGCTCGGGCCGCTGGTCGCGCGCCATATCGCCGACCCGAGACTGCAACGGCTGTTGTCCTTCCAGGCGATGTACGCCGGCCTGGCGCCGGCGCGCGCGCTCGCCATCTATGCGGTGATCACCTACATGGATTGCGTGCAGGGCGTGTACTTCCCTGCGGGCGGCATGCATGCCGTCCCGTCGGCGATGGCCGCGGCCGCTGCGGCGCACGGCGTGCAATTCCGGTACGGCACGCAGGTCGTGTCGGTGGACGTCGTGGGCGGTCGGGCGCGCGGCGTGGTGACCGCCGACGGCGAGCGCCTCGCTGCGGACGTGGTGGTCGTCAACGCCGACCTGCCGACCGCCTACGAACGCCTGCTGCCGCGCGGCGCCGCGCCCCGGCGGCTGCGCCGGCTGCGCTACTCCCCCTCGGCCGTCGTGCTGCACACCGGTTCGCGGACCGATCTCCCGCAACCCGCGCATCACGTGATCGACTTCGGACGAGCCTGGGACTCCACCTTCGACGAGATCATCCGCCGGGGACGGGTGATGGGTGATCCGTCGTTCCTGCTGACCACGCCGACCCGCACCGATCCCGGGTTGGCGCCACCCGGCCGGCACACGCACTACGTGCTGTTCCCCGCGCCCAACCTGGACGCGCCGATCGACTGGCGGGCCGAGCGCAGTGCCTACCGCGATCACATGGTCGACACGCTGGAGCGGCGCGGCTACACCGGGTTCGGCGACGGCATCGAGGTCGAGCACCTGGTGACCCCGGCCGACTGGCAGGCGCAGGGCCTCGAGCGCGGGGCGCCGTTCGCGGCGGCGCACACATTCGCGCAGACGGGGCCGTTCCGCCCTCGCACGCTCGACCGCCGGATCCGCAACCTCGTGTTCTGCGGTTCCAACACCCAGCCGGGTGTGGGCGTGCCGATGGTGCTCGTGTCGGGGCGGCTGGCTGCCGAGCGCGTCACCGGCCCTCTGGGAGAATGAACCGCGTGCTGGCCGGACGCGAACTCGACGCCGCCGGCATCACCGACCCCGCGCTGCGCGCCAGCTACCTGCGCTGCCGGGCGCTCAACGCCGAGCACGGGCGGACCTACTTCCTCGCCACGCTGCTGCTGCCGCCCGCCCGGCGTCCGTATGTACACGCCCTCTACGGCTTCGCCCGGCACGTCGACGACCTTGTCGACGACCTCTCCCCCGAGCTTTCCGGCGCCGCGCGCGCGGACCGGTTCACCGCGTGGAGCGAGGACTTCCTCGCCGACCTCGAGTGGGGCGCCACCAGCGATCCGGTGAGCCGCGCGGTGCTGGACACGATCGAGCGCTGGGCGATCCCGACGAGCTACTTCGCCGACTTCCTCGACTCGATGCGGATGGACCTCACCACGACCTCGTACGCGACCTACGAGGATCTGCGCGCCTACATGTGGGGCTCCGCGGCGGTCATCGGGCTGCAGATGCTGCCCATCCTCGGCCGGCGCAGCGAGGACGTGCGGTGGGACGTGCTCGAGGCGCACGCGATCGACCTCGGGCTGGCGTTCCAGCTGACGAACTTCCTGCGCGACGTCGCCGAGGACCTGCGGCGCGGCCGCGTCTACCTCCCCCAGGAATCGCTGGACATGTTCGGCGTCGACCGGGACCGGTTGCGGCTCGGTCGCGTCGACGAGCCGATCCGCAACCTGCTGGCCTGGGAGATCGAACGCGCGCGCCGGCTCTACGCCGCCGCGGCACCGGGCATCGAGCTCGTCCACCCGCGATCCCAGGACTGCCTGCGCACGGCGTGGACCCTCTACTCGGCGATCCTCGACGAGATCGAGCAGGCCGACTACGATGTCTTCTCCCGGCGGGTGCACGTGGGCACGCTGCGGCGGGCGTCGGCGGGAATCACCGGCCTGCGCGGGGCGTGGGTCGCCCGCTCGACGGGGCGGGTTGCGCCGCGTCTGCCCCGGCCGCGGCGCGACGACGCGCGTCCCGGCGTCCCGCACTCACCCACAGCGACAGGGTGAACAGGATCATCGCGAATCCGAACAGCAGGTCCTCGACCGGCGCGAACGCCAACCGCGGCCCGAGTATCTGGGCGGGGTCGTAGCGGACGATGCGCAGCCCGGTCAGCAAGCCGTTCACGACGAGCTGGAAGAACAGCACGATCGCGTAGGCCACCCAGAACGTGCGGGTGAGCAGCAGCCGGGTGCGGGTGAGCAGCAGATCCACGCCGACCGCGGCGGCGACGCCGACGAGTGCCGCGACCGTGTACGTCACCGCGGCTCGCCGCTGGACCAGTCGGGACGGCGGAGGCGCACCGCCTCGAACGTGAGCACCGCGCACGTCGGGATCACCAGGAAGAACAGCAGTTCCTCCAGCGGCAGCCGCCCTGGCAGGGTGACGCCCGCGAGGTAGGCCGGGTCGTAGCTCCACGCGCCGGCCCGTATCTCGAGCACGTCCCAGCCGCCGAAGACCACCACGACGGGTACGAGCGTGGCGAGCAGCCGCGGCCAGCGGGCGTACACCCGCACGCGCATTCCCAGCTCGAGCGGCAGCGTGCCGAGCACGCAACCGGCGAGGATCGCGAGGTACACCCAGTGCACGACGGGGTCCGCCGCTCAGTAACCCGCGACCTGCGCGCGGCGCTTCACCTCGGCGCCGCGGTTGGCGCGCAGGGCGGCGATCGGCGAGCCGGGCAGCGAATCGTCCTCGCGGTGCAGCCAGTCGACGATCTCGTCGTCGGCGAAGCGGGCGTCGCGCAGCTGGGTGATCACCGAGGGCAGCCACTTGACGATCGCGCCGTCCTGCAGGAACGACGCGGGCACGCCCCGGGCGCCGGATCCGTCACGCACCGCCAAGAGCTGACCGTCGCGAACGAGCTGGTGCACACGGGTCACCTTCACCCCGAGGGCCTCGGCGACCGCCGGAAGGGGAAGCAGCTCCATGCGGACACCATGCCACGCGCCCGACGCGCACCGCGACGCGAGCGGATCCGGCGTCAGTCGGCGACTCGCCAAAGCTCGTCGGGCGGTTCCGGGGACCGCAGCTGCTCGGCGTCGGTCAGTGGCTCCGCGGTGCCGACGAACGTCTCCATCGCCGCCCCGGTGTGCACCGTGCGGGGGAAGTTCGCCCCCGCCGCGGCGCGGCGGATCTCGACCGCCGGCAGCGGCTGGCGGGACGCGGCGATCACCACGTTGCCGAACCGGCGGCCCTTGAGCACCGCGGAGTCGGCCACCACGAGCAGGTCGGGAAGGGCGGTGCGCAGCCCGGCGCAGAGCCGCCGCGTGTAGACCAGGTGCCGGCCGTCGGCCACGTTCATCATCAGCACGCCGGCCGGACGCAGCGTCCGGGCCGCGTCGGCGAAGAACTCCCGGGTGGCGAGCGGGCCGGGGACCCGTCCGCCGGCGAAGGCGTCGACCACGAGGACGTCGGCGCTCCCGTCGGCCAGGGCCTGCACGCCCTCGCGTCCGTCCACCGGCCGGATCCGGACCCGCGCCGAGCGGGGCAGTGGCAGCCGGGCGCGCACCAGTTCGGTGAGCGCCTGGTCGGGTTCGAGCACGATCTGCGGTGAGCCTGGGCGTGTCTCGGCGATGTAGCGGGCCAGGGTGCACGCCCCGCCCCCGACGTGCGTGACGGCCAGCCGGCCCGGCGGGAGCGCGTCCAGGACGTCGGCGAAGGCCTGCATGTATTCGAAGTCGAGATAGGCCGGGTCGTCGAGGTCGACGTAGGACTGGCGGACCCGGTCGACGAGCAGCAGCCAGCCCCCGGGACGGTCGGCGTCGGCGAGCAGCTCCGCCCGGCCGAGGGCGGGCACATCCGGGCGCGACACGGCCTCCACGGTACGGGCGCGGGGCGTCCGCCCGGCCGATCCGACTGATCGTCTTGCGAGGTCCCGGGAGAATCGGGCGTGCGCCCGTAGAATCACGACGTGCAGACGGCGGCTACGGATGTTCTTGTCGGCCGCAGGCTCGAAGGTCGCTACCGGATCCTGGACCGTATCGCCCGCGGCGGCATGTCCACGGTGTACGCGGCCGTCGACGAGCGGCTCGACCGGCTCGTCGCCGTCAAGGTGATGTCCTCGGCGCTGTCGGCCGATCCCGCCTTCAGCGACCGCTTCGCCCGCGAGGCGCGTGCCGCAGCCCGGCTGACGCACCTCAACGTCGTCTCCGTGTACGACCAGGGCCACGACGTCTCCGGCGACGGGCACCACGTGTTCCTCGTCATGGAACTCGTCGAGGGACGCACGCTGCGGGAACTGCTGCGCGAACGCGGCCGGCTCGCCCCCGCCGAGGCGGTCTCGATCATGGAACCGGTGCTGAGCGCGCTGTCTTCGGCCCACCGCGCCGGGATCGTCCACCGCGACGTCAAGCCCGAGAACATCCTGCTCTCCGATGACGGGGTGGTGAAGGTTGCCGACTTCGGCCTGGCCCGGGCCGTCGAGTCCGACGCGACCGCCACCCGCACCGGCCTGATGATGGGCACCGTCGCCTATTGCGCGCCGGAGCAGATCAGCCGCGGCGTCGCGGATCCGCGCTCGGACGTCTACGCCGCCGGCATCGTGCTGTTCGAACTGCTCACCGGCACGCCGCCGTACCGCGGCGAGTCGGCCATGAACGTCGCCTACCAGCACGTGCACAGCAGGGTTCCGGCGCCGTCGTCACGGGTCCGCGGTATCCCGGACGAGATCGACGAGATCGTCGTGGCGGCCACCGACAGCGACCCGAGCGGCCGGCCCACCGACGCGGGCGCGTTCCTCGCCGAACTCGCCGACGTCCGAGCCGAACTGCGGCTGCCGGTCACGCCCGTCCCGCCGCGGCGGCGCAAGCCAGCACGTGCCGACGACCGCGAGCAGCGCCGCGCCCCGGAAGCCAACACCACCGGCGTGCTGCGCGGGCGCTCCCAGGACACCGCCGTCGTCTCGCGCGGCGCGGCCAACGGCCGCCAGGGCACCGCGCGGCTCGAGCGCCCCCGGCTGCGCGAGGAGGACGCGCTGCCACCGCCGATCGTGATTCCGCCGCCGAAGCAGCGCCGCCAGGTGCCGGCGCGCACCCGCAGCCGGCGGCGGGCGCTGATCGGGCTGCTCATCGTGCTGCTGCTCGGGATCGGGTCGTTCTTCGGCGGCCGGGCGCTGATCGAATGGCGCTTCGCGCACGTGCCGTCGGTCGACGGCATGAGCGAGACGGCTGCGCTGCACGCGCTGCGCCAGGCCGGCTACACGCCGAAGGTGCTGCCTGGGCCCGAGTTCGACGACCAGGTGCCCAAGGGCAGCGTCCTGCGGACCCAGCCCGACGGCGGCACCCGGCTGGCCACCGGCAAGACCGTTCTCGTCACGCTGTCGGCCGGACCGCACCTCTACGTGATCCCGCCCGTGCGGCACAAGTCGTTCGAGCAGGCCCGGCAGGCGCTGGAGGCGACCGGCCCGCTCACCGTCGTCGCCCAGCCCAACCAGGTGTACAACCCGAAGATCCCGGAGGGCCAGGTCATCCGCACCTCCCCGCCGGCGGGCACCAAGGTGCGCGGCACCCGGCCGATCACGATCTACGTGTCCAAGGGTCCGCCGATCGTGCAGATCCCGAACATCGCGCCGGGGACCCCGCTTCCCCAGGCCCGCCGGACGTTGCGGAACGCGAACTTCGAGCCGGTGGTCGTGCGCGACTACAGCGACACCATCCCGCCCGGACAGGTCATCTCACTCGAGCCCACCGGCCGGGCGGTCGAGTTCAGCCCGGTCACCATCCACGTGTCGAAGGGCAAGGAGTACGTCACCGTCCCCGACATCCCGGCCGGGACGCCGGTGGACGAGGCCGAGCAGCAGATCCGCAACGCCGGTCTGGTGCCGGTGGTGCAGACGTTCCCGAGCGGAGGCACGCCGAGCACCGTCCTCGCGCTGAGCCCCAGTGCTTCGGACGGCAAGGTGCACGTGGGCACGACCGTCACGATCTACGCGATCGGCAGCTGAGCGTCCCTGCTTCCCGCACCGCACCGTGCGCCGCCGCGACGGCGCGATCCGCGCCCGGACGCGCAGGCCGAGGCTATCCGGGCGGCGAATAGGCTCGACGCATGGTCATCGTCATGGCTCCCGGAGCCACCGACTCCGACGTCGAAGGAGTCGTCGCGCACATCGAGGCGCACCAGGGACAGGCCTTCGTCAGCCGGGGCGTGATGCGCACGATCGTCGGGGTCGTGGGCACCGAGGACGTCCTGGAGACCCTCGACGCCGCGGGCCTGCCCGGCGTCGCCGAAACGATGCGCATCACCGCGCCGTACAAGCTCGTGTCGGCGCAGAACCACGCGAAGCGCACCACGATCCGGGTCGGCGGCGTGCCGATCGGTCCCGAGACGTTCACGCTGATCGCCGGCCCGTGCGCGGTCGAGACCCCGGAGCAGACCCTGGAGGCGGCCCGGATGGCCAAGCGCGCCGGGGCCACCCTGCTGCGCGGCGGGGCGTACAAGCCGCGCACGTCGCCGTACGCCTTCCAGGGCCTGGGCGTGGCGGGCCTGCGCATCCTCGCCGAGGTGCGTGACGAGGTCGGGCTGCCGATCGTCACCGAGGTGACCGAGGTCGGCGAGGTCGACGTCGTCGCCGAGTACGCCGACATGCTGCAGATCGGCACCCGCAACATGCAGAACTTCGGGCTGCTGCAGGCAGTCGGCGGCGCCGGACGGCCGGTCATGCTCAAGCGCGGCCTCACCGCCACCTACGAGGAATGGCTGATGGCCGCCGAGTACATCGCCCAGCGCGGCAACCTCGACATCGTCCTGTGCGAGCGGGGGGTGCGCTCGTTCGAGCCGGCGATCCGCAACATGCTCGACGTGTCGGCCGTGCCGATGGTGCAGCGGCTGTCGCACCTGCCGGTGATCGTCGACCCGTCGCACGCCGCGGGCCGTCGCGACCTCGTGGTGCCGCTCGCCCGCGCCGGCATTGCGGCCGGGGCGGACGGCGTGATGGTGGACGTCCACCCGCACCCGGAGGCCGCCCTGTGCGACGGCGCGCAGGCACTGGTCGGCGACGTGCTCGATGAGCTGGCCGAGGCCGTGGCGACGATCCCGCCGCTGCTGGGCCGGACGTCGGCCGCACATCTGGCCGGCTGATCGGCTTCCTCCGGAGTCGTCCGGTCCCGGCGCCGCGTAGCGCCGGGACCGAACGACGTCCTCAGTGCTTTTGCAAGTCGGGCGGCGAATACCCGGACCCGGGCTGCTGCGGCGGCGGGTAACCCGACCCCGGTGGCGGGCCGTACGGCACGGCGGCCGGCTGCTTGGAGCCCTTGCTGCGCTGCACGAGCCCGACGATCAACAGCACGACCGCCGCGATGATCAGCAGGACGCCGACGATGGCGAGGATCCCACCGGCCGCGAGACCGCCCGCGATCGACGGGCCGAAGGCCATGTCCGATCTCGGCGAAGCATTGGAGCTGGGCGGCACGCCGAGCGCGACGTCGTAGTTCCCGCTGGTCTTGATGGAGAACTGGTAGAGCGCCGCGCCGTGGTGGCCGTTGTGGTCGTAGGTGAGCGTGGACACCTTGCGGTCCGAGCGGTTGCCGTAGAGCTGACCGGTCACGAGCGCTCCGGTGCGGCTGTTGCGCATCTGCACGATGACGACCGGCACGCTGTTGCTGCTGGTGTTGTAGTCCGGCGATTCGTAGTAGGCGAGGTAGTTGCCGGCGTTCAGATGGATCGTGCCGCGGCCCTGCGCCACCGAGACCCGCTGGAAGTTGTCGACCTTGTTCAGGCCGGCGCTGAACCCGACGATGCCGCCGACGACCAGCAGCACGACGCCGATGACGCCGAAGATCAGCGCCAGTCGAAGCGGGGTGCGTCCCCGCTTGCGAACGCCGCCGGGAGGCGGCGGCGCCGGCGCACCCGGGTACTGCTGGGCGTAGGGGGCACCCGCCTGTCCGGGTTGCGGGTACGAGCCGGGCTGGTACTGCGGCTGGCCGGGCTGATATGCGGGTGCGCCGGGCTGGTACTGCGGCTGGCCCGGCTGCGGCGCCGGCTCGGAGCCGGGCGGTGGTGGGTAGGTCATGCGCGCAGTGTGCCTGCTCGCGGGCTCGCGCGCCCGCAGGACGCGTCCGAACCCGGCCGGATGTCGCGGATGTCAGGGCGATGTGCCCAGCTCGTTGCCGGTCGCCGAGCGACGGTCAGGCACGGACCAGCGGCCGCAGCACCTCAATCGCCCGGCTCACGCCGTCGTCGGCCACGTCGAGATGGGTGACCAGCCGCAGGAAGCGCGGGCCGAGGGCCGAGACGAGCACGCCCTGCTCGGCCGCCTGCTTGGCCACGCCGGCGGCGTCGGCGACGTGCAGCACGACGATGTTGGTGTCGACCTGCGTCTCGTCGAAGCCCAGCTCGGCGGCGATGCGCCGGGCCCGCGCATGGTCGTCGGCCAGCCGTTCCACGTGGTGGTCGAGCGCGTAGAGCCCGGCGGCGGCGAGGATGCCGACCTGCCGCATGCCACCGCCGTAGCGCTTGCGCCACACCCGCGCCTCGGCGATGCGGTCCGCGCTCGAGACGAGCACCGACCCTACTGGCGCGCCGAGGCCCTTCGACAGGCAGACCGACACGGTGTCGAACCCGGACGCCAGCTCGGCGAGCGGGATCCCGGTCGCCACGTGCGCGTTCCACAGCCGGGCGCCGTCGAGGTGCAGCGCCAGCCCGTTCGCGCGGGCGAGCTCCTGCACCCGCGTCACCAGGTGCTGGGGCTGGACCGTGCCACCGCCGAAGTTGTGGGTGTTCTCGACCTCGATCGCCGCGGTCGACACGAGGTACGGCCCGGCGTCCGGCGTGACGAGCTCGGCGATCGCGTCCGGGTCGAGCAATCCGCGGGTGGCCTGCCACGTCCGGAAGGTGATCCCCGAGAAGGTCGCCGCCGCGCCGAGTTCGGCGCGGGCCACGTGGGCGAGCGAGTCGCAGACCAGCTCCTGGCCCGGCGGCACCAGCAGCCGCATGCCGAGCTGGTTGCCCATCGAGCCGGACGGCACGAACAGCCCCGCCTCGTGGCCGAGCAGCTCGGCGACCCGTTGTTCGAGGGCGGTGACGGTCGGATCCTCGCCGTAGACGTCGTCGCCGACGGGGGCGTCGGCCATCGCCGCGCGCATCGCCGGGGTGGGCCGGGAGACCGTGTCCGAGCGCAGGTCGACGATCACGCGGGCGTCTGTCCTTTCGTCCGGCGCTCGGCGACCAGCCGCTCGGCCACCCGGAACGCGAGTTCGAGGGATTGCTCGATGTTCAGCCGCGGGTCGCAGGCGGTCTCGTAGCGCCGGGTGAGGTCGGCGGCGGTGAGTTCCGCGGTGCCGCCGATGCACTCGGTGACGTCGTCGCCGGTGAGCTCGACGTGCAGCCCGCCGGGATGCGTGCCCAACTCGGCGTGGACGTCGAAGAAGCCGTCGACCTCGTCGATGATCCGGTCGAGGTGGCGGGTCTTGACACCGTCGGCGGTCTCCTCGGTGTTGCCGTGCATCGGGTCGCAGTGCCACACGACCAGGTGCCCGGTCGAGGCGACCTTCTCGACGATCGGCGGCAGCGTGTCGCGCACCCGGGCGTTGGACATGCGGCTGATCAGGGTGAGCCGGCCGGGCTCGTTGTCGGGATCCAGCCGCTCGACGAGTTCGGCGGCGAACTCGGGAGTGGTGGACGGCCCGAGCTTGACGCCGATCGGATTGGCGATGCGCGAGACGAAGTCGAGGTGCGCGCCGCCCATCTGCCGGGTGCGCTCGCCTACCCACACGAAATGCGCGGACAGGTCGTAGGGCCGGCCGGCGTCGACGCGGGTCAGGGCGCGCTCGTACTCGAGGATGAGCGCTTCGTGCGAGGCGTACAGCTCGACACCGTCGAGGGTCGAGTCGTGCACCCCGCAGGCGCGCATGAACCGCACCGCCCGGTCGATCTCGGCGGCGAGCTTCTCGTAGCGGGCGCCGGTGTCGGTCGTGCGGGCGAACGCCGTGTTCCAGGCGTGCACCCGGTCCAGCCCGGCCAGCCCGCCGCCCGCGTAGGCCCGCAGCAGGTTGAGCGTGGACGCCGCGGTGGAGTAGGCGCGCAGGATCCGCGCCGGGTCGGGTGTGCGGTCGCCGGTGAGGTCGTTGACCATGTCGCCGCGGTACGACTGCCGCCCGGTGGCGTCGACGTCCGACGACCGCGGTTTGGCGTACTGCCCGGCGATGCGGCCGAGCTTGACCACGGGCATCGACGCGCCGTAGGTGAGCACGACCGACATCTGCAGCAGCACCCGCACCTTCGCGGCGATGTCGGCCTGTGTACTCGTGGCGAACGTCTCGGCGCAGTCACCGCCCTGCAGCAGGAACGCCTCGCCCTTGGCCACCGCGGCCAGCCGCTCGCGCAGCTGGTCGACCTCCGAGGCGACGACGAGCGGCGGCATCCCGGCGAGGGTGAGTGCGGCCTGGCGCAGCGCGGCCTCGTCCGGCCAGTGCGGCTGCTGGGCCGCGGGCAGCGCGCGCCACTCGTCCAGCCCGAAGTCCTCGACCGGCGCAGTCACCTCTCAAGCGTAAGAGGCGGGGTCGAGCGCGTCCGGCGCGGGTCGCGTCCGTTCGGCGCCGAACCTAGCCGAAGAAGACCTCGGCCTCGGCGTACAGCTCGCGCTGCACGACCTTCAGCTCGCTGGTCGCGGCGGACAGCGGTACCCGCTCGATCTGGGTCCCGCGCAGGGCGACCATCTTGCCCCAGTCGCGGTCGACCACCGCGTCAATGGCGTGCAGCCCGAAGCGGGTGGCGAGCATGCGGTCGAACGCGGTGGGCGTGCCCCCGCGCTGGATGTGGCCGAGCACTGTGGTGCGGGCCTCCTTGCCAGTGGCCTTCTCGATCTCACCGGCCAGCCACTCGCCGATGCCGCCGAGGCGCACGTGGCCGAACGCGTCGAGACCCTTTTCCAGGACGGCGTTCTCGCCGCCGTCGGGTGTGGCTCCCTCGGCGACGACGAGGATCGGCGCGTAGTGAGCCTGGAAGCGGCTCTCGACGTAGGCGCAGACTCGCTCCAGTGAGAACGGGAACTCCGGGATGAGGATCACGTTGGCGCCACCGGCCATGCCCGCGTGCAGCGCGATCCAGCCGGCGTGGCGCCCCATCACCTCGACGATCAGCGCGCGATGGTGCGACTCCGCGGTAGTGTGCAGCCGGTCGATCGCCTCCATGGCGATGTTCACCGCGGTGTCGAAGCCGAACGTGTAATCGGTGGCGTTGAGATCGTTGTCGATCGTCTTGGGCACCCCGACCACGTTCACGCCGCGCTCGTGCAGCTTCGTGGCAACGCCCAGCGTGTCCTCGCCGCCGATCGCGATCAGCGCGTCGACCCCCAGCCGGTTGAGGTTCTCGACCACGCGGTCGACGCCGCCCTCCATGGCGAACGGGTTCGTGCGCGACGAGCCGAGGATCGTGCCGCCCCGGGGCAGGATGCCGCGCACGTCCGGGATGCCCAGCGGCACGGTGACACCCTCGATGGTGCCGCGCCAGCCGTCACGGAAGCCCACGAACTCGTGGCCGTGCATGCCGATGCCCTTGCGGACGACGGCGCGGATCACCGCGTTCAGGCCGGGGCAGTCACCGCCGCCGGTCAGTACACCGATACGCATTCGCGTACTCCGTTCCCCTTCGTGCACACGCTCGAAGGACCCTAGCGGAGATCGGCGGACACCTCGGCCAGCGCCCGCCACCGCGCGAGGTTGTGCCGGGCGTCGGCGAGCGCGTCGTGCTGGTCGGGAGGCGCTGGGGGCAGCGGCGGGCAGCCGGCGTCCTCCCACCGCTGCCGCAATTCGTGGGTGAAGCGCGGGATCACCCGCGGCAGCGCCCGCATGTCGCCCCAGAGCTGGCACAGGGCCACGTGGTCGTAGGCGGCCATCCACGCCCACAGCTCGATCGGTTCGCCGGGCGCTTTGAGGAAGTCCAGCAGGTCGGCACGGATGCGCTCGAGCGAACGCCATACCGGATCGGCAGGCGCCGGCAGCTTGTCGAGGACGTTGCGGCGCACCCAGTCGATCGCGCGGGTCGGATCGAACTCGGTGGACACCGCGTAGAACTCCCGGCCGGTCTCGTCGACGACTGCTATGGAGACCAGATCGATGGTCCGGCCGTCCTCGATGAACTCGCAGTCGTAGAAGAACCGCACGTCGTCAGGACGCCTTGGTCCTCGGTAGGCGCTCGCCGAGTTCGCGGACGTCCCGGGCGTCGGCGACCTCGCGCTCGCGGCGGCCGAAACCGACGTCGGTGCCCTGCGCCTTCTTGACCTTCGCGGCGTATTGGTCGACGTACTCCTGCCCCGACAACTGCATGAGCTCGTACATGATCTCGTCGGTCATCGACCGCTCGACGAACCGGTCACCGGCCATTCCCTCGTACCGGGAGAAGTCCAGCGGCTTGCCGACCCGCACCCCGGGCCGCGGGCGCAGCCGCGGAAACAGCCGGCCGGGTGGCTGGATGATGTCGGTGTTGACCATCGCGCACGGGATCACCACGGCCCCGGACGCGAGGGCGAGCCGCGCCACGCCGGTCTTGCCGCGGTACAGCCGCCCGTCGGGTGATCGGGTGCCCTCCGGGTAGATGCCGAGCAGCTTGTTGTGCCCCTCTGCAAGCACCCGCACACCGGTGTTGAGCGCCGCTCGCGCGGCGTCGGAGTCGGACCGGTCGATCGGCACCTGCCCGACGCCGGAGAAGAACATCCGTGAGAAGAAGCCCTTGATGCCCGGTGTGGTGAAGTACTCCGCCTTGGCGAGGAACGTGACCTTGCGCGGCATCATCAGGGGCATGAAGAACGAGTCGCAGAACGACAGGTGATTGCTGGCGAGAATCGCCGGCCGGTCGTCCGGGATGTTCTCGCGGCCCTCGATCCAGGGCCGCCACAGCAACCGCAGGAACGGGCCGAGGAAGACGAACTTGGCGAGCCAGAATCCCACTGATCCTCCTCGCGACAAGTGCCGGAATCCCGACGATCCCGCCCGACAAGCACAGTAATGCTGCCGGGCCCGCCGCACCAAGGCGGCACGGCGGATCACAGCCGGGACGTAGCGGTCGCCGATCTCCGCGGGGACAGGCATGATGGGGGCCGCAGCCAACGAGCACGACGGAGGATCGCGTGCAGGCAATCCCGGACACCCAGCCGTACGCCGCCGACGGCGGCCCGGTCGGCGTGGTGGTCAGTCACGGGTTCACCGGGACGCCGGCGAGCATGCGCCCCTGGGCCGAGCATCTCGCCGCGGCGGGCTACACGGTGCGCCTGCCGCTGCTGCCCGGCCACGGCGGCACCTGGCAGGAGACGAACCGGACGAGATGGCAGCACTGGTACGGCGCCGTCGAGGCGGCGTACCACGAGCTGACCGAGCGCTGTGAGACCGTGTTCGCCTGCGGGCTGTCGATGGGCGGCACGCTGGTCACCCGCCTCGCCGAGCAGCACCCGACCGGGCTGGCCGGGCTGGTGCTGGTCAACCCGGCGTTCGGGACGAAGCGCCTCGACGCGCGGCTCGCGCCCTACATCTCGTGGGCGGTGCGGTCGCGCCCGGCCATCGGCGGCGACATCAAGAAGCCCGGGGTCGTGGAACCGGCCGCCGACCGCACCCCGGTGATCGCGTTCGCCTCGCTGTACCGGCTGTGGAAGGTCACCGTGGCCGACCTCGACAAGGTGCGCGCCCCGATTTTGATGTTCCGCTCGCGCGAGGACCACGTCGTCGACCCGCTGTCGGCGCAACTGCTCAAGGCGGGTGCTGTGAACGCGTCGGTGCGCGAGGTGCTGCTCGAGGACAGCTACCACGTCGCGACGCTGGACAACGACGCGCCCACGATCTTCTCCGGCAGCGTGGAGTTCATCGACTCGCTGCTCGGCTCGGCGCTGGATCCGTCCGGCACCGCCGACTCCGGGCCGGGTGACGTCTCCGGCGGCGCACCGTGAGCTCGCGGGAGTTCCCCGAGCCCGCCGGGCCGAGCGCCGGGCGGGTCGACAACGGGCTGCGCGCCGCGACCTACGTGCCGCTGACCGACGTCGACGCCGAGGTCGGCCGGCACCTGCTCGCGGCGCTCGGCCGGGCCCGGATCGCTGCCTACCTGGTGCCCGCGGCGGCGGCATCGAGCGAGGGCGCGACGGCGTCCCAGCGGCGTCTGTTCGTGGCGTCGGAGGAACGCGGCGACGCCCGCACCATCGTCGTCGCCGCGGTGCGCGCGCTGGGCGGCGACCAGCCGCAGCTGCCCGATGCCCAGCCCGGCGCCCAGCCCGACCCGCTCGCCGGCCTGGACACCGATGCCGAGTTCCGCGCGCTGATCGCCGACTGGCACGTCGACACGCACACGGCGATCCGCGAGGCCGAGCGCGACCTGCGCCGCGAGGACGCCGAATGGCGCGCCCGCCTCGCCCGGCCGCCGGTCGAGGAGCCGGTCTGGCTCGACGAGGACCACTACGTCCCGCCGCCGCCCCCGCCGCTGCCCCGGCTCGCCGCGCCGACGATCTTCGCCATGTCGGTGCTGGCCGTGTCGATCCTGGTGCTCGGCATCGGCGGCCGCTTCGGTCTGGCGAGCGAGCTCAGCCTGGTGCTGGGCGTCGGCGGGCTGCTGCTCGGCGCGGTGATCCTGTTCACCCGCATCCGCGACCGGCGCCGCGACGACGATGACGACGACGACGGAGCGGCGATCTAGCCTGACGCCGCGGGCGGCAGGTCGAGCCGGGCCGCTACGGGCGCGTCGGCCGGCGCGGGATCCGCGGGCGTGTCCCCGGCCGGCTCCTCGACGCCGACGCCGCGGTCGACGTAGAGCCGCCCGCGCAGCACCGCGCGCGCATCCGCGAGCAGGCGGCCGGCGGCCTCGCCGACCGTGGAACCGGCGACGCTCACCACGCGCGGCACCTGTTGCGGGTCGGCGATCCCGGCCGGCTCCGCGTGCGCGGCGACGTTGTCGAGCACGCCTTCCAGTTCGCGGACCTGATCGACCTGCTTGTCCGGGTCGGCGCCCAGCCGCGCCGCGGCGAGCACGAGGGCGCTGTCGCCGCGGCGCAACAAGGCCACCGCGGCACCGGCCGGGGACCGCAGCGTCGAGCCGCGGAACCGGGTGTCCGAGGTGGCGACGACGTCGACCCCGAGCGATGAGAGCAGCAGGTTGCCGCCGCCGGTGCGCCCGCCGCCGACGACGACGAGCCCCGCCTCCCGGGCCAGCGCCGCGCACCGCGAGCGCCACCGCAACAGGTGCGGCGCACCGTGCACGCACATGGCGTCCGGCGCCGGGCCGGTGACGAGCATCGTCCGGCCCGGACCCGAGGGGGCCAACGAGCGGGCGTCGACGGAGAGCACGCGGATGCTGGGCACGCTTTGATCCTGCCGCACGGTGATCAGCGACGGGCGCCGACGTGGCGGCGCGCCAGGTCGGCGGCCCCGACCAGGCCGGCGTCCGGGCCGAGGGCAGCGGCCGCGATGCGGGCCTGGGGGCGGAAGCCGCGGCCGGGCAGGCTGTGGGCGAATTCGTCCCGCGCGGGGCCCAGCAGCAGCTCCCCGACCTCGGAGACTCCCCCGCCGATGACGAAAACGGCCGGGTCGACGATCGCGGCGAGGCTGGCCAGCCCCCGCCCCAGCCAGCGGCCCATGGTCGTGCAGATCGACTGCGCGGCCGGGTCGCCCGCCGCGGCGGCGCGGGTGACGACCGGCCCGGTGAGCGAATCCACCCCGCCCGCGAGCTCGACCATGCGGGCAGCGGCGAGCGGCGACTCGCGCGCCAGTTCCCGGGCGTCGCGGGCGAGGGCGCGGCCCGAGGCGTACATCTCCCAGCAGCCCTGGTTGCCGCAGGCGCAGCGTCGGCCCTCCGGCACGACCGTCATGTGCCCGAACTCGCCGGCCACCCCGAATGCGCCGTGGTAGACCGCGCCGCCGGACACCAGGCCGCCGCCGATGCCGGTGCCGAGGGTCACGCAGACCACGACCGGCTCGTCGCGGGCCGCCCCGAACCGGTACTCGGCCCAGGCCGCGGCGTTGGCGTCGTTCTCGACGAGCACGGGCTGCCGGATCCGGCCGGCGAGCGCGTTCCGAAGCGGCTCGTCGCGCCAGGCGAGGTGCGGGGAGAACAAGACGGTGGCGTGGTCGCCCGCGATCCATCCCGCCGCGCCGATGCCCACCGTTTCGACCGGGTGGCGGCTCGCGAGCGCGTCGACGACTTCGACGATGGTCGCCTCGGTGCGCGCGATGTCGCTACCGGGGGTGTCGCGGCGTTCGCGGTCGAGGATCTCCCCGCGCTCGCCGACGACGCCGGCCGCCACCTTCGTGCCGCCGATGTCGACACCGATCGCCAGACTCATACCTGGTTTCAGGCCCCGTCCGTCGAGCCGGGCTCGTCGAGCCGGATGTGCTGGACGCGCGGGGCGGGGCGGGTCGGGCCGGCGTCGCGGCCCGGCGCGGCGCTGCGCGGCCCGCCGGCGGAGTTCGGGAACTGCGTTGCTGCCTCGCTGAGGGCCTTCACCGCCGCAGCGAGCGCGGCGCCCGCCTCGGCGACCCGCTCGGCGAGCTCGGGGTGTTCGCCGCGCAGGATGCTGGCGAACTGGCACAGCGGGCACCACTGGCACTCGGGGCCGGGGTGGCCGGACGGCGGGGCGGGCATGGTCCGCTGTGCCCACTCCTGGACGGCGGCCAGCAACCGTCGGGTCTCCTCGCCGAGCGGGCCGCTTCCGCCGGGCTGGTCAGCCATCGGCTCGCTCCGGGTTCCGGCCCGGACCCGGGCGAGGCCGACGTCCCGGCGCCGGCGGGGACGCCGACCCGGGCCACAGCTGCGGGTCCGGTTCGAAGCGGACCCGCAGGGTCCGGCCGTCGAAGTCGCCGCCGACCACCGTGCAGCGGCGCAGGACGCTCGGCAGGGTCAGCACCCGGCGGTGCCCGCCGACCGTCACCACGAGGTCGTCACCGGCACGGGCCGCGTCGACCCCGGCCCGCTCGGCGAGCGGCAACGGCATGCGCAGCACGAAGTGCGCGCCGTCGCGCTCGACGCCGATCAGCTCGGCAGCGGGTGAGGTGGCGGCCGGGTCCGCACCGGGCGCCGCGCCGTAGAGCTCGTCGGCGATCTCGCGCAGCGCGTCCATCCCCACGGGTTCGGCCGGCCGGTAGCCGAGCTGGCTGACGGGCACGCCGGCGAACGAGTCGCGGATCGCACTCAGCTGCGTGCGTTGCGCGCGCGCCCAGCCGGCCCGCCACTCGTCACCGCCCTCCGGGAAGACCCGGTTGGCCACGACGAGATCCACCGCGTAGCCGTACAACGCCAGCGCGGTGAAGGTGCGCCGCGCCTCGGCCGCGACGACCGCCTCCGGGGTGAGCACGAGCCGCACCGAGGTCACGGCCGGGTCGCCGAGCAGCTCGCGCACCGCGGCGAGCTCGTCGCTGAGCCGCAGCAGCGCGGCGAACAGCCCGTCGGGCGGGATCGCCTCGCTCCGGCCCAGCAGTGCGGCGAGAGGACGCACGCCGCGGGCGATCCGCCGCTGCAGCGGAAAAGCCCGCTCCAGGTACCAGCTGAGCGCCTCCGGCAGGGCGAGCAGCCGCAGCGTCTCGGCGGTCGGCGCGCAGTCGACCACGAGGGTGTCCCAGTCGCCGCTCGCCGCGAGCTCACGCACCGCGAGCAGGGCGAGCACTTCCTCTACGCCGGGCAGGACGGTGAGCTCGTCGGCGGTGATCGGATCGACGCCGCCGGCGGCGAGCATGTCGAGCAGGAACGACTGCACGTCGCGCCAGGCCGCCTCGAAGCGCCCCTGCGTGTCGATCTGCACGGCCGACAGCCCGGGCGCGACCTCGGTGGGTTCGTCGCCGAGCGCGACGTCCAGCGCGTCGGCGAGCGAATGCGCGGTGTCGGTGGACAGCAGCAGTGTCTTCACCCCGCGGTCGGCCAGCCGGAGCGCGGTCGCCGCGGCGGTGGTCGTCTTGCCGACCCCGCCCTTGCCGGTGAACAGGAGGATGCGCATGCGCGGCCGCCTCAGACCCTCAACGTCTCGACGCGCTTCTTGAGCTCCTTCAACGCGGTGTCCATGACCACGCGCTCGGCCTTGCGCTTGAGCAGGCCGAGCATGGGGATGACCAGCTCGACCGACAGCGTGTAGGTGACGTGGGTGCGGCCGGGGCCCTCGGCGCGCAGCAAGTAGCAGCCGTGCTGGGAACGCATCATCTCGCCGGCGGTGAGCTGCCATTCGACCGCGTGCTCGCCGTTCCACACGTACGCGAGCTCGTACCGGTCACGCACGATGCCGGCGTCCAGAGTGAACGCGACCCGGCGGGCGCGGCCGTCCGGACCGCACTCCACGACCTCCGCGCTCTTCACCGAACCCGCCCAGGTCGGGTAGTTCGGGAAATCGGCGATGACGGCCATGATTTCGCCCGGGTCGGCGTCGATCGTGATCGACTGGGTCGACTCGTCGGGCATGGCACCACAGGCTACCCGGCGGGTCGGGCACACATCCGTTCGATGCGCCCGGGGTCGAGCTGGTCGGCGAGGCCCCAGAAGGCGGACTTGGCGAGGCAGCGGTACCGGTGAGCGACCCGGTCGCGCCCGGCGGCCGTCAGCAATGCGCCCGGTGCGGGATCCAGCCGCAGGAAGAAGTGCGCGACCGAGCCCTCGCACACCGGCTCCAGCCACACCTCCGCGGTACCGGTGAGACCGATATCACCCGACTCGGCGACAGAGCGCACCGACCACCGCACTCCCTTGCGGCCGCGCAGCTCGTCGACAGCGAGCTCGAGACCCGGCCACCAGCGCCGCCAGTTGCCCGGATCGGCGACGGCGCGGGCCAACACCGCGGGGGGCGCGCCCACCCAGGTCGAGTCGATGACGTCGATCGCGGGCACCGCAAAAGGATGCCAGTGCCCCGCGCCGTTCGCGGCGCGCGGGTCCGGGACCACAGGCTCGGGAGGAGTCCGGTCGGAGTGCCCTCGCGCGGAAGTTACCGAGGAGTTACGGTGACCGCGCCGCCGGAAAAGGGGCGGCAATGGCGCGCGGCCCGCCGGGCCACCGCCACGATGTGCGCGACGAGGAAGGACGCGGGACGAGTGCACGAGCTGCATGTCGCCAGCAAGATCACGGCCTGGACGCAGAACAACACCGCTGACTTCGTGTTCGCCAACGCGGCCACGCGGCCCGACCACGTCGCGCTCCGCCGCCGCGTCTCGGGCACCTGGACCGACGTCACCGCGAAGGAGTTCGCCGACGAGGTGACCGCCGTCGGCAAGGGTCTCGTCGCCGCCGGCATCGAGCCCGGCGACCGCGTCGCCGTGATGAGCAAGACCCGTTACGAGTGGACGGTCGCAGACTTCGCGCTGTTCGCCGCCGGCGCCGTCGTCGTGCCCATCTACGAGACCTCGAGCGCCGAGCAGGTCGAGTGGATCCTGTCCGACTCCGGCGCGCGCGCGGTGTTCGTCGAGACCGGCGAGCACACCGCCGTCGTCGAGTCGGTGCGCGACAAGGTGCCCGACCTCGCGCACGTCTGGCAGTTCGACGCGGGCGCGGTGGACGACCTCAAGAAGGGGGGCGCCGACGTCCCCGACAGCGACATCACCGCGCGCCGCGAGGCCGTGACCCTGGACGATCTGGCGTCGATCATCTACACCTCCGGCACCACCGGCCGGCCGAAGGGCTGCGAGCTGACCCACCGCTGCTTCGTGGTGGAGGCGGTCGAGCTGCTGGACCTGCTCGAGGAATTCTTCAACGAGCAGACCTCGACGCTGCTGTTCCTGCCGGTCGCGCACGTGTTCGGCCGGGCGATCGAGATCGGCGCGCTCGCAGGCGGCTGCACGCTCGGTCACTGCTCGGACGTCAAGAACCTGCTGCAGGACCTGGCGGACTTCAAACCGACCTTCGTGCTCGCCGTGCCGCGCGTCTTCGAGAAGGTCTACAACACGGCGAAGCTGCGTGCCCACGGCGAGGGCAAGGGCCGGATCTTCGACCTGGCCGAACACGTCGCCATCTCCTACTCCCGGGCCACGGACACCGGTCGCGTGTCACCGTGGCTGCGCCTGGAGCACGCCGTTTTCGACCGCCTGGTCTACTCGAAGTTGCGCGCCGCGCTCGGCGGCAACTGCACGGCGGCGGTCTCGGGCGGAGCCCCGCTGGGTGAACGCCTCGGGCACTTCTTCCGCGGCGTCGGCGTGACCATCTACGAGGGCTACGGGCTGACCGAGACCACCGCCGGGATCACCATCAACCGGCCGGAGGCCATCAAGGTCGGCTCCGTGGGCCGCCCGGTCGGCGGCACCACGGTCCGGGTGGCCGACGACGGCGAACTGCTGTTCAAGGCGCCACACGTGTTCCGCGGCTACTGGCAGAACCCGCAGGCCACGGCCGAGGCGCTCACCGACGACGGCTGGTTCCACAGCGGCGACATCGGCGAGATCGACGACGACGGCTTCGTTCGGATCACGGGCCGCAAGAAGGAGCTGATCGTGACCGCCGGCGGCAAGAACGTCGCACCGGCGGTGCTCGAGGACCGAGTGCGCGCGCACTGGCTGGTGAGCCAGTGCCTCGTCGTCGGCGACCAGAAGCCGTTCATCGCCGCGCTCGTGACACTGGACACCGAGGCGCTGCCCGATTGGCTGCAGCAGGCCGGCAGGCCGGTGGACACACCGCTGACGGAACTCGCCGCCGACGAGAAGCTGCGCGACGAGATCCAGAAGGCGATCGACGACGCGAACAAGGCGGTCAGCCGGGCCGAGGGCATCCGCAAGTTCGAGATCGTGCCCGTCGACTGGAGCGAGGCCGGCGGCCAGGTGACGCCCTCGATGAAGCTCAAGCGCAACGTCGTGCACAAGGAGCACGCCGACCAGATCGCCGCCCTCTACGACCGCTGACCGCTGCGCTCGTCGAGCAGGCAGCCCAGCCGGTCGGCCATGACCTCCCACCGCCAGGCGCTCTCGATCCACGCTCGGCCGGCCGTGCCGAGCCGGGCGCGCAGCGTGTCGTCGCGCAGCACGGCGACCAGCCGATCGGCGAGGGCAGGCACGTTGCGGCCGTCGACCACGTAGCCCGTCTCGCCCTCGCGCACGGCGTCCGGCGCGCCGCCGGAGTTCCCGGCCACGACGGGCAGCCCGGTGGCCGACGCCTCCAGGTAGACGATGCCCAGGCCTTCGACGTCCATGCCGCCGCGCCTGGTGCGGCAGGGCATGGCGAACACGTCGCCCGCGGCGTAGTGGGACGGCAGGTCCGCGGTTGCGACGCCTCCGGTGAACACCACGTGCTCGCGCACTCCCTGCGCGTCGGCCAGCCGTTCCAGCTCGGCGCGGTAGGGCCCGGAGCCCACAAACAGGAGCGCCGCGTCGGATGCCGCCGCGCGAATCCGCGGAAGTGCCCGGACCAGCGCGTCCTGCCCCTTGCGTTTGACCAGCCGTGAGACGCAGACGATCACCTGGCGGTCGGTCAGGCCGTAGCGTTCCCGGACTGCGGAGCCGTCCACATCCGGCCGGAACGCCTCGACGTCGACTCCAGGTGTGAGCTGGACGAGCCGCGGGTGATCACCGAGGGGCCCGGCGAGCCGGCGGCGGAAGTACTCGCCGAGGTACGTGACGACGTCGCAGCCGTCGCCGATGCGGCGCAGCGCCTGCCGCGCGCCGGGCAGCATCGCCCAGCCCGCCTCGTGGCCGTGGGTGGTGGCCACCACGCGACGCGCGCCCGCGGCGCGCAGGGACGGCGCCAGCAGGGCGAGGGGCGCCGCCGCGCCGAACCAGACCGAGGTGGCCTGGAACTCGCGCAGCGCGCGCAGCACCCGCCGTCGCGCGGCGGGGGTGGGGATCAGCAGCCCGGTCGGATGCCGGACGACGGGGAAGGGCTGCCGGGCGTCGAAGTCGGCCGAACCCGCGTGGTCGGAGGCGTAGACCGCCACCGAGCCGGGCGGCTGGCGCAGCAGCAACTGGTGCACGAACGATTGGATGCCGCCCTGCCGGGGCGGGAAGTCGTTGGTCACGACGAGCGTCCGCGGCACCCGCGAACCCTAACCGACCCGGCCGCCGAGCTCCCGGACGAGGTAGCCGCGCCACTGCGCGGTGAACGCGGCGAGCGACTCGGCGAGCACATGGCGCACCGCCCTCGCCACGGCGGCGTGGGGTGTGCCGCCCGCGGCGCCGACCGCCCGGTAGAAGGTCACCAGCCCGGCGACGCCGACCCGCGCGGCGATCAGCCGACAGGCCAGCCATGCCTGCGCGTAGGCCTGCGCGGCGGTCGCCGATGCGGCGAAGGCCGCCGGCCCGGGCAGCTGTCGCGGCACCCGGCCGTGCTCGACCGCGGCGCGCAGTTCGGCGGCGGCCGTGCGCACCGGCTGCCCGCTGCCGAGGTTGCCGACGTACTCGGCGAAGCCTTCGGCGAGCCAGCGCGGTGTCGATCCGCTGGTCGCCGCCGCGTCGGCGATGTGGGTGACCTCGTGCCGGATCACGATCTGCCTGCCGATCGGGCTCAGCCGGCGCAGCTGGTCGGGCTCGACGACCAGTCGCTGCCCGAGCACCGCGCCGGTGACCGGGTCGGTGGCGTCCGAGACGGCCACGGCGGCGACGCTCGCGGCGGGTTCGCCGACGTCAGCCGCGGTGCCGAGATCCGCCTGCAGCTCCACCGGGCTGCGCGGCACGAGAACCACGACCGACCGGGCCCAGCCCGTCCCCCACACGGCCGACACCGCAGGCACCGCGGCGTCGACCGTGCCGGCCAGACTCTGCAGCAGTGGCGCGTCGCCGGGGTGGCCCAGCACCAGTGCCGCGGAACCGCGGACCACGTCGAGCGGGCCGAAATCCCACGGCCCGCGCCAGCTCGCCCCGCCGACCGCGGCGAGCCCGCGGTCGTCGGCGGCGACGACCCGACCGTCCTTGCGCGTGAACGTCCACCACAGCTGGTGCGAGGTCGGCCGGCGGTCGGCGCCGCGCAGCGCGTAGGAGAGCTGGACCCGGTAGATGACCGCGGAGGCTCCGTAGCGGCGGCGCGCGGCCGCTTGGGCGCCGGGAGCCTGCGCGCGGGGGCCGAGGCGGTAGAACCAGCGGGTCAGCGGCAACCTGGCGAGATTCGCGAAGGCGCCGGCCTGCGCTTGCCGGAAGCGGCGCGCGGCCGGCGCGTCGTCGACCCCGGCCAGGAACGCCGCCCGGTCCCCGGTGCGCACCGCCCGGGCGTGCCCGGCGAGCAGCGCCGCGATCTCGGCCCGCGTGGGGGGCGAGTCGGACGACGCGGATGCCGAACACCCGGCGAGGATGAGCAGCGCGACGAGCATCCCGGCCGCGGCGGCTCGTGCGGGTCGGGAGTGTCCGATCACCTACGACAGCATCGCTCAGCCGAGCCGGGTTGCACCCGCGTAGTCGGATTGGAAGTAGCTCAGCGGCACGACCTGCACGTCCTCGCCCTCGGTGGGCGCCGAGACCATCATGCCGTCGCCGATGTAGATCGTGACGTGCTCGATCGGCTGGTAGAAGAACACCAGGTCGCCGGGCTGGAGCTGGGCCTCGGAGACGTGCGTGCCGTAGTTGTACTGGTCGGCGGCCGAGTGCGGCAGATTCACCCCGGCCGCGGCCCAGGCCGCCATCGTGAGCCCGGAGCAGTCGTAGGCGTCCGGGCCGGCCGCGCCGAACACGTAGGGCTTGCCGACCTGGGCAAGCGCGAAGCGCACGGCGGTGCGGGCCGCTCCGGTGACGCCGCCGGGCACGTTCGCCGGCGCGGCGACCGACGGGCTCAGTTGGCTGTCGTAGGTGGCGCGCTGCTGCGCGGTGAGCATGCCCAGCAGCCGCTTGTACTTGTTGATCTGCTTCTCGACGGCGGCGCGCTTGTGGGCCAGCGAGTTCCGCTCGCGCTCCGCGGCGGCGAGCAGCTCCTCGGCCTGGTTCTGCTTCTCCATCGCGGTGCGCCGGGCCTTCGAGACCAGCGCGACGACATCGGCGTCATGCGTGGAGAGCAGGTCGAGAGTGGACATCCGGGCGAGGTAGTTGCCGCCGCTCTCGCTGTCGAGCAGGGCGCCGGCGGCACCGAGCGGGCCGGTCTCGTACTGCGCCTGGATCATGCTGGTGAAGGCCACGTTCGCCCGGCGGTACACCGCCTGGGCGCGGTCGGCAGCACGTTGGGCCACGGCGGCGCCGTGCTGCCGCTGCTGCACGACAACCCGGGCGTGGTCGAACTTCTCGACCAGTTGGGTGTTGCGCATGGCCAGTGCACCCAAACGCTTCTGGACGTCCTGGATGCTCGGTTTGGCCTGCACCGGGGCGGGCGCGGCGGGGATCGCAGACGCCGGGCCGGAGGCCAGCAGCACCGACGAACCGAGTGCGAGGAGAACGAGCAGGGGGCTTACACGACGCGCGAGACGGATCGCCACGGTCGGCAGATCTCCATTCTTCCCTCGACCGCCTACCGGGTTAGCTGACGGGTTCGGACGGGAAAGACGCCCTACGGGAGCGGACCGGCACCGTCCGGTGCCGACCGAGCCCGATTCACCCCGGAACTGCGTTGGGTCCCCGGTTCACCACCGTGCCTGCGCCCCGAAACGCCCGGCAGAACGGGCGCAGGGGTCAGCCACGGTATTCGTAATTCGGCGGGACCTGCTCGGCGGCGGCCTGGCGGCCGTCGGGGTACCGATCAGGTCTCGGAAAGGTTACGACCTGCCCTAGTCGGGTGCAACGGCGGGGGTCGGCCCTGTGGGCAATGAAGTCGATTTTTCATCGCATCAGGCGATACTTCTGCGGTTTCCGGGCGCATCAGGCGCCGCGACGAGCCGCAGCGGCGGCACCAGGCCGGCGGCGGACAGCTCCGCCAGAGCCTGCTGCTCGGTGTCGTCCAGCTCGACGCCGGGGGACGCTTCCGGCGTCCGGACGCCGGGCCGGACGGACGAGTCGAGCAGGAACGTCACAACGCAGTCGCGGCAGGCGTGTTCGGGTGCGATGCAGGTGGCGCAGTCGATCAGCATGGCGGCTTCCTTCGAGTCGGTGCGGAACGTGCCGGTGCGGCGGGTTCGCACGCTAGGAGGCCGGTCGGACAGTTTCGGTCCGCCGCAGATGGCGCCGCGTCAGCCGAGCCGGGCCAGCAGGATCGACGACGCCACCGTCCAGGCGCCCTCCCGGCCGGTGTCGGCGACCACCTCGGCGTCGCTGCTCACCACCACGACCGGCCGTCCGGACGGTTCGGCCGCGACCAGCCGCCGGATGAGGTCGTCGGCGATCTCGCCCGCCGCGCTGAACAACACCCGCACGCCGCGCGGAGCGGCCGGTGCGGCCGGCGGCCGTTGCGCTCCGTCGAAGGCGACCGTGATCTCGGCACCCGACTGCGCGGCGAGCGGGGCCAGGGCCGTGACCAGGCGGGTGCGCTGGTCGGCGAGCGAGAGCCCGCCGTAACCGGACTTCGTGACGTTGTAGCCGTCGATGATCAGGTGGACGTTGGGCAGGCCCAGCAGCCGGTCGAGAGCCGACGGATCGGCAACGCGCCGGCCGGCGGGTTCCGCAGTCGATGTCTGCACGGTGTCGCCGGGGCGCACGGACGGCGGCGGCAGCGACAGCTCGCGCCGCACGCCGTTGGCCGCCTGAACCAGGGTCTCCACCAGCAGCCACATCCGGGCGTCGTCGATCTCCCGCCCCGCGCGGGTGTCGCGCCGGGCGGCTTCCGCACCGCGCTCCAGGTCGGCGACGCGCGCCCGCAACCGGCGCAGCTCGCCCTCGGCCGTGGCGAGCCGGCGCTCGGCGTCGGCGCGTGCCTGCTCGGCATCGGCGCGGGCGTCGTCGCGCTCACGCTCGGCGGCGCGGAGCTCCCGGGTCCGGTCCCGGATTGCCTTCTGCAGATCGCCGACCTGGCGGTTCGCGTCGGCGACGGCCGCCGCAACCGCGTCCCGGACGCGGGCCGGCTCGCTGCGCACTCGCGCACGGATCTCGGCGAGCTCGCCACGCACCCGCTCGAGCTCATCGACCGCGCCGGAGCGCGAGTCGCGCTCGTCGGACCACCGGCGGTTCGCGTCGGCAACGATGTCCTGCCACCCGTCGGGACGCAGCAGGTAGGCGACCAGCGCCACGTCCACCGGATCCGCGGCGGCGGTCGATGCGCCCTCGCAGACGGCCGCGGCGAGGTCGGGCGCGGCGTCGGCCAGGGCCTGCGCCACGCTCTGCCGGAAGGCGGAGTCGGCGTCGAGCGCCGCGGCGATCGCCACCCCGCCGAGGCGCGTGCGTTTGACCGGCGCGAAGCGCGCGATGGCGCGCAACGAGGCCGGCACCTGCTCGGCCGGCAGCCGACCGAGCACGTCGGCGGCGAGGGTGAGCAGCTGCGCCCGGGCAGGCTCGACCAGCGACACGTCCGTGTCGCGCTCCTCGCCGGCGTCGGCTGCCTCCACGAGTCGAAGGGTACGGCCGGGCGCCCGCGAGCCTGCGCGATTTCGTCGGACCCCCGTCCTAGCTTGGCCAATCATGACCACCGCCGCGCACGAGCAGCTCCGGCTCGACAACCTCGACGAGCTCGGCGAGCCGCTGCGCTCGGCCACCTTCGTCGTCGTGGATCTCGAGACCACCGGCGGCTCGGCGCAGGCCGACGCGATCACCGAGATCGGGGCGGTCAAGGTCCGCGGGGGCGAGGTGCTCGGTGAGTTCCAGACGCTCGTCGACCCGGCCCGGGCGATCGACCCCTACGTCAGCGTGCTCACCGGCATCACGCAGGCGATGGTGGCCGGCGCGCCGGCGATCGGCGGGGTGCTGCCCGCATTCCTCGAATTCGCCCGCGGCGCCGTGCTCGTCGCGCACAACGCGCCGTTCGACATCGGTTTCCTCAAGGCGGCGTGCACCGCGTCGGCCGTGGCGTGGCCCGGCTTCACCGTGGTCGACACCGCCGTGCTGGCCCGGCGGGTGCTCACCCGCGACGAGGTGCCGAACTGCAAGCTCGCGACCCTCGCGCCCTTCTTCCGGGCCGCCACCACGCCCAACCACCGGGCGCTGGACGACGCCCGGGCCACGGTCGACGTGCTGCACGGGCTCATCGCGCGCCTGGGCGCGCTGGGCGTGCAGTCGCTGCCCGAGCTCCGCTCGTTCACCGCGCAGGTGTCCGACGCACAGCGCCGCAAGCGGCACCTCGCCGACCACCTGCCCACCGGTCCGGGTGTCTACATCTTCCGCGACGCGCAGGGCCGGCCGCTCTACGTCGGCACCAGCCGCAGCCTGCGCTCGCGCGTCCGGCAGTACTTCGTCGCGAGCGAGACGCGCAGCCGCATGGGCGAGATGGTGGGCCTCGCCGAGCGCGTCGACCCCATCCCCTGCGCGCACGCCCTCGAGGCCCAGGTCCGCGAGTTGCGCCTCATCGCCGCGCACAAGCCGCGGTACAACCGGCGCTCGAAGTTCCCCGAGAAGTCCGTCTGGCTCAAGCTCACCGTCGAGCCGTTCCCACGCCTGTCGATCGTGCGTGACGTGCGCGACGACGGCGCCCCCTACCTGGGGCCGCTGCGCAGCCAGCGGCAGGCCGAGGCCGTGCGCGACGCGATCCACGACGCGGTGCCGCTGCGGCAGTGCAGCGACCGCCTCTCGGTGCGCCGCATGGTCCGCGCGGCGTGCGTGCTCGCCGGCATCGGCCGGTGCGGCGCGCCGTGCGAGGGCGGCACGACACCTGCGCAGTACGCGGCGCTCGTCGGGCTGGTGGCCACGGCCTGGTCGGGCGACGTGCGCCCGCTCGTCGAGCCGCTCGAGCGCAAGCTCGCCACGCTGTCCGACACTCAACGGTACGAACAGGCCGGGGTGGTCCGCGACCGGATCGCCGGCGTCGTCCGCGCGTGCGCGCGCATGCAACGCCTCGCGTCGGTGCGCGCCATAGGCGAGCTCGTCGCCGC
The DNA here is from genome assembly GCA_035695205.1 of Jatrophihabitans sp. GTDB lineage: Bacteria > Actinomycetota > Actinomycetes > Mycobacteriales > Jatrophihabitantaceae > Jatrophihabitans. The sequence continues at coordinate 6,453 of DASSEP010000093.1, read as the reverse complement.
GCGGCCCGACGGCAACGGCGGCTGGGAACTGTCGATCGTGCGCGCCGGGCGCCTGGCCGCCGCCGGCTGCGCGCCGCGCGGAATCCCGCCGTGGCCGGTGGTCGAGGCGTTGCGGGCCACCGCCGACGTCGTCGACGAGCACCACGTGCCCCTCGCCGAGGAGACGGAATGCATCCTGCGTTGGCTCGAAGAGCCGGGCACCCGCCTCGTCGACGCCAGCGCCCCATGGACGATGCCGGCCTTCGGCGCGGGCCGGTTGCGCCACTACCTCGCGACGGCCGACGCGCGCCTTGCCGCCGACCCGTTCGCCGACCGGCGCCGGTTGCCGGTGGTCAGCCGCCCGGCGCGGGTCTCCGCGTGACCCTCCTGACGCTAGGGTCTTCGGTGTGATCACTGCCATCGTGATGGTGTCCGTCGAAGCGGACAAGATCCCGGAGGTCGCCGAGGCGATCGCGGGCCTCGAGGGGGTGAGCGAGGTCTACTCCGTCGCCGGGGACGTCGACCTGATCGCCGTCGTCCGGGTGCGTGAGTTCGATGCCATCGCCGAGGTCATCGCCGGCCGGTTGTCGAAAGTGCCGGGCGTCGTGCACACCGACACCCACATCGCGTTCCGGGCCTACTCCCGGCACGACCTCGAGTCGACGTTCTCGATCGGCGTCGACTAGCCGCCGCTAGCCGCGCGAGGCGAGCTTCCTCAACCACTCGTTGTACGCCACGCGAGCGGAGTCGTCGTCGTCCATCGCCTCCTGGGTGTCGTCGGAGGCGCCGGTGTGCTCGGCGAACTGCGCCACGCGGGCCTGGGCCAACCATCCCTGCTCGGGGGCGGCGGCGTCGACCTGACGCAGGTACTCGACGACCAGCGCCACCATGATCAGCAGCATGATGGCGTCGCCGCCGCACCACATGATCGCGCCGCCGGTGCGGGTGTCCGACAGCGCGTTCACGTCCAGGCTCGAGGGCATCAGGTGCACCGCTCGCACGCCCTGCATGAGCACGATCCCGGTGAACGTGTCGACCGCCATGGCGAGAGCGAGCAACAGCCAGCGGGCGGGCGAGCCCAGCCGCCAGCGGATCGGCTCGTCACCGACGATGAGGACGAAGAACTGGCAACCCGCGACGAGGTACACGAGGTGCTCGAGCTGACCGGCCCACTCGTTGCGCATGATCGTGTCCATCAGCCCCGTCAGGTGGCTGCCCACGATCACGACGGTGTAGGTGGCCAGCGCCACCGGCGGCGCCGTCAGCACCGAGACGACCCGGCCGGTGAACAGCCGTTCCAGGCGCGCACGCCGGCGCGGCGGGGCGCTGTCGAGGGCAAGGCGCAGCGGCCGGCCCCACATGATCAGCGCCGGTGCGACCATGACCAGGGCCAGGTGGCCGAGCATGTGCGCGCTGAACAGCACCCGGTCGTAGACGGCAATGCTGCCGTTGGTCGCGATCACGCAGACGAACAGCCCGGCCAGGAAGACGAGCGTGCGGCGCAGCGGCCAGCGGCTGCCCGGCGAGCGGACCGGGACCAGGGCCACACCCGTCAAATACAGCGCGGCGGCGAGCACGATGACCGCCAGCGCGACGGCGTCCAGCTGCCAGGCCGTGACCAGCGCCGAGCCGATGAGCGGCTGGCGCGGTACGGGTCCGCCCGCGCGGGTCAGCGCGGAGGCGGTGTTCATCGGCATGTGCCCCATGCCGGATTCCGACCCGCTGCCCTGCAGGAAGTGCCAGACCGCCACACCCAACGCGGCGAGCGCGGCAGCCGACACCGCCCACGCGACGACAACGAGCCGCGGCAGCCGGGAAGAGAGGTTCACGACGTCATTATCCGCGCCCGGCCCGGCGCCCTCACGCCGCGTCGCGGCTCGCGGCGATCCACCGGTCGAGTACGTCGGCCGCCGCGCCGCTGTCGACGGCAACCGTCGCCCGCTCCAGGGCGCGCTCCACCGCGGCGCCCAGCGCGTCCGAGCCTGCGTCGGGGTCTGCGCCGACGCCCGGCAGCCCCTCGTGAGCGGCGATCGCGGCGGCTGCGTTCAGCAGGACGGCGTCGCGGGCACCGGCCCCACGCCCGGCCAGCACCTCGCGGACCACCTCGGCGTTGGCAACCCGGTCGCCGCCGCGCAACGCCTCGGGCGGCACTGCTGCGATGCCGAAGCGTGCCGGGTCGAGGGTCGTCGCGGTCACCCTGCCCTCGGCGGCCACCCAGACCGACGAGGTGGTGGTCGTGGTCAGCTCGTCCAGCCCGTCGTCGCCCCGGAACACCAGCGCGGTGTCACCGCGGCGGGCCAGCACCTCGGCCATCACCGGCGCCATCCGCCGGTCGGCACAGCCGACCGCCGCGGCCGACACCCGCGCCGGGTTGGTCAGGGGGCCCAGGAAGTTGAAGAAGGTCGGCACGCCGAGTTCGCGTCGCGGCGCGCCGGCGTGGCGCATCCCCGCGTGGAACACCGGCGCGAAGCAGAACCCGATGCCGACCTCGGCCACGGTGCGCGCCACGCCGGCGGGCGGCAGGTCGATGACCACGCCGAGTTCCTCGAGCACGTCCGCGGACCCGCACGACGAGGTGGCCGCCCGGTTGCCGTGCTTGACGACGCGGCACCCCGCGCCGGCGGCGACGAGCGCGGCCATCGTGGAGATGTTGACCGTGTGCGCGCGGTCGGCGCCGGTGCCGACGACGTCGACACAGCGTCCCTCGACCGACAGCGGGGCGGCCCGCTCGACCATGGTCCGGACGAGCCCGGCCAGTTCCTCCGGGCTCTCCCCCTTGGCCCGCAGCAACACCGCGAACGCGGCCAGCTGGGCCGGGGTCGCGTCGCCGGCCATGATCTCGTTCATCGCCCACGCCGTGTCGTCGGCGGTCAGTGCCTGGCCCGCGGTCAGCGAGGTGAGCAGGGCCGGCCAGCTGCGGCCGACTGGGCGGGTCACGGCCGCTACCGGACGACGGGGATGCCGCTGCGCCGCCTACGCAGCTGCTCGGCGACGACGCCGGCGCTCTCCACCGGGTCGACCGGCGTGTTGATCACGGCATCGGCCAGCGACCAGCTGGCCAGCCAGCCGTCCTGGCGGCGGGCGATGAGCACCACGAGCGGCGGGCAGTCGTCGATCTCGAACTTGAACTGGCGGGCGAGCCCCATGCCGCCGGTGGGCTGCGCCTCGCCGTCGAGGATGGCGAGATCGACGCCGCCTTCGTCCAGTTCGCGCACGACGTCGGCGTTCGTCGCGCATTCGACCCAGTCGATGCGGCCGACGTCGGGTGCCGGACGGCGGCCGACAGCGGTGCGAACCTGGGCGCGGACGTCGGCGGAATTGCTGTAGACGAGCACGGTCACCGGCTCGGGCGCGGTGCCGGTCATCGCGGCGCTGCTTCCGGGGCGGCAACGGCGCGCGGACCGCTGCTGCTCCTCTGCGCGGCGCGGGTGCGCTGCCCACTCATGTATTGCCCCTCACTGTCGAAAACGTGCCGATCGTATCGGCGCCGGACCCGCTGTCACACAGGCGGTCCACGGCCTTCGCACGACCCCGCACGCCACCGACCCCCATCGCCGCAGCGTCCCCGAGGCAGGACATAATGCGTGGGTGACCTCGACCGCCACTGCGCCCGGCTTCGATTCCAGCAAGGTGCACTCGCTCACGCGGCCCAACATCGTCAGCGTCGGCACCATCGTCTGGCTCTCCAGCGAGCTGATGTTCTTCGCCGGACTGTTCGCCATGTACTTCACGGTCCGGTCCGTCCACGCGGGCGACTGGCCGATGACGCTGCCCGACGGCGAGAAGATCGTTCCCGACCTGGCCTACGCGACCCCGTTCACGATCATCCTGGTCGCGTCCAGTTTCACCTGCCAGTGGGGCGTGTTCGCCGCGGAGAAGGGCGACGTCTACAAGCTGCGTCGCTGGTTCACGCTGACCTTCTTCATGGGCCTGATCTTCGTGCTCGGCCAGGGCAACGAGTTCCTGATGGAGATCCACAAGGGCAACACGATCTCGGCCACCGGCTACGGGTCCGTGTTCTTCCTGACCGAGGGTTTCCACGGGCTGCACGTGATCGGCGGCCTGCTCGCCTTCATCTTCTTCCTCATCCGCACCTCCCTCGGGAAGTTCACGCCGGCGCAAGCGACCGCCGCCATCGTCGTGTCCTACTACTGGCACTTCGTCGATGTCGTGTGGATCGGGTTGTTCTCGGTGATTTACCTCATCCGTTGAGGTAGGCAGCCGGGAAGACCGCGACGCACAATCCGAGAAACAGTGAAGGGGCCTTTCGTGAACGACGACGTCGACGACGGCGACCTCGGCTTCGAGCCGTCGGTCTCGGGCACCGGCACCGACGACGCGGCGGCCGAGTCCGACAGCGGCCGCAGCGCCCGGCCCCGCGGCCGGCGGGCCGGGCTGCGCCGTCGGCTGGGTGCCGCGGCCGTGCTCGCCGGCGCGCTCGCCACGATGGGCGCCGGCTACGCGGCGTTCGCCGGCTCGTCCGGCGCCAACGCCACCGGGATGAGCGCCGCCGACATCGCGGCGGGCCGCCAGCTGTTCGACAACAGCTGCATCACCTGCCACGGCGCCAACCTCGACGGCGTCACCGGTCAGGGCCCGTCGCTGATCGGCGTCGGCAGCGCGGCCGTCTACTTCCAGGTGAGCACCGGACGCATGCCGGCCACTGGCCAGGGTGCCTACGAGCCGGGCAAGCCGCCGAAGTTCACCGAGAAGCAGATCGAGCAGCTCGGCGCGTACGTCGAGTCCGTCGGCGGCGGTCCGCAGATCCCGCTGGCCCACCTGCGCGGTGACAGCAGCACCCTCGGCGAGGGCGGCGAGCTGTTCCGCCTCAACTGCGCCTCCTGCCACGGCGCGACCGGCAAGGGTGCGCCGCTGTCAGCCGGCAAGATCGCCCCGTCGCTGAACGAGGCGACCGACAAGCAGATCTGGGGGGCCATGCTCTCCGGGCCGGAGAACATGCCGGTGTTCAACAACAACCAGCTGACCCCGGACAAGAAGCAGGCGATCGTCGCCTACATCCAGACGATGAAGGCCTCGGCCGACCCCGGCGGCGACGGCATCGACCGGATCGGCCCGGTGTCCGAGGCCATCGTCATCTGGGTCGCCGGCGTCGGCGCACTGATGATCACGATCCTGTGGATCGGAGCGAAGGTCCGATGAGCGAATCCAACACCTCGGGCAGCGGCGCGCCCGATCCCGAAGAGCTTCGGCAGATGTCGGCCGAAGAGGCCATGCTGGCCGGCGCGGAGGTCGACGGCGTCCACATCGTGCACCGGCGCAGCCGGTTCCCGGTGCCCGGCTCGCGTGCCGAGAAGCGTGCCGAGCGGGCAGTCGCGCTGGCTTTCTTGATCGCCGCGCTCGGCGGCGTCGGTTTCATCGTCGTGTTCGTGGCGATGCCCTACCAGTGGCACCTGCCGGGCACCCCGCAGAACTTCCGCTTCTACACACCGGCGCTCGGCGGCTGCCTGGCGATCATGCTGGTGTTCCTCGGGATCGGTCTCGTCCTCTGGGCCAAGTGGCTGATGCCCGAGGAGGAGGTCGTCCAGGACCGTCACGACGAGCCGTCCTCCGAAGAGGACAAGCTGATGACCGAGGCGACGCTGGTCACGGGCCTGGAGGACACGGGCCTGCCGCGCCGCTCGATGATCCTGCGTTCGCTTGGCCTCGCCGGCGGCGCCCTCGCCACGGTGCCGCTGGTCGCGCTCGTCGGCGGCCTGCTGAAGAAGCCCGGCGACCAGCTGTTCCACACGCTGTACCGCCCGGACAAGAAGCACTTCCCGGAGTCCGACGGCAAGGTGCCGCTGGTCTTCGATGACTGGCGCCAGGTCAGCCCCGACGACATCGAGCCCGGCGGCATCGCCACCGTCTTCCCCGGCGTCCGCCGCGAGGTCGACGGCGTCAACGGCGTCACGAGCGCGTCCTCGCCCACGCTGCTGATCAGGCTGCGCCCGGGCCAGCACGTCCAGGCGCGCAAGGGGCAGGCCGGCTTCGGATGGCCGTCGCGCAACGCCGAGTACGTCGCGTTCTCCAAGATCTGCACGCACGCCGGCTGCCCGGCGTCGCTGTTCGAGCAGCAGACGACCCGGCTGCTGTGTCCGTGCCACCAGTCGCAGTTCGAGGTGCTGCACGACTGCGCCCCGGTGTTCGGCCCCGCCACGCGCAGCCTGCCCAAGCTGCCGCTCGAGGTCCGCCTCGGCGCCGACGGCCGGCAGTACTTCTACGCGCGTGAGGACTACCAGGAACCCATCGGCCCCGGCTTCTGGGAGCGCCCATGACCTCGACGCAGACCCGCCGGCCCAGCTCGCGGCCGCGGACCCCGCAGGGCCGCGCCGCGCAGTGGTTCGACGAGCGGCTCAAGATGGCCGGGCCGCTGCGCAAGCAGCTGAACAAGGTCTTCCCGGACCACTGGACCTTCATGATGGGCGAGATCGCGCTCTACTCGTTCATCATCCTGCTGCTGACCGGCACGTACCT
>DASSEP010000092.1:0-12354 GCA_035695205.1 Jatrophihabitans sp. | reverse complement strand
GGCGAGCTTGCCGAGCGCGATCTTGCCCTGCGGCACGAGCACCGCGCAGGTCATGCCGGCGCGCACCGCGTACGCCGCGGCGCTGGCCGAGGTGTTGCCGGTGGACGCGCAGATGACCGCCTTCGCGCCTTCCTCGGCAGCCTTGGAGATGGCCATCGTCATGCCGCGGTCCTTGAACGACCCGGTCGGGTTGGCGCCCTCGACCTTGAGATACACGTCGCAGCCGGTGCGGTCGGACAGCACCGGCGCCGGCACCAGCGGCGTGTTGCCCTCGAACAGGGTGATCACCGGGGTACTCGGCCCGGCCGGCAGCCGGTCGCGGTAGGCCTCGATCACACCGGGCCAGCGGGTGAGCGGCACGTCAGTCCCCCGGCATTCCCTCGACACGCATCACGCCGGGCGGCCGCCCCACGAACGGCATGCCGGCGAGCTTCTCGACCGTCCGGTTGAGCGCGGCGTCGGTCGCCGAGTGGGTGACGAGCACCAAGGTCGCGGCGTCGCCGCGGCCCTCCTGGCGCACGGTCTGGATGCTCACGCCCTCTTCGGCGAAGGCGTTCGCGACGGCGGCGAGCACACCCGGCTGGTCGTCGACATCGAGCGCGACGTGGTAGCGGGTGGACGCCTCGCCCATCGGCTGGATCGGCAGGTCGGCGTAGGCGCTCTCGCCAGCACCGCGGCTGCCGCTCACCCGGTTGCGGGCGACCGCGACGAGGTCGCCGAGCACCGCGCTCGCGGTAGGCGGGCCGCCGGCTCCCCGGCCGTAGAACATCAGCGAGCCGGCCGCCTCGGCCTCGACGAACACCGCGTTGAAAGCGTCACCGACGCCGGCGAGCGGATGCGAGCGGGGCAACATCGCCGGGTGGGCGCGCACGCACACCCGCTCCCGCCCGTCCGCGCCCACCGTGCGCTCGCAGATCGCCAGGAGTTTGATCGTGCAGTTCATCGCCTTCGCGCCGGCCATGTCGGCGGCGGTGACGTCGCCGATGCCCTCGCGGTAGACGTCGGACATCGTCACCCGCGTGTGGAAGGCGAGCCCGGCCAGGATCGCTGCCTTCGCCGCGGCGTCGTAGCCGTCGACGTCGGCAGTCGGGTCGGCCTCGGCGTAGCCGAGCTCGGTGGCCTCGGCGAGCGCGTCGTCGAAGCCCGCGCCCGTCTCGTCCATGCGCGAGAGGATGAAGTTGGTCGTGCCGTTGACGATGCCGATCACGCGGTTGATCCGGTCGCCGGCCAGCGACTCGCGCAGCGGACGCAACAGCGGGATCGCGCCCGCGACCGCGGCCTCGTAGTAGAGATCGACCCCTGCCCTGGCGGCGGCGTCGTGCAGGGTGGCGCCGTCCTCGGCGAGCAGGGCCTTGTTGGCGCTGACGACGCTCTTCCCGGTGCGCAACGCGCTCAACAGCAGCGAGCGGGCGGGTTCGATGCCGCCGATCACCTCGACGACGACGTCGACGTCGTCGCGGGCCACCAGGGCCTCGGCGTCGGTGGTGAGCAGCGCGGCCGGCACGTCCTGGTGGCGACCGGGACGGCGCACCGCGATGCCGACGAGCTGCAACGGTGCGCCGACGCGCTGCGCAAGATCGCCGGCCTGCTCCTCGAGCAACCGGACGACCTGCGAACCGACCACTCCGCAGCCGAGCAGTGCCACGCGCAGCGGTCGTGTCACGGCGCCACGCCCATGTCGAGCCGCAGCAGATCGTCCATCGTCTCGCGGCGCACGAGCACCCGGCTGCCGCCGTCGCGCACGGCGACGACCGGCGGGCGCGGCACGTGGTTGTAGTTGCTCGCCATGCTCCGGCAGTAGGCGCCGGTGGCGGCCAGCGCGAGCAGGTCTCCCGGCCGGATGTCGCCGGGCAGCCAGGCGTCACGAACGACGACATCGCCGCTCTCGCAGTGCTTGCCGACGACACGGCTCAGCACCGGCGGCGCCGGCGACTCGCGACCGGCGAGCACGCACGTGTACTCCGCGTCGTAGAGGGCGGTGCGGATGTTGTCGCTCATGCCGCCGTCGACCGACACGTAACGGCGCACCGCGCCACCGTCGAGGGTGACGTCCTTGACGGTGCCCACTTCGTAGACCGTGACGCCTGCCGGACCCACGATCGCCCGGCCCGGCTCGACCGACAACCGGGGCACTCGCAACCCCACCGACGCGCATTCGAGTTCGACGATGCCGTGCAGCCGCTCGAGGATCTGCTTCGGCGATTCCGGGTCGTCACCGGGCACGTAGGCGATGCCGAATCCGCCGCCGAGGTCGATCTCGTCGATCTGCAGCCCGTGCACGTCGCGAATCGTCGCGGCGAACCCGACCACGCGGTGCGCGGCCACCTCGAACCCGGCGGTCTCGAAGATCTGCGAGCCGATGTGCGAGTGCAGGCCCGCGAGTTCGAGCGCGGGGGCCGCCAAGACGGCAGCGACCGCGCGCGCCGCCGACCCGTCGCGCAGCGAAAAACCGAACTTCTGGTCCTCGTGCGCCGTCGCGATGAACTCGTGGGTGTGCGCCTCGACACCAACCGTCACCCGCACGAACACGCGTTGGCGGACACCGGCGGCGGCGGCCACCGCGTCGAGGCGGTGGATCTCGTCGAACGAGTCGATGATGACCGCACCGACTCCGGCCTCGACCGCCGCCGTCAGCTCGGCGACCGCCTTGTTGTTGCCGTGCAGCGCGAGCCGTCGCGGCGGGAAGTGGGCAGCGAGCGCGACGGCGAGTTCGCCGCCCGTGCACACGTCGAGTCCCAGGCCCTCGTCGGCGGCCCACCGAGCGAGCTCCGTACACAGGAATGCCTTGCCCGCGTAGTAGACGTCGATGCCCGGGAAGCCGGTCGTGTACGCCCGGGCCCGCGCGCGCAGGTCGGCCTCGTCGAGGAACACCGCGGGCGTGCCGTGCTCGGCGACCAGAGCGCTGATCCCGACGCCGCCCAGCTGCAACTCGCCGTCGACGCGGGCTGCGGTGATCGGCCAGATCGCGGGATCAAGCGTGTTCGGCTCGGCCGGGACTGCGAGCCGCTGCTGATCGGGCAGCACGTCGCCGTGCCGCGGGCCGGCCGGGTGCGCGACCCGACTCATGAGACCGGCTTCCTCACAGCCGCTCCGGAGCGCTGACGCCCAGCAGGCCCAGGCCGTTCGCGAGCACGATGCGGGTCGCGTCGTTCACCCACGCGCGGGTGCGGTTGACGGCAGTGATCTCGTCGTCGCCCTGCGGGATGATCCGGCAGTTGTCGTACCACCGGTGGTAGGCCGCGGCGAGGTCCTCCAAGTAGCGGGCAACCCGATGCGGGGCCCGCAGCTCGGCCGCCGTCGCGACGATGCGCGGGAACTCGCCGAGCGCGGTCAGCAGCGCGGCCTCGTACGGGCTCGTCAGCAGGTCCGGTTCGAAGACATCCAGCCCGATGCCGACCTCGGCCGCGTTGCGCTTGGCGTTGCAGGTGCGGGCGTGCGCGTACTGGACGTAGTACACGGGGTTGTCGTTCGAATGCTTGGTGATCTCGGCGATGTCGAGGGTGAGCGGGGTGTCAGCCGACCACCGTGCCAGGGAGTATCGCCCGGCGTCGACGCCGACGAGATCGACGAACTCATCGAGCGTGACGATCGTGCCGGCGCGCTTCGACAGCCGCAGCTCCTCGCCGCCGCGCACCAGCTTGACGAGCTGGCCGATCAGCACCTCGATGGTCTGTTCGGGATCGTCCCCCGCGCACGCGACGATCGCCTTCAGCCGCCCCACGTAGCCGTGGTGGTCGGCGCCGAGCATGTACACGCACTTGTCGAAGCCGCGTCCGCGCTTGTCGATGTAATAGGCGGCGTCGGCCGCGAAGTAGGTCTTCTCGCCGTTGCTCCGGACCAGCACCCGGTCCTTGTCGTCGCCGAAGTCGGTGGTGCGCAGCCAAACCGCGCCGTCCGCGTCGTAGACGTGACCCTGCTCACGGAGCCGGTCGAGCGCGGCGTCGACCCGGCCCTCGTCGTGCATGGAGCTCTCGGAGAACCAGACGTCGAAGCTCACCCGGAACCGCTCGAGGCTGGTGCGCAACAGCTGCAGCATCTGCGCCTCGCCCGCAGCCTTGAACAGCTCCAGCGCCTCGGCCTCCGGCAGCTCGAGGATGCCGGGCTGCAGATCGACGACCTGCTTCGCGACGTCGGCGATGTAGTCGCCGTGATAGCCGTCCTCGGGCACCGGACGGCCCTGAGCGGCCGCGTACAGCGAGGCGGCGAACTTGTCCATCTGCGAGCCGAAGTCGTTCACGTAGTGCTCGGCGGCGACGTCGGCGCCGGCGGCCTCGAGAAGCCGGTGCAGGCTGTCCCCCAGCGCCGCCCACCGGGTGTGGCCGAGATGTACCGGACCGGTGGGGTTCGCGGAGACGAATTCCAGGTTGATCCGGGCACCGGCAAGCTCTCGCGACCGGCCGTACCCGTCGCCGGCCTCGACGATTACGCGCGCCAACGAACCGAGCGAGTCGGCGGCGAGGGTGATGTTCAGAAATCCCGGCCCGGCGACCTCGGCGCCCGCGATCCCGTCGGCGTCGCGCAGCCGCGCAGCCAGGAACTCGGCGACCTCCCGCGCCGGCCGGCCGGCTGGCTTGGCGAGTCGCAACGCAACGTTGGTGGAGTAGTCGCCGTGTTCGGGCTTCTTCGGCCGCTCGACGACGACCTCGCCGGGCACGGCAACGCTGAGATCGCCGGCAGCAACGGCAGCCCCGACGCAGTCGCGTACCAGCGCGGCGAGTTCGGCGGGAGTCACCGTTCGATCGTAGTGGCAGCGAGCAGGCCGATTACCGCCGGTCGCGGGCGGTCGCACAGGGGAAAGCGCGACGTTCCACAGCGCTCGCATAAGGCGACACGACCTAGACTCGGGCCCGAACGCAGCCCGTCCGGTGCCGGTCGGCACCGGGCCGATGTCGGGCTAGTAGACCAGAAGGCAGGCCATGGCCCAGCGCAAGACACCCGCGTCCAACCGTCCGCCGTCGTCGAGCAAGACCGGCAAGGCCGGCTCGAGCGCGCGCCCGGGCGGCGGACCGGCCGGCCGTCCCCCGGCGCGGCCGAAGAAGAAGGGCAAGTCGATCGTCAACCAGCGGCAGACGCCGTGGGGACTGATCGCCACCACCGCTGCCGTCGTCGCCTTCGCCGTTGCCGTCGTGCTGATCGTCGTCTTCACCAGGGGGAACTCGAGCAACTCCCCCACCGCCAAGGCGGCCGCGCTGCACAACACGGTCGGCGGGCAGAGCGTCGACCCGGCCGATCCCTACCGTCAGCCAGAACTCGCCGCGGCCAAGTCGATCAAGGGGCTCACGTACCGGGTGGAGGCGCAGCACACCCACGTGCCGGGCGTCATCCATTACGACTCGTCCCCGCCGGTCGGCGGCAACCACAGCCAGTATTGGGCCGACTGCACCGGCACCGTGTACCCGAAAGCCATCGCCAACGAGAACGCGGTGCACATGCTCGAGCACGGCGCGATCTGGATCACCTACAACCCGCGGACACTGCCCAAGAGCGAGCTGCCGCAGCTGGAGAAGTACGTCTCCGGCGTCGACCGGATGGCGATGTCGCCCTACCCCGGGCTCAAGACCCCGATCTCCCTGCAGGCGTGGGGCTACCAGCTGTTCGTCAACAAGGCCTCCGACCCGCGTATCCAGCAGTTCATCTCGTTGCTTAAGTACAACCAGCAGACGACGCCTGAGTACGGCGCCACCTGCTCGCAGCCGAGCTTCAAGCAGCACCCGAGCACGTTCGGCCACCCGCTGTGGCAACCCGCTGCCGGTGCGCAGGGCAACGTCATGGGTCGGTGATGGGCGAACCGGACTTTCCCGACCCCGACGACCCGGACCCCGACGACCCGGACGACGGCGGGCCGGTCGCACTGCGCCGGGCGCTGTACGCGGTCATCCTCGTCGCCGTGTTGGTTGTCGCCGCGACCGTGGGCTGGCTGGTGCGCGGCGGCTCGACCGCCGACACGGCGACGGCGTCGCGGCCGAGCGCGGTCGACATCGGTTTCGCGCGGGACATGTCCACGCATCACCAGCAGGCCGTCACGATGGCCAACTACGAGCGCGACTACACCTCGAGTCCCCAGTTGCGCATCCTCGCCTACGACATCGAGACCTCGCAGAACTTCCAGATGGGCGAGATGCAGGGCTGGCTCGACGGGTGGGGTTTGGGCCGCAACTCGCCGAACGAGATGGCGTGGATGGGGCCGGGAATGGGTCTCGGACCCACGGCGCTGATGCCCGGCATGGCCACGCCCGCGCAGCTCGACCGGCTCGAATCGTTACACGGCAAGGCATTGGACGTGCTGTTCCTGCAGCTGATGATCCGCCATCACCAGGGCGGGTTGCCGATGGCGCGCTACGCCGTCGAGCACGCCCGAGTGCCGTATGTGCGGAATCTCGCCCAGGCGATGATCAACTCGCAGACCGCCGAGATCATCGAGATGGAGCAGCTACTGCGCAAGCTCGGCGGTGCCCCGCTGCCTGCGCCGTCCTGAGCAGCGGTCACGTCCCTCCCCACTCCCCGAGTTGTCCGCGGCTCGTGTCGCTGCAGCGCGCGCGAGCGCGGACAACTGCCGGGCTGGGGTGTCAGGCGAGCGGGTACGGCACGACGTCGCGCAGTTGCTCCATCGCCGCACCGGTCTCGTCGTTCGCCGGAAGGTAGGCGACCAACCGCACGTTCATGCGCGGCGAGAGCCACAGGTTGGTGTAGGTGAACTGCAGCAGTCCGACGTCGGGGTGCAGGTAGCGCTTGCGTGAATTCTCCGGCTCGATGACGTCGTGGCGGTCCCAGAGCTCACGGAACTCCGCCGAGCGTTCGGTCAAGCGCTTGACGAGGCACTTCCACGAGGGATCGCCGACGTATTCGGCCATCGCCGCGCGGTACTGGCCGACCATGCGCCGCAGCGCCTCGTCGCGGTCGAGCAGCATCGTGCGCCGACTGGGATGCGTGAAGCACAGCCACATGGAGTTCCGGTCCTCGAACGGCAGCGCGTCGAGGTCGCCGGCGACGTGCATGTATGCCCGGTTGTATGCGAGCAGGTCGAACCGGCCGTTGGTCACGCACGCCGGGAACGGCTCGAGCTGGTCGAGCAGGGCCCGGGTGGTCGGGCTGACCGCGTCGGACTCGGCACGCACGGACGCCGGCAGCGCAGACCCGGCGAGGGTGAACAGGTGCGAGCGCTCGTGCGGATCGAGCAGCAGGGTGCGGCTGATGGCTTCGAGCACCTGCTCGGAGACATGGATGTCGCGGCCCTGCTCGAGCCACGTGTACCAGGTGACCCCCACCCCGGCGAGCTGCGCGACCTCTTCGCGGCGCAACCCGGGAGTGCGGCGCCGCCCGCCCGGCGGCAGACCCACCTGCTGCGGCGCGATGCGCTCCCTGCGGCTGCGCAGGAAGGCCGCGAGCTCGCGGCGGCGCGACTCGGCGGCGGTGAGCGTCGGGCGTCGGGCTGCGGAGGGACGGGTGGCCACCGCGAACGGAGCAGGCTGCGTCGTCGTCACGGTTACAGGATGACGGCTCCGCAATGCCGGTGCCAGGTGCTGCCAGTACCCGGATAACCACGCTCTGGCTACCAGCCTACGACCGGCATGAAGGTGGGCGTCATGACAACCGACGCCCCCGCCCTCCCCCGTCCGCTGAGCCCGACCGTTGACGTCGAGCGGCCGCCGGCGGCCGGCCCGGTCGCCGGGCCCGCACTGTCACCGGCGGGGCTGGCCACGGTGCTGCTGGGCACGATGCTGCCGATCGTCGACTTCTTCATCGTGAACGTGGCGCTGCCGACGATGGCCCGCGACCTGCATGCGAGCACCGCGATACTCGAACTGGTCGTGTCGGGATACGCGACTGCCTATGCGGTGCTGCTCGTGGTGGGCGGCCGGCTCGGCGACCGGTGGGGACGGCGGCGGATGTTCCTCACCGGTATGGCGGCGTTCACTCTTGCCTCGCTGCTGTGCGGCATCGCCCCGACCGCGGGCCTGCTCGTCGCGGCGCGGATCGTCCAGGGCGCCGCGGCCGCGGCGATGGTGCCGCAGGTGCTGTCGACGATCCAGGCGACCGGCGATGCCACCTCACGCGCTCGCGCGCTCGGCTGGTTCGGCGCAACCGGCGGCATCGCCGCGGTCACCGGACAGGTGCTCGGCGGCGCGTTGGTCTCGGCGAACATCGCAGGCACCGGCTGGCGGCCGATCTTCCTGGTCAACGTACCGATCGGCATGGTCGGCCTGTGGTTCGCGAGCCGGCAGATGCCCGAGACGCGCTCGCCGCGCCCGGCTCGTCCGGACGGTGCAGGGGCGCTGCTGCTGGCTGCGACGCTGGTCGCCGTCCTGCTGCCGCTCACCGAAGGGCGTGCCCTCGGCTGGCCGTGGTGGTCTGCGGTGTTGCTCGGCGCCCTGCCGTTCGCGGCCGGCGCGTTCGTCGCGGTGGAGCGCCGGATCGAGCGCAGCGGCCGGGAGCCGCTCGTGCCGCCGTCGCTGGTCGCGCACCACAGCATGCGGCGCGGGCTGCTGCTCGCGGTGCCGTTCTTCGCCGGCTTCGGCGCGTTCATGTTCGTGTTCGCGCTCGTGATGCAGGAATCGCTGCACTTCGGGGCCGCGGTCAGCGGGCTGGCACTCGCGCCGATGGCGATCGCGTTCCTGCTCGCCTCGCTGGCGATGCCGCGCCTGATCGCGGCCTTCGGACGGGACGTCATCACGACCGGTGCGCTGCTGCAAGGCGTCGGGATCGCCGGTCTCGCGCTGACGCTGGGGGCGACCTGGCCGCACGTGGCGATCTGGCAATTGGCGCCGGCCCTGACCGTCATGGGCGCGGGGCAGGGTTTGGTGATGCCGTCGCTGTTCCGCGTCGTGCTCGCCGAGGTGCCGATCCGCTCCGCGGGCGCCGGCAGCGGCGTGCTCACGACAACGCAGCAGGTCTCTCTTGCCGTCGGCGTGGCCACGCTGGGAACGCTGTTCGTCAGCCTGGCGGCCCCTGGTTCGCTCGGCACGCTCGCCGCGGCGCTGGTCGTGCTCGGCGTACAGGTGCTGGCCTCCGCAGCGGTCGCGATCGGCAGCCGCTGGCTTCCCCGCGGTGTCTGACCCGCAGGAGATGATCGGCAGGTGACCGTCACACCGCTGCACCCGCTGCTCGCCGCGCGATGGAGCCCGACGATGTTCGACGCCTCGCACGAGATCGGCGGCGGCGATCTGGAGTCGATTCTCGAGGCGGCGCGGTGGGCGCCGTCGGCAGGCAACTCCCAGCCGTGGGCGTTCCTGGTCGCCCGCCGCGGCGACGACGCCCACCGCCGCCTCGTGCCGCACCTCGCCGGCAGCTCGGCGCGGTGGGCAACGACTGCCAGCGTGCTGATCGCCAATCTCGCGCACCGGTACGTCGAGGGCACCGACTGGGACTACTCGGAGTTCTCGCTCTACGACCTCGGGCAGGCCGTGGCACACATGAGCTTCCAAGCTGGCCATCTCGGGCTGTCCGTGCGGCAGTTCCGTGCCTTCGACCGCGAGGCGCTGGTAGCGGAGTTCGGGGTCCCCGAGCACTGGGAGGTGGCGACCATGTCAGCCATCGGGCGGGTGGTCGACGGAACTGGCCCACAGGTCAGCCGCTCCCGGCGCGGATCCGAGGAACTGCGCTGGCCGCCGTCGCCACAGGCCGCCGGCCCCGATGCCCGGTAGCGTCCCGTAACCGTCATGCGCCCCGGACTGGGCCGGGCGGCGCTGCTAGGCTTGCGCAGGTTTCGCCCCCGTAGCTCAGGGGATAGAGCACCGCCCTCCGGAGGCGGGAGCGCAGGTTCGAATCCTGCCGGGGGCACCACGCGGCTCCACAACCTCTCGAAGAGCTGCGATGGAGCCTGTCAGGGCGCCCGCGCCCAGGGTGACGGCCTCCGGGTCGATCTGTCCCGGTCACCTTCTGCGCTGTCGTCGGCCTCAACGCGCTACTCGCCGCGCGCCGTGCCGCCGACGCTCGAGGCCGCCGGCTCACCTACACGAACCTCCCACCACGCCTGTGGCGCCTGATCCGGCTTGCGGGAGTTGAAGCGAGATGCTGTGACGGCTACACCGCATCGCGCAGAAACGCGCACGGCCGCCCGAACAGTGACGGCCTCCCGCGCATGGATGGCCGCGCGGGTCAGCGGCGGGAACGAGGACCGGGCGGGGCCCCTCATCGCTTGGTGAAGGTGAGAATCACCGGCGTAAGCATCTTTGCGGTGTCGGGTCCACGTTCGGTGCCGGGGACGATGTAGTCGCGGATGCCTAGTTGTATGTGGCCGCGAAGTGCCGGGTCACCGAACGCGTTGGGAGCGTTGTGTCTCGGGATGACGGCGTTGCTGATCGAGGTGCAGTTGGGCACGGCGCCGCGCACGTGTTTGAGCGTGACGCAATGCCGGGTGAAGTAGTGCACGAAGAACTTGCCGGTGTGGCCGACGGTGTTGGCGTAGCTACGTGCGGAACCTTTCAGTTGGGTGTCGAGGAAGTTGAGCGGCGCGTAGAAGGTCGCCGCGTTGTGGGCGGACAACCCGACATAGGTCGCGTTGTGGGTTTGGGTGGCGAGGGTGTCGACCACGGCGTACACCTGCCCGGCGTCCAGCGGACCGGGTTGGCCGTAGAAGAAGGCGGTGTCCGGGTTGTCGCCGTCGCAGTAGGCGTGGTGGCGGCGGCAGTACGGCCCGTCCCACCCGTAGTCGCGCAGGAAATCGACCATGAAGGCGGAGCTGGGCAGCGGCCGGGTGCATTCCGTGCCGCGCAGGTGCGCGGTCTTCTGCACGCGGTGGCACACGGCCTGGATCAGGCGTTGCTGGTCCGAGGCTAGGGAGGCCTCGCTGTGCGCTCTGGTCTTGTCGAAGTGCAGCGCACCGTAACGGCGCACCGGTCCCTGTGCCGGGGCGCGCACTCTGAGCACCTTGATCGGAGGGTCGCGTCGCCATTGCTGGGCGGCGTCCGCGTCGGCCGGGTTGGGTACGGCGTAGCGGAACCAGGTGGTGAAGTCGATGGCGCTCTTGCCCATTCCGAGCGGTCCGATGCGGCCGCTGGTGTCGTGGCTCGGGATCTGCTCGGTGAAGATCCGGTTGTTCGGAACTCCGCGTGCGTGCAGCACTCGGCGCACGGCCTTATTGGCGGCCGCGCTCGCCGTGACGATGAAGTACCGCTGCTTATTGAAGGGCGAGCCGGAGCGCCGCTGCATCACGACGTTGTTCACCGGATCACCGAGAGCCGAGAAGCTGAACACCCGACCCGCGTTCGGATCGCCGGGCGGCATGGTGCTGAACAGCAGGTGCAGCGGGAACGGCAGGTTCGGCAGGTGCGCCACGCGGCGGACGTCCGCGTGGGTCCAATGCCCGGGCTGGCTCCACTGCCACGTCTGGATGCCCATGTAGCGACCCGGCGGAGGCATCTTGCCGTAGAACACGATCGCCTCGCGCCGGTGCAGCCGATACGTCGGCTCGTACCCACGCCGTACCGGGCCGAACGCGTCATGGACCGGTTTCTCCACGTATTCTCCGGGCCACGCCTTCACCGCCGCGATCACGTACGGCGCGGCAGGGTTGGCCCCAATGCACGTATGCAACGCCGGGTAGGTGTAACGGCGACACGTCCGAGACGGATGCAGCGAGTACACCAACGGATAGCCAGGCCGGACCCGAAACCCCGCGGCACGAAAGGACTGCGCCAGCGTCGCCCCATGCCCACGTGCCCCCGTACCGGCGGCAACCGCGGCCGGCGCCACCAGCGCAGCGGCCACCACCGCGACAACACTCAACGTTCGGACGACTCGTCTCATGCGCTCTCCTCGGCCGATCATCGCCCTGGCATGAGCTCAGCGCCGGGCAATCCGGAAGCGAAATACCGTCTAGCGCACGACACAGCCCGAGCGAGCGGAAGGGGCCAACGCCCCAGATCCCGATTTCGGGAGCCCCACCGTGGCCGCGAGCCAAATGCCGGGACGCGGTAAACAGAGACATCGGCCGTCCGAAAACGCTCTTACCGGCGAACGTCGGCCCAGTCAACGAGCGCGCCGCCCGAAGTTGATCGCGCCGTACTAAGCCGAAATGACTGCCCGGCCCGCCGGGTTATGCGGGACCGGGCCGTCATCTGCACCGCTCAGCCGGAGAACCGGCCCGGGAACTGCGCCACGATTCCTCTGCTGAGCATGTCGGCCATCATCGCCATGTGGTTCTCGGCCTTGCCGTAGTCAACGATGGCCCGCGCGTAGTGGCCCTTGAGCAGATCGACCGAATAGGTGATGGTTTGCGTGATGTGCTCCCGCATCATCGGCCTCGTGGCCGAGAGCGGCCAGCTCTTCGGATTGGCCGCAGAGAGGAACTCTGCAATCTGGTCGGCATTGGCGTACCAGGCCTTCACCGCCTTGTTCAGGCCGGCCGAGTTCCCG
>DASSEP010000091.1:0-11231 GCA_035695205.1 Jatrophihabitans sp. | reverse complement strand
CGGCCGGAGCGGCCGCGCAGTTGGTTGTCGATGCGCCGCGACTCGTGACGCTCGGTGCCGAGCACGTAGAGCCCGCCGAGCTCGATGACCTCGTCGTGCTCCTTGGCGACGTCGGTCTTGGCCTTCTCGAGCGCGTCCGGCCAGGCGGCTTCGTATTCCTCGGGCGTCTCGTCGGGCGAGAGCCCGCGTTCGCGCAGCACGGCGTCGGCGGTGAACTCGGGGTTGCCGCCGAGCATGATGTCGGTGCCGCGGCCGGCCATGTTCGTCGCGATCGTGACCGCCCCCTTGCGGCCAGCGTTGGCGATGATCGCCGCCTCACGCGCATGCTGCTTGGCGTTGAGCACCTCGTGCGGGATGCCCTTGCGCAGCAGCAGCGACGACAGCCGCTCGGACTTCGACACGCTCGCGGTGCCGACCAGCACCGGCTGGCCCTTCTCGTGCCGCTCCTCGATGTCGTCGATGACCGCGGCGAACTTCGCGTCCTCGGTCTTGTAGATGAGGTCGGTCTCGTCCGCGCGGACCATCGGCCGGTTGGTCGGGATCGGGACGACGCCCAGCTTGTAGATCTGGTGCAGCTCGGCGGCCTCGGTCTGGGCCGTACCGGTCATCCCGGAGAGCTTGTCGTAGAGACGGAAGTAGTTCTGCAGCGTGATCGTGGCGAGGGTCTGGTTCTCCTGCTGGATCTGCACGCCTTCCTTGGCCTCGATGGCCTGGTGCATGCCCTCGTTGTAACGCCGGCCCTGCAGGACGCGGCCGGTGAACTCGTCGACGATCATGACCTCGCCGTTGGCGACGATGTAGTCACGGTCGCGCTTGAAGATCTCCTTGGCCTTGAGCGCGTTGTTGAGGTAGCCGACGAGCGGGGTGTTGGCCGCCTCGTAGAGGTTGTCGATGCCCAGTTGGTCCTCGACGAAGGCGACGCCCTCCTCGGTGACCGCGACGGTGCGCTTGCCCTCCTCGACCTCGTAGTGCACGTCGCGCTTCATGCGCGGAGCCATCCGCGCGAACTCGAGGTACCACCGCTGGTTCTCTTCAGCGGGTCCGCTGATGATCAGCGGCGTGCGGGCCTCGTCGATGAGGATGGAGTCGACCTCGTCGACGATGGCGTAGTGGTGGCCGCGCTGGACCAGGTCGTCGAGCGACCACGCCATGTTGTCGCGCAAGTAGTCGAAGCCGAACTCGTTGTTCGTGCCGTAGGTGATGTCGCACTGGTAGCTGAGCTTGCGCTTCTCGGGCGGCATGTCGTTGAGGATCTTGCCGACGGTGAGCCCGAGGAAGCGGTGGACGCGGCCCATCCAGTCGGCGTCGCGGCTGGCCAGGTAGTCGTTGACCGTCACCAGGTGCACGCCGTTTCCGGCGAGCGCGTTCAGGTAGGCGGGCAGGGTCGACACGAGGGTCTTGCCCTCGCCGGTCTTCATCTCGGCGATGTTGCCGAGGTGCAGCGCCGCGCCGCCCATCAGCTGCACCTTGTAGTGGAACTGTCCGAGCGTGCGGCGTGCGGCCTCGCGCACCACCGCGAACGTCTCCGGCAGCAGATCGTCGAGCGTCTCGCCGTCGGCGAGCCGCTCGCGGAAGGTGTCGGTCAACTCGCGCAGCTCGGCGTCGGTCAGATCGACATAGTCTTCTTCGAGGAGCTCGATGTGATCGGCGATGGCGGACAGCCGGCGGAGCTGTTTGCCCTCACCGGCGCGCAGAAGCTTGGCTAGAACCACGCCCGCCATGGTACGGGGAACCGGCCGCGACCGCCCCGCCGCGCACCGCGCCTCCGCTTGAGAGGATCGCCGGCATGGGACGGTTTCGCGACGTCGAACTCGATGAGGTCCAGCTGAACGGGCCACGCCTGCTGTTGCGGGACTGGCGCTGGGACGACGCCGAGGACGTCCACCGGATCATGCAGGACCCCTCGATGCACGAGTTCCTCGCGCTGCCCGTGCCGTACACCCTCGACGCCGCTCGCCGGTTCGTGACCGAGCTCGGGCACGAGGGACGCCGCGACGGCACCGGCCTGGGCGGTGCCGTCGTCGAGCGGGAGACGGGACGCCTCGTCGGCGCCGCGGCGCTGCGCATCGCGGCTGACGGCGAGATCGGGTTCTGGATCGCCCCCGAGGCCCGCGGCCACGGCTACGCCGCCGAGGCCACCCGGATGCTCACCGACTGGGCGTTCGGGCACGGCCTGGGGCGGGTGCGCATGCTCGCCGACGTGCGCAACCTCGCGTCGATCCGCACGGCTCTGCGCGCCGGCCTGTCGTTCGAGGGGGTCGGGCGCGGCGCTCTGGTCAGCGGCAGCGACGGGACGGCCTCCGCGCGCCGGGCCGACCTGGCTCGCTTCGCCCGGCTGCCCGGGGATCCGGGGAACCCGATCCCGCCGTCGTTTCCGCCGCTGGGGCCGCCCGCGCCGAGCGACGGCGTGCTCACGCTGCGGATGGCCGGCCCGGACGACGCCGACGCGATGATCGAGTCGGAGGACGCCGTCAGCGTCGGCTGGAACTTCACCGGCACCGCGCCGGCAGCCGAACAGTCCCGCCGGCGGGCCGCAGCCGCCGGCCTGCAGTGGCTGGTGGGCACGACGGCGAACATCGCGATGGTCGACGTGCAGTCCGGCGAGGTCGCGGGCTTCGTCGACGTGCGGCGCAGCGGCCCGCCGCAGGTTGGCGGGGTGGGCTACACCGTGCTGCCGCGGTTCAGGGGCCGCGGGTTCACGGGGCGCGCATTGCGCCTCGTCCGCACGTGGGCGTTCGAGGTCGCCGACTTCGCCCGGCTCGAACTCGGCGCGAAGCAGGCCAACATCGCGTCGCAGCGCGCGGCGGAATCCGGCGGCTTCGAGCCGGACGGGGTGCGCCGGGCGCGGCTACGTAACGCCGACGGCACGTTCAGCGACGAGGTGCGGTACTGCTCGATCAACCCCGCCTACGACACGCGGCTATGACTCCGTGGCGAGCCGGATCAGGCCGTAGTCGTAGGCGTGTCGCCGGTAGACGACGCTGGGCCGGCCGGTCTTGAGGTCGTTGAACAGGTAGAAGTCGTGGCCGACGAGTTCCATCTCGAACAAGGCCTGGTCGACGGTCATCGGTTCCGCGGTGTGCTCCTTCTCGCGCACGATGCGACCGGGACCCTCTTCCTGGAGGTCGGGTTCGATGTCGGCGCCCGCGGAGCGCGGCCGGCCGGACCCGTTGACCGCGATGGCAGCGGTGACCTCGGCGACCGAGGGAGGCGTGCGCCGGCCGTGATGGATCCGGCGCCGGTCGGCGGCCTGCCTGAACCGGCGCTCGAGCCGCTCGGCCGCGAGATCGAGCGCCTTGTAGAAGTCCTCGGCGCACGCCTCGCTGCGCACGACCGGGCCCCGGGTGCGGCAGGTGATCTCGACGTGCTGACAGCTGCCGTTCTGCCGCGGGTTCTTCTCGTGCTGGAGTTCGACGTCGGTGCGGTGGATCTTGTGGTCGTACCGCTCGAGCTTCGCCAGTTTTTCGGCGACGTGCTGGCGGTAGTGATCGGGGACCACGACGTTGCGTCCACGGACGACGATTTCCATCTGTCCCGCGACAGTTTCCATAAGACCTCCACCACGTTCGCAGCGATGCGGCCGCACACGGGTGGATCCACGAAGGTACTCGGTCGGTCTTCGGGGCCGTGTGCGGGCCGAGACACGCCTTTCCGGTCAGGGTCGTTCTCACGCTAGACCGCCAGGGCCGGACGTGCCAATGGTCCCGGCGCGCCGGCGCGGCGTCGCCGCGACCACCGCAGCGCCGAGCACCGGCCAGCCCGCCGACTGCAGCGCGCGGGCGGCTTCGCGCAGCGTGGCGCCGGTGGTCACGATGTCGTCGACGAGCACCGCCGCACGCCGCGGGGATGGCGGGCCGGCGCGCAGCGCGCCGCACACGTTGCCGGCCCGGTCGGCGATCGACAGACCGGCGGAATCCAGCTTTTCCCGCGTCAGTTCGAGCGTGCGCGCGGCGAGGGGCACGCCGCACCGGACGGCGGCGCGCCGGGCGAGCCGGGCCACGTGGTCGCCACCGCGGGCGGCCGCCGCGGCGCGTGTCGACGGGATCCCGACGAGCACCGGACGCAGCTCGCCGTCCGCCCCGGTCGCGCTCAGCACCTCGCGCACGGCGCGCGCGAGCAGCGCCGCGAGCGGACCGGCGAGGTCGCGCCGGCCGCGTTCCTTGTAACGGATGAGCGCCTTCTGCACGCCGCCGGTGTATGCGGCCGCTGCACACACCAGCACCGTCCCGTGATCGATGCGTTGGATTCCGTGGCTCGCGCCGCACCGCCGGCACAGCGCTGCCGCCCGGGCCCCACAGCCGACGCACCGGCGCGGCAGCACGAGATCGAGCACGTCTCCGGCGATCGCCACCATGCCGGACACGCTGCCCGGGATCAGCGACCACAGCTGCTGGTGTCCCTCCGCTGTGGACGGCGGGCGGCGCTGTGGACGGACTACTCGAGGTACTGCGGGGCGGTACCCGGGGTCTGCCCGACGGGCCCGGGACTCTGCCAGGTCTCGGTGTTCTCCTGCTCCCACACGGTCGAGCTGGCGCCGGACCCCACGGACACCCAGACCTGCTGGCCGGGCGTGACGGTGACGTAGTTGGGCCGGGCCGGTAGGCCGCTGACGCTGGTTTCGGTCCACATGGAACCGTCGACGTTCACCGTGAAGATCCGGGCGTCGCCGCGGTGCTCGCCGATCGCCACCAGCGCGAGCGGTTCGATCCAGTCGACGTCGTCTACTGACACGCCGAGCGGGCTGACCTGATCGAGGGTGTCGACCCGGACCTTGCCGCCGCTGCGGGTCACGGCGCCGACGTACAGGCGGCGCGAGCCGTTCGCGCCCTCGATGATCACCGCCAGACGGGTGCCCTCGGCGCTCAGCTGCAGGGCCACGACGCGGCCCGCGCCGACGTCCTCGGGCGGCAGCGGGACCTCGAGCGGTTGCCGGTCGGGATGCGCCGCGAGCACCCGGTAGATCTTGTCGCCGTCACCGATCCACACCTCGCCCCAGCCTGGCGCCCACGCGGGACGGCTCAACTCGCCGTGCACCGCCGTCTTGACCAGGCCGCCGAACTGCGAGCCGACGAGTAGCTGGTGGCCGTCGGCCACCGCCGCCACCGTGAGCGGGCTGGTGGGCGTGATCCGGGTGAGCGCCACCGAGGTGAAGAAATAGGCGCCGTTGTTGACCCGCCCGGGGATCGGCAGTCCGTCTTTGACGATGCGCCCGCCGCGCAGGTAGTACACGTCGGCGGTCGGCGGCGCGGGGCCCTGCGCGCGCCCGAACGAGCTCTCTGCGAACTCGGGGCTACCCGAGGCGGGGATGGGCACCGGCCGGCCGCCGTCGGTGATGACGAACGTCTCGCCGGGCAGCACGTCGTTCAGGGTCGTGCCCACCTGTGCGGCGAGCCGGTTGCGGGCTGCCCCCTCCAGCTGGCCCGCGCCGGGAATCTCGATCTTGGTGGGGTTCCCTCCGCTGACCACGAAGTGGCTGGTATTGGCCTGCGCCGGCATGGTGTCGCTGTTGACCGCGCTCTGCAGCAGGTCGGACGGGCCATTGGCCAATTCGCCCACCAGCCACTCCTCGAGCGGTACGCCCTGCAGGGCGCTCCAGCGCTGGTCGGGGACGAGGTAGCGGTTGCTGAGGTCGAAGAAGTACAGCGGCTTCGGTCGATAGCTCTGCTCGAACTGGTCGGCCGTGAGCAGCAGTCCCCTGGTCGGGTCGCTGATCCGGTACTCGCCGTGCACGCGTTGGAGTCCGAACACGAACACCGCTTGGCCGCCCTGGTTGGTGCCGCCCGCTGCCTGCAGATAGGGCGTGTAGACGCCGTCGGCATCGAGCTTGCCGACGATCCGGCCGGTGACCACGACCTGATTCTTGGTCACCTGGTAGGTGCCCACACGTTCGTCGGAGATGATCGTGGCGGTGGTGTCGGTCCACCGGTTGCGTGCCGCCGCGGTCAGGTACAGCCGCGCGGCGCTGTGCTGGCGCGGATCCACGGAGTTGTCGTGCAGGAAGTCGTTCACGATCTGCCGGGGCGCCTCGCCGGTGCGCGGCGTGAAGCCCGCGGGTTGCTGGTTGACGCGCGGTACCGGCTGGATGGTCTCGGGCGCCGAGGACGCCGGCACCCCGGTGCAGGCGGCCAGCCCGGCGGCCGCTGCGCACACCGTCGCCAGCAGCCGGAGCCGCGTCCCGCGACCGCGGCGGTGCGGCCGGCCGGTCACCGGTCGTCCTCCTCGAGCTCGTCGGGGTCGAGCGGCAGCGGCGAATGCATCAGGGTGTGCCCGCCCCGCCGCGGCAGGGTCAGCCGGAACTGCGCGCCGCGACCGGGCTGCCCCCATGCCTGCAGCCACCCGTCGTGCAGGCGGGCGTCCTCCAGCGCGATCGCGAGGCCCAGACCGGTGCCGCCGGTGAGCCTGCTGCGCGAGACGTCGCCACGCCAGAACCGGTTGAACACGAGCCCCGCCTCGCCCGGGCGCAGGCCGACACCGTGATCGCGCACGGTGACGGCGGCGGCCTCGGCGTCGCACGCGATCGTGACCACGACGGGTTTCCCCTCCCCGTGGTCGAGGGCGTTGCCGACGAGGTTGCGCAGGATGCGCTCGACCCTGCGCGAGTCCATGTCGACCATGACCGGGGTGGCCGGCTGTTCCACCACGACCTCGCTGCCCTGGCGCTCGGCGAGCACCCGGGTGTCCGCCACCGTCGCGGCGACCACGGCGCGCAGGTCGGCGGTCTCGGACTCGAGGCGCGCCGCTCCCGCGTCGTAGCGGGAGATCTCGAGCAGGTCGCCCAGCAGAGATTCGAAACGGTCGAGCTCGTCGTTCAGCAGCTCGGCGGAGCGAGCCAGTTCCGGCGGGAAGTCGCGGCGTCCGCCGTGCAGGAGTTCGGTCGCCATCCGGATCGTGGTGAGCGGGGTGCGCAACTCGTGAGAGACGTCGCTGGTGAAGCGGCGCTGCAGCCGCGAGAGATCCTCCAGACGGCGGATCTGGCGCTGCAGGCTGTCGGCCATCTCGTTGAACGACTGGCCCAGCCGGGCGATGTCGTCGCTTCCCCTGGTCTCGATACGCTGCGAGAGGTCTCCCGCTGCGAGCCGGCCGGCGGTCTCGGCGGCGACCCGCACCGGGTTCACGACCTGTCGGGTGACCAGCAGTGCGATGGCGAGCACCAGCACTACCAGGCCGATGCCGGCGAGCAGGACCGTGCGCTGTACCAGCGCGATCGTCTGCTGCTCGGCGGTGAGGGGGAACAGGTAGTACAGCTCGAACATGCCGCCGGAGCGCGCGGGCACCGGTTCGCCGACGATGAGTCCCCGCACATAACGCTTCGTGTCGTCGCGCGGGTGGACGGGCGCGTACTGGATCGCGATGTTGCTGGCTTCCACGGCTTGCCGCAGCGCCTTGGGGATCTTCTGCGCCGCGGCGTTGGACGATCCCGACTGGCCCGCGGGCGACTCGATGACGAGGCCGAACACGCCCGCGCTCGTGCCGCCGGCTGTCAACAGAGCGGCCAGCTGGGTCTGTGCGTCGGCGACTTCTGCCGCCACTCCGGCGTCCACGCCCGCGAGCACCTGACGCGCCGGCCCGAGCCCGATGCGCGCCTGGTTGACCGCGGCGTCGCGCTTGGCGTTGAGCACGCCGCTGGAGACCTTGTCGACGAGGAACACGCCGAAGACGAGCATCACGAGGCCGGTGACGACCAGCGTGGTGGCCCCGACGCGGAACTGCAGCGAACTGCGCCAGAGCTGCAGGCAGTGCCGGCCTGCCCGGGTGAGCGCATCGGTCGCCCGGTTGGCCAGCAGCCGCACCGACTCGAGCCGCAGCTCGCGCCCGGCCGAGGTTTCGGTCACGGAGGTCCGGCTTTGTAACCGACACCGCGCACAGTGAGCACCACTTCAGGATGCTCCGGGTCGCGTTCCACCTTGGCGCGCAGGCGCTGCACGTGGACGTTGACAAGACGGGTGTCTGCGGCGTGCCGGTATCCCCACACCTGCTCCAGCAGCACCTCTCGGGTGAACACCTGGCGCGGCTTGCGGGCCAGAGCCACGAGCAGGTCGAACTCCAGCGGGGTGAGCGCCAGCGACTTCGCGTCGCGGGAGACCTGGTGCCCCTGGACGTCGATCTCGACCGGTGAGTCCGGCGGGCCGATGGTCAGCTTCTCGCCGGCGCTGTCGTCGTGGTGGCGCAGGCGGGCGCGCATGCGGGCGACTAGTTCCTTGGGCTTGAACGGCTTCATCACGTAGTCGTCGGCGCCGGACTCGAGGCCGAGCACGACGTCCACGGTGTCGGTCTTGGCCGTCAGCATGATGATCGGCGTGCCGCTCTCAGCACGGATCGCGCGGCAGACGTCGATGCCCGACATCCCCGGCAGCATCAGGTCGAGCAGGATGATGTCCGGCTTGTTCTCGTGGAACGCTTTCAGCGCCCGCGCGCCGTCGGCCACGAAGAACGGCTCGAAGCCGTCGGTACGCAGGACGATGCCGAGCATCTCGGCGAGCGCGGAATCGTCGTCGACCACGAGCACACGAGGTTTCACGCGTACATGGTGGCATCCCAGATGCAGCCGGGGTGCGCGCATCGTTCGATCTTGGAGAGATCCCTGGGGAGATCATCCGACAAACGTCGCAATCCCGGCGATCGCTCCGGGGATTGGGTAGGCCATCGGGAGGACGCGATGTGAGCATCGACCGACGAGAGGACGCGCACATGGGTGAGCAGCAGACGAGTGCGATGACAGTGACGAACAACGGCGACGAGTCCCGTTACGAGATCCGGGTCGACGGACGTCCGGCCGGCCGTGCCGAGTACCGGCTGGACGGCGACCGCGTGGTGTTCACCCACACCGAGGTCGACGACAGCTTCGAGGGCCGCGGGGTGGGCAGCCGGCTGGCCGCCGGCGCATTGGACGACGTGCGCGATTCCGGGCGGCGCGTCGGCCTGGAGTGCCCTTTCATCGCCGCCTACATCGACCGCCACGAGGAGTACCAGGGCCTCGTGGCCTAGCGCCGCGCGCCTCCGGAGGGCTTGAGCCGACTGCTGGTAGGCCTGAGGATGAGGGTTCCTCGTCTGCTCGGAGGCTCGGGTGCGCAGATCGCGACGAATGCTGGTGGCCGCGGCGGGTGCGGTGGTCGCCCTGCTCGCGGGAAGCACGACGGCCGGCGCATCGACCGCGGTCCGCTACGTGGCGCTGGGCGACTCGTACTCCTCCGGGGTGGGCGTCGGCAGCTACCTGGCGGCCAGCGGCGGCTGCTTGCGCAGTGCCGCGGCCTACCCGGAGCTCTGGGCCAAGACGCATGCGCACGCCTCCTTCCGCTCGGTCGCATGCTCGGGTGCCACCACCGCTGACGTGCTGGCCGGCCAGGTCGGCGCGCTCGGGCCGAGAACGACGCTGGTCAGCATCAGCATCGGCGGCAACGACGTCGGCTTCGCGAAGGTCATGACCGACTGCGTCCTCTACAGCACCGGGACGTGTACCGGCGAGGTGACCGCGGCCGAGAACGATGCCCGCACCGAGCTACCAGCCGCGCTCGATCAGGTCTATGCCGCCATCCGGGACCGGGCCCCGCACGCGCACGTTGTGGTGCTCGGCTACCCCCGGCTGTACCACGTCGGCCTCTGGTACTGCATCGGGCTGAGCGACACCGCCCGGGCGAAGATCAACGAGGGCGCCGACGTCCTCGACAGCGTCATCGCGGCCGCCGCCGAGCGCGCCGGGTTCACGTTCGCCGACGTGCGTGACCGGTTCGGCGCCGGTCACGAGATCTGCGACGGCAGTTCCTGGCTGCACAGCGTCGACTGGGACGACATGGCGCAGTCCTACCACCCGACCGCGAGCGGCCAGTCCGGCGGCTACCTGCCGGCGTTCTCGCAAGCAGTGAGCGCGGTCAGTGCAGCACTGACCTGACGCCGAACAGCAGCCCGGCCAGCGCCAGCCCGATGAGGGCGTTCGCCACCCGCTCGCCGGTCGGGGCGCCGCGGCGACTGCCGGCCAGCAACTCACCGGCGACCACGGCGCCGGCAGCGGTCCACAACCCGGCGAGCACTGCGGTGCTCAGCTGCGCGCCGGCCACCCAGGCCAACAGCACCGGCACGAGGGGCACGAGAGCGCCGCCGACCAGCGCAGCCTCGTGGCCGAGGGCTCGCCTTGCGTCGCGGAATGGCGCATGCCTGGCCTGTGCGTGCAGCCGCTCCCCCAGCCACAGGGCGTAGCCGTGCGCGATCCAGTAGCCGGTGATGGTGAGCAATTCGGCGATGACGACCTGCGGATAGGTCTCGGTCGCCGGGTCCTCGGCGGCGAGCAGCAGGCCGGCGGCAAGCACGCCGTAGACCGCAGCGGCGGGATTTCGGATCAGCGGGCGCACCACCCGGTCCCCGCTCACGTGCGCAGCACGTTCGCGAAGATCAACCACGCCAGCAGGGATTTCGCGACGAGACTCAGCGTGATGTAGGCGCTCTCGCCGCGAAGGTAGTCGCGCCACCGGCCCACCCGCAGATACTGCAATGCCATGTTGCCGGCGAAGCTGAAGAACAGCACGAACTGCGTCACGATGATCGCGTACACGAAGCCCGGCACGGCCGGGGCGCGCGCCACGTAGATGCCGACGATCGCCCAGGGCACCGCACCGATCAGCGAGCCGAACCAGAATGCGCTCCAGTCGGCGCGGCCGGGGCGCTGTTGCCGCTCCATGAGCAGTCCGAACAGGATCATCGCGGTGTTGGCGGCGAAGACGGCCATCACCGCCGCCAGGTCGCGCACTCCGACGAACAGCCCGATCAGCACGATCATGATCGAGGCGCTGACCGAGTACTCGATCCACCGCGCATAGTTCGCGCCCCGGTCGAGCAGGCGTTCGTAGCGGCGGTGCAGCACCGGCGCGGCCACGGCGGCGTGATCCAGCGCGGCCAGCAGCAGGAAGGTCGCGACCACGGCGGCGATTGGCAGGGTGAACACCGTCTCGGCAGCAGCGGGTCCCCGCACGGTCACCGGGTCGCGGCGCAGGAACGCCGCGGTGACGGGCAGCGCGAGGTCGTTGCCGGCGAAGAGCATGAACGCCGGCTGGGCGCCCAGCACCAGGGCCACCACGACATTCGCGCGCCGCAGCCGCCGGTATGCCTGCAACCTGCCGCCTGCTGCGGTCCCCGCCTCGGTCATCCCGCTCCTCTGCGTCCGGGAATCGACGGACGCGACCGAGCCTCGCCGGGCGGGCCGGCCGTCGGGCAGTGACGGACGGCCCGATCCGGCGGGTCGA
>DASSEP010000090.1:0-24042 GCA_035695205.1 Jatrophihabitans sp. | reverse complement strand
GTACTCGACCCTCGGCTTCCAGGACGTGGCGAACCTCGACGACGGGGACATGTGGCCGGTGTCGTACGCGCTGTCGCAGTGGAGCGATGCGGTGGAGAAGAAGGTTGTCGAGTTGGTGAAGGCCGCGGTCGCCTGACGGCTTCCCCGCCGCGCTGATCAGAGCAGCGGTCGGCTGCGCCGGATCCGCAGCCGAAGATCCCACAGGAACGCGTTGAACGGGAACCGGCGCACGGCGGTCGGGACGTGCCGCTGCACCGCGCCGACCCGGCGCATCAGCGCGGCGAACCGACGCTCGTCGCGAGCCGACCACGTCCAGCCCATGTGCGCGCGAAACCGCGGCGGCAGGAATCCGGTGGTCACCCATGCGGTGAACCTCGCCACCGGCGGCGGGACGAACGGCAGATGCCGCAGGTGCGCCAGATCGTCCAGATAGGCCCGCACCGGCTCGTCGATCGCGGTCCGCTGCGCCGCGGCGGCCCAGTACGCCGCGAACGCGGCGCGATCAGGTGGCCAGAGCTCCGGCGGCACCTGCAGCGTCGTCCCGAACCGGATCGCGCGGCGGTAGAACGCGTCCGCGTCGGGCATCGGGCCGTGCATCCGCTCGTAGAGATCGACGGCGCCGTAGTACAGGCAGGCGGCAACCCACAGCTGCAGGTGCGGGTCGAAGGCGTTGTAGGGCACCGGGCTGCCGGGCTTAGAGCGTACGAAGCGGTGCACTTCGTTCACCGCGTCCCGGTACCGGGCGCGCTCGTCGTCCGTGCCGAGCAGCGCGACCGCGAGGTAGCAGAACGTGGTGCGGAACCTGCGCAGCGGATGCCGGGTGACCTGCCCCGCCTCCACCGGGCTCTCCAGCACGCCGTAGCCCACGGGCGGCAACGCGAGCTGCATGATCACGTTCGCGGTGCCGGCGAGCAACGCGCCGAGCCCGTCCGGAATCAGTGGGTCGAGCCGCGCCGGCCCGGCGTCGCGGACGCGCGGATCAGATCCAGCCACGCTTCTTGAACACGATGTAGAGGACGACGCTGACCATGACCATCAGGCCCAGCGCGTAGGGGTAGCCGAGTTGCCAGTTCAGCTCCGGCATGTGCGTGAAGTTCATGCCGTAGATCGTGCCGACGAGGGTGGGCGCGAACAGGATCGCCGCCCACGCCGAGATCTTCTTGACCTCGTCGTTCTGGGCGTTGCTGGTGCGGCTGAGCGCGGTCATCTCCTCGTTCTGCTTCTGCGCAACCAGGATCGAGTTGACCTGCAGGATGTCGCGGAGCAACACGCGCAGGCTGTCGACACGTTCGTTCACCTGGGTGACGTGGTCGGCGACGTCGCGCAGGTTGCGGCGCAGTTCCTCGTCAACTCCGTACTTGTCGAAACCGGCGGCCAGTGCGTCGAGCATCCCGGCGAGCGGTGCGGCAGCGCGCTGGAAGTCGACCACCTCGCGAGACAGCTCGTAGATGCGCCGCGACACGGCAGGGTCGCCGTCGAAGACCTGGGTCTCGATCTCGTCGACGTCGTTCTCGATCCCGGCGACGACGGGGAGGTAGCCGTCCACAACGGCGTCCAGAATTGCGTACAGGACGGCCTCGGTGCCGAGGGCGAGCAGCTCGGGATCACCCTCGAGACGGTGGCGTACGTCGGCGAGGTCGGGCGATTCGGCGTGCCGCACGGTGAGAACGAAGTCCTTGCCGATGAAGACGTGCAGCTCGCCGAACTCCACCTCCTCCACGTCGTCGAGGTAGCGGGCCGCGCGCAGCACGACGAACAAGGTCTCGCCGTAGCGTTCCAGTTTCGGCCGCTGGTGGGCATGGATCGCGTCCTCGACAGCCAGTTCGTGCAACCCGAACTCCTCGGCGAGCGAGGTGAGCTCGTCCGGGTCGGGCCGGTACAGCCCGATCCACGCCATGGCGTCCTCGGCTGCGCGCAGCTCGGTGAAAGTGTCGGCGAGCGAGCCCGGCGAGCAGGTGCGGCGCCCGGCGCAGTAGATCGCGCTGTCGATCATGCCCGAGCGTGGGGTGCGGGAGGCGTCGTCGTCGGCCGGAAGCTCCTCGCCCGGCCGCGGGCGGCGCCGGATCAGGCTCGCCGGCGACGGCAGATGGCGGCGCTCGGGCATGTGCCGACGATATCGGCACCGACGCCGGAAACGCGGGTTCTCGCAGGCCCCGGAGCCGCAGAACGACGCCGGCGGTGGGTAGGACGGCTGCGAGCAAGTGTCATCTGAGAGGAGCTCGCTCGCATGAGACTGGGTCTGCACCTGGCCGACTTCACCTACCCCAACGGGCCGCAGGAGCTGGCCGACGATCTGAGCAGGATCGCCGCCGCCGCCGAGGAGAACGGCTTTCGCCGGCTCAGCGTCATGGATCACCTGTGGCAGATCCGGGTGGTCGGCCCGCCGGAGCTGGACATGCTGGAGGCCTACACGACGCTGGGCTACCTGGCAGCGCGCACCGAGCAGATCGAGCTGCTCTCGTGGGTGACCGCGGTCGTCTACCGCGAACCGGGGCTGCTCGCCAAGCTGGTCACCACGCTTGACGTGCTCTCGAAGGGACGTGCCTGGCTCGGCATCGGAGCCGCCTGGAACAGCGAGGAGGCCGAGGGCCTCGGGCTGGCGTTCCCGCCGACGGCGGAGCGCTTCGAGCGTCTCGAGGAAGCGCTGCAGATCTGCCTGCAGATGTGGAGCGACTCCGACGCCCCGTTCGAGGGCGCGCACTACCGGCTCGGGCGCACTCTGAACGTGCCGCAGCCGATCCGGCGTCCGCATCCGCCGATCCTCATCGGCGGCGGCGGGGAGAAGAAGACGTTGCGTCTGGTCGCGCGGTACGCCGACGCGTGCAACCTGTTCGCATCAGCGGACCTCGGGCGCAAGCTCGACGTACTGCGCGCCCACTGCGCCGATGTGGGCCGCGACTACGACGGGATCGAGAAGACGGTGATGATGCCGATCGATCCCGGCCGCGGCGGGGAGCACGTCGACGAGTTGCTCGAGCAGCTGCGGCGCCTGGCCGCGCTGGGTGTGGCTCATGTGCACGGGAGGGTGCCCGATGTCGCCTCATTGGAGCCGCTTCGGATCCTCGGCAAGGAGGTCGTGCCCGTCGCGGCCGAGTTCTGAGGTGGTCTCGGTGCGGTGTGCGGCGAACGAGCGGGCAGCCCTGACCGGCCGCTGTGCGACGATGACAGGGCGCGAGAGAGCAGGGTCACGTCGTATTGCTACTCGTCAGTAACATGGGCAGAGTGGGCGTGAACGTGTCGCGACGGTCCATTCCGGCCGCGCTCCCGCGGGATCCCCAGCGGGACGATTTTCGAACGAAAGAGGCAGCTGACGCATGAACATCGTGGTGCTGGTCAAGCAGGTGCCCGACACAGAGGGCGACCGCAAACTCACTCCCGACGACAAGACCGTTGACCGCGCGGCCGTCGATCCGGTGATCAACTACATCGACGAGTTCGCCATCGAGGAGGGCCTGCTGCTCAAGGAGGCGCACGGCGGCGAGGTCACGATCCTCACCGTGGGCCCGGAGCGCGCCACCGAGTCGATCCGCAAGGCGCTGTCGATGGGTGCCGACAAGGCCGTCCACGTCAGCGACGAGGCCCTGCACGGCTCGGACGCCGTCGCCACTGCGAAGGTGCTGGCCAAGGCGCTGGGATCGATGGAGTGGGACGTCGCGATCGCCGGCTCCGAGGCCACCGACGCGCGCGGCGCGGTCGTGCCGGCGCTGCTCGCCGAGGTGCTCGGCGCCCCGCAGCTCACCCAGGCCCGGAAGGTCACCGTCGACGGGTCCACCGTCACGATCGAGCGGGTGACCGAGAACGGCTACGAGAAGGTCGAGGGCTCGACCCCCGCCGTGATCAGCGTCGTCGAGAAGATCAACGACCCGCGCTACCCGTCGTTCAAGGGGATCATGGCGGCGAAGAGCAAGCCGATCGAGGTCAAGTCGCTCGGCGACCTCGGCCTGGACGCCGGCGAGGTCGGTCTCGCCAACGCCTGGACCTCGGTCGAGTCGTTCGAGAACGCACCGCCGCGCGAGGCCGGCCAGACCGTCAAGGACGAGGGTGACGGCGGCGCGAAGATCGCCGACTTCCTCGCGTCCAAGAAGCTGATCTGACCGAGCCGATACGAAGGAGAACACAGACATGGCAGAGGTTCTGGTTTACGTCGACTCCGTCGACGGCAAGGTCAAGAAGCCCACGCTCGAACTGCTCACCGCCGCTCGCGAGCTCGGCGAGCCTGCCGCGGTCGTCGTCGGCGCGCCCGGCACCGCGGAACCGCTGAAGAGCTCGCTGGCCGAGTACGGCGCGGCGAAGATCTACGTCGCCGAGAGCGACGACATCGCGAACTACTCGGTCGCCCCGAAGGCCGAGGCGCTCGCCGCGGTCGTCGAGCAGGCGTCGCCGAGCGCGGTGCTCATCCCGTCCTCCCCCGAGGGCAAGGAGGTCGCCGCCCGCCTCGCGCTCAAGATCGAAGGTGGCCTGCTCTACGACGCGGTCGGCGTCGCGAGCGACGGCAGCGTCACCCAGTCGATCTTCGGTGCCGCGATCACGGTGCAGTCGAAGGCCGCGAAGGGCATCCCGGTCATCACCGTGCGGCCGAACTCCTACGCTCCCGAGCCGTCGTCGGGTGCCGGCGAGGAGGTCGCCGTCTCGGTGACGATCTCCGACGCCGCGAAGGGGGCCAAGATCGTCGACACCGTCGTCGAGGAGAAGGGCTCGCGCCCGCAGCTCTCCGATGCATCGGTCGTCGTCTCCGGCGGCCGCGGGGTCGGCAAGGCCGACAACTTCGAGATCATCGAGAAGCTCGCCGACACCCTCGGCGCGGCGGTGGGCGCCTCGCGCGCCGTCGTCGACGCGGGCTGGGTGCCGCACTCGATGCAGGTCGGCCAGACCGGCGTGACCGTGTCGCCGCAGCTCTACATCGCGGTTGGCATCTCCGGCGCGATCCAGCACCGGGCCGGCATGCAGACGTCCAAGACGATCGTCGCCATCAACAAGGACCCCGAGGCGCCGATCTTCGAACTCGCCGACTTCGGCGTCGTGGGCGACCTGTTCCAGGTGGCCCCGCAACTCACCGAGGAGATCAGCAAGCGCAAGGGCTGATCCCGACCGCCTGATCGAGCCCTCCCGGTGCCGCACCGGGAGGGCTCCTCGTTTCCCGCCTGAGGCGTGCGGATGGGAAAACCTGAGGGGAAGGCGTGCACCGTTGCCGCGCCGGTTGAAATGAACCGCGGTGCAACTTGCATTGTGGAGGGCGTGACGATCGAGCAACCGCACGCCGGCCCGGGGCAGCCACCCGGGCCGAGCTCGATCTTCTCGGCCCCCGTCCGGGCCACCAGCCTCGGCCTGCTGGTTCTGATCACGCTCATCGCGTTCGAGCAGATGGCGGTGTCCGCGGCCCTGCCGACCGCCGCCCGCGACCTGCACGGCCTGGGTGCCTACGGCTGGGCGTTCACCGGGTTCCTGGTGGCCAACGTGGTCGGAATGGTGGCCGCGGGCCAGCTGAGCGACCGCCGCGGCCCGTCCCGACCCCTCCTGGTGGGGCTGGTGTGCTTCCTCACCGGGTTGCTGCTCGCCGGCACCGCGACGACGATGGTCCAGCTCGTCGCGGGACGGGTGGTCCAGGGGCTCGGCGGCGGACTGCTGATCACCGCGGCGTACGTGGTCATCGGTCAGGCCTACGCCGAGCACCTCCGCCCGCCGTTGTTCACCGCCATCTCCTCCGCGTGGGTGCTGCCGTCGCTGATCGGGCCGGCAGTGGCCGGCCTGCTGGCGCAACATGCCAGCTGGCGTTGGGTGTTCCTGGGCCTTGCCCCGTTCACCGCCATCGGCGGGGTGCTCATCCTGCCCGTCCTGCGCCGCCTCGGCCGGGCGCCGGGCGCCGACGGCACCGCCGGGACGGGCGGGCCGAGCCGGCTGGTGGCCGCGGTCGCCGTAGCGGCCGGCATCGCCGCGCTCGAACAGGCAGGTCAGCACCCGACCGTCCTGGTCATCGCTCTCGCGCTCGCCGGAGCCGCGGCGATGGTGTGGGGGCTGCGTTCGTTGTTGCCGG
This sequence comes from Jatrophihabitans sp., assembly GCA_035695205.1. Taxonomy (GTDB): domain Bacteria; phylum Actinomycetota; class Actinomycetes; order Mycobacteriales; family Jatrophihabitantaceae; genus Jatrophihabitans. Next base: position 18,011 of record DASSEP010000090.1, on the reverse strand, counting down.
CCGGCACGGTTCGCGCCGCGCCCGGCGTCTCGGCGCCGATCGCGTTGCGCGGCCTGCTCGCCGGTGCCATGTTCGGTGTCGAGTCGATCGTGCCGCTCTCGCTGACCGTCCAGCACGGTTACGGCGCAACCGCGGCCGGCCTGCCGTTGACGGCGTCCGGGATCAGCTGGGCGATCGGCTCGTGGTGGCAGGGCCGGCCGGTCGCCGACGACGGGGCGCACAGGCGCATCGTCCTCATGCGGGTCGGCTTCGCATGCGTGGCGGTGGCCGCCGTCGGCATGGCGGTCGCCGCGCTGCCCGCGGCCCCGGGCTGGCTCGCCTACCCGTCCTGGTTCGTCGGCGGGTTCGGTGCCGGGCTGACGATGTCCTCGGCAGGCATCCTGCTGCTGCGCTACACGACCGATGCCCGGCGCGGGGCGGACTCGGCCGCGTTGCAGCTCGCCGACGCGACCAGCAGCGCGGTGACGACCGGCATCGCCGGGGTGCTCGTGGCGGCTGCCGCCCGCGGCGCGATCGGGTCGACGGCCGCCTTCAGCACCTTCGACCTGCTGATGTGCGCGGTAGCCGCCGTCGGTGTGCTCGCGGCCGGACGCGCACATCCCGCCGAACGCGGGGCGATCGAGTCGAGAACGGCCGCAGCCGGCACGCTCTAGACTCGGCACCGATGCCGTACCTGGATCACGCAGCCACCACACCCATGCTTCCCGAGGCGGTCACTGCCGTCGCCGAGGCGCTGGGCCAGGTCGGCAACCCGTCGTCGCTGCACGGTTCCGGGCGTGTTGCCCGCCGTCGCATCGAGGAGTCCCGCGAGACGATCGCGGCCGTGGTCGGCGCGCGCCCGTCCGAAGTCATCTTCACCGCGGGCGGCACCGAGGCCGACAACCTGGCCGTGAAGGGGATCTTCTGGGCCCGCCGGGGGGCCGACCCGCGCCGGCGCCGCGTCCTGGTGAGCGCCGTCGAGCATCACGCCGTTCTGGACGCCGCCGACTGGCTCGCCGAGCACGAGGGCGCCGAGGTGGTCACCGTGCCGGTCGACTCGCACGGCACGGTCATCCCCGAGGCGTTGCGCTCGGCGATCGAGGACGATCCGGGCTCGGTCGCCGTCGCGTCGATCATGTGGGCCAACAACGAGGTGGGCACGGTCATGCCCGTCGCCGAGCTCGCCGCGGTTGCCCACGGGTACGACGTGCCGCTGCACACCGACGCCGTCCAGGCCGTCGGGTTCCTGCCGGTCGACTTCGCAGGCACGGGAGTCGACGCGATGACAATCACCGGCCACAAGCTGGGTGGCCCGATCGGCGCCGGCGCGCTGCTGCTGCGCCGCGAACTCGCGTGCGTGCCGCTGCAGCACGGGGGCGGGCAGGAGCGCGAGGTGCGCTCGGGCACCTTGGACGTTCCCGGCGCGGTCGGCTTCGCGGCGGCGGCGGCCGTGGTCGCCGAGCGCCGGGTGGAGGTCGCCGCGCGGGTGCGGGAACTGCGCGACGCGCTCGTCGCCGGCGTGCTGGCAAGCGTGCCGGACGCGCACGTCAACGGGCACCCGGAGCGCCGCCTGCCGGGTATCGCGAACCTCACCTTCCCCGGCTGCGAGGGCGACGCGTTGATGATGCTGCTCGACGCCAAGGGCGTGGAGTGCTCCACCGGCTCGGCCTGCTCGGCGGGCGTCGCCGAACCGTCCCACGTGCTCATCGCCATGGGCGCGACCCCCGAGCAGGCTCGCTCGAGCCTGCGTTTCTCGCTCGGCCACGATTCCACACGGGCGGACGTGGACGCCGCCCTCGAGGCGATCGGCCCCGCCGTGGAGCGCGCCCGCCGCGCCGGCCTGACCTCGGTGGTCTCGTGACCGGCACGGGGCCTGGACCGCGGCTGCGGGTACTGGCCGCGATGAGCGGTGGCGTGGATTCCGCGGTCGCCGCCGCCCGCGCCGTCGACGCCGGCCACGACGTCACCGGCGTCCACCTTGCGCTCTCCGCGGCGCCGGCCACGCTGCGGCACGGCGCGCGCGGCTGCTGCACCGTCGAGGACGCGCGGGATGCCCGGCGGGCCGCCGACGTGCTCGGCATCCCGTTCTACGTCTGGGATCTCGCCGAGCGGTTCCGCGCCGACGTCATCGACGACTTCGTCGACGAGTACGCCGCCGGACGTACCCCCAACCCCTGCCTGCGCTGCAACGAGAAGATCAAGTTCTCGGCCGTGCTCGACCGCGCGCTCGCGCTGGGCTTCGACGCGGTGGTCACCGGTCACCACGCGCGGCTCACCGGCGGGGTGCTGCGCCGCTCGGTCGATCCCGCCAAGGACCAGTCCTACGTGCTCGCGGTGTGCACACCGCAGCAGCTCGCCCACGCGATGTTCCCGCTCGGCGACACGACGAAGGTCGACGTGCGCGCCGAGGCCGCCCGGCGCGGCCTTGCGGTCGCCGACAAGCCCGATTCGCACGACATCTGCTTCATCGCCGACGGCGACACCCGCGGCTTCCTGGCCCGTCGGCTGGGCGAGCAGCACGGTCCCATCGTCGACGCCGAGACCGGAGCGGAACTCGGCCGGCACGGCGGCTCGTTCGGGTTCACCGTCGGGCAGCGGCGCGGACTCAACCTGCAGCGCCCGGCTCCGGACGGGCAGCCGCGGTACGTGCTGTCGATCCGGCCTGCCGACAACACCGTCCTCGTCGGCCCGCGCCGGCTGCTCGACGCCGACGTCGTCGACGCCGAACGGGTCGTCTGGACCGGCGGCGCGGCACCCGGCGGGTCGTTCCCGTGCTCGGTGCAGCTGCGCGCGCACGGGATGACGAGCCCGGCCACCGTCACCGTCGCCGACGGATCCGTACGGGCGGTGCTCGACGTGCCACAGGCCGGAGTCGCTGCGGGGCAGGCGCTGGTCATGTACGACGGCGACGCCGTGCTGGGCTCGGCGACGATCACCGCCGCCGCGCGCCGCGCCGACGTTCCCGCATGACCTGCTGCCTGGGGCGCCTGAACGGTGCCCGTTGCCGGCCGCCGCGCTGCGCCGGAGCGACGCCGTGAGCCGGTGGCCCTGGCAACCGGGCGCGGTGACCGGCATCGGGTCGCTGCCCGGGACGGACCCGGCCGAGGCGGCCACGCTCGTCTTCGGCGAGCTGCCCGACCTGCCCCACCTGGCCGAGCTGCCGAACCGCGGGCCGGGTGCCGAGATGATCGGCCGCACCGCCGGCATGCTCGTCGACCTGCCCGTCGAAGTCGCACCGTCGGGCTGGCGGTTCGCCGCCCACGCCGGGCGCGACCTGCGCCGGGCGCGCGACCATCTCAGCCGCGACCTCGACGCGCTGCAGGCGCGCGCCGAGGGCTACCGCGGGCCGCTCAAGGTGCAGGCGGCCGGGCCCTGGACGCTCGCCGCGAACCTCGAACTGGCCACCGGTCACAAGGTGGTCTCCGACCACGGCGCGGTACGGGACCTGGTGGCATCGCTCGCCGAGGGGTTGCGGGCGCACCTGGCCGACGTCGCCGCGCGGGTTCCCGGTGCCGAGCCGGTGCTGCAGCTGGACGAGCCGTCGCTGCCGGCCGTCCTCGGCGGGCGGGTGGCCACGCCGTCGGGCTACGGAACGGTGGCCGCCGTCGAGGCGTCGGTCACCCAGCAGGCGCTGACCGCCGTCCTCGCTGTCGCCCCGGAAGGCGGGCGGGTCGTCCACTGCTGCGCCGCCGAGGTGCCGCTGCGGCTGCTGCACGCGGCCGGCGTCGATGCCGTCTCACTGGACCGGTCGCTGCTCACCTCGGCCGACTACGACGCCCTCGGCGAACTGGTCGACGCCGGCGTCTGCCTGTGGCTGGGTGTCGTCGAGCCGGGGGTGCGCTTCGCCGCCGCCCGCGACTCCGTCACCGCGCTGTGGCGCGAGCTCGGCTTCGCCCCGGCCGAGTTGGCCCGCCGCGTCGTGCCCACCCCGGTGTGTGGCCTGCCGTCGGCCACCGACGAGCAGGTGCGCGCGACGTTCGCCGTCCTTCGTGATGTCGGGCGCAGCCTGCTCGAGCAGCAGTGACTGTCCGACCCGCCCGATAGGTTGGAGCGGTGACCGAGGTCGACGCCGACGCCCGCGACGAACACGCCCGGCTGTCGCAGGAGATCGACGAACACGCTTACCGGTACCACGTTCTCGACGCGCCGACGATCAGCGACGCCGAGTACGACGCCCTCATGCGGCGCCTGCAGGAACTCGAGGAGCGGGTCCCCGAGCTGCGCACTCCGCAGTCGCCCACGCAACGTGTCGGCGGCACCTACTCGACGCTGTTCACGCCGGTCGACCACCTCGAGCGGATGCTGAGCCTCGACAACGCTTTCACCGCCGACGAGATGACCGCCTGGGCCCACCGCGTCGAGCGAGATGCCGGAACCGTGCCGGCATACCTGTGCGAACTGAAGGTGGACGGGCTCGCCGTGAGTCTGGTGTACGAGGACGGTCGGCTCGTGCGCGGTGCGACCCGTGGCGACGGCCGTACCGGCGAGGACGTCACCCCCAACATCCGCACCATCGGCAACGTGCCCGCCCGGCTGACCGGCGCCGGCGTCCCGCGGGTGCTCGAGGTCCGCGGCGAGGTGTACTTCCCAGTCGCCGAGTTCGAGGCGCTCAACGCGGCCCTGGTCGAGGCCGGCAAGCCGCCGTTCGCCAACCCGCGCAACACCGCCGCAGGCTCGCTGCGGCAGAAGGATCCGCGCATCACCGCGAGCCGCAACCTCGCCCTCGTGCTGCACGGCGTCGGCCGGGTCGACGCCGGCCCCCAGGTGGCCGCGCAGTCCGAGTGGTACGAGCGGCTGGCCGGCTGGGGGCTACCCACCTCCGACCGGGTTCGGGTTGTTCCCGACCTGCCCGGCGTGCAGGGCTACATCGATCACTACGGCGCACACCGCCACGACGTCGAGCACGAGATCGACGGCGTGGTGGTCAAGGTCGACGACCTCTCACTGCAGCGGCGCCTGGGTGCGACCAGCCGAGCGCCGCGCTGGGCGATCGCCTACAAGTACCCGCCGGAAGAGGTCAACACCAAGCTGCTCGACATCCGGGTGAACGTCGGGCGCACCGGCCGCGTCACCCCCTACGGGGTCATGCAGCCGGTCAAGGTCGCCGGCTCGACCGTCGAGATGGCCACCCTGCACAACCAGTGGGAGGTGCAGCGCAAGGGGGTGCTCATCGGCGACACCGTGGTGCTTCGCAAGGCGGGCGACGTCATCCCCGAGATCGTCGCCCCGGTCGAGGCGTTGCGTGACGGCAGCGAGCGGGCGTTCGTCATGCCCACCGAGTGCCCCGCGTGCGGCTCGCCGCTTGCGCCGGAGAAGGAGGGCGACAAGGACATCCGCTGTCCGAACTCCCGGCGCTGCCCGGCGCAGCTGCGGGAGCGGCTGTTCAGTCTGGCCTCCCGCTCGGCACTCGACATCGAGGCGCTCGGCTACGAAGGCGCGGTCGCCCTGCTCGACGCCGGCGTGCTCGTCGACGAGGGCGACCTGTTCCGGCTCGCGCCGGGCCCGGACGGCGACGACGCCGAGGCGCGCGAGGTGCTGTCCCGCGTGCCCTTCTACACCCGGGCGGCGAAACGCTCGGATCCGAGCGAGCACGTCCGCGACGGGCGGGTGCTCTCGGCCAACGGCGAGAAGCTCATCGGCAACCTCGCCCAGGCAAAGACGCGCCCGCTCTGGCGCATCCTCGTCGCGCTGTCGATCCGGCACGTCGGGCCGACGGCCGCCCGCGCGCTCGCCGGACGCTTCGGCGACCTCGACGCGATCCGCGCCGCGAGCGTCGACGAACTCGCCGACACCGAGGGCGTCGGGCGAGTGATCGCCGAGGCCGTCCTCGAGTGGTTCGACGTCGACTGGCACCGCGCGATCGTCGAGAAGTGGGCGGCCGCAGGCGTCCGGATGAAGGACGAGACCGACGACTCCACGCCTCGGACGCTGGCCGGACTCACGATCGTGGTCACCGGCTCGCTGGCCGGGTTCTCCCGCGACGAGGCGAAGGAGGCGATCGTCTCCCGCGGCGGCAAGGCCGCCGGTTCGGTGTCGAAGAAGACCGACTACGTCGTCGTCGGCGAGAACGCCGGCAGCAAGGCCGAAAAGGCCGAGCAGCTCGGTGTGCCGACGCTCGACGAGGACGGATTCCGCCGGTTGCTGGCTGAGGGACCGAAAAACTCGGCACCGGGATGACCCGGCCGTCGAGTAGCGTCCGAAAGAGGCACGGCGTGTTCTCAAGCACAGAACGTGCCGAGTCCGGGCCTGGGAACGGGTAGTTCACAGGTAGTCGTGGAAAGAAGATGAGTCGTGGGCTCCCACGCCAGTCACTGCGCCGCGGATCGCTCCCTGTCGAGTGACCAGTGGCGAATCGTGCTGTTCGTGGCCGTCCTGGCGGTCTACATCGCCTTCACCCTGTGCATCGTCTTCCGCACGCCGCTGCTGAACTTCGACACCTACCTGGCCGACCAGCACATGCGCGGCCGGTTCCCCGGTTGGCGGCCGTGGATCTTCTTCTACGTCATGCTCGGCCAGCGCGGCCCGGCCACCCTGCTGTTCCTCCCGTACTTCCTGTGGACGTGCTGGCGGCGGCGATCCACCCAGCCGATCGTGCTGCTGGGCACGGCCCTGGTCGTGCTCAACCTGAGCGTCGGCGTCGTCAAGTACGCCATCGGTCGGCTCGGCCCGCGTGATCACGGGGCGGCCGCGCACGACCTGTTCGCGGGCGGCAGCATCTATCCGTCGGGTCACGTGTCGAACGCCGTCGTGCTGTACGGGCTGATCGCGATGCTGGTGCTGCACCACCGCAAGATCGCCGCCGGCATCGCCGCGTTCGTGTCCTTCACCGTCGGCCTCGGCACCATCTACCTCGACACCCACTGGTTCAGTGACGTGGTCGGCGGCTGGCTGGCCGGTTCGCTGGTGCTGCTTGCGTTGCCGTGGGTGATGCCCTACACCCAGGCCTGGGCGGACGCCGTCGTGCGGCGCCTGCGCGCGCTGTGGGACCGCCACGCGATCCGCGCCGCCGCGCCGGCTATGCCCCCGCGCGTGGCGAACAGCTATCCGGCGGCGGCCGGAAAGATGCCCACCGGCGAGCCGAACGGCGCGACCCGCAAGTCGCCGATCACCTCCGGCCAGTAGCAGCCGCTTACGGCGACGGGTGCGCCTCGGCCTGCACCCGTCCCACGCTCGCCGCGATGGCGGCCAGGTGCTGCAGGCGGACCAGTTCCGAACGCGCCCACCGCAGCGCGGGGCGGCCGATCAGCAGCGCCGCGTCGCCGAGTGCGGTGACCGCCAGCTCGGTGCCGAGCCGTGCCCACTCCGGAGGCGCCCAGGAGTCGTCGGCGTCCAGCGGGCGGCTCGGCGTCGGCGGCCACCACGGCATGGCAAGCGAGGCGAGCTCGGGCGCCGCCCCGCCCGAGGCGAGCACCGTCCCGCGGCCGGCGACCGGCGCGGCGAGCACGAGCGCCCAGCCGGCCCGGAAGATGCGCGCCACCCCCTCGGCCAGCACCGTCAGCGACGACTCCGGATCGCTGCCGAGCTGCTCGAGCAGCTCCAGTTCGCGGTGCGGGTCCAACAGGCCCGCGTAGGGACGGATGGACTCCACCTGCACGCCCTGAACGGTGGCGGCGGCGGACACCAGCGAATCGGCGAGCTTGTCCGGCGGCAGCTCCACCACGAAGTCGTCCACCGCGCGCCCGGCGGCGCGCTCGATGACGTCCACACTCAGGATGTCCGCGCCCGCCGTGCCCAGCGCCGACGCGACCGCACCCAGCGCACCGGGACGGTCGGGCAGCATCACGCGAAGCAGGTAGGACACGCGCACAGCCTGCCTCATCGACGTGTCCGCGCGGTTACGGCCCGCCGAGACGGCGCCCGCCGAACACGGCGACCCGGGGAGCGGGAAACTGCGGTGCGCGCGCTGATCGGACATCCGTAGACTTGCCGGTCGTGTCCGATGCAACCTCCGATGCAAGCTCCGGCGCCGTCCCTGGCGCCTCTTCCAGCACGACGGATCCGGCCGCGGGTGCCGGCAACGCGCGCATCAGCCGCGCCGAGGTCGCCCACCTCGCCCGCCTGGCCCGCCTGGCGGTGAACGAGCAGGAGCTCGACCTGTTCGCCGGGCAGCTCGACGTCATCCTCGGCGCGGTCGCCCGGGTCGGCGAGGTCGCGGCCGGCGAGGGCGCCGAGGACATCCCGCCGACCACACACGCCGTGTCGATGACGAACGTCTACCGGGCCGACCAGGTCACTCCGTCGCTGCCGCGCGACGCCGTTCTCGCCGGCGCTCCGGACGTCGAGGACGGCAAGTTCCGGGTTCCGCGCATCCTCGCCGAGGAGGCCTGACATGGCCGACACCGACCTGATCGCCATGACCGCCGCGCAGCTGGCGCAGGCCGTCGCGGCCGGCGAGGTCAGCGCCGTCGAGGTGACCGAGGCACACCTCGCCCGCATCACCGCGGTCGATACCGCCGTGCATGCCTTCCTGCACGTCGATACCGAAGGCGCGCTGGCCGCGGCCCGCGCCGTCGACGCGCGCCGCGCCGCCGGCGACCGGCTCGGCCCGCTCGCCGGCGTCCCGCTCGCGATGAAGGACGTCGTCGTCACCCAGGGGTTGCCCACGACCGCGGGCTCGAAGATCCTCGAGAACTGGGTCCCGCCCTACGATGCGACGATCAGCCGGCGCATCAAGGACGCCGGGATCGTCATGCTCGGCAAGACCAACATGGACGAGTTCGCCATGGGCAGCTCGACCGAGAACTCCGCTTACGGCCCGAGCAGCAACCCGTGGGACCTCGACCGGGTTCCGGGCGGCTCCTCGGGCGGCTCGTCGGCGGCGGTCGCGGCGTACGAGGCGCCGCTCGCGATCGGCACCGACACCGGCGGCTCGATCCGGCAGCCCGCCGCGGTCACCGGCATTGTCGGGCACAAGCCGACCTACGGCGCGGTGTCGCGCTACGGCCTGATCGCCTTCTCGTCCTCGCTCGACCAGGCAGGCCCGCTGGCCCGCACCGTCCTGGACGCCGCCCTGCTGCACGAGGCCATCGCCGGGCACGACCCGTGCGACTCCACCTCCCTCGACGTGCCGGTGGCGCCCGCGGTGGCCGCCGCTCGTGAAGGTGCGGCCGGCGACCTCGCCGGGCTGCGCGTCGGCGTGGTGAAGGAGCTGCAGGGCGAGGGCTACCAGGCAGGCGTGCTGGCCGCGTTCGACGCCGCCGTCGAGAAGCTTCGCGAGCTCGGCGCCGAGGTCGTCGAGGTCAGCTGCCCGAACTTCACCTACGCGCTGCCTGCCTACTACCTGATCGCGCCGAGCGAGTGCTCGTCGAACCTCGCGCGCTTCGACTCGGTGCGCTACGGACTGCGCGTCGGCGATGACGGCGCGAACTCGCTCGAGGACGTCATGTCGCTGACCCGCGAAGCCGGATTCGGCGCCGAGGTCAAGCGACGGATGATGATCGGCACCTACGCGCTGTCGTCCGGCTATTACGACGCGTACTACGGCCAGGCGCAGAAGGTGCGCACCCTCATCGCGCGCGACTTCACCGGCGCGTTCGAGCGGGCCGACGTGCTCGTCTCGCCCTCCTCGCCGTTCGTCGCCTTCGCCAAAGGGGAGCGGGTGGACGACCCGATGGCGATGTACGTCAACGACCTGTGCACGCTGCCCGCGTCGCTGGCCGGGACGCCCGCGATCTCGGTGCCGTGCGGGCTGTCGGAGGGGCTGCCCGTCGGGCTGCAGATCATGGCGCCCACGCTCGCGGACGAGCGCTGTTACCGCGTGGCCGCCGCGTACGAGGCAGCGGTCGAGACCCTTGTTGCCCCGGAGGTGCTCTCGCGATGACAGCGACCCTGTCCTATGCGGACGTCATCAGCCGGTACGAGCCGGTGATCGGGCTGGAGACGCACGTCGAGCTCGGCACTGCGTCCAAGATGTTCTGCGGTTGCGCCACCGAGTTCGGCGCCGAGCCGAACACGCAGACGTGTCCGGTCTGCCTCGGGCTGCCGGGTGCGCTGCCGGTGGCCAACGAGAAGGCCATAGAGTCGACGATCCGCATCGGGCTCGCCCTGAACTGCTCGATCGCCACGTGGTGCCGGTTCGCGCGCAAGAACTACTTCTATCCCGACATGCCGAAGAACTTCCAGACCTCGCAGTACGACGAGCCGCTGTGCGTCGACGGCTACCTCGACGTCGAGGTTGACGGCCAGACCGTACGGGTGGGTATTGAGCGGGTGCACATCGAGGAGGACACCGGCAAGAACACCCACGTCGGCACCTCGGGCCGCATCCACGGTGCCGACTACTCGCTGGTCGACTACAACCGCGCCGGCATCCCGCTGGTCGAGATCGTCACCAAGCCGGTGCCGGGCACGGGCGCTCTGGCGCCGGAGGTTGCCCGCGCCTACGTCACCGAGCTCCGCGACATCCTGCGCGCGCTCGGGGTGAGCGACGTGCGCATGGAGCAGGGCTCGCTGCGCTGCGACGTCAACACGTCGCTGAACCGGCCGGGGGAGGAGTGGGGGACGCGCACCGAGACGAAGAACGTCAACTCGCTGCGCAGCGTCGAGCGGGCGGTCCGCTCCGAGATCCTCCGGCAGGCTGAGCTGCTCGACGCCGGCGAACGCATCCACCAGGAGACCCGGCACTTCTCCGAGACGACCGGTGACACCCGTCCCGGCCGGTCCAAGGAGGAGGCGACCGACTACCGGTACTTCCCGGAACCCGACCTGGTGCCCATCGCGCCGGATCCGGCGTGGGTCGAGGCGCTGCGCGCCGAACTGCCCGAGCTGCCCGCCGCGCGCCGCGCCCGGCTCCGCGACGAGCTCGGGGTGAGCGCCGAGGACATGGTGCAGATGTCCAACGCCGGCGTGGTCGAGCTGGTCGGCGAGACCGTCGAGGCAGGCGCCCCGATCGGCGAGGCCCGCAACTGGTGGCTCGGCTACCTGGCGCAGAAGGCCAACGAGCGGGAGACCGACCCGGCCGATCTCGCGGTCACCCCCGCGCACGTGGCCCGATTGGTCGAACTGGTCGCCGACGGATCGCTCACCACCGCGCTCGCCCGGCAGGTCGTCGACGGCATCCTGGAGACCGGCGCGGACGTCGACACCGTCGTGGCCGAGCGGGGCCTGCAGGTCGTCTCCGACACCGGGGCGCTCGAGAAGGCCGCGGACGACGCGATCGCGGCCAACCCCGACGTCGCCGAGAAGGTGCGCGGCGGCAAGCTGCCCGCGGTCGGTGCGCTCGTCGGCGCGGTCATGAAGGCGACCCGCGGGCAGGCTGACGCGGCTGCAGTCCGCGAGATCCTGCTCCGCAAACTCGGCGCCGGGCAGGACTGAGGCGTGGCGGCGGGCTGGACGTCGTCCCCGGGTAGTGGCACGGCCGGCTGGTACCGCGACTTCGCCGAGCACGAGCTGCACGGCATCTCACCGAGCTACGAGGCGATCTGTCGAGGAGTGGCCGCGGACGCACAGCTGTGTGCGCGGCTCGACGCGCTGCCGCCGGGTAAGCAGCAGCCGAACCTGCTGCTCGGCGCGGTGCGCTTCCTCGGCGGGCCCGTGTCGAGCTGGCTGGAGTTCCGACGCTTCGCCGTCCAGCGGTGGGACGACGTCGCCGCCACCATGCTTGCGGGGCGCACGCAGACCAACGAGCCCCGCCGGTGTGCGACGCTGCTGCCGGTGCTGGCGGCGCTGCCACAGCCCCTGGCCCTGCTCGAGGTGGGCGCGTCCGCCGGACTGTGCCTGTATCCCGACCGCTACTCCTACCGCTACGAGCACCCGCGCCGCTACGTCGGCCCGCCGCTGGCCGAGCTCGGCGACGGCAAGCCGCTGCTGCGCTGCGCGGTCAGCGGACCGGCGCCGCTGCCCGAGCGGCTTCCCGAGGTCGTGTGGCGCGCCGGCTTGGATCTCAACCCGCTGGACGTCACCAGCGAGCAGGACCTCCGCTGGCTCGAATCGCTGATCTGGCCGGAGGAGACCGACCGGTTCGGGCTGCTGCACGAGGCGGCGAGCGTGGCAGCTGCCGACCCGCCGGTTCTGATCCGCGGCGACCTGGCCAGCGACTTCGCGGCGCTGGCCGCCGAGGCGCCCGCCGACGCCACTTTGGTCGTGTTCCACACCGCGGTGCTCGCCTACGTCGACGAACCCGGCCGGGCGGCCTTCGCCGACACGGTGGATCGGCTCGCCGCGCAACGGCCGACGGTGTGGCTGGCCAACGAGGCGCCCGGCGTCGTCGCCGGCACCGAGAACCTGCCGCGCAGCCGGAGCCGGTTCGTCCTCACCCGCGACCGGTTGCCGCTGGCGATGACCGGCGGGCACGGCCAGTCGCTCGACTGGCTCGGCTGAGGGGAGAAGCGTGCTGTCATTCGTGCGACGCAGCCTCGCCGTGCTGGCCGGCGCCACGGTCACCGTGTCGCCGGTCGCTGCCGCGGCCTGCGCGCCGTCCTCGGCAGCTGCAGCCGCAGCCGGAGCGCCGCGACCGCACGTGGTGTTCCGGCTGCAGGACCCGCGCATCGACGAAGCGAGCGGCATCGCCGTCGGCGTGCGCTCACCGGGCGTCGTCTACGTCCAGAACGACAGCGGCGACACCAACCGGTTCTTCGCAGTCAACGCGCGCACCGGGGCGACCGCGGCGACCATCACCGTCGACGGCGCGCGCAACGTCGACTGGGAGGACATCGCCACCGCCCCCGACGCCGCCGGAACGCCCTCGGTGTGGCTCGCCGACATCGGCGACAACGACGCCACCCGCCGCGCCGTGCAGATCTACCGGGTCGCCGAGCCACGCGTCGCCGCCCGGGCGCACGACCGATCGATCGCCGTCCCGGTCGCGGCCACCTGGCGGTTGCGCTACCCGGACGGGCCGACCGACGCCGAATCGCTCGCCGTCGCCCCGGACGGCACCGCCTACGTGGTCAGCAAATCGCTGACCGGGACCTCCGCGGTCTACCGAGTGCCGCGCGCCCCGGGCGCGGCCCGCAGCCGAGCCCTGCGCAAGATCGGCGCCATTCACTTCGTCGCGCGCGGCACCCCCAATCCGTTCGGCGTCGCCGGCGAGCTGCTGGCCACCGGCGCGGCGCTCTCGCGCGACGGCTCGCAGTTCGTCGTGCGCACCTACGCGGCGGCCTACCTGTGGCCCGTGCGCCGGCATGATCTAGCCGGCGCGCTGCGTTCCCGGCCCACCTACCTCGCCTTGCCGCGCGAGCGGCAGGGCGAGGGGATCGCGTTCGACGGCCGCCGGCTGCTGGTCGACTCCGAGGGCCGGGGGAGCGCGGTGGATTCGGTCGCGCTGCCGCGCAGCCCGGCGCAACAGCCGGCAGCGGGAAGCGGCGCCGCAACGACCGGCGCGGCGGCGCCGAGCACGGTCGCGGACGCGGCGGGCTCGCCCAGCACGGCGCCGCGTTCACCGGCGCCGGGTTCCCACGGCGGCGGCGGGTTCTCCGTGGCCGGGCTGATCGTCCTGGCGCTTCTTGTGGCGGTCTCGATCGCGTTCCGGCAGCGCCGCCGACGCCCGCCGCCGGACGATCGGCAGCCCTGAGCCGTCGGTACGGGCAGGATGTGGCCATGCCTGCCGCGCAAAGTCTCTCAGTCCTGGCCCTGTCGCTCTGGATCCTCGCCGGCGTGGTGGCGCTCGCGATCGTCGCTGCCCTGCTCGGTCGCGCGTTCCTGCGCCGCGGCCTGCGCGAGCCGTTCATCGTCCGCACAATCAACCGGGCCTCCGACCGCGTGGTGGACGTCATCAAGCAGCCGATCACCGTCGCCGTGCTCGACGAGGTCGCGTCGGTCCTGCAGACCGGGCACTACACGCGCAACATCGCCGCAGCGCTCGAGGAGAACCGCAACGAGCTCAGGGAGATGGTGACCGAGAAGATCAAGAACGACCCGGCGGCCGGCCCGCTCAACCTTGTCCCGTTCTCCGACCGGCTCATCGAAACCGCCAGCGAGACGGCGCTGCGGGTGATCCTGGAGATCCTCGCCGATCCGCGCACCGACGAACTCGTCTCCGACCTGTTGCGCGACAACATCACCCAGATCCGGCAGGCGGTGCGCGCCCGCGGCGCGTGACCTCGCCGGCAGCGCTCAGGTCTGGGCGCCACCGAGATCGGACGTCGCCGGCACGTAGCGGATGACCCGTTCGTCGGTGCTGATGGGATGGCCGTGCCCGTCCTTGTTCGACGTGGTCAGCCACAGGGCGCCGTCGGGCGCGGCCACCACGGTGCGCAGCCGGCCGTACTTGTGGCGCAGCAGGGTGTGGAAGGCGCCGAGCCGGGGTGCGCCGCCGTCGGTGAGGATCGGAGCCGACAGCAGCGCCGCGCCGTCGAGCGAGGTGACCCACAACCGTCCGAACTGCACGGCGCAGCCGCCGGGAGCGCGTTCGTCGGGCGGCAGCGTGGCCACCGGCTCGTGGGTGACTCCGGCGGGACGGGGCCAGCCGTAGTAGCCGCCCTTCGAGACGACATTGATCTCGTCCGGTGCCCCGGGACCGCCGGACTCGACCTCGAAGGTGGTGTTGTCGTGCGGGTCGACGCACAGGCCGTCGACGACGCGCTGCCCGCTGGCCCACACGGGCGAACCGCGTTCGGGATTGCGCGGCGCGGGCCGGCCGATGTCGGTGATGTGCAGGATCTTGCCGGCGAGGCTGTGCTGCTGCGCCGCTGCCGCCGGGTGGCCGGCGTCCCCGGTGCCGATGAACAGGCTCCCGTCGGGACGGAACATGATCCGTCCGGTGTTGTCGAGCCGCCCCTTCGGGATGCCCGTGAACAGCGGGGTCACCGGGCCGTGCAGCGTGAACTCCACGACGCGGTTGTCGGTTCGCGTGGTCACGTAGGCGTAGATCAGGTTGTCCTCGAGATAGGTGGGCGAGACCGCGAGATCGAGTAGGCCGCCGTCGCCACGGGTGTCGAGGCCGTGCAGCGTGCGCACCGTGGGTACCGGCTGGTCGGGCTGCGGCTGCACCCGCACGATGCGCCCGGTCGTGCGCTCGCCGACGAGCGCGGTGCCGTCCGGCAGCAGCGCCAGCCCGACGGGTGCGGTCAGGTGTTTGGCGACGACCCGCGGGTCGCCCTTGTGCTGCGCGGCCCCGCTGCTCGCGCCTGGCTGCGGCGGCTGCGCCGATCCGGGGACGGCCGCGCGGTTGCGGCCGGTGGGGATGGGCAGGATCGGCTGCAGGTGCGCGCCCGGCCCCTCGATGGCCCGGTTCGGCGGGCTCGGGCGCCAGTCGGGCACGGCCGGCGAGGACGACGAGCACGCCGCGAGCAGGGTCGTCACCGCGAGCGGGACCCCGAGCAGCGCGCGACGCATGGCTCCAGTCTGCACGGTTCAGCTGAGGGCAGCTGCTTGATCGTGCGTCAACGCCCGCGGCGGCGGCGGGAGGGACACGTCGCCGCTAGCCTCGGATCATGCCGACGATCAGCCTGCCCACCGCCGACGCGCGCGACTACGTCGGGGAGCTACCCGCCGATGTCGAGATCGTCGTGTGGGACGGGCTGAGCGAGCCGCCCGCGGGCGCCGAGCGGATCGAGATGTTCGTCGGCCGGTACAACGCCGCCCCACCGGCGGCCGAGACGCTCGCCGCGCTGCCGGCGCTGCGCGTGATCCAGCTGGTCTCGGCCGGGGTCGAGCCGTGGCTGCCGCTCGTGCCCGACGGGGTGGTGCTGTGCAACGGACGCGGGGTGCACGGGGCCTCCACCGCCGAACTCGCCGTCGCCGGCATGCTGGCGATGCTGCGTGAACTGCCCGCCTTCTGGGTCGCCCAGCGCGAGCACCGGTGGGCGGAGATGGACACCGGGGGGTTGACCGGCCGGCGCGTGCTCGTCCTCGGCGCCGGCGACATCGGGCAACGTGTCGCCGAGGCGACGACGGCGTTCGACGCCGAGACGACGCTGGTGGCGCGCACGGCACGCGACGGCGTACATGCGATGAGCGAGGTGCCGACACTGGTGGGCGAGCACCACGTCGTCGTGCTCGCGCTGCCCCACACGCCCGAGACGCACGGTCTGGTCGATGCCCGCTTCCTCGCCGCGATGCCCGACGGTGCGCTGCTGGTGAACGTCGCGCGCGGCGGCATCGTCGACACCGATGCCTTGCTGGCCGAGTTGCGGACGGGCCGGTTGCGCGCCTTCCTCGACGTCACCGATCCTGAGCCGCTGCCTGCGGACCACCCGCTGTGGGAGGCCCCGAACGTCATGATCACCCCGCATGTCGGTGGCGGGACCCGCGGCTGGGAGCGGCGCGCCTACCGGCTGGTGCGTGAGCAGATCCTGCGGTGGATCACCGGCCAGGAACTGGTCAATCAGGTCAGAGCGGGCTACTGAGCCGCCCCTAAGCCCCTAAGCCCCTACGCGCCGACGGCGGAGCCGCACGGTCAGCGGCGGCGGCGGGCCGGCGCCGGTTTGGGCCGGGCCTCGGCCATCGCCGGAAGGTGGCCGCCGCTGGCCTTCGCGAGCGCGGCGAGGTGCGCGACGCGCGTGCACGGCAACCGGACCGCTCCGTCGTCCAGGACGGCGTACAGCGCGCGCTCGCCCACCGACAGCCCGCGGACCTCGCCCCATGGCAGGAACCGCGAACCGAACAGCGCCCGCACGCGGACCCCGGCGGGGGAGACCACGGTCGCCGTGCGGGCCACGAACACCGCGACGGCGAGCGGCAGCAGGAACACGAGGAGCCGCCACGTCACGTCCACCCCCGCGATGCCGGTGGCGACCTTGCTGTCCTGCAGGCTGTGCGGCTGGCTGTCGCCGAAGGCGACGGCGAACGAGGCGACGAGCAGGAACACCACCGCGAGGTACGCGGTCCGCGGCAGCTTGATCACCAGCGGATTCGGCGTCGGTGCGGACACACCGAAACGGTACCCGTAGGGTTTGCACGTGAGCGAGCGCAGTGAATCGGCGTCGGGCAGGCCACATCGCAAGCCGCACAGTTCGGTCGTCACCGACGGCCTCGAGCGGGCAGCCGCGCGCGGCATGCTGCGGGCCGTGGGGATGGGCGACGACGACTGGCGCAAGCCCCAGATCGGCGTCGCGTCGTCCTGGAACGAGATCACTCCCTGCAACCTCTCGCTGGACCGGCTGGCCAAGCGCGCGAAGGTCGGCGTGCGCGGCGCGGACGGTTTCCCGATGGAGTTCGGCACCATCTCGGTCTCGGACGGGATCTCGATGGGCCACGACGGGATGCACTACTCGCTGGTCTCCCGCGAGATCATCGCCGACTCGGTCGAGACGGTGTTCCGGGCCGAGCAACTCGACGGTGCGGTGCTGCTCGCGGGCTGCGACAAGTCACTGCCCGGCATGCTGATGGCCGCCGCGCGGCTCGACGTCGCCGCGGTGTTCCTCTACGCAGGCTCGACGCTGCCCGGCCGCTATCACGAGCGCACCGTCACGATCATCGACGCGTTCGAGGCAGTCGGCGCCTGCCTGGCCGGCCGGATGAGCGAGGCCGAGGTCAGCGAGATCGAGCGGGCGATCTGCCCTGGTGAGGGCGCCTGCGGCGGGATGTACACCGCGAACACGATGGCCTCGGCGGCCGAGGCGCTTGGCATGTCGTTGCCGGGCAGCGCCGCGCCGCCCGCCCCCGATTCGCGCCGCGACACCTACGCCGAACGTTCCGGCGAGGCCGCCGTCCACCTTGTCGACAGCGGCATCACCGCCCGGCGCATCCTCACCAAGGATGCGTTCGAGAACGCCATCACCGTCGTCATGGCGCTCGGCGGGTCGACCAATGCCGTCCTGCACCTGCTGGCGATCGCCCGCGAGGCCCAGGTCGAGCTCACCCTCGACGACTTCAACCGCATCGGTGACC
This sequence comes from Jatrophihabitans sp., assembly GCA_035695205.1. Classification (GTDB taxonomy): domain Bacteria; phylum Actinomycetota; class Actinomycetes; order Mycobacteriales; family Jatrophihabitantaceae; genus Jatrophihabitans. The sequence goes on along the minus strand of DASSEP010000090.1, from coordinate 263 downwards.
GCACGCCGCACCTGGCGGACGTGAAGCCGTTCGGCAGCTACGTGATGACCGACATCGACCGCATCGGCGGCGTCCCCGTCGTCATGAAGGCCCTGCTCGACGCGGGGCTGCTGCACGGCGACGCGATGACGGTCACCGGGCGCACCGTCGCGCAGAACCTGGCCGACATCGCGCCCCCGGATCCGGACGGCAAGATCATCCACGCGCTGAGCGACCCGCTGCACCGCACCGGCGGGCTGGCGATCCTGCGCGGCTCGCTGGCG
>DASSEP010000089.1:0-11644 GCA_035695205.1 Jatrophihabitans sp. | reverse complement strand
CTGCGACATCGTGATCATGGTCGAGGGCAACGCCTCGATGTACCTCGGCTCGCCGCGCATGGCCGAGATGGTCGTCGGCGAGAAGGTGAGCCTGGAGGAGATGGGCGGCGCGCGCATGCACGCCACGGTGTCCGGCTGCGGCGACAACCTCGCCGCCGACGACGAGGACGCGATCGAGCAGGCCCGCCTGTACTTCTCCTACCTGCCCACGTGCTGGCGCGAGCCGGCGCCCGAGGTGGCACCCGAGCCGCCGGCGAGCGAACTCGCGCCCGACTGCGTGCCCGCCGAGGAGTCCGTCCCCTTCGACATGCACGACATCATCGACGGGCTCGTCGACGCAGACTCGTTCTTCGAGATCAAGCCGCTGTTCGCCGCCGAGGTGATCACCGGTTTCGGGCGGATGGACGGCTCCCCGGTCGGCATCGTGGCGAACAACTCGATGGTGCGCGGCGGGGTCTTGTTCGTCGACAGCGCCGACAAGGCGGCGCGCTTCATCTGGCTGTGCGACGCGTTCAACATCCCGCTGCTGTACCTCGCCGACGTCCCCGGCTTCATGATCGGCAGCGAGGTCGAGCGGCAGGGCATCATCCGGCACGGCGCGAAAATGATCAGCGCGGTCTCCGAGGCCACCGTGCCGCAGGTCTCGGTGATCGTCCGCAAGGCCTACGGCGCCGGGCTGTACGCGATGGACGGCCCCGGCTTCATGCCCGACGCCTGCATCGCCCTGCCCACCGCGAAGATCGCGGTGATGGGCCCGCAGGCCGCCGTCAACGCCGTCTACGCCAACAAGATCGCCGAGATAGCCGACCCGGACGAGCAGCAAACGTTCATCGCCGAGAAACGGGCGGAGTACGAGCAGGACGTCGACCTCATGCGGCTCGCCTCCGACCTGGTGCTCGACGTGGTCATCGAACCCGAGGAGCTGCGGGCCGAGCTGCTGCGCCGCTACGCCGTGCTCGTCGGCAAGTCGCGGCACCTCGCGACCAAGCGGCACGGCGTCCCACCGGTGTGATGCCGCCCCACATCGAGATCCGCGGCAACGCGTCGGCCGAAGAACTGGCCGCCGTGCTGGCCGTGGTCGCGCACGCCGACGGCGCGGGCGAGCCGCGCGAGCCGGATGCCTACCGGCGGTGGCGGCAGATCCGGCTGCGCGCGCTGCGCCCGACCGCGCCGCCGGCTGAGCACCGCGCCCGATGACCGGCTGCGGTTCGCCGGTGAGCGCGCGCACGGAACCCGGATGCTCGCCGTGCGAGCGCGCCCGGGGGTACGCCAGAATCGAGCGGTGACCGCGGAGGACGACGGCGCGCCGGACGGGCTGCGCGACGAGCGGGCGCCGTTCGACGTCTCGCTCATCGGCTCCAACCTGCCGTTCGTGCTGCGCACCTTCGTCGGCATGGCGATCCTGGTCATCGGCGCGAACGTCGTCGGCGTGCTGGTGGTCGCACTGGCGACCTTCGCCGTGAACGCCACGGCCTCGGCGCACCAACGCACCGTCGTGCTGGCGAGCGCGGCCGTCATCGTCGCGATCCAGGTCGTCGTGGGCACCACCGCCGGGGCACTCGTCCAGCGGCGCACGCTGCGCTGGCTGCTGCGGGGCGAGCGGCCGTCGCACGACGACGCGGTGCGGGCGCTGCGCATGCAACTCGACATGGCCGTCATCGTGGTGATCCTCTGGCTCGTCGGCGACGCCGCGGTCGCCGCCGTCTCGGCGAGCGTGGGACTGGACGGGCAGTCGGTGCTCGGCATCTGCGGCGGTGTCGCCGTCGCCGGCATGGCTGCGGCCGGGATCACCTACCTGCTGGTCGGCCGGGTCACCGACCCCATAGCACGGCTGGCGCTCGCCTCGCGGCCGCCGCAGACCGCGCCCGTGTTCAGCCTGCAATGGCGGTTGTTCGTCATCTGGCTGCTCACCAGTGGCGCGCCGGTGGTGGGGATCGTGCTGGTGGTCACGACGCCGCGCGGGCAGGAGAACGTGCGCGGCTCGACGCTGCTGGTGGCGATCGTCGCGTTGATCCTGGGCCTCAGCGCCACGCTGCTGACCGCCCGGGCTATCGGCGGGCCGCTGCGCGAGATGGTCGAGGCGCTGCACCGGGTCGGGCAGGGCGAGCTGGACGTCTCGGTGTCGATCCAGGACTCCGGCGAGATCGGCCTCGTCCAAAACGGGTTCAACGACATGGTCGCCGGGCTGCGCGAGCGGGAGCGGATCCAGGATCTGTTCGGCCGGCACGTCGGACCGGCCGTCGCCGCGCAGGCGATCCGCAGCGGTGTCACGCTCAGCGGCGAGTCGCGTGAGGCGGTCGCGTTGTTCGTCGACATCGCCGGCTCCACCCGGCTCACCCACGAGATGGAGCCGGTCGACTTCGTCGCCATGCTGAACCGGTTCTTTGAGATCGTGGTCGACGAGGTAGAGGGCAACGGCGGGTTGCTGAACAAGTTCGAGGGCGACGCGGCGCTGTGCGTCTTCGGCGCGCCGGCCGAGATCGACGAGCCGGCCGCGGCAGCGCTGCGCGCGGCGCGTGCGATCCGCGACAGGGTCGCCGAGCTGAACGAGGTGGAGATCGGCATCGGGGTGGCCGCCGGCCCGGTGATCGCCGGGCAGATCGGCAGCGCCAGCCGGCTGGAGTACACGGTGATCGGCGACGCGGTCAACGAGGCCGCGCGCCTGACCGAGCTGGCCAAGCGCGTCGACGGCCGGATCCTGACCAGCGAGCCGGTCGTGGAGCAGGCCGGCCCCACGGAGCAGCAGCACTGGGTGCGGTGGCGGGTGCTGAAGCTACGCGGCCGGGAGCACCCGACACGCAGCTACCGGTCGGTGGGTGACGACGGCGCGCCGTCGCTGGTGCAGCGCATCGGCGGGGTGGCCCGGGCTGTCACCGACCTGTCCGGCGGCGAGTAGCGCTCAGCGCGGCGCTGGGTAGCCGATGTCGGTCAGCCCGTAGCCGAGCCCGATCAGCAGCCTGCGGAGCACCGGCAGCGACACACCCACGACGTTGTGCGGGTCGCCGTCCACGCCTTCGACGAACCAGCCGCCCAGCCCGTCGACGGTGAACGCGCCGGCGACCCCAACGGGCTCGCCGGTCTCGCAGTAGGCGTCGATCTCCGCGTCGCTTACGTCGGCGAAGCGCACGTGGGTGGCGACGACGTCGCGCACGGCTCGGCCGCTCGCGAGGTCGAGCAGGAAGTGCCCGGTGTGCAGGGTGGCGCTCTTGCCGCGCATCGACCGCCACCGCTGCCGGGCGAGTTCGACGGTGCCCGGCTTGCCCAGTGCCTCGCCGTCGAACTCGAGCAACGAGTCGCAGCCGAGCACGATCCCGGAGCCGTCCAGCAGCGCCGCGACGGCCCGTGCCTTGTGCTCGGCGAGCACGCCCGCGAGGTCGGCCGGCGACTCCGCGGCGATCGCCGACTCGTCGACGCCGCTGACGATCACCTCGGGCTCGACGCCGGCGGCGCGCAGCGTCTTGAGCCGGGCAGGGGAGGCCGAGGCGAGGACGAAGCGCATCCGGCCGGCCTCTTACAGGCCCAGCGACTTGGAGATCACGCTCTTCATGATCTCGCTGGAGCCGCCGTAGATGCGGGTGACGCGGGCGTCGGCGTAGCGGCGCGCGATCGGGTACTCGGTCATGTACCCGTAGCCGCCGTGCAGCTGCAGGCACTTGTCGATCACTCGTCCCTGCAGCTCGGTGCAGTAGAACTTGGCCTTGGCGGCGTCGGCGGCGGACAGCTCGCCGGAGTTGAGCCGGTCGACGCAGCGGTCGACGTAGGCCTGCGCCACCTCGATGTCGGCGGCGAGTTCGGCGAGCACGAACTTGGTGTTCTGGAACGACGCGATCGAGGTCCCGAATGCCTTGCGGTCCTGCACGTACTGCAGCGTCTCCTGGAACGCGGCCGTGGCTTCGGCGACGCCGTTGACCGCGATGGACGTGCGCTCTTGCGGGAGCTTCTGGGTGAGCTGGGCGAATCCCTGGCCCTCCTCGTCGCCGAGCAGGTTCTCGACGGGGACGCGGACGTCGGTGAACGACAGCTCCGCGGTGTCCTGGGAGTGCATGCCGAGCTTGTCGAGGTTGCGGCCGCGCTCGAAGCCGGGCATGCCGCGTTCGACGATGAGCAGCGACATGCCGCCGCGGCGGTTCGCCGGGTCGCTGCCGGTCTTCACCGCGGTGATGACCAGGTCGGCGTTGATGCCGTTGGTGATGAACGTCTTCGAGCCGTTGACGACGTAGCAGTCGCCGTCGCGCTTGGCGCTGGTGCGCATGCCGGCGAGGTCGGAACCCGCGCCCGGCTCGGTCATGGCGACCGCGGTGATCAGCTCGCCGGACACGATGCCCGGCAGCCAGCGCTCACGCTGCTCGTCGTTGCAGAACGACAGGAAGTACGGCAGGCAGGTGTCGTTGTGCAGCGAGATGCCCAGGCCCGTGCCGGTGATGCCGGCGAGTGCGATCTGCTCGTCCAGCGCCTGGTTGAACCGGAAGTCGTTCACCCCGCCACCGCCGTACTGCTCGGGCACGGCCATGCCGAGGAAACCGCTCTTGCCCGCCTCCTGGAACACCTCGCGCGGCGTGATCCCCGCCTTCTCCCAGTCGAGGTAGTTGGGGACGATCGTCTTGTCGACGAATGCCCGGAACGCCTCGGCGAAGGCGACGTGCTCGGCGTCGTAGTGCTTGCGGTCCATGGTGGGCTCCGGTGCTCGATCGGCCGGGCCACAGGGGCGGCGGCCGGGAACTGCGGCGGTCTGCCCTCACTGTAAACGGCGCGCCGCGACCGTCCGCTCAGCCTCGATCGGGGATCGGCGACGCCGCTTGGCAGCGCGCCGGCGGCGTACGCCGGTCGTCACCACCACCGCGGCGACGCTGAGCAGCGAGGCGCCGAACAGCATGCCGACGAGCTGGCCCTCGGTCAGCACCATCGGGGTGCCGGCCGGCTGATGCCAGTCGAGGCGCGAGTGGATGCCCACCGCCAGGAAGATCGCCCCGAAGACGACGCACAGCGCGGTCCATGTCCACATCCGCCGGGTCATCGCGGTCGATCCTTTCCGTTCCTCTCGTCCGAACGTAGGACCCGAACGCGCCTCCGCGGAGATCGGCTCAGGACGCTGCCACTGAATGAATCAGCTGTGTGCGGCCCCGATAACGTGAAGGTCATGCCAGCGGACACCGCGCGCGAGCCGGTCGGCATCATCGGCGGCTCCGGCTTCTACTCGCTGCTCGACGATGCCGAGCAGCACGACGTCGAGACGCCCTACGGCGCCCCCAGCGGCACGATCACCAGCGGCGTGCTCGGCGGACGGCCGGTCCTGTTCGTCCCTCGCCACGGCGTCGGGCACCGGTACCCGCCGCACCTCGTGCCCTACCGCGCCAACCTGTGGGCGCTACGCTCGCTCGGCGCGCGGCAGGTGGTGTCGCTGTCGGCGGTGGGTTCGCTGACTCCCGGGCTGCCGCCGGGCTCGTTCGTGATCCCGGACCAGGTCGTCGACCGGACGTCCGGCCGGGCGCACACTTTCTACGACGCAGCCGACGGCGTGGGCCACGCCACCTTCGCCGACCCGTACTGCCCGCGCGGCCGGGCCGCCGCGCTCGCCGGCGACGAGCCGACCACCGGCGGCGGAACGCTCGTGGTGGTGAACGGCCCGCGGTTCTCCTCCCGGGCCGAGTCGCTTGAGTTCCAGTCGCACGGTTGGACGATCATCGGCATGACCGCGATGCCCGAGGCCGGCCTGGCCCGCGAGCTCGCCCTCTGTTACACGACGCTCGCCCTGGTGACCGATCTCGACGCCGGCGTCGAGGCGGGGCAGGGCGTCACCTACGCCGAGGTGCTCGAGACCTTCGCCGCGAACCTGCCGCGGATGCGGGAACTGCTCGTCGGCACGCTGCGGCGGCTGCCGGCCGAGCAGGGCGACTGCCCGTGCGCGGACACCTCCGGGCACCCGCCCTCGCACGTCCTGCCCTGATCACGCGGGTCGCTAGCCTGCGGGGATGCCTGCCGACCCTCCGATGTCCACGCCCGTCGACCTGAGCTGGGACGGCCCGCTCGCCGTCGTGACGCTGAACGCGCCGCCGCTGAACCTGTTCGACCGCGCGATGATGTCCGGGCTGCGCGAGGCGGTGTCGGCGGTGGCGTCGTCCTCGGCCGCGCGGGGGCTGCTGTTGCAGGCGACCGGCCGCGCGGTGTCGGCGGGGGTGGACGTCCACCTGTTCGCAGAGCTCGACCCGGGAACCGGCGCCGCGCTGTGGCGCGAGTGGTTCGAGGTGATCCACCAGCTGGAGGACCTGCCGATCCCGACGGTGTTCGCCGCCCACGCACTGTGCCTGACCGCGGCCTTCGAGGTCGCGCTGGCCTGCGACTTGCTGGTGGCCGCGGAATCGGCGCGCTTCGGGCTGGTGGAGAAGGTGGTCGGGCTGACGCCGTCGATGGGTGGCCCGCAGCGGCTTGCCGAGCGCGCCGGTCCGGCCCGGGCCCGCGAGCTGATCTACACCGGCGACCTGTACGGCGCTGCGACCCTGGAGCGGTGGAACGTCGTCAACCGGGTGCTTCCCGACGACGGGTTCGCGTCGGCCGCCCACGCCCTCGCGCGCGGGCTCGCGGACGGGCCGACACGCGCGCACGCGGCGACGAAGGCGATCGTGCGGACCGCAGCCCAACACGGCACCCGCGCCGCCGACGAGGTGACGCCGCCGATCAGCGGGGCGTTGTTCGGCACCGCGGATCTCGCCGGTGCCGTGGCCTCGTTCCTGACGGACGGGCCGGGCACGGCGACCTACACCGGCCGCTGAGCCCGATGTTCGGTCGCGGGCAGCAGCTCCGCGACGAGCGTCCGGACGCGATCGCGGATCTCGTCGCGTACCTGGCGGACGACCTCGATGGGCTGTCCGGCGGGGTCGGCGAGATCCCAGTCCTCGTAGCGTTTGCCGGGAAAGATCGGGCAGGCGTCGCCGCAGCCCATGGTGACGACCACGTCGGAGTCGCGGACCGCGTCGAGAGTGAGGATCTTCGGCGTCTCGGCGGTGATGTCGATGCCGACCTCGCGCATCGCCTCGACCGCCGTCGGGTTGACCTGCTCGGCGGGTTCGGACCCCCCGGAACGGACCTCGATGGCGTTCCCGGCGAGGCGGCGCAGCCAGCCCTGAGCCATCTGCGAGCGACCCGCATTGTGCACGCAGACGAACAGGACGCTGGGCTCGTTGCCGGTCCTCGGCGCCGGGGCGAAGAAGCGGCGGCGGGCCCAGAGCGCGACGTAGACGAGAGCGACAAGCACGGGGACCTCGATGAGTGGGCCGACCACGCCCGCGAGTGCCTGGCCGGAGGTCACCCCGAACACGCCGATGGCTACGGCGATCGCCAGTTCGAAGTTGTTGCCCGCGGCCGTGAACGACAGCGTCGCGGTCTTCGGGTAGCCGAGGCGGAGCCGGTAGCCGAGGACGAAGGACCCGCCGAACATGATCGCGAAATACGCCACCAAGGGAATGGCGATACGGGCCACGTCGCCTGGGTTCGAGGTGATCGTGTGCCCCTGCAGCGCGAAGAGGATGACGATGGTGAACAGCAGCCCGTACAGCGCAACCGGAGCAACCCTCGGCAGGAACCGGGTCTCGTACCAGTCGCGGCCGCGGCGGCGTTCACCGATCGTGCGGGTGAGGAATCCGGCGACCAGCGGGATGCCGAGGAACACCAGCACCGAGACCACGATCGTGGTCACGGAGAAGTGCGCCTCGGTCTGGGACAGGCCGAGCCAGCCGGGCAGCACGTGCAGGTAGAACCAGCCCAACGCGGCGAAGGCGAGGATCTGGAACACCGAGTTCAGCGCGACCAGCACCGCGGCGGCTTCCCGGTCGCCGCAGGACAGCTCGTTCCAGATCAGCACCATGGCAATGCAGCGGGCCAACCCGACGATGATCAACCCGGTGCGGTAGGCGGGCAGGTCAGGCAGAAATAGCCAGGCGAGAGCGAACATCAGCGCCGGGCCGATCACCCAGTTCAGCAGCAGCGAACTGACTAGCAGTCTGCGGTCGCCGGTGACCCGATCGAGGCGGTTGTAGCGGACCTTCGCCAGCACCGGGTACATCATCAGCAGCAGGCCGACGGCGATCGGCAGGCTCACCGAGCCGACCTTCACCGTGTCCAGGTCGCCGGCCAGCGACGGGATCAGGCGTCCTAAACCGAGGCCGAGCGCCATCGCCGCGAGGATCCACACCGGCAGGAACCGGTCGAGCGTGGACATCTTCGCGATGACGTGCTGGTCATCGTGGTGATCGTTGTGGCCGGGACGGGGGTGCTCCGTGACCGTGTCGCTCATCGGCAGCGAACTCCGCTTCGGATCGCGGGCGGGACGATCGGTGCTGCGGGGCTCACGCCGGGACGGCGGGGGCGCCCGGCGTGCCGATCAGCGCAGCGAGGTTGGCCAGCGCCTCGGTACGGGCCCGGTAGTACACCCACACGCCGCGCTTGTCCCGATCCAGCAGCCCGCACCCGTGCAGCACCTTGAGGTGATGGCTGATCGTGGGTTGGGACAGGTTGAACGCGCCGGTCAGGTCGCACACGCACGCCTCGCCTCCTTCGTGCGAGGCGACCAGCGACATCAGCCGCAACCGCACGGGATCGGCGAGCGCCTTGAGCAGCGGCGCGACGCTGTCGGCCTGCTCCTGCGACATCGGCTCGTGCGTGAGCGGTGAGCAGCAGGCCACGGTTTCGACTGCCGACAGCACCGGCAATGACTTCGACATATCTCTATGTTGACAGCCATCGATGTCTCGTGGCAACCTGGCCATGCACGGAACATAGACAGTCATCGAACTCTTGGAGGTTCCCGTGTCCCGGATCCAGCTCGCCCTCAACGTCGACGACCTCGACGAGTCCATCGCCTTCTACGCCAAGCTGTTCGACACCGAACCCGCGAAGGTGCGTCCGGGCTACGCCAACTTCGCCGTGCCGGAACCACCGCTCAAGCTGGTGCTGATCGAGAACCCCGGCTCGGGCGGCAGCATCAACCACCTCGGCGTCGAGGTCGCCGACACCGACATCGTCGACGCCGAGCAGAGCCGGCTGGCGGAGGCCGGGTTCGCATCGATCGACGAGCGCGACACCACCTGCTGCTACGCGAAGCAGGACAAGTTCTGGGTCGAGGGCGCCCCCAACGGCGAACGGTGGGAGATCTACACCGTCCTCGCCGACAGCCCCACCTTCTGCGCCACCCCTGAAAGCGGCTCCGCGTGCTGCGGCACCGACGCCGGCACCGTCTCAGTTTCGCGATAGGAGCGTCGCGCAGCGGGCCGAGGCTCAGCCGAGCGCGCTGGCCCGCCAGCCGTTCGGGCCGGGCAGCAGCGGGCGCCGGTGCATCCGCGCCGGGTCGTTCCACCCGCCGCGGCGGACTCGCGGCGCGGGCACGGCCTCCTCGCCGGACGCCGCGGCCATAAGCGCGGTGAGCGCGGCGAGTTCCTCGGGCGTCGGGTCGCCCTTGACGACGCGCAGCGCCGGCCGCGCCGGCTCCGGCTCGGTTTCTGTCATCGGGATCCCCGGCGAAGCGCGAGGGCGGCGAGCGGTTCGTTGGGGTGTCTCATAGCGGCATGTTCCCGTGCTTCTTCGGCGGCAGCGTCTGCCGCTTGTTGCGCAGCACCCGCAGCGACTTGACGATGTACGCGCGGGTCTGCGAGGGCGGGATCACCGAGTCGACGTAGCCGCGCTCGGCCGCGATGTAGGGGTTGGCCAGCGTGTCCTCGTACTCCTGCACCAGCTTCGCGCGCAGCGCGTCCGGGTCGTCCGCCTTCGCCAGCGCCTTGCGATACAGGATGTTCGCCGCGCCCTGCGCGCCCATCACCGCGATCTGCGCGGTGGGCCAGGCGACGTTGATGTCGGCGCCGAGGTGCTTGGAGCCCATGACGTCGTACGCCCCGCCGAACGCCTTGCGGGTGACGATGGTGATCTTCGGGACGGTGGCCTCGGCGTAGGCGTAGATCAGCTTCGCACCGCGGCGGATGATGCCGGCGTGCTCCTGCCCGACACCGGGCAGGAATCCGGGGACGTCCACCAGGGTCAGCACAGGCACGTTGAACGCGTCGCAGGTGCGCACGAAGCGTGCCGCTTTCTCCGACGCGTCGATGTCGAGGCAGCCCGCGAAGTGCATCGGCTGGTTGGCGACGACGCCGACGGGATGGCCCTCGATGCGTCCGAACCCGCAGATGATGTTCTGCGCGAACAGGGAGTGCACCTCGAGGAACTCGCCGTCGTCGAGCAGCCGTTCCACGACCTCGTGCATGTCGTAGGGCATGTTCGCCGAGTCGGGGATGAACGTGTCGAGGAACGGGTCCGGTTCCAGCAGCGACGGATCCTCGGCCTCGTACACCGGCAGCGGGTCGAGGTTGTTGCTGGGCAGGTACGACAGCAGCGCCTTGACGTAGTTGATCGCGTCGTCCTCGTCGGAGGCGAGATAGTGCGCGTTGCCGCTGGTGGTGTTGTGGGTGCGCGCGCCGCCGAGCTCCTCGAGCGTCACCTCTTCGCCGGTGACCGTCTTCACGACGTCCGGGCCGGTGATGAACATCTGCGAGGTCTTGTCGACCATCACCACGAAATCGGTCAGCGCGGGGGAGTAGACGTGCCCGCCGGCCGCCGCGCCCATGATCAGCGAGATCTGCGGGATCACCCCGGATGCGTTGACCGTGCGCTGGAAGATCTCGCCGTAGAGCCCGAGCGAGACGACGCCCTCCTGGATGCGCGCGCCGCCGCCCTCGTTGATGCCGACGACTGGGCAGCCGTTCTTGATCGCGAAGTCGAGCACCTTGACGATCTTCTCGCCGTACACCTCGCCGAGCGCGCCGCCGAAGACGGTGACGTCCTGGCTGAACACGCAGACCGGACGTCCGTCGACGGTGGCATAGCCGGTGATCACCCCGTCGGAGTACGGACGGTTGCGCTCCATGTTGAACTGGGTGGCCCGGTGCCGCGCGAACTCGTCGAACTCGACGAACGAATCCGGGTCGACCAGTGCCTCGATGCGCTCGCGGGCCGTCTTCTTGCCCTTTGCGTGCTGCTTCTCGACCTGGCGCTGCGAGCCGGCGTGCACCGCCTCCTCATAGCGCAGCTCCAGCTCGGCGAGCTTGCCGGCGGTGGTGTGCGGATCGGGGTGGGCGGCGTCGTTCGCAGGCTGTGCCATGAGCCCTGAGCCTAATCGCGGCGATTTGGGTGCCGAACACGCCTCGGCCGGGGTGGAGAATGCACCCGCCCCACTGCGCAAATGAGGAGATACAGCCATGTTCGGTCGTCCCGGCCCGTCAGGACGCAGACGTGCTCGACGTGGCCGGCTCCGGCCGGCGTCCATCGTCCCGGCTGTGCTCGTCGTCGCGCTTGCCGTAGCCGGGCTGAGCTATCCGGCCGACCGAGCGCACGCGGCCGAGCCGGTGGGCATCCACAAGATCAAGCACATCGTGATCATCATGCAGGAGAACCGGTCGTTCGACAGCTACTTCGGCACCTACCCGGGCGCCGACGGCATCCCGATGCGTAACGGCGTTCCGACGGTCTGCGCGCCGAATCCGAAGACCGGGAACTGCGACCAGCCCTACCTGGACAACGCCGACAAGAACTACGGCGGCGGGCACAGTCACGCCGACGTGCTCGCCGACATCGACGGCGGCAAGATGGACGGCTTCGTCAAGGTCGC
>DASSEP010000088.1:0-11512 GCA_035695205.1 Jatrophihabitans sp. | reverse complement strand
AGGAGGTCATCCAGTACGTCTACGCCAAGCACGGCCGCGAGCACGCCGCGCAGGTCGCCAACGTCATCACCTACCGGCCGAAGTCGGCAGTGCGCGACGTCGCGAAGGCGCTCGGGTACTCGCTCGGCCAGCAGGACGCGTGGAGCAAGGAGATCGAGCGCGGTTACTACTGGTCGGCGCAGACCGAGGCCGACGTCGAGGACGTCCCCGCGCAGGTGGTGCGGCTCGCTGCCGAACTGCAGAACACGCCGCGGCACCTCGGGATCCACTCCGGCGGCATGGTGATGTGTGACCGCCCGGTCATCGAGGTGTGCCCGGTGGAGTGGGGAAGGATGCCAGGGCGCACGGTCCTGCAGTGGGACAAGGACGACTGCGCCGAGATCGGGCTGGTGAAGTTCGACCTGCTGGGGCTCGGCATGCTCTCGGCGATCCGCTACTGCCTGGACTTCCTGCGCGACTTCCACGGCGTGACGCACGACCTCGACTCCATTCCCAAGGAGGCGCCGTGCGTGTACGACATGCTCTGCGCCGCCGACTCGGTCGGGGTGTTCCAGGTGGAGTCGCGGGCACAGATGGCGACGCTGCCCCGGCTGCGGCCGCGGTGCTTCTACGACCTCGCCGTCGAGATCGCGTTGATCCGTCCCGGACCGATCCAGGGCGACTCGGTCCACCCGTACATCCGGCGCCGGCAGGGCAAGGAGCCGGTGACGTTCGCCCATCCCCGGCTCGAGGAACCGCTGGGGCGCACCCTCGGCATCCCGCTGTTCCAGGAGCAGCTGATGCAACTCGCGATCGCGGTCGCCGACTTCACCCCCAGCGAGGCCGACCAGTTGCGCCGCGCGATGGGCTCGAAGCGCTCGCGCGACAAGATCGAGTCGCTGAAGATCCGCCTGTACGACGGCATGGCCGCGAACGGCATCACCGGCGAGACCGCCGACGCGATCTTCGAGAAGGTGCAGGCCTTCGCCGCGTTCGGCTTCGCCGAGTCGCACTCGATCTCGTTCGCGCTGCTCGTCTACGCGTCGTCGTGGCTGAAACGGCACTACCCGGCGGCGTTCTGCGCAGCCCTGATCAACGCGCAGCCGATGGGTTTCTACTCGCCACAGTCGCTGGTCCACGACGCAAAGCGGCACGGCGTCGAGGTGCGCCAGCCGTCACTGGCCCGCTCGCTCGCCGGCGCGTCGTTGGAGTGGGACGGGGCGGACGGCCGATCTCAGTGCGAGTGCCTCGACGCCCCGCAGCCGGCCGTCCGGCTCGGGCTGTCGTCGGTGCGCACCATCAGCGACACGGAGGCCGCGGCGATCGTCGCCGAGCGGAACGCGAACGGCCCGTACACCTCGATGGCCGATCTCGCGCGACGCGTCGGGCTCTCCGCCGATCAGGTCGAGGCACTGGCCACCGCCGGCGCGTTCGACTGCCTCGACGTCAACCGCCGCGACGCGTTGTGGGGTGCGGGCGCGGCGTCCACCGCGCGTCCCGGCCAGCTCGATCTCGCCACCTTCGACGAAACCGCCCCGGCGGCGTTGCCGGCGATGACCGAGCCGGAGCAGCTCATCGCCGACATGTGGGCCACCGGCATCACGGCCGACGTGTATCCGACCGCGCTGATCCGTCCCCGCCTCGACGCGCTCGGCATCGTGACGGCGCGGGGGCTGCGCTCGCTCGACAACCACACCCGGGTCACGATCGGCGGGGTGGTCACGCACCGGCAGCGGCCGGCCACCGCTCGCGGGGTCACCTTCCTCAATCTCGAGGACGAGACGGGCATGGTGAACGTCATCGTCGAAGAGGCGGTGTGGCAGCGGCACCGGCGGGTGGCCCGCGAGTCCGGCGGGCTGCTGATCCGCGGCATGCTCGAACACACCCGCGACGGCGTGATCAACGTGGTCGCCGAGCGGCTCGAGCGGCTGCACCTCGGCCTGCGCACCACGTCGCGGGACTTCCGGTGAGCGCCTTTCGCTGGCGGACGGCCGACGACGGGGAGCCGGCGCTGTTCGGCATGGACGACCTGCTGGTGCCCGAGCGCGGTACCGCGCGGATGTCCGATCTCGAGTTCCTGCACGTGACGGCCAAGCGCATCCTCAACCGCGTCCCGTCCCGCTCCCGCGCGCCGTTCGCCTGGACGATCAATGTCTACAGGGGCTGCAGCCATGCCTGCCTCTTCTGCTTTGCCCGTCCGACTCACGAGTACCTGGGCCTGAACATCGGCGACGACTTCGACCGCAAGATCGTCGTCAAGATCAACGCAGTCGAGAAGCTGCGCGCCGAACTCGCCGACCCCAAATGGCATGGTGAGGGCGTCGCGATGGGCACGAACACCGATCCCTACCAGCGGGCCGAGGCCAAGTACCGGCTCACCCGCGGCGTGCTGCAGGCGCTGACCGAGCGCGCGAACCCGTTCTCGATCCTCACCAAGTCGCCGCTGGTGACCCGCGATCTCGACGTCCTCGTCGAGGCCGCGAAGCGCACGAAGATCTCGGTCAACTTCTCCGTCGGCACCCTCGATCAGCGGGTGTGGCGGCTGACCGAGCCGGGCAGCCCGAACCCGCGCCGCCGCGTCGACGCGATGGCCAAGCTGTCCGCCGCGGGGATCCCTACCGGCGCGCTGGTCGCGCCGGTGCTGCCCGGGCTCAGCGATAGTCGCGAGCAGTTGCGCGAGGTCGTGCAGGCCATCCGGGACGCCGGCGGGCGGTTGCTCGGCATCGGCCCGCTGCACCTGCGGCCGGGCGTGCGGGAGCACTTCTTGGGCCGGCTCGCCGAGATCGACCCCGCGCTGCATGCCGACTACCTGCGCCGCTACGCGAATAGCGCCTACGCCCCGCAGCGTTACGTCGAGACGCTACGGGCGCGCGCCGGCCTGCCGACCCGGGCGAAGACCACCGAGGAGGATCCATGACCGACTACCCCCAGGCCCCGGTAACCGTCAATCACGTCGAGCCGGTGCCCCGCCGGATCCGGGCGTTCCTCGGCGGTGAGCTCGTGCTGGAAACCACCCGGGCGTTGTACGTCTGGGAGTGGCCGGGATATCCGCAGTACTACGTGCCGCGCGACGATGTGCGCGCCGAGCTTCTCGTCGACGAGGGGACGGTCCAGCAGACCCGCCGCGGCCCGGCCCGGCATTTCGGTCTGAAGGCGGGTGCGACGGAACGGCCGGCCGCGGCGCGGCTGCTGGAACAGAGCCCGGTCGAGGGGTTGACCGGCACCTTCCGGTTCCAGTGGGACGCGCTGGACTCCTGGTTCGAGGAGGACGAGCAGGTGTTCGTCCACCCCCGCAACCCGTACACGCGGCTGGACGTGCTGCGCTCGTCCCGCCACATCCGGGTGGAGTTCGACGGCGAGCTGCTCGCCGAGTCGCGGTCACCGCTGCTGCTGTTCGAGACCGGGCTGCCGACTCGCTTCTACCTCGACCGCACCGACGTCCGCTTCGACAACCTCGAACCCAGCAACACCGTCACGGCGTGCCCGTACAAGGGGACGACGAGCGAGTACTGGTCGGCGCGACGCGATCCGGCTTCGACCGATCTCGCCTGGTCGTACAACTTCCCCACCCGCGAGGTGCTGCCGATCGCCGGGCTGGTCGCCTTCTACAACGAGCGGGTCGACCTGACCGTCGACGGCGAACGGCTGACGCGTCCACGGACCCACTTCTCGGTGTAGTTGTCGGACGCCGTACTCATACTCGCCCCATGGCCTACGACGAAGACCTCGCGTGGCGGATCCGGGCGATCGTCTCGAACGAGGCCGGGCTGACCGAGAAGCGGATGTTCGGCGGCCTGGCTTTCCTGATCAACGGCAATCTGGCCGTCAGCGCCAGCGGCCGCGGCGGGCTGCTGCTGCGGGTCGATCCGGCGCGTACCGACGCGCTGGTCGACGAGCCGCTCGTGCGGCGCTTCGAGATGCGCGGGCGAGAGATGGACGGCTGGCTGCGCGTCGACGAGCGGGCGGTCGGCACCGAGGCGAGCCTGCGAAGCTGGGTCGGGCACGGCGTTGCCTTCGCCCGGTCATTGCCTGCCAAGTGACAGAGCTGTAATCCCGGCACGCCGTGCCGGGACTGGCGCCCGGCAACCCCCTGAGGCACTGTAAGAACAAGAGATCGAGCGAGGTGGGCAGATGAAGATCTCGGACATCCTGCGGCACAAGAGCGCCGCCGGCGCCGGAGCCGTCGTCACTCTGCGGGCCGATCAGACTGTGCAGCAGCTACTCGCCGCGCTGGCCGAGCACAACATCGGTGCGGTCGTGGTGGTCGACGCCGAGGCGCCCGAAAAGGTCGCCGGCATCGTCTCCGAGCGCGACATCGTCCGCCATCTCGCCCACGCCGGCGCCGAGACTCTCGAGCAGCGCGTCGCCGATCTGATGACGACCTCGGTGCTCAGCTGCACCAGCTCCGACTCCGTCGACAGCATCGCCGAGACGATGACCGCGCAGCGCATCCGGCACCTGCCGGTCGTCGACAACGGCCGGCTCGCCGGCATCATTTCGATCGGTGACGTGGTCTCGAGCCGCATCCGCCAGCTCGAGCACGATCGAGTCCAGCTGGAGCAGTACATCGCCGGCTGACCGGCGGGACGTGCGCTGCCGGGCGGTGTCGGCCGCTCTTCGACCCCGCTATTCGAGGTAGTCGGCCAGCGAGCGCTGCTTCACGAATCCGACTGTGCGCAGCGTCCGCCGCAGCACGTCCTCGCCGTCCCCGACCGAGCCGAGCAGCAAGTCAGCCGCGCCGGCCGAGCCCACCAGAGCAACGTCGGCCGGCAACGACGCGCCAGCCGAGTCGGGCAGCGCCCACGACCGGTCGGCCAGCTGCCGGCGCACCGCGGCAACGGTAGCGCCGACGCTGCGCAACGCGCCCCGGCGTCCGCCCAGTTCGCTCACCCCGAGATCGCTGATGGCGATCACCGCCCCGCCGCCCCGTCCGGGCGCTCCTCGTCCGTACGCGCCGGGCGCACCGCGGAGGCGATGTTGCGGACGACGCTCGCCGACCATTCGGCGGCTTCGGCCTCGCGCAGCAGGCGGTCGGTGGCCAGGGCGCCGGCGTCGACCGCGGCGGTCAGCGCGCGAAGCGCCTGGTGGTGATCGCGCAGGATGCACTGCCACGGCTCGGGCGCCCGGGCGGCGAGCTCGCCCAGCGTGGCATCGCCGGCCAGGCCGGACTGCCGGGCCAGCAGCTCCGACTCGGCGGCGCGCATCAGCTCGCTCGCCTGCAGCTGCTCGCTGGTCGCGCGCACCTCGTCGTCGGCGAAGGACAGCCAGTCCCACTCCCCGGATCGCACGATCAACGCGATCATCGCGAGGTTGAACTCGAGGCGGCGCAGCAGCTCACGTTCCGACCACAGCAGCGAGGCCAGCGCCGCGAACGAGCCGCCGGCCTGCGTCGAGGGCGAGCCGGTGGCCCCCGCATCTCGCCCGTGGAACGTCACAGGGTTCTCATCGGTCGCGCGCGTGCGGACCTTAGTCCCTGGCACGTGAAGGCCATCGTCCTCGCATGAGAGCGGCGTAAGAAAACTTAAGCCAACTACTTGCGCCACGTGTTAGCTCTCTGTAAAGATTCGAGCTAACGCTGATCTAACACGATCAGCACGGTGTCCTTGGGGAACGCACCGACCGCATCGATACAGGCCCGCGAGGGCCAACAGGTCAGGCGGCGTCCGGACGTGGTCCGGCCGCGGGGTCCGCCTCCGTGGCACAGGAGTTACCGCGATGACACTCGCTCTCGATCGCCCCGAATCGGCCGTAAACGCTTGCAGGCCGGCCGCCGAGGACGACGCCTTGGTGCGTGCGCACCTGCCGCTCGTCGAGCACCTCGTCCGTGAGGTGGCCAGCCGCATCCCGTCGCACGTCGACCGGGACGAGCTGACCTCCGCCGCGATGTTCGCCCTGGCCGCGAGCGCCCGCAGCTTCGACCCGTCCGTCGGCACCTCGTTCGGCAGCTTCGCCTCGATCCGCATTCGTGGCGCGCTGACCGACGAGCTGCGCTCCATGGACTGGGCCAGCCGGTCGGTGCGTGCCAAGGCCCGCGTCGTCGAGTCGGCCCGCCAGGAGATCACCCAGCGCCTGGGCCGCACCCCGTCGGCCCGCGAGCTCGCCGGCGCGATGAACATGTCCGCGAGCGAGCTCGCCGCCGTCGAGGCGGACGTGCACCGCGCGGCCGTGCAGAGCCTGCAGGCCCTCGGCCCGGACGAGGGCGCGGAGCTGCTGCCCGCAGGCGGCGACGGGCCCGAGGCGCTGCTGCTGCGTCGTGAGCAGCTCGGCTACCTGCGCGACGCCGTGGCAGAACTTCCCGACCGGCTGCGCATCGTCGTCGAGCAGTACTTCTTCCAGCAGCGGCGGATGGCCGACATCGCCGCCGACCTCGGGGTCACCGAGTCGCGGGTCTCGCAGCTGCGCAGCGAGGCGCTGACCTGGCTGCGGGAGGGCATGCAGGCCGCCGGCGAACCGCGCCCGGCCGCCGCGCCAGTCGCCACCCGCCGTGGGCGGGCCAGCAAGCAGGACGCCTACCGCGCCGCTGTCGCCGCCCGCTCCACCCTCGTCGCCCGTCTCTCGGCCACCAACGAGCTCGGCGAGGGACTGACGACCGAAGCGGTGTCCATCACCGCCTGAAAGGCGCCGGGTGCGGCGAGCTCAGGTTGGGGGGGCTCGCCGCACCGGCCACAAGCGATCGCTCCAAGGCCCCGGATGGCAAAGCCGTCCGGGGTCTTTCGCGTCGCTTGCCGTGCGTTGACCGGCGACCTCCACGCCGAGTGGCGAGCTGTAACCGCGTCACTCAACCGGAAGTCGCCACTCCATCCGGAGGCCCAGGAGGGACTTAGAGCCAGCCGGTGCGGCGGCCGCAGATCGTGCGGCCGCCGCTTTCGGCTCGGTCAGTTGGCGGCGGCGACGGCCGTGGTCGTCGGCGTCGGTGTCGGCACGACCGGTGCGGAGGGCACCGCCTCGACGAACACGTTCATCGTCACCGTCATCGTCGTGGTGGTCGCACCGCCACCAGTCGCGGTCGCACCGGAGTCACTGAGCTGCACCGAGTCGACGAGCGCCGCGCGCGGGCCCTGGTGCTGGACCAGGTCGAGGAAGCGCAGGTCGTTGTCCCGGGCTCCGGTGACTGACAGGTTGATCGGAATGGCATACAGACCGCCCGCCGGAGCCGAGCTGGTGGCCGGCGCCGGAGCAGCGCTGGATGTGTCGGAGCTCGACGAGGCGGTGGTGTCCGTGCTGGTGGTGGGCGTCGTCGCGGAGGTCGGCTGCGCCGGCGTGCCCGCCGAGATCAGCGTGACCGACACGTGCGCGGCACGTCCTTGCGCGTTGAGCTGCTTGGTGAGCTGCGCCAGGCCGCTGTCGTTCGGCAGCGCCAGGCGCGCCTCGTCGCGCAGCTTCTTCAGCTGGTCGAGCTTGGCGTAGTCGGCGCGCAGCTGCCCGACGTGGTTCTCCAGGCTCAGGTTCTGCAGTTGGGTGTCGGCCGTCTGCGTGCGCAGGTTGTCGGCCTGCGAGAGCTTCGGGCTGACCGCGAAACCCCACCCGACGGCGGCCACGATCACCACGCCGACGGCGCCTGCGCCGATCCACAGACGTTCGGGCTTGGAGCGGGCCATCAGTTGCCTCCGGTAGTGGTGGTGGTCTGCCCGGACGTGGTGTCCGCAGTCGTGGTCGTCGTCGTGGTCGAGGTGGTCGAGGTCTGGGTGAGCAGCTGGTCGGTGAGGGTCAGCTGCAGCGAGTACGTCACCTGCTTGCCGTCATCGGCCTGCGAGGTGGGGAACACGGTGACCACCCCGGGCAGCTGGGACAGCTGGGTGACGTAGGCGGCAACCTGGTCGAGGGTCCGGGCCACGCCGGACAGCGTGATCGTGCCGATGTGCTGATGGCCGGACATGTCGAGGGCGTCAGCGCCGGTGGGCGCGGCTGCTGCGCCGGCCGCGCCGGTCAGCGTCACCTGGATCGAGGTGATCCCGGACGGCACCGGGCTGCGCTGCACCACCGCCGCGACCAGGTGAGACAGGTCGACGTCGCCGGTGAGCAGGGTGCCCAGCTCGCTCTGCACGTGCTGGGTCTCGCCCTGCACCTGCACGACCACGTCGTACTTCTGCTGCTCGGCCGCGAGTGTCGCGGTCTGCGCCTGCGCGGCGGTGAGCGCCGTGGAGGCCTTGTGCACCTGCCAGTAGGCGTAGCCGTACCCGGCGCCGGCCAGCAGCACGATGGCGAGCACGACGTACGCGACGACCTTGCGGATACCGCGGACGCGGCGCGCGGCCACGACCTCGGGCGGCAGCAGATCGGCGACGATGCCCCAGCCGGGCATCGTGCTCCACAGCTGCGTGGAGGAATTGCCGCCGCTCATGCTGCTGCTCCCATCGCGAGGCCGACCGACACGGCGGTGGCCGCGGTCTCCGTGTGCCCGTCCGGCTGGCCCGAGGGCAGCAGCCGGTTGCGGATGTGCTGCGTCGGCGAGACGACGCGAGTCGGTGCGTCGACCTGCTGGGCGAGCAGTTCGGCGAGCCCGCGCAGCCGGGCGCCGCCGCCGGTCAGCGAGATGCGTTCGATGCGGGCGCCGGCGTTGGTCGAGCCGAAGTACTGGATGGAGCTGCGGATCTCGGCGAGCAACGGGCGCACGGCCTGGTTCATCGCGTCGGCGACCCGCGGGTCGGGCCCGGTGAGCCCGATCTCGCACTTCGCGGCCTCGGCGGTCTCGGTGTCGAGCCCGGCCTTGCTGACCAGCATCTCGGTCAGCTCGCTGCCGCCGCGCGTGACGGCGCGGACGACCTTCGGTATCCCGTGGTTGTGGATCACGATGTTTGTCAGGTGCGCGCCGATGTCGATGACCGCCTCGACCGACCGGTCGTCGCCGGCGATCGAGCGCAGCAGCGCGAACGACGACAGGTCGACACGGGCCACGCGCAGCCCGGCGCGCTCGACGGCCTCCACCGCGGCGACCACCGGCGAGCGGGGCGCGGCGATCAGCAACCCGGTCACCGTCTCGTTGTGCAGGTCCGGCTCGCCGAGCGGCGCGAAGTCGAGCAGCGCCTGGTCGAGCGGGATCGGCACGATCTCGCGTGCCTGGAAGGGCAACGCCATCGCCAGCTGTTCGGGTGACAGGTTGGGCAGCGTCAGGTCGCGCACCACGACCTGCTGGTTGGTGATCCCGAGGATCACGCTGCGGCACTCGAACTTGTTCTTCTCCCACAGCTCCTTGAGCGCCCGGGTGACCGCGCCCTGGTCGCTGACGACGCCGTTGACGACGGCGCCCGGCGGGAGCTCGACCTGCCCGGCGCCGTGCACGGTGACCGACGGCCGGCCGTCCATGGTGCCGGGCGAGAGCACGGTCGCGCGGACGGCGCCGGCTCCGAGGTCGACGCCGATGGCGTGCCCGTCGGAGTTGAGGGCGCCGACCTTGCCCATCGTGACCTGGCGATGCTTCATGGGGACTCCATCAGGTTCCGGTCGAGATGCTGACGACGTTCCAGGTGCGGGTGCTGGTGTTCGGGCGCCCGACCGGATTGGGGATCCAGGGCACGCGCAGACCGCCGTTGTCGGCCTGTCCGGCGCGCATGTTGTCGAAGGTGTAGTTGAGGACGATGCCGGGCATCTTGGTGCCCGACCCCTGGTACGGCCGGCCCTGATAGGGCAGGCTCGTCGGCCCGCGGTGGTACTGGTAGAGCCCGCCGTAGATGTAGGCGTTGTTGCCGATCCCGCCGCGATAGAAGTTGTCGATCATGAAACAGCCGCGCAGGGTGAAGATCGTCGCGTAGAGCGAGCCGTCGTGGCCGCCGCTGGCGTTGCTGGTCATCGACGGCGCGTTGTCCGGCGTGTACATCAGCGCCGGGTAGTTGTTCGGCAGCGGCCAGGACAACGTCGTGTTGTAGACGCCGGTGAGGTCGTTGGGGCAGTAGCCGGAAGTCGTCGCTCCCGCCGTCCCGTCGTCCACACAGGTCATCGGCCGGTAGATGCGCACGTCGTGATCCGCGACGAGGGCGAGCCCGTCGGTCGTCGTCGTCAGGTTCGTGTTGTTGTAGGTGATGTTGTTCGTGGCGACGATGTCGTGCTCGGCGACGATGGTCATGTTGCCCTTGAGCGTGCCCTCTACGTAGGCGTCGCCGTAGCCGTTGTAGTACTGCGTGATGTCGTTGTTCGGGTCGGTGTAGGTGTGCGTCCCGGTCTGCGCGCCGAACCACGGCCACGAGTCGGTCGTGGTCGGCGGAGTGCCCGCGCTCCAGGACCCGGTCGCCGATCCGGAGTAGATCGCCGACGTCTTGGTCTGGTTGCACTGGCCCGCCGAGTCCACGCCGGTGCACGTGATCCGGTTGATGGCGATGGTGGCAGTCATGGTGGTGGTGGTGACAGCGGCCGACTTGGCCTCTTGATAGAAGGGATCGGCAGGCGCGAGCGCGGGATAAGTGGACGTCGGCGTGCTGGTCGACACGGTCGGGTCGCCGACACTGACCTGGTAGTACGCGCCGGTGGTCTTGTTGAACGTCGGCGGCGGGATCAGCGCGTTGGGCATGAGCCCCGAGACCGCATTGGTCAGCTTGGTCTTCATGGCGGCGCCGGTTGTGGCGCCCGACTTCATCGTGGAGTTCACGGTGTTCGAGATCAGCTTCGCCATGTCGGCAGGCGGGCTCGCCGTACTGGTCTCGCAGTCGAAGTTGCGGCGCTTGGTGGGGTCCGGCGGGCTCGGGCAGGCGGAGGTCGACGAGTAGGTGCTGTTGTCCTTCCACGTACCCGTCAGGGTGTTGGAGCTCGTCGAGGCCGGCAGCGACCCCTGCGCCTGCAGCTTGAAGATCGGGTTGGTGGGCGTGGCGAGCTTGGGCGTTCCCGTCGTCGGGTTCTGCACGTAGATCAGCGTCTTGTCGATGGGCACCTGCGCGTCCGCCACGCCAGTCCCGCCGGGGTTCGTGAACACGCCGGTGCTCTGGTAGCAGTAGTCGGGCCCGGACGGCGGCGGGGACGTCGGCGTGCCCGGGCTGGTGATGTACGCCGTGCCCTGCTTGATCAGGATGCGCGTGGGGCCGGTGTAGGTGCAGGTGGCCAGCGGCTTGGACTTGTCGGCGTTCGCGGGCAGCTCGAGCTTGTTGGTCGTGTA
Source organism: Jatrophihabitans sp. (assembly GCA_035695205.1). Classification (GTDB taxonomy): domain Bacteria; phylum Actinomycetota; class Actinomycetes; order Mycobacteriales; family Jatrophihabitantaceae; genus Jatrophihabitans. Next base: position 453 of record DASSEP010000088.1, on the reverse strand, counting down.
CACCGGCTGCGGGCTAAGTGTCGTGTAGAGCTGGCCGTTGGTGTTCGGGTAGCCGCGGGAGTAGCCGCCGTTGGGGTTCGGCGCCTGCTGCACGCCGTTGATCACGCCGTTCCACATGGTGTAGGCGTAGTCGTTGAACACCGGCATGCTCTGCCCCGACTTGCCGGTGTCCTTGCCGCGGTCGACCAGGTAGGCGTCCTGGCTGTAGACCGGCCCGTTCATCACCATGTTGGGTTCGAAGGACGAGTCGCAGGTGTCCCAGTGCGTCTCCGGGGTGGCGCTGCCGCCGGTGGACGGCGTGAACGAGCCGCCCTCGTCGTAGTAGGCGAAGGTGTTGCCGGAGTTGTTGCCGGTGGTGTCGTACAGGCCGAGCGTGTTCTGCACCGCCGTCGGCGGGCGGCGGGTGGCATTGCTCCACGCAGTGTCGGTTCCCCGGCCCGGCCCGCTGTCGGT
>DASSEP010000087.1:0-3545 GCA_035695205.1 Jatrophihabitans sp. | reverse complement strand
AGCGCCCCACTTCTTCTCCAGCACGACGTTGCGGCCCTTGGGGCCCAGCGTCACCTTGACGGCGTCGGCCAGCTGGTTCATGCCGCGCTCGAGGCCGCGGCGGGCCTCCTCGTCGAACGCGATCAACTTGGGCATTCGGGTGGTCCTCACTCTTCGGTGGACACGTCTTGATGTTTGTCGTGCCGGCCTGCGGTGCCCGCGACGGACGGCCCGGCGACCCGATCTCTCGGTGCCGCGACCTCACTGCGTTACCGGCTGGCACTCAGCCTAGCCGAGTGCCAGTTCAGGTTTAGCACTCACCCCGGGAGAGTGCAAGCAAGCCCCGGACCCGCGGCACGGCCGGTACGGTGGCGCGGTGCCGGCCGGTTTAGCGCAGCTGCGGCAGGCGGCCGCGTTCGCCGCCACGCTGCAGCGGCAACGCGCCGTGACCGCCTTTCACGGCTATCTGCGCAACGATCCGATGGCGCAACTGATGCTGACACCCGCCCGGGACAACCCGTATCCGATCTACGAGCGGCTGCGCGCCGCCGGCCCGCTGAGCCGCACCCGGCTCGGCAACTGGGTGGCGGTGGGGCACGGCGTCTGCAACCAGGTGCTGCGCGACCGGCGCTTCGGCGTCCGTCCGGAAGGCCTGCCGCCCGCGGAGGACGCGTTCGATCTCTCCTTCCTCGAACTCAACCCGCCGGACCACACCCGGCTGCGCAAGATCGCCGCGCCGGCCTTCCACCCGAAGCGGATGGCCGGCTACACCGCCCTGGTCGAGAAGACGGTGCACGCGCTGCTGGACGACCTCCCCCGCGGACGCAGCTTCGACCTCGTCCCGGCGTTCTCCGCTCCACTGCCCATCGCGGTGATCTCCGACCTGCTGGGCGTGCCGAACGCCTCCGCCGCAGACTTCGCCCGCTACGGGGCGACCATCGGCAGCGCCCTGGACGGGGTCAAGTCGCTGCGGCACGCCCGCGCGCTGATGCAGGCCAACGCCGCGTTGCAGGCGCTGTTCGAGCAACTGTTCGAGCTGCGGCGCCGCGAACCCGCCGACGACCTGATCAGCGAGATCGTCGCCGCCGAGGGCGATCGCGTCGCGGCACACGAGTTGGTGCCACTGTGCACGCTGCTGCTCATCGCCGGCTTCGAGACCACCGTCAACCTGATCGGCAACGGCGTGCTCGCGCTGCTGAACCACCCGGAGCAGTGGGAGGCGCTACGCGGCGACCCGTCGCTCGCCGCGAACACCGTGGAGGAGGTGTTGCGCTGGGATCCACCCGTCCAGCGCACCGGTCGCATCGCGCTCGCCGACGTCGACCTCGACGGCACGACGATCCGCAAGCACCAGTTCGTCGTGACGCTGCTCGGCGCGGCGAACCGCGACCCGTCGGTCTACCGGGATCCGGGCCGCTTCGACATCACCCGCACGCTGCCCGTCGAGCACCTCGCGTTCTCCGGCGGCATCCACTATTGCCTCGGTCAACCGCTGGCCCGGCTGGAGGCGACCATCGCGTTCCGCGCCGTCGCCGAGCGGCTGCCCCACCTGCGGCGCGCCGGGCGTGTCGTGCGGCGCGACGCGGCGACCATCCGCGGGCCGCTGCACCTGCCGGTGCGCATCCGCTGACGGCTGGGTGACACCTCCATGGAGATGCACGAACGGCCCGGACCTTGAAGGTCCGGGCCGTCCTGTCGATCCGGCTGGTCAGCCGACGATGCGCACACCGTCCGCCTGGGGACCCTTCGGGCCCTGAACCACGTCGAACTCCACGCGCTGGTTCTCGTCGAGGGAGCGGTAGCCGTCAGCCTGGATGGCCGAGTAGTGGACGAAGACGTCCTGCCCGCCATCCACGGCGATGAAGCCGTAGCCCTTCTCGTTGTTGAACCACTTCACGGTGCCCTGTGCCACGTGCACTCCTTGCTAGGGGCCTTTCCGTTCCCCACACCTCGTGGGGCCCGGGGTCTTCGTTCCTCGGCTCCGCTTCACTGCTGTGCACGTTCCCGCCAGGGACCGTGGTACTTCGCGTGCGAAAACGTCTGTCACTACGACCGGGGCGGACGCTACACGTCCCGGAGAACCTTCGCCAAGACAAGGCTCACGGGTCGCTAACACCGACATTTTGTGCTGGCGTCGAACCTATCGATCCGGCTTGGTCAGACGTAACTCTGCGCAAGGGATCGACCAACGCACAGTGCCGGAAAGCAGTGCGTCGACGGGGTGGACCTGCCGCCCTACGCAACGTTCCGGCGTAGTGACGAGCTCGCGGATGTCACGTGGTTGCCGGCGGACGGGGGCCTGCTACGCAACATCCCCTGCGTACTTCCCGGTAAGTACGCGATTTACCGGGAAGTACGCAGGGGATGTCGTCGGCGGCGGGGCTGAGGCCTGGTGTCGGGCCGGGCCGGCCGTGGCGGCCGGTGCGGCCGTGGCGGCCGGTGCGGCCGGGGACCGCCTCAGAGCAGCCCGGCCTCGCGCATGCCCTTCAGCGTCGGCGGGATGACCGCCGCGGGACGCGCCCCGCCGGCGACCGCGTCGAGCGTCTTCAGCCCGTCGCCGGTGTTATAGACGACCGTCTCGACGGAGGTGTCGAGCCCGCCCTGCTCGACGAGCTTCTTCAGCACCGCCACGGTGACGCCGCCGGCGGTCTCGGCGAACACGCCGGTCGTGCGGGCGAGCAGCCGGATGCCCTCGCGGATCTCGTCGTCGGTCACCGCGGCCATCGCCCCGCCCGAGGCGCGCACCGCGTCCAGCGCGTACGGGCCGTCGGCCGGGTTGCCGATGTTCAGCGACTTGGCGATGCCGGTGGGCCGCACCGGCCGCACGACGTCGGTGCCCTCGTCGAACGCGGTGGCGATCGGCGCGCACCCCGCCGACTGGGCGCCGTAGACCCGCCACGGCGAGGCCGGGACGAGTCCGGCGGCGACGAGCTCCTTGAACGCCTTGTTGATCTTGGTGAGCATCGAGCCGGACGCCATCGGCGCCACGTACTGCCCGGGCAGCCGCCAGCCGAGCTGCTCGGCGACCTCGTAGCCGAGCGTCTTGGACCCCTCGGCGTAGTAAGGGCGGATGTTGACGTTGACGAAGCCGGTCTTCTCGAACTCGTCGGTCTCGGCGAGCTCGGAACACAGCCGGTTGACGTCGTCGTAGGAGCCCTCGATGCCGACCAGCGTGCCGCCGTAGACCGCCGACTGCACGATCTTGGGCGCCTCGAGGTCGGCGGGCACGAACACGATCGAGGGCATGCCGATCCGCGCGGCGTGGGCGGCGACGGAGTTACCCAGGTTTCCTGTCGATGCGCACGCAATGCGCTCGAAGCCGAGCTCACGCGCGGCGGTCACCGCCACCGAGACGACCCGGTCCTTGAACGAATGCGTCGGGTTCGCCGAGTCATCCTTGACCCACAGCGGGGCGGTGAAGCCGAGCTCGTCGGCCAGCCGGTCGGCCCGGATCAGCGGCGTCATGCCGGTGCCGGAGTCGACCCGGGTCGCCGCGGACTGGCCGACCGGCAGCAGCCCGGCGTACCGCCAGATCGAATGCGGACCGGCCTCGATGCCGGCGCGCG
>DASSEP010000086.1:0-37525 GCA_035695205.1 Jatrophihabitans sp. | reverse complement strand
GTGCTCCCGTCCTGGGTGGGACTGGCGAACCTGGTCGTCTCGGTTGCGCGACTTCTCATCGAGCTGACCGGCAAGCACCTGTAGTCCGGTTTGGCCATCCAGGGTGCCGCCATGACGGGCCGGTCAACAGAAATCAAGCGTTGACTGGTCCGTCATGGCCGTACCTGGCCAACGACGATCTTTGCTGTCCCCGGCCGGCCGTAATCTGCGCTCGCCGTACGGACACCGTACGGATAGACCGGCGAGATGGGTGGACAAAACATGATCATTACGGACAGTTCGGCAGGTGCCGCTGGAGCGCCAAAAGCCCCGGTTTCCGGGCCCTCCAGAGCGTTCGAGCCCCCGAAATCCGGGGCACACGGCCGGTTGGTCGCCCGCGGGTGGTGGCCCACGTCAGAGGTCTTGAAAACCGCTATGGCTGGTGACAGTCATCGTGGGTTCGAATCCCACGCCCTCCGCTCCAGCTCCCAGGGCGGCGCCGCCTCCGCAAGATCTGCACGCTCGACCGTCGCCGGCTTCTGCCGATAAGGCTTTCGTGATCATGTTGTCTAAGCCGGGAGTGCTTGCGGCCGCGGTAGGGCGGCATGCCGACACGGGCACTGGTATCGACGTCGGGCATCTGGTGGGCAGCGTGCTCGGCGGGGTATGGCAGGGCGTCACCAGCTCGGTGTGGGGCGCGGTCGCGGCCGCAGCTGCGTGCGATGGCACGACGCCGCGCGGCCTACTTCCCGCCCGGAATCCCGTGCGACGTCGTCCGGCCGGTCTGGGCCCGGAGTGGTAGATCATCCGGGGTCGAATAGTGACGGGCCGGAGCCGCTCGCCCAGCGATTGCGCCGTCCTGCGGCAATGGTGATCTTCTTGCCCGGTTGCAATCCATTACTTACGCTGTCCCCGCTCCGCGAGGGGCGACTTGATCGATCTGCTCTTCTGGAGTTCTTTGTGCCGCATCACCCTGGTCACGCAGCGTCTCTCACCGCCTCGCGGCGGTCAGCGGGCCGGGGTCACCTGGCACCGTGGGCCGCCGGGATAGCCGCCGCAGCGGCCGTCGTGCTCGTCGGGTGCCTCGCCGTCGCGGCACCTGCGCAGGCCGCGACCCGGCCGACCGTGACCTCGCTATCGCGGGCTGCGGGACCCTACTGGGGAGCCACGCTGGTCACCATCCGCGGGACGAACCTCCAGGACGTCCGGAAGGTGGTGTTCGAGAAGCGCGCCGCCTATGACGTGCAGGTCCTCTCCGCCACCAAGCTCACCGTGCTCACGCCGTCGCACCGCTACGGCACCGTCCACGTCCACGTCGTCGCGCCGACCGGCACCTCCGTCGGAAGCCCGGCGGACCGGTTCACCTTCACCCGTCCCACGATGAACACCCCGATCATGGGTGGGCTCACCGCCCGGCAGGAGCAGCGGATCTCCGCCCGGGTCCGCGCCGCGCATCGAGGCGTGCGCCCAGCGCCGCGCCGCGACCACTGGACGCCGGCGATGGGTCTGACGGCGGTACGGCGCGCGCGGTCCTGGCTGGGGCTGCCCTACTCGTGGGCCGGCGGAACGGGCGGCGGTCCCACCTATGGCGTGTGCGCGCACAACGGCGGCGACCTGGACTGCCACGTCGTCGGGTTCGACTGCTCCGGCCTGGCCCTGAACTCCTGGTCGCCGTACGAGTCGATGGCGCATTACGCCGCGACCCAGCATTCGCGGGCCGGACGGTTCCACCCGACGATGGGTGAACTGATGCCGGGTGACCTCGTGTTCTTCTCCGGCTACATCCACGACGGCATCGGTCACGTGGCCGTCTACGCGGGGCACGGCATGGTCATCCAGGCCGCGCAGAGTGGCACAACGGTGATGCGCTCCCGGCTCACCGATGTGATCGCCGAGAGCGGCGTCTACCGCGGCGCAACCCGGCCGATGTCCACCGGCCGGCAGGGAGCCGTTCCGCACATCGCGTCGGCAACGAGCACGCTCCCGGTCACCGGCGGCGAAGTGCGCATCTCCGGACGGCATCTCGGCGCGGCGACCGCGGTGTCCGTCGGCGGCAGGCTCGTGTACCGGTTCATCAAGCACACCGCCCATTACCTCGTGGTGGCGGTGCCGGGCCACGCCGCCGGCCGGGTGTCACTCGCGGTGTCCACTCCGTGGGGCACCGCCCGGCGCCCGCTGCAGTACGAGGCGGCGCCGCAGCTCACCGCCCTGCGCCCGGCCAACGGACCGACCAGCGGCGGCACCAGCGTCACGGTCGTGGGGACGAAGCTCGACACCGTCACCGCGGTCCGGCTCGACGGCACGCGCGTGGCCTTCCATGCGATCGACGCCAGGCACCTGCAGTTCACCACGCCACAGCATGCGGAGGGGGTCGTGTCCGTGGTGCTCACGTCGCCGTTCGGGACGTCGAACCCCGGCACGTTCACGTTCGGCACGCCGTCGTCGCCGAGCCCGTCATCGAGTCCCGCACCGAACGGCACCGCGCGAGCGGGCACCGCGCCGGCGAACCGGCCACGCGTGGCGCCGGTCTCCCCGCGGGCGGTTCCGGGTGACGACCGGATCGGGAACGCCTGGTATCTCGTGGGTCGGCGCTATCTCGCGGAGCGGGCAGCACACGGCCGCTGACGCGGAGCGCGCTGCCCGGTCGCCAGGGGGAATGCTCGTGCCATGAGCCCTGGCACCGCCGTGCACCCGTCGTGGAAGTCCCGTCCGGGTAGGAGGTTCTGAGATGCGTCCCGTCGCGCTCGAGGCGAACCTGCCGGACACCTTCTACGCGGGCGCGGGACGGATCGCGCGATTCCGCGGCACCGACCTGCCGGACCGCCCGGAGGACTGGATCGCCTCCACGACCGTCCGCTACGGCCACACGCGCAGCGGACTGAGCTCGCTTCCGGACGCAAGGTTGCTCCGGGACGCGATCAACAGCGACCCGCGCGGCTGGCTCGGACGCGCGGAGGCGGACGCCGGACTGCTCGTGAAGTTGCTGGACGCCGGGCAGCGGCTGCCGCTGCACGTGCATCCCGACCGGCGCTTCGCTCGCTCGCATCTTGCGAGCCCGTACGGCAAGACCGAGGCGTGGCTGATCCTCGACGCCGAGCCCGGCGCGCACGTCCACCTGGGATTCCGCCGCGATGTCGAGGCCGAGGAGCTCGCCGGCTGGGTGAGGAACCAGGACGTCGAAGCGATGCTCGGGGCGACGAACACCGTCCCGGTCACCGCCGGCGACGCGGTGCTCTGCCCGGCAGGCACGCCGCACGCGATCGGGGCCGGCATCCTGCTCGTCGAGCTCCAGGAACCGACCGACTTCTCGATCATGCTCGAGACCGAGGGCTTCCCCATCACGCCGGAGAACGCATTGCTCGGCCTGCCGCTCGAGACCGCTCTCGCCTGCGTGACTCGCGCGGCGACCTCGGACGAGCGGCTGTACGGGTGGCGCACTCCGGCCCCCGGCTCACTGTTGCCCGCGGACGCGGAGCCGTTTTTCCGCGCCGACGAGCTGGCGGCAGGCGCGACCGTCACCGGCTTCGCGGTGCTCGTCGTCACCGCCGGGCCAGGGATGCTCTCCGGGGAATGGGGAGAGCTGCCGCTGGGACGCGGTCAGACCGTCGTGGTGCCGCATGCTGCGGGTCCGTGCGCGGTGAGCGGCTCGGCGCGGGCGGTGGCGTGCCGCCCCGCGGCGTGACGGTTGACCGGCTGTCGAGTCCGCATTCCACGTCTGTAGAAAACGCGCCCGTCAGGCCGATGCGCGTTCCAGACCCGCGTCGCCGCCGGGCTGCACCTGCATCTGGCCGAACTGCACCGACCGGCCGTCGTTGGTGTAGGGCATGTAGACCGTCAGGTCGGTGCCCTCGGCGTGCTGCAGCTCCAGCCGGACCGCGTCGCTGCTGATCTCCGGCACCGTCACGTCGAGCACGAGCGCGGCGGCCTGCAGGTCCGCGCTGCGAGCGGCGACACCGTTTCGGCACGCCCGAACGACTCCCTCGACGTCCGGCTCCTTCCCGACCTCCACCGGATCCGCCATGATCAATTGAATCTCGCCGTCCGACTCCATGCCGATGGCATAGGGAAAGAAGGTGCCGTCCTGCTCCAGCTGCCGCTCGGCAAGTTCCAGGCACACGTTGGCAAGCTTGTCCAGCGCCTGCTGGGCGGCTTCGGAGGTTCCCTCGCGCCATGACGTCATTCGGCCAACCTACCCGTGAGCTCACGCCCTGAGCCCGGCGCCACGAGGGAACAGCCGGGACACACGACGCGGCGGCGAGAACCGTCGTCCTCGCCGCCGCGTCGCGGGCCGTTCAGCCGCAGGTCAGCTGGTGGCCGCCAGATGCTGCGCCTGCTGCAGCAGCTCCTCCCCGCGGCGCACCTGCTGGTGCAGCGCGTGGTCGTTCGCCGCGTGGCCGCGTCCGGCCTTGGCGAGTTCGCGCTTCATCAGCGCGGCCAGCCGGTCGCGGGCGCCGGCCAGACGGTCGAGCGCCCGCACCGTCTGCGTGTACGCGGCGTCCGAGCTGCCCGAGCCGCCCGCCATCGCATGCGAATCGGCGATCAGCGTGTCGGTGGCGAACTCGCCGACGCTGGAGTTGAGCTGCTGGTAGACGCTTGCGAGCTGCTCGGTGGCAGTCAGCGCCGGGCCCGGGTTGCGCAGCGCCTGGCTGATCACCCGGCCGTCGCTGAGGTAGTCGTCGTGCAGCCCGACGAGGTGCAGCAGGGTCGGCCGCAGGTCGGTCTCCTCCACCCACGTGCCGACCGTGCTGGCCTGCGGCACGGTGTGCGTCGAATTCGGGTCGTGCGCCTCGTTGCCGTCCGCCGGCGCCGGGCCGTCCACACCGTTGTTCGCCACCCCGGGGCCGGCGATGCCCGCCCAGGTGATGTCGATGTTCGGTGTGTAGTAGCCGTGGTTCCACGCGTAACGGGGGTACTGGCTCACGTTCGGACCCGACGTCCCGAAGTAGTAGTCCGGCTTCGGGAACAGCGAGTACGTCGGGGTGCGCAACGGGTCGGCGGTCTGCATGTGCAGGATCCGCTGCTCGACACGATCGGCCTGGTAGTTGACGATCGTCTCGCCGTTCACGCCGGTGTACGGGTCGTCGCCGGTCATCGCCGCGGTGTCGCGCTCGAGCTGGCGCACCGCCGGGTCCTGCATTCCCGGGTTGCCGTGCACGTAGATCGAGGCACCCTGCGGCTCGATGTCGAACGCCGTGCCGCTGCTCTGCGTGCCGGACAGCAGGCCCTTGATGTTCGCCGACAGCTCACCGATCTGCCCACTGGCGTAGTGGCACGGGACGGTGACCCCGTCACAGCCCGTCGGCGTCGGCTGGGTCGCCCGTCCGACGTTCGCGCCGGCGAACTGGTCGTTCTCCTCGGCGCTGATGACGAACTCGGTGTTCTGCGGGGTGATGCCGTCCTTCTGCAGGCGGTCGAAGAACTTCGCGAACGCGTCGTCGTAGGCCTTGGCGTTGTCGACGTAGCACTTGTCACCGGGGCCGAGGGCGTATCCGGTGCCGGTGGCCGTGTCGGTGGTGCAGCCGCTCGTGCCGGCCTTCCGCTCGTGCAGGTCGGAGATGTAGCCGTAGGTCACCGGGACGCCGTGCTCCTGCATGTCGGCGAGGTAGGCGAGCGTCTGCGACGGCGTCGGGCTGAAGCCCGGGAAGCCGGGCTGGTGCGTGTAGCTGTCGGCGATCGTGTTGCCGTCGAGGTCGGTGAGGTTGCCGTTCGCGTCGGTCACCGGGTAGCCGTTGTGCTCGACGTCGGGGGTGCCGGCGCCGATCTGGGGCGCGACGTAGCGGGCGCCGAACAGCGCCTGGTAGCCCTTGTATCCGCCCGGCTCGGTGGGCAGCCGGTCGGCGACCGCGGTCGGGGTGGGCTCGCTCTGCCCGTACTTCACGCCGCGGGCGTCGGCGCACAGCGCGTCGCCCTTGGCGCAGTGCACGGCGACGCCGACGTAGTCAGTGGTCTCGGCGTCCTTGTACGGGCTCGGGTCGGCGTTGTACTGGGCGACCTCGGGCGAGTTCGGCCCGAACACCGAGGGCAGGTCGAGCGCGGTGTTCTCGAGCACCATGTTCGCCGTCGAGAAGTTGCCGACCGAGCAGCCGGCGCGGGTGAACGGCACCCACGGCGCCGGCGTCTGCTGCTTGGTGTGGCCGGGCTTGGCGGGGACCTTCGCCGAGTAGACCATCGACGGCGCTGTGTCGTGGCCCGGCGTGGGTGTCGAGGCCGTGTCGTACACCGGGCTCGTCCAGTATGCGAACGAGCCGGCTGGGTCGGTCGTGCCGTCCGGGTTGTAGGTCTTGTACGAGTTGCTGACCGGCTGGCCGTGCCGATCGCCGTAGAGGCCCGTGTAGATGGTCAGGCTGTCGTCGGCGGTGTGCGCGATCAGCGGCGTGTGCACGTTGGAGAACACGGTGCCGTTGGATTTCAGGAAGTTGAGCAGGTGCGGCATCTGCTCGAGGTCGGACGGGACGTTGGGGTTGTCCCGGAAGAAGTGCACGTTGTCGAAGACGATGTCGATCACGTGCTTCACGCCGTTGCCCAGGTGGCACGAACTGGCGTCCGGGTGCTGCCCGGGCTGGCGGGCGGGGTGTGCTGAGCCTGGTGCGCCGACCACCGCGGCGGCTGTTGCCGACACGGTGATCGCCGCGGCGACCAGGGCTGTCGCGCGCCGGGCGCGGCTTCCGATACGGATCGTCATCGCTGCTCCTCACCTCGCTGTGCCTCGTCGCACAACGAATCCACAGGACGGAACGGCCCGAGCGTAGTGAGCGGCGATCGTTTGGGCCAGAGTGTCCGGTTAAATCCAGGCGACTGGTTCGCCAACTCTCCGGCCGGCGGCCCTACTGATAGGTGATGACGTCCGGGCGCGGGCGCAGCCGCATCACCGCGCGGGGCGGCATCAGCCGGGAATCCTGGGTGAGGAACAGTTTGAAGCCGGCGCCGAACGGGCGCCCGGGGAAGCGCAGCCGCCGGTAGACGCCCTTCTTGACCGCCGGACTGCCGAAACCGTCGGCGTGGAAGACGACCTCGACACCGCGGGCCGGCCGGATGTTCGACCGGTCGGGCAGCATCGAGGCGGTGAACTCATGGACGACGAGCAGCTTGTCCGGCAGCCGGTGGGCGCGCACGAGGCCGGCGAGGTAGCGCGCGACCACGTTGATGCCGCGCGCCCGGCACGATCCGATGTGTCCGCCGCCGGGACGGCCCTGCGGGCCCACCTTCCACTCCGAGTCGAGGGCGAGATCGACCGACGGGTCGAGCAGCAGCGGGCGCAGCGCTTCCGCCTGGCTCAGGAACGAGGCACGTCCCGGTTGGAGATCGAGCAGCAACAGCATCTTGTGCCGGTGCGCGACCCGTAAGTAGTGCCGGATCACCGAGTGGGGGATGGGTGCGGAGTAGTCGCCGTCCGGCCCGGGCGCGGCCTGCGCGACGGTCGCGATCAGCTCCATCGCCGGTTGGACGCGCAGACCGTAGCCGCGAAACCCGCGGGCCCGCTGCTCGATGGCTTGTGCCGCCTGCTCCGGGCGCGTCGCGCCGAGCACGCCCAACTGCCCGCCGCCCGGAGCGCCGTAGTAGGCCACGACGCGGTAGCGCCCCAGGATCTTGCGCCCCCCGAGCGGAAGCTGCGTGCGGCCGTGCGGCGGCGGCAGTATCCGCGGCTGCGCGGCCGAGTCGGCGCCGGACTCCACAGCCACGGTCGAGGCGGGGCGTGCCGCGCCCCTCGGCCCGCGTCCGTCCGGCGCGCGGGTGCCGCAGGCAGCGAGAAGCCCGACACAAACCACTGCCGCGGCAAGTCGCGAGGAGCGCACCGCACATCTGTAGCAGCGACGGTGATCTTGCCGGCGGTACACGCGCGGAACGCGACCGCATCGGGATCGGACGGTTACCGTTCAGACATGTGCACGGTCGTGTGGGAGTGGACCGGCGCGGCGCCGCTGCGGATCCTCGCCCTGCGCGACGAGTTCGCCGGCCGCGCATTCGACGACCCGGCGCAGTGGTGGCGCGCGCAGCCGTCCGTCGTGGGCGGCCGGGACCGGCTGGCCGGTGGCACGTGGTGCGCCTCCGACGTCCGCTCGGGGGCCACCGCGCTGGTCGTCAACCGCATCGAGCGGCGCGACGGGACGCCCTCGCGCGGCACGCTCCCGCTGGCGGCGCTCGCGCACGGCCGGCAATGGACGGAAGCAGTCGACGTGTCGACCATGGCGGCGTTCAACCTGCTGCTGGCCGACGCCGAGGGCGTGTCGGTCTGGACGTGGGACGGTCGCGAGCTCGGTCACCTCGCGCCGTCCGCCGGGCGGCACATGCTCACCTCGCAGGGGACGGACGCCGACGACGCGAAGACCCGTCGGTTCGCGGCGCAGTTCGGCGGCGGCGAGTGGACGGACGTCGTGACCGCGTGCGAGCCGTCCTCCGCCGACGACGCGCTCGTGGTGCGGCGCCGATTCGACGACCGCAGCTACGAGACCGTGTTCGGCCAGCTGATCGTCGCCCGGCCCGGCAAGCTGCGCATCGAGTACTCGCGCACGCCGTGGCGCGCGGGCTCGTGGGTGCTGGGGGAGTGGATGTGACCGGGGCCGGGTGGCGGCGTCAGCGGGCGGCGCCGCCCAGCTCCAGGGCGAGGGCGTAGGCCTCGCTGCGGGGTCTGCCGGTGAGTTCGGCGATCACCCGGGCGATGCTGCGGGTGGGCACACCGTCCTCGACCAGCCGGGTGACGGCGGCCCGCACGCGCGGGTCGAGTGCCGCGTCCGCGTCCGGCGAGCCGGCGGGGTAGAGGCAGCACGCAACGGTCTCGCGGCTGGGTAGGGCAGGTAGCTGCCCGGCCACGACCCGCTGCGGGGGCGCATGCTCCTGCGCGACGACGGCGCCGGTGCGGCCGCGGATCCGCCCCGCCTGGTCGAGCAGCTCCGGCAGTCGATCGGCGGCGAGGCTGACCACCAGCCGGGCGTTCGCCGCGACGTTGCGCAGCAGGTCGCGGGCGTCCGCGTCGTCCGGGACGAACACGAGCGGAGCACGCGAGGGCGCTGCGGCGGCCGCAGCGAACCGAGCCGCCAGCCCGACCGTCTCGACGTCGACGGCCGGATCGCGGAGCTGATCGAGCACCGTGCCGCCGGGCAGATCACGCGTGGCGACGACCAGGGTCCGTATCGGCGCCGCGCCCTCTGCGCGACGCCTACTGACGAGAAGCCGGGCGTCCGCGTCCTCCGCGAGCACGACGTCCGCGGCCTCCTGCTCGGCCCGCAGCCGCGCATCCATCCCGACGGTGGCATCGGCGAGTAGCAGGACGACGGTGTCCCGCTCCGGGCGCACCGGTTCGACCGTCACCTCGCACTCCGTCTCCGGCGAGGTGAGCGCGGCGACGAGACTGCGCGGCAGGTCGGCCGCGGCGGCGTCGGCGTGCGTGGCGAAGGTGCCGGGCAACCGCAATGCGCTGCGGCGAATCACCGCCGGGCCGCCCGGCGTCCACGACGAGTTCGCCCGGGCGTGCACGGTGAAGCTCTCGCCGCCGGCCCGCACTCGGATGCGCACCGGCCCGGCGAGCGGCGGGTCCGGTTCGACGTGCGTCTCCACGGCCACCACGCAGGTGGCGCGTTCGGTGATCGTCCGGTCGGGGGTGAGCTCGAGGGTCTTGGTGTGCGTCGCGCGGACGCTCGGGCTGCCCCGTCCGACGAATCGCACCCGCTCAGCGTAGGGCGACCCTAAGCTGGGCGCGGTGCGCCAGGTGATCGGCAGGTCGACGCGGGAACTCGCCGCCGCCGACTTCGACAAGCGGCGGTCCGAGTACCGCGAGCTCGTGCTCGACCTCGGCACCGGCGACGGCAAGCACGTCCTGGCACTCGCCCGCAACCGACCCTCGGCGCTGATCGTCGGCGTGGACGCCGCTCCGGACGCCATGCGCAAAACCGCGGCACGCGCCGCCGCCAAGCCCGCGCGCGGCGGCACGCCCAACGCGATGTTCGTGTGGGCTTCGGTCGAGCAGTTGCCGGCCGAGTTGTCCGGGGCGGACGAGGTGCACGTGCTGATGCCCTGGGGGAGCCTGCTGCGGGCGATGGTCGGCCCGGACGCCGCGGTGCTGCGCCGGATCGCGGCGGCCTGCCGTCCGGGGGCGCGGTTCCTGGTCACCCTGAACCTGCACGCGTGGCGCCCGTCCGTCCCCGAGGTGGGCGACACGGCCGAGCCCACGCCGCAGTCCGCGCTGCACGGGCTCGCCCCGGCCTTCGCCCGGTGCGGCTGGCTGCTCGAGTCCGCGGACTACCTGGACGGCGCGCAGCTCGCCGAGTTGGGGACGTCCTGGACGCGGCGGCTCGGGTCGTCCCGCGAGCAGCTGGCCGTGCTGGGCCTGCGTGGCGTCATCGAGCCGGCAGGCTGATCAGTTCGGGTGCTGCCTGCAGTACTCGTAGAGCGCCATCGAGGTGGCCGTGGCCACGTTGTAGCTGTACGGCAGCCCCCAGACCGGGATCTCCACGCAGTCGTCGAGCAGGTCGAGTTCGGCCTGGGTCAGCCCGGCACGCTCGTTGCCGATGACCAGCGCCGTGCGCCGCGGGAAGGCGTAGCTGTGCAGGTTGACCGAACCGGTCGTCTGTTCGAGCCCGACGAGCCGGTACCCGTCGGCGCGCAGGGCGCGCAACACCGGCGGCAGCGAGTTGCGCACCTCGAGCTGCACGCTGTCCGCGCCGTCACGGGCGATGGTGCGGTCGAGCCGGGCGTTGCCGCAGACGATCATGCGCTCCACCGCGCAGCAGCCGGCAGTGCGGGCGATCGTCGAGAGATTGACGTTGCTGCGCATGGGCGCGCAGGCCACCACCAGCTCGCGCGGGCGCGCCAGCGGAGTGGGTGGCCGGTGCCGCACCTGCTCGTACATCAACTGCCGCGCTCGTTGAGGGCCTGCCACTCGGCGCGGGCGTCCGCGGCCCAGCGGGCGTGTTGGCGCGCGAAGGTCCGCGCCGCCGTCACCCCGCTCCACCGCTTGGGCAGCAACTCGCCGGGCAGCACCGGATCGATCCACGGAAAGCGCCGCCACGCGTGCACGAGCTCGACAATCGCCGGGAGCGGATCCCGCGAGCTGCGGGAGCGGAACCGGTCCAGGAACTGCTCGTAGCGCTCCTCGATGGCGTCGAGATCCCACGCCGCGCGCACCATCGAGCCGACGTCGCCGTAGCCGCTGTGCTCGGCGACGAACACCTGCGCCTCGGGCAGCAGCCCCGCGTCGCCGAGCACCTGGCGCACCTCGTCCAGGCGGTCCGGGTGCGGGCTCAGCCACACGCCGGGGCTGGGGCTGCCGAGCCCGGCCCAGGTGAGCCGGGTGCGCAGCAGGTGCCGCGCCGCGCGCTCCGTCTCGGGCGCCCGGGCGAGCACGAGCAGCCAGCGTCCGTCCCACGTCGCGGACGCTCCGGTGAACCCGTAGATGCGCTCGGTGCCGTCGACGAGCAGCCGTTCGGCGGTTTCGCTCAGCCGCCACTGGGTGCGCCGGCCCACCCGCACGGAGTCCAGCCATCCGTCGCCCGCGGTGCGCATCAGCGCCTGCCGGGTCGCCTTCTCCTCGATGCCGAGCCGGCCCAGAACGTCGATGAACGCCGAGGTCCACGCCGTCCCGCCGCCCGGCAGCACGAATTCGCCGAGGACGGTGAACAGCAGCCCGCGCGCGCTCTCGGCGCCGGCCGCGTGCCGGCGCGACAGCGTCGGCCCGGCGGCGCGCACATTGCTGGCGGTCACCGCGACATTCTCGGACACGCGCTCATCGTGCTACGAGAGGTTGACGTTTCGCTACAGGAATGTAGCGTTATCGCCCATGGCCGAGGGAACGACTCCGGTAGTCGAATTCCGGGTGGATCCAGCCCATTACCGGCACTGGCGGGTCGAAACGGACGGCCCGGTCGCCACCGTCACCATGCAGGTCGACGAGCACGGCGGGCTCGTGCCCGGCTACGAGCTGAAGCTGAACTCCTACGACCTGGGCGTGGACATCGAGCTCTACGCCATCGTCCAGCGGCTGCGCTTCGAGCACCCCGAGGTGCGCGCGGTGGTGCTCACCAGCGGCAAGGAGAAGATCTTCTGCGCCGGCGCGAACATCCGGATGCTGGCGGGCTCGCCGCATCCGTGGAAGGTGAACTTCTGCAAGTTCACCAACGAGACCCGCAACGGCATGGAGGACGCGTCCGAGCACTCCGGGCAGACATGGATCGCGGCGCTCAACGGCACTGCGTCGGGCGGCGGGTACGAGCTGGCGCTGGCGTGCGAGCACATCATGCTCATCGACGACCGCTCCTCGACCGTCTCCCTGCCCGAGCTGCCGCTGCTCGGCGTGCTACCCGGCACCGGCGGCCTCACCCGGGTGGTCGACAAGCGGTTTGTCCGCCGCGACCGGGCTGACTACTTCGCGACGAAGGCCGAGGGGCTCGGCGGGCGCAAGGCGCTCGACTGGCACCTGGTCGACGAGGTCGTGCCGCGGCAGAAGTGGGACGAGGCGGTGGCCGAGCGAGCCGCCGAACTCGCCGGACGGTCGCACCGGCCGGCCGACGCGCGCGGCATCGAGCTTCCGTCGCTCGCGAAGCAACGCAGCGGTGACGCGATCGCCTACGACCACGTCCGCGTGCAGCTGGATCGGCAGGCGCGCAGCGCGGAGATCACCGTCGCCGGTCCCGGCGAGCCGCCGCCGGGCGACGTGTCGGGCGTCCATGACCAGGGTGCGGCGTTCTGGACCCTCGCCGTCACCCGCGAACTCGACGACGCGATCCTCGACCTGCGCACCAACGAGCTCGAGATCGGCACCTGGATCCTCAAGACCGTCGGCGACGCCGCGCAGGTGCTCGCCTACGACGCGCTGCTGCTCGCCAACCGCGACGACTGGCTGGTCAACGAGATCGTCCACTACCTCAAGCGCACGCTCAAACGGTTGGACGTCACCAGCCGCAGCCTGATCGCGCTGATCGAACCGGGCTCGTGCTTCGCCGGCTCGCTGCTGGAGCTCGCGCTCGCCGCCGACCGGTCGTTCCAGCTGTTCGGGGTGTTCGAAGACGTCGACCCGGACGCCGAACCTGCAGTGATCACCGTCGACGCGATGAACCGCGGGCCGCTGCCGATGAGCAACGGGCTGACCCGCCTGCAGACCCGCTTCCTCGGCGACGACGACGCGCTGGCCGCCGTCGAGAAGCGTGCCGGCGAGGCGCTGCCGGCCGAGGATGCCGAGACGCTCGGGCTGGTCACCTTCGCCCCCGACGACATCGACTGGGACGAGGAAGTGCGCATCACCATCGAGGAGCGCGCCTCGTTCAGCCCGGACGCGCTCACCGGCATGGAGGCCAACTACCGCTTCGCCGGCCCCGAGACGCTCGAGACGAAGATCTTCGGACGGCTCACCGCCTGGCAGAACTGGATCTTCAACCGGCCGAACGCATCCGGCCCGGAGGGTGCGCTGCGCCGCTTCGGCACCGGTCAGCGCGCCGACTTCGACCGAAGAAGGGTCTGACGATGACGAGCACCGCCGACTACACCGAGAAGATCCCGAACAACGTCGACCTGCACGAGGACCGCCGGCTTCAGCGCGCGCTCGAGTCGTGGCAGCCGAACTTCCTGCAGTGGTGGGAGTCGATGGGTCCCGCGCTGCCGACGGAGGACGTCTACCTGCGCACCGCGGTCAACGTCGGCCGCGAGGGCTGGGCGCACTTCGGCCACGTCGCCATGAAGGACTACCGGTGGGGAATCTTCCTCGCCGAACGCGCCAAGGACCGCTCGATCGGCTTCGGCCAGCACAAGGGCGAACCGGCCTGGCAGAAGGTGCCCGGCGAGTACCGCGCGGACCTGCAGCGGCTGATCGTCATCCAGGGCGACACCGAACCGGCCAGCGTCGAGCAGCAGCGCAACCTCGGCGCGACAGCACCGTCCCTCTACGACCTGCGCAACCTGTTCCAGGTGAATGTCGAAGAGGGTCGCCACCTGTGGGCGATGGTCTACCTGCTGCACGCGTACTTCGGCCGTGAGGGCCGGGAGGAGGCCGAGGAGCTGCTGCACCGCAACTCCGGCAGCGACGACGCGCCGCGCATCCTCGGCGCGTTCAACGAGGAGACGCCCGACTGGCTGTCGTTCTACATGTTCACCTACTTCACCGACCGCGACGGCAAGTACCAGCTGGGCACGCTGAAGGAGTCCGCGTTCGACCCGTTGAGCAGGACGTGCGAGTTCATGCTCAAGGAGGAGGCGCACCACATGATGGTCGGCACCACCGGCGTCGACCGGGTCGTCGAACGCACCGCGCAGGTGATGGTCGAGAACGACACCGACGACGTCGCCGGCCACGGCGTCGTTCCGCTGGACGTGATCCAGAAGTACCTGAACTTCCACTACTCCGTGTCGCTGGACCTGTTCGGCGGCGAGACGTCGACCAACGTCGCGAACTACTACACCGCCGGTCTCAAGGGACGGTGGATGGAGGACCGCCGCAAGGACGACCACCGGCTCGCCGACGACTCGATCATGGTGGACGCGGTCGTCGAGGACGAGATCGGCCAGACGGAGGTGTCGGCGCTGGTCGGGCTGAACACCGACCTGCGGCGCGAGTACATCGCCGACTGCCAGGGCGGGGTGAAGCGGTGGAACCGGATCCTCGAGGAGGCCGGCCTGCCGCAGCGGCTGTCTTTGCCCAGCGTGGCGTTCAACCGCAAGGTCGGCGCGTTCGCGGGTATCGAGGCGAGCCCGTCCGGCGAGAAGATCGGCGCGAACGAGTGGGAACGCCGCAAGGGGGAGTGGCTGCCCACCGAGGTCGACAAGACCCACGTCAAGTCGCTGATGCACCCGGTGTACGAGCGGGGCAAGATCGCGTCGTGGATCGCGCCGCCGCGCAACGGGATCAACAACAAGCCGTTCGACTACGACTACGTCCACCTGCCGTGAGTGGCTTCAACGCGGCTGAATACCTGCTCGACAGACACGTCGAGGCGGGCGACGGGCAGCGCGTTGCGCTCACCGGCGTCGGCGGCGAACTGACGTACGCCCAGCTGCACGAGCGGGTGCTGCGCAACGCCGCCGGGCTGCGCGAGATCGGATTGCAGCCCGAGCAGCGCGTGCTGATGTTCATGTCCGACTCGCCGGAGTTCGTCACCGTCTTCCTCGCCGCGATGCGCATGGGCGCGATCCCCGTCCCGGTGTCGACGATGACCCATGCGGACGGGCTCGCCGAGCTGCTGCGCGACTCCCGGGCCCGGCTGCTCGCCGTGACGCGCGAGTTCGGCGAGCTCGCCGCCACCGCCGCGGCCGACGCACCGGAACTGGCCGGCGTCCTGGCCGGCCCCGGCACCGACCTGCCGACCGCCCTGCCCGTCCACCACCTCGACGAGCTGGACGGCCCGGATACCGGCGCCTACCCCACCGTCGCGGACTCGCCCGCGTTCTGGCTCTACACCTCCGGCACGACCGGCCTGCCGAAGGGCGCGATGCACCGGCACGGCTCGATCCAGGTCGTGTGCGAGACGTACGCGGCACAGGTGCTGGGCATCACGCCCGACGATCGGTGCCTGTCCGCAGCCAAGGCGTTCTTCGCCTACGGCCTGGGCAACTCGGTGCTGTTTCCGCTGTCGGTGGGTGCGGCGGCGGTGCTCGAGCCAACGCCGGCCCGCCCGGACGTGCTCGCCGCGCGGGCACGCGAGTACGGCGCGACCCTGTTCTTCGCCGGGCCCACGTTCTTCGCCAACATGCTGCGTGGGTCGCTGCCCGGCGACGCGCTGGGCGACGTCCGGCTGGCCGCGTCGGCCGGCGAGGCGCTGCCCGCCTCGCTGTACCAGCGGTGGACGTCGCACTTCGGCGTCGACATCCTCGACGGCATCGGCATGACCGAGATGCTGCACATCTTCCTGTCCAACCGCCGGGGGCAGGTCCGGCCGGGAACGACAGGGGTCGCCGTCCCCGGCTACGACCTGCGCATCCTCGGCGACGACGGCCGCGAGGTGGAGCCCGGCACCCCGGGCACCTTGTACGTCCGCGGCGCCTCGACCGCGACCGGATACTGGTCCCGCTACGACGCCTCGCGGCAGGTGTTCCAGGGCGAGTGGCTGCGCACCGGCGACACCTACGTCCGCGACGCCGACGGCTTCTACACCTGCCTCGGCCGCACCGGCGACATGCTCAAGGCGAGCGGCATCTGGGTGTCGCCGGCCGAGGTGGAGGCCCGGCTGCTCGCTCACGACGCCGTCGCCCAGGCCGTCGTCGTCGCCGCGCCCGACGCCGACGGTCTGGAGAAACCGGTCGCCTACGTCGTCCTGCACGACGGCGCGCACGCCGGCGAGGACGAACTGATCGGGTTCTGCCGCGCGGGCCTGCCCTCGTTCAAGCGTCCACGCGCCGTCGTGTTCGTCGACGCGTATCCGACGACTGCCACTGGCAAGATCAGGCGGGTGGAACTACGCGCGATGGCCGCGAACGTGCTGGGCGCTACCGGCAGCACGGCAGCACGGCTGCACTGGGTCCGTGAGGACACGCCCCGCTGGGACGCGGACAAGCAGCGCATCTTCGGCCCGGCCGAGCTCGCCAGCGTCGGCGTCGCGGCTCCGGAGCCCGGAGCGGTCGTCGCTGACGAGTGGTGGCACGTCCTGGACGGCGACGGTGCGGTGGTCGGCTACGGCTGGCTGGACACCGAGTGGGGCGACGCCGAGATCACCTTCGTCGTCGACCCGGCGCATCGCGGGCAACGGATCGGCGAGTTCATCGTCGGCCATCTTGAGGACGAGGCCGCGGCGCGCGGGCTGAACTACATCTACAACGAGGTCCCGGCGAGCCACCCCGACCGGGCGTGGATGACCCGGTGGCTCGAGGCGCACGGGTTTAGCGGATCGCCGGACGGCACGCTGCGCCGCCGCGTCGGCTCCGGAACGGATGCCGCGCTGACCCCGGCGGGGATGGCGTAGCCGCATGCTCGACGGCCGGCCGCTGATCGACGTCCACCTGCACCCCGCCCACCTCGACGGCCTCAAGCTGCCCTGGGACGTGTGGGTGCAGAACTTCGACACCCCTGAGCTGCGCGACCTCTACCGCGACGACGGCAGCGTCGACCCCGTCCGCTTCGACGCCCTGCTCGACGCCGAGGGCGTGGACGCGGCGATGATCCTTGCCGAGTACAGCCCGCGGGTGACCGGCACCCAGGCCGTCGAGCAGATGGCCGCCATCGCGGGGCACAACCCGGCGCGCATCAAATTCGCCGCCAACGTCAACCCGCACCTGCACCACCCCATCGAGGAGGAACTCGCCCGCCAGCTGGACCTCGGCGCCGTGGCGTTGAAGGTGCACCCGGTGCACGGCGGGTTCCCCGTCAACCACCGGGCGATGTACCCCGCCTACGCCATGTGCCAGGAGCGCGGCATCCCGGTCGTCGTCCACTGCGGCACCTCCACCTTCCCGGGCGCGCTGAACCAGTACGGCGACCCGGTGCTGCTCGACGACGTGCTGCGTGACTTCCGCCGCCTCGACCTCGTGCTCGCCCACGGCGGACGCGGCTGGTGGTACGACGCCGCGGCGTTCCTGGCGCTGAGCAACCCCCGGGTGTGGATCGAGCTGTCCGGCCTGCCGCCCTCGCGTCTGCAGACCTACTACGCGCGGCACAACTGGGCGCGGCTGACCCGGCGGATGATCTTCGGGACGGACTGGCCGGACATCCCGGGCATCGCCAAGAACGCCCGGGCGGTCGCCGCGTTGTGCCCGGACGACGAGACCGCCGAGCTCGTCCTCGCCGGCAACGCGATGCGCGTCTATCGCCTGGAGCTGTCCGGCACCTGATTCGCGGCCGGACCGCTACCGTGGCCGGGTGACGCTCGAGGCGGCGTCCGCGCCCGATCTCGCGCTGCGGTCCGCACGCGGACGCGGCGTGCTGGCCGCGACCGTGCTCGGCAGCGGGATGGCCATGCTGGACGGCACAGTCGTCAACGTGGCGCTGCCGCGGATCGGCCGCGACCTGGGTGCCGGCCTGACCGCCCTGCAGTGGACGGTCAACGCCTACACCCTCACGCTTGCCGGGCTGCTGCTGCTCGGCGGCTCGTTGGGCGACCGGTTGGGGCGCCGGCGCATCTTCGCCGTCGGCGTCGTGTGGTTCACCGTGGCGTCGGCGGGCTGCGCGGCAGCTCCGGATCCCGCCGTGCTCGTCGCCATGCGGGCGCTGCAGGGGATCGGCGCGGCGCTGCTGACACCCGGCTCGCTGGCGATTCTCGAGGCCGTGTTCCGCAAGGACGACCGGGCGGCGGCCGTCGGCGCGTGGTCGGGCCTCGGCGGGGTGGCGACCGCGGTCGGGCCGGTGGTCGGCGGCGTGCTCGTAGGCGTCGCGCCCTGGGGGTGGCGGCTGGTCTTCCTCATCAACGTGCCGGTGGCGGCGGCCGTGATCTGGCTGTCCGCGCGCTACATCCCGGAGACCCGCGATGCCGACTCCGGCGGGCCGCTCGACGTCCGCGGGGCCGCGCTCGCCGCGCTCGGCCTGGCCCTGGTCGTCTACGCGCTGACCGGGGGAGCGGGCGGACGTTGGACGCCTGCGCTGGCCACCTGCCTGGCGGCGGGCGTGGTCGTCGTCGGGCTGTTCGTGCTCACCCAGGCCCGGGGACGCAACCCGCTGCTGCCGCTGTCGCTGTTCGCCTCCCGGCAGTTCGCCGCCGCCAACGCCGTGACGCTCGTGCTCTACGCGGCGCTGTCCGGAACGCTGTTCTTGATCCCGGTGCAGCTGCAGAAGGTCTCGGGTTTCACCCCCGTCGCCGCGGGCAGCGCGCTGCTGCCGGTCACCGCGGTCATGCTGCTGCTGTCGCCGACCATGGGGCGGCTGGCCACCCGCATCGGCCCCCGCTGGCCGATGACCGCGGGCCCGCTCGTCGCCGGCGCCGGCCTGGCGCTGCTGGTTCGGGTGGGCGCGGCGGCGTCCTACCTCACCGACGTGCTGCCGGCCATGCTGGTGTTCGCGCTCGGGCTGTCCGCGACCGTCGCCCCGCTCACCGCGACGGCGCTGTCGTCGGCGCCTGCGCACCAGGTGGGGATCGCCTCGGCGCTGAACAACGACGTCGCCCGTGCCGCCGGCCTGCTGGCCGTGGCCGTGCTGCCCGGGCTCGCCGGAATCACACCCGCCGCCTACACCCAACCCGACCGGCTCTCGGCCGGCTTCCACCACGCGGTGCTGATCGCGGCCGCGTTGTGCGCGCTCGGCGGCCTGCTTTCAGCGGTGTTCATCGAGGGACGCCTGCCCGCACGGCGCCAGGAGGTCCCGGCCGAGGACCCGGCCGCCCTGTGCGCGCACTGCGCGGTGAACGCACCGAACGCCCGCCCCTAATAGGCAGCCCTGATCCCCATCTACTTGGCGCCCGCGGCCAGCCAGTCATCGAAACTCGTCGCCGCGATGCGCGCTCCCTCGCCGGGCAGCATCGCCTCACCGGCCATCGACGCGTCGAAGATGCCCCGCCACGTCGGCACCAGCTCGAGCTGCTGGCCCCGGGCGGCGAGCGTGCGGCGGGCCATGTCGACGAGAGCCTCGGTGCGCGGGCCGGCGAGGTCGAGCCGGTCGTTGAGCGGGGGGCCGGCGGCCACTTCGGCGAGCACCTCGCCGACGTCGGCGATCTCGACCGGTTGGATGAGCAGGGGGGCGATGGGCGCGACGCCGTCGTGCTCGCTCCACCCGGCCACCATGGCGGCGAAGTCGTGGAACTGCGTCGCGCGCACGATGCTCCACGGGATCGGCGAGGAGGTGACCAGCCGCTCCTGCTCCAGCTTGCCCGCGTAGTGCGCGGTGTGATGGCCGCGGTCGATGCCGACGATGGAGAGCAGGACGTGGTGCCGCACCCCGGCGCGCTGCCCGGCGGCGAGCAGGTTGCGGCTGGTGGTGCCGAAGAAGTCGACGATCTCAGCCTCGTCGAAGGCGGAGGTGTTCGTCGAGTCGATCACCGCGTCGACGCCGGCGAGCGCGGCGTCCAACCCCTCGCCGGTGTAGGCGTCCACGCCCGCCGACCGGCTGATCGCCACCACCTCGTGCCCCTCGCGCTGCAACGCCTCCACAGCGAACCCGCCGACCCGCCCGGACGCTCCTGCCACGGCAATACGCATGACGCTCCTCTCTCGAAAGAACTCCCTCAGTGCTATCGCATGCCGCCGACAGCTGCCGGGTCAGACCGGCACGGACAGCGAGAGCGCGAAGTCGCCGGCGGGGTCCGTCCACCACTGCGTCAGCCGCAGCCCGGCAGCCGCCAGCTCGGCGCGCACCGTGGATTGGCGGAACTTCGAGGAGATCTCGGTCCGCAGGTACTCGTCCGGTTCGAACGAGATCTCCAGGCCCAGCTCGCCCACCCGAACCCGCTGTTCGCCCCGCGACCGCAGGCGCATCTCGATCCGCTCGTTGCGCTCGTCCCAGACGGCCACGTGCTCGAAGGCGTCCGGGTCGAAATCCGCGCCGAGCTCGCGGTTGACGACCGCGAGCACGTTCTTGTTGAACGCGGCCGTGACGCCTTGCGCGTCGTCGTAGGCGGCCACGAGCCGGCCGGGCGGCTTCACCAGATCGGTGCCGAGCAGGAAGCAGTCGCCGGATGCGAGCGTCGCCCGCACGCCTTCGAAGAAGCGGGCCCGCAGCGGCGGCTCGAGGTTG
Organism: Jatrophihabitans sp.; assembly: GCA_035695205.1. GTDB lineage: Bacteria > Actinomycetota > Actinomycetes > Mycobacteriales > Jatrophihabitantaceae > Jatrophihabitans. The sequence goes on along the minus strand of DASSEP010000086.1, from coordinate 16,980 downwards.
CCGATCGTCGACCCCAGGAAGGCCACCATCCGGTTCGGGTGCCGGGGCAGCTCGGCGAGGTGCTGTTCGAAGTCGCCGACGACCGGTTCGATGTCGAGGCCGGGGAACTCCTGGGCGACGGCGGCGCTCGCATCCTTGAGCACCGCCGGGTCGACGTCGAACGGCACGAACGAGCGCAGCGTGCCGGCCGCGGTCAACGCGCGCAGCAGCAGCCGGGTCTTCTCCGACGTCCCGCTGCCGATCTCGACCAGCGATTCGGCGCCGCTGAGAGCGGCGATCTCGTCGGCGTGCGCGTGCAGGATCGCTGCCTCGGCGCGCGTTGGGTAGTACTCGGGCAGCCGGGTGATCTCGTCGAACAGCTCCGACCCGCGCGCGTCGTAGAAGTACTTCGGCGGCAGCGTCTTCGGCGACGAGCTCAGCCCGGCCCGGACGTCGTCGGCCAGCTGCGCGGCCAGCGCTCCCGGGTCGAGGTGGACGGCGGCCTCACGGATCACGGAATCTCCTTGTCGACGGGATGGTGTTCCACTGCGGACAGGTCGCGGACGGTCACGCCCGAGGCGGTGGCCTCGACCAGGCAGCGGTCGGGCACCTCGACCCAGCGCGGATCGTCGTCCCACGGCTCGCTGGCCACGGCCACCCCGTCGGGCTCCACGAGGTAGCTCAGCTCGTCGCCCCAGGTGATCCCGAGTATCCGGTCGGGCCCGACGAGCAGCAGGTTCAAGAACGCGTCCGGGTCGGCCCGTGCGACTTCGCGCACGGTCGCCTCGAGCTCGCCAAGACCCCGGTCGAAGACGTGCGCGGCCAGCAGCGCCGAGTCGCACACCGACTCGGCATCGCGGCGCGGCGGCAGCGCGTCGCGGGAGACCACGCCGTTGTGCGAGAGCAGCCAGCGCCCGTCGGTGAACGGCGCCGCGGCGGTCTCGTCGGCCGGCATGCCGACGGTGGCCGAGCGCACCGCCGCGAGCACCGCGCCGGAACGCAGCACCGGTGCCACCGAGGCGAACGAGGCGTCGCTCCACAGCGGGCCGGCCGAGCGCCACCGCACCGGCTCGTCGCGCCCCGCCGCGTGGAATCCCACGCCCCACCCGTCGGCGTTGAGCAAGCCACGCCTCTGCCGCCGCGGCGCGTACGACTGGCGCAGCAGCCCGTGCGGCGGCTCGAGCACCAGCGAGGCGATCGACCGCTCCCGGCCCAGCCAGGCGAGATGCCTACACATCCGGCATGGCGGCTGGGTCGGACGGTGTCCATGCCAGGCGCAGGCCGCAGAAGATCTGCCGGCGGATGGGCAGATCCCAGTTCCGGAACGACGGGCGGATCGCGTTGCCGCTGACGGCCCACGAGCCGCCGCGCAGCACCCGGTACTCGGTGGTCTGGTGCGGGCCGGGGAAGAACGGCGCGCTGTAGTCGGCGTAGAGCATCGGGGTGAATCCGGGCCAGGGCGCGAACCTCGACGACGTCCACTCCCAGACGTCACCGATCGTCTGCTCCACGCCGTATGCCGACGCGCCGCCCGGATAGGCCCCGGCCGGAGCGGGCCGCAGCGCGCCGCCGCCCAGGTTGGCCAGCGCGGGTGTCCACTCCGAGTCTCCCCAGGGCCAGCGGCGCCGGCGGCCGAGTTCGGGATCCCAGGCGCACGCCTTCTCCCACTCCTGCTCGGTGGGCAGCCGGGCCCCGGCCCACGCGGCATAGGCCTCGGCCTCGAAGAAGCACACGTGCTGCACGGGCTCGTCAGGCGGGATGTCCTCGATCCTGCCGAACCGGCGCCGTGATCCGTCAGCCGACCAGAACAGCGGACGTTCGAGGCCCGCCGACAGGCGGTGCGCCCAGCCCCGGGCCGACCACCAGCGCGGCTCGTGATAGCCCCCGTCGTCGATGAAGCGCTGCCACTCGGCATTGGTGACCGGCGTCCGCGCGATGCGGAACGCGGGCAGGTCGACCTCATGCGCGGGCCGTTCGTTGTCGAGCGACCACGGTTCGTCGGCGCCGTCGACGCCGAGCACGCAGCGCCCGGCCGGCACGAGCACCGAGTCGTCGGGCAGCGGCCGGCCGGGGGGCAGCGGATCGCCGGGCCCGAGCAGGGCAGCGCCGTCGCGCAGTTGGTGGGTGGCGAGCATCGTCTCCACGTGCTGCTGCTCGTGCTGCTCGACCATCACGTACGGGAACAGCGCCCCGGCGTCGTCGTCACCGCGTTCCAGCGCGTCTAAAACCCGGCCGCGGACCTCGGCGGCGAACCGGCGCGCCTCGGCAGGGGGCAGCAGCGGCAGGTTCACCCGCTCGGCGCGCGGGTGCTCGAAGGCGTTGTAGAGCTGCTCGATGCGGCACGGCAGCAATCCCTGCCGGCGGGCGTCCCCGCCGCGAAGCAACCAGAGATCCTCCTGCTGGCCGATGTGCGCGAGATCCCACACCAGCGGCGACATCAGCGGGCTGTGCTGCGCGGTGAGCTCGCGGTCGTCGAAGTCGGTGAGCGCGGTGGTGCGCATCCGGGCGCTGTCGAGGCCGCGCGCGGTGGCCTCGCGCAGGTCAGGCACGAGCTTCCTCCTCGAGAACGGTGGACGGTGCCGCGGCGGCGGCGCGCTCGCGCACCTCGTCGCCGGGGCAGCGGCCGCGGGCGATCAGTTCGGCGAGGGCGTCGACTTCCGGCCGCAAGGGCTGCGGGCAGCGGCGGGCCGCGACGTCGGCGCAGCCGGCTGCGGCGGCCCTGATCTCGGGATCGCGAAGCCCGTCGCGCGCCGCCCGCACCCACTCGCCACGCAGTGGCTCGCACAGCTCGCGGGCCCGGTCAGCGGCCACCGGGTCGTCGACGAGCGTGACCGTCAGCGCCGCGAGCGCCGGCCACCACCGGTCGGGCACGGCGTCCAGGTAGCGGATCTCGACGTAGCCGCGCGGCCGCACGGGCGGGAACAGCGTGGTGAGGTGATAGTCGAGATCGGCGAGCGACGGGGGCCGGTCGAACGGGTGTGCCCCGGAGACCCAGGCACCGAACGGCACCCGCGCGGTGACCGCCGTGACCCCACCCGGCCGGCGCGGATCGCGCAGCAGCATCACCGGCGCGTCCAGGGCGTAGGACGCCCATGCCGCGCACGGGTCGGCGCCGGCGACGACCCCGGATCGGCGCGGGTCGATGCCGAGCCAGCTCTGCTGCCGCATCGATGCCCAGCCCGACTCGCGTGCCCCGAGTAGCGGCGAGCACGCCGACGCGGCGACCAGCACGGGCCCGAGGTCCCGGATCCCGTCCAGCCGGTGCGCCCAGCCGCCCCGCGGCCCGGCGTCGAGGTTCACCTGCAGCGCCGCGGTGGCGGTCATCATGGCCCGGCCGGGCTCCGCGCAGCCGAGTGCGGCGAAGTGCTTCTCCATGGCGGCGTACCGGCCCGCCGGGTTGATCCGTGCGGGTGGACGGGCCGGGTCGGTGCCCAGCGCCGCCGTGCCGTAGCCGACGCCGGCGAGCGCGCGGCGCAGCACCGTGCGGTCGGCGCGCAGCGCGGCCACCGCAGCGGCGACGCCCACGGCGGGCGGGGTGGACAGCTCGAGTTGGCCGCCCGGCTCGATCGTGACCGTGCTGCCCGACGGCATCGCCGGCAGCTGCCCGACGAGCGCCTGCACCTCGGCCCAACCGGGCCGTCGGTCGGGAGCGGCGAGATCGACGAGGTGGAACTCGAGTTCGAGTCCGACCTGGGCCGGCCGGCCGTCGCCTGTGTCGTGCAGTGCGGACCGCTCGACGTGTTCCCGGGCGGCGATCTGAGCGCTTTCGGCGTCGCGGGCGGCGGCCAGCGGATCCGCGCCGCCGCCGATCTCGTCGAGCGTTGCTATGGACTGTTGCGAAGCGGTCATCCGCCCCCTCCAGGTCCGGACCGGTCGCGAGACGCGAACCGCGGGTCGGTGCGGGGGCGGCCGGCTTTCCGACCGTCCTCGTTCGAGCACGTGCAAGACCCAGTCTTGCCCAGCCGGTACCGAAGGCCAAACCCGATATCGGCGTTGGCGACTTTGGTCCCGCACTGTGCCGGACGGGTCCGACAACGCGGCGCCGGTCGCGTACCGACATGGGGGGATGCGACACGTCGGCAGCTATTTGGCGCGAAGTTGTGGACATGAGGCGTGTAGCGCGTAAGAGTGTCTGAGCCGATCTCCACAGCGGCTGCTAAGCCGCCCCCGAACCGAAGGGAATCCGTTGAAGAGACTTCTCGCGGTCGCCGCGGCGGCCACCGTCGCCGTCGGCGTCGCCGGCACAGCGGCTGCGCACGGGGCCGATCCGGCCCCGTCCGCCAAGCCTGCTGCTGCGTCCGGCTACAACCCGCCACCCATCACGTGGCACAAGTGCCAGGCCGGTTGGAACAAGGCCGGCTTCCAGTGCGGTCGGCTCATCGTCCCGCTCGACTACAGCCACCCGCAGGGCCGCAAGATCAGCCTGGCGGTTTCGCGAATCAAGCACACGGTGCCCCGCTCGAAGTACCAGGGCGTCATGCTCACCAACCCGGGCGGTCCCGGCGGGTCCGGGCTCATCCTGCCGATCCTGAAGTACTACGTCCCCAATCACGCGGGCGACGCCTACGACTGGATCGGCTTCGACCCCCGCGGCGTCGGCAGCAGCCGTCCGTCGCTGACCTGCAACCAGTACTTCTTCCACGGCGACCGCCCGCAGTACCGTCCGGTCACCGGGACGATCATGCACCAGTGGGTCACCCGGTCCAAGCGGTACGCGCGGCAATGCGTCGACGCGAAGCACAGCGCGCTGTTCAACCACGTCAAGACCGTCGACACGGTCAACGACATGGAGAGCCTGCGCAAGGCGCTGCACGCCAAGAAGATCAACTACTACGGTTTCTCGTACGGCACCTACCTCGGCCAGGTCTACGCCACGCTGCACCCGAACCGCGTCCGCCGGTTCGTGCTCGACAGCAACGTCGACCCGAAGCGAGTGTTCTACAAGAGCAACCAGGACCAGGACCGCGCGTTCCAGAAGACGTTCAACATCTACTTCCACTGGCTGGCGCGCTACCACCGCGTCTACCACGTGGGCGCGACGTTCCACAACGCGCGCGCACGCTGGATCGCCGCCCGCAGGCACCTGGACAAGCACGCCGCCCGCGGCATCCTCGGCGGTGACGAGCTGATCGACGTCTTCACCTCGGCCGGCTATTACGTGTACGGCTGGGAGGACATCGCCAAGGCCTGGTCGGCGTACGAGAACCAGCACAACCCGCGCCCGCTCATCCGGATGTACAAGAGCGCGAACCCGATCACCAAGGGCGCCGACAACGGCTACGCCATGTACCTCGGCACCCAGTGCACCGACGCCCCGTGGCCGCACAACCAGGCCAAGACCAACCGGGACAACTGGCGCCTCGACAAGCGGTACTCGTACTTCACGTGGAGCAACGCCTGGTTCAACGGACCGTGCGACTACTGGAAGTTCCCGGCCGGCCAGCCGGTGCAGGTGTCCGGCGCGAACGTCAAGACGCCGATCCTGATGATCGACGAGACCTACGACGCGGCGACGCCGTATCCGGGCAACCTCGTCGTCCGGCACCTGTTCCCGTCAGCCTCGCTCATCGAGGGCCTGGACGGTTCGACGCACGCGGGCTCGCTGTCCGGCGTGGCGTGCACCGACGACACGATCGCCCGGTACCTCACCAAGGGCACCGTGCCCCGCCGTAAGGCCCACTACGGCGCGGACAAGATCTGCCCGCCGGTGCCGCAGCCGAACCCGACGGCGAGCGGAGCGGCCACCCCGAACGCGGCGGCGGCCAACTCGGTGATCGCGTCGCTGTACGCCAAGGCGCGGCAGGAGATCGCCCGGGATTCCGCCCTCATCGGCTGATCCTCGCGAGTCACGGCGGCGGTACGGTCTGTCCATGACCGATACCGCCGCCGTGATCGCTGCGGCGGTCCGTGAGGGCCGCTCCACCGCCCGGCGCGAGGCGGAGCTCGCGCTGCAGCGCATCGAAGAGGTCGACCCGCGCATCGGCGCCTACCAAGAGGTACGCGTGTTCGCCGCGCTCCGCGAGGCCGACGCCGTCGATGCGGATCCCGGCCGCGCCGAGTTGCCGCTGGCCGGTGTGCCGGTCGCGATCAAGGACAACGTCGCGGTCAGCGGCGAGCCGATGCGCATCGGCTCCCTCGCGACCGATCCCGCCCCGCAGACCGAGGATCACGAGGTGGTGCGGCGGCTGCGGGCGGCCGGCGCGGTCGTCGTGGGGCTCACCCGCGTGCCCGAACTGTGCGTGTTCGGCAGTACCGACTCGGCCTTCGGCGTCACCCGCAACCCGTGGGACACCGGACGCACGCCCGGCGGCTCCTCCGGCGGCTCGGCCGCGGCCGTCGCCTCCGGCACCGTCCCGATCGCCCTCGGCAACGACGGGATGGGCTCGATCCGCATCCCCGCCGCGTGCTGCGGCCTGGTCGGCGTCAAACCCGGCTACGGCGTCGTGCCCTCGGGGCTGGGCAACGGGTCCTGGTTCGGAATGACCGAGAACGGGCCGCTCGCGACCACGGTCGCCGACGCCGCGCTCATGCTCTCCGTCCTTGCCGGGCGTCCGGACTTGGCCGAGATCGAGGAGCCGGACGTGCTACGGGTAGCCGTGTCGACGCGGGCCCCGGCGCCGCTGACGCCCGTCGATCCGCACTGGGCAGCCGCGACCCGGGAATCCGCCGACCTGCTGCGCAGCGCCGGGCACATCGTGAGCGACGCCGACCCGCCCTACGGCCAGTCGCTCACCGGATCCGGGATGGCCCGCTGGACGGCCGGCACCGAACTCGACGCCCAGCTCGTCCGCGACCGCTCGGCGCTGTCGGCCCGCACCCGGCGGCACGCCGCCGCGGGACGGGTGATGCTGGCCGCCCGGCTGCCCCGCGAGGCAGGCCGGCAGCGCTGGCGGGCCCGCGCCGAGCGCTTCTTCCAGCACCACGACGTGCTGATCACCCCCGCGCTGGCCCAGCCGCCGGTGCCGGCCCGCGCGTGGGCCCGGCGCGGATGGCTTGCCAACCTGTGGTCGAACGCCCGCTACGCGCCGTTCGCCGCGCCGTGGAATCTGGCGGGCTGGCCGGCCATGGTGGTGCCTGCCGGCCTCGCCCCGGACGGGCTGCCGCTGTCCGTCCAGCTCGTCGGGCGGCCGGGCACCGAACGCCGGCTGCTCGGCGTCGCCGCGCAACTCGAGCGGGCCCGGCCCTGGGCCCGTACCGCCGACCTGCAACTGGACCACCGCTGATGCGAGGAGCATCCGAATGACCGACGATCTCGAATCGATCCCCACCGACGGCGCGCGGGTGCGCGAGCTCGACCGCGCGCACGTCTTCCACAGTTGGTCGGCACAGGCCCTGATCGACCCGTTGCCCATCGCCAGCGCCGAGGGCTCCTACTTCACCGACTACGACGGCAACCGGTTCCTCGACTTCGGCAGCCAGCTGGTCAACGCCAACATCGGCTACGCGCATCCGCGCATGATCGCCGCGATCCAGGAGTACGCGCCGCGCTTCACCACGATCTCGCCGGCGTTCGCCAACGACGCGCGCAGCGAGGCGGCCCGGCTGATCGCCGAACTCGCTCCCGGCGGGCTGAACAAGGTGTTCTTCACCAACGGCGGTGCGGAGGCGACCGAGAACGCGATGCGCCTGGCCCGGCTGCACACCGGCCGGCACAAGATCCTCGCCGCCTACCGCAGCTACCACGGCGCGACCGCGGGCGCCATCGCGATGACCGGCGAGCCGCGCAGGTGGGGCAGCGAGCCGGGCGTTCCCGGAATCATCCATTTCTGGGGGCCCTTCCCCTACCGGTCGCCGTTCCACTCGGCCAGCCCGCAGGAGGAGACCGAGCGCGCGCTGCAGCACCTGCGCGACACGATCGCAGTCGAGGGGCCGCAGGCGATCGCCGCGATCATCCTCGAGACGGTGGTCGGCACCAACGGCATTCTGGTGCCGCCCGACGGGTACCTCGCCGGCGTACGCGAGATCTGCGACGAGTTCGGCATCCTGTACATCGCCGACGAGGTGATGGCCGGCTTCGGGCGGTGCGGCGAGTGGTTCGCCGTGGACCACTGGGGCGTCACCCCCGACCTCATCACCTTCGCGAAGGGCGTGAACTCCGGCTACGTCCCGCTCGGCGGCGTGCTGATCGCCGACGCGGTCGCGGCGAGTTTCGACCAGCGGCCGTACCCCGGCGGGCTGACCTACTCGGGCCACCCGCTCGCGTGCGCCAGCGCCGTCGCGTCGATCAACATCTTCCGCGACGAGAAGCTCATCGAGCACGCCCGCAGCCTGGGCACCGAGGTGCTCGGCCCGGAGCTCGCCGCGCTCGCCGAGCGGCACCCGTCGGTGGGTGAGGTGCGCGGCCTCGGGGTGTTCTGGGCGCTCGAGCTGGTGCGCGACCGCGAGACACGGGAGCCACTCGTTCCGTTCAACGCCGCCGGCGCCGCGGCCCAGCCGATCAACGAGTTCGCGGCGGCGTGCAAGAAGCGCGGACTGTGGCCGATGATCGCCGCGAACCGGACGCACGTGGTGCCGCCACTGACCACGACCGCCGACGAGATCCGCTCCGGCTTGGCGATCCTCGACGAGGCGCTCGAGGTCGCCGACGGCTACTGCACCTCGAGCTGAACCTGCCCCGCCCGCCCGCGCCGCCTCGCGACGGAGGATGTCGGGTCAGAACTGCGTGGGAGCGTCGGTGTGCCCGGCGCGGGCGGCGATCACGCCGGCCTGGAACCGGCTGGTCGCCCCCACCTGGGCCATGTAGTCGGCGATGTGCCGGCGGCAGGTGCGCACCGAGATCGAGAGTCGGCGCGAGATCGCCTCGTCCTTCTCACCCTCGGCCATGAGCCGCAGGATGGCCGCCCGCGTCTGATCCAGCTCGGTGTCGTCGTGCTGCTTGTTGATGACCTCTTCCAGCGGCGCGGCCTCGGCCCACAGCTGCTCGAAGGTGGCGACGACCCAGGCGATCACGTTGCGCTCGTGCACGACCGCGAGCCCGTGCCGGCCGGGATCCTCGGTCGGGATGGGCAGCAGCGCCACGGCGCGGTCGACCACCAGGCTGCGGCCCGGCACCGACGGCGCGAAGCGGATCTTCGCGCCGTTGTGCGCCAGCTCGTTCAGGTAGGCCCGCGTCGCTCGGTCGCGCAGTGCGGTGTGCTGGTACAACGCGCGGGTGCGGATGCCGCGCCGGGCCGAGTACACGTTCGCGACGCGGGTACGGCCGTCGATCCGGGTCGACGCAAGCCGCCCGGGCGCGACCGAGAGCAGCTCCTCGCGGACGCCGTCGGCGTAGTGCATCAGCACGTTGGCGATCTCGTTCTGGTCCTCGATGACGTCGACGACGGCTTCCTGCACCGCGGTGCTGTAGGCGGCGTTCCATTCGGGCACGAGGCGGCGGATGGTGTCGCGGCGCTGCTCGACCGCGGCGCGCCGCGCGCCGAGTTCGAGATCCTCGGCGCCCAGTACCGTGGCCTCGGCCAGCATCGGGCTGACGCCGGTCAGCCGGTCGCCTTCGCCGTGGCGCAGCAGCCCGAGCTCGGCGAGCCGGGCCACCGCCTTGTCTATGTCGTCCGAAGTCGTCGACAGCTGTTCGGCCAGCTCGGGCACCGACCGGCCGGGATCGGCGAGCACGGCACGGTAGAGCTGGACCTCCAGCTCGGCGAGATCACCGAAGTCGCCCATTTCGTCCCTGCCGCAGTTCGTGCCAGGCAGCTAGCTGCCAGTTGGCCGATTTGAAATTCACGTTCGTTTTTGTCAATCCTAGTGTCGGGCATGCTGTGGACGAGCGCCATCGTTCGTTCGCACTTGCCGACGCGAAGAAGGTGCGTAGCGACATCATTCAGCCAAGAGGGGTAGATATGCGTAACCGTGTTTCCCGCGCGGCGGCCCTCGTTGCCCTCGTCACCGGTCTGGTCGTCGGCGCGTCTACGATTCCCGCGTCCGCCGCACCCGCGGCGACCCACACACATGTGTCGGCCGCTCACCAAATGCGGCCCGTCGACTGGTGGTGGTGACCTAATCATGCTGATGCTGCAGCCGTAGTCCTGGCGGCTGCAGCGCTTTCGACACCGAACCCGCTTCGGCGAGTAGCAGCCCGCGCGTCCGTCGGCGCGCTGGTCTCGCCGAGCGGGTTCGGTGTCTTAACGCCTCCCGCCTTCATCCGTGCCCGCAATTCGCGGTGGGCCGCCGGCACGACGCGCACGGCAGCGTGCTGACAGGATGACGGGGTGACCGTCGCCGACGCGCCCCCCGGATTCGTCCACCTGCACAGCGGCAAGGTCCGCGAGCTGTATCGCACTCCGGACGGCCGGTTGGTGATGGTCGCCAGCGACCGGATCTCCGCCTTCGACTACGTGCTCGCGACGCCGATACCGGACAAAGGACGGATCCTCACCGCGATGTCCGTTTGGTGGTTCGGCCAGCTCGAGCCGCTCGTCGGCAACCACTTACGCGGCGTCGACGACCCGGTCATCCCACCGGCCTGGCGTGGCCGCGCCATGGTGTGCGAAGAGCTGGAGATGATCCCGGTCGAAGCGGTGGCTCGCGGCTACCTCACCGGTTCCGGCCTGCTCGACTACCGCGCGAGCGGTGCGGTCTGCGGCAACCAACTGCCGGCCGGGCTGCAGGACGGGTCGCGCCTGCCGCAGCCGATCTTCACGCCCGCGACCAAGGCCGCGCTCGGTGAGCACGACGAGAACGTCTCCTTCGCCGCGGTTGCCGAGCAGGTGGGCACCGAGACCGCGCAGCGGCTGCGCGATCTCACGCTCGGCATCTACACCTTCGCCGCCGAGCTCGCCCGCAGCCGGGGGATCATCCTCGCCGACACCAAGCTGGAGTTCGGCCGCGACCGCACCGGGCGCCTCGTGCTCGGCGACGAGGTGCTCACCCCGGACTCGTCGCGCTTCTGGCCGGCCGATCAATGGGCGCCGGGGCAGGCCCAGCCCAGCTTCGACAAGCAGTACGTGCGCAACTGGTTGCTGTCGCCGGAGTCCGGGTGGGACCGGGCGAGTGGCAGCCAGCCGCCGCCGCTGCCCGCCGACATCGCCGCGGCCACTCGCGAGCGCTACATCGAGGCGTACGAGCAGCTCACCGGGCTGCGCTTCGCGGACTGGCCCGGCGGCGAGTGACGGCCCCGGTGCCATAGGCTGACCTCAACTCGTCCTACTCGGAGGTTGGCGTGCCCCGCGTGATCGTCGACGTCGTGCTGAAGCCGGAGATCCTCGATCCCCAGGGCCAGGCGATCGCCGGCGCGCTCGGCCGGCTCGGCGTCAGTGGGGTCCGCGACGTTCGCCAGGGCAAGCATTTCGAGTTGGACGTCGACGACGACGTCGACGACGACGCCATTACGAAAGTGGCCGACACCCTGCTCGCGAACCCGGTGATCGAGAACTTCACGGTGCGTCGCGAGTAACGCTCGCCGGTAGCGCGCTGCCGGGCCCGTTGCGCCCCCGGTAATCTGGGGCTGTGCCCCGCGTCGGTGTCGTCACTTTTCCCGGCAGCCTCGACGACCGCGACGCTGCCCGGGCGATACGCGTCGCCGGCGCCGAGGCGGTGCCGTTGTGGCACGCCGATCCCGAACTGCACGACGTCGACGCGGTCGTGCTGCCGGGCGGCTTCTCCTACGGCGACTATCTGCGCTGCGGCGCCATCGCGCGCTTCTCACCGGTGATGCAGTCGATCACGGCTGCCGCCCGGGACGGGCTGCCCGTCCTCGGCATCTGCAACGGGTTCCAGGTGCTCTGCGAGGCCCATCTCCTGCCCGGCGCGCTGGTGCGAAACGACAGCCGCAAGTTCGTCTGCCGCGACCAGCTGCTGCGCGTCGAGAACGCCGCCACCGCATGGACGTCGGCCTACGAGCAGGGCCAGGACGTCGTCGTCCCGCTGAAGAACGGCGAGGGTGCCTACGTCGCCGACAAGCGCACGCTCGCCGAACTCGAAGGCGAGGGACGGGTCGTCGTCCGCTACCTCAACGGCAACCCCAACGGCAGCTACCACGACATCGCCGGCATCACCAACGAGGCCGGCAACGTCGTCGGGCTGATGCCGCACCCCGAGCACGCGGTCGAGGAGCTCACCGGCCCGGGCACCGACGGGCTGGGCTTCTTTCTCTCGGTGGCCGGCCTCGCGGCAGGAGCCGCACGGTGAGCGAGCACCCGACCGACACCGTCCAGGCGGCCGAGGCCGATCCCGACGCGAAGCAGCCCTACAAGGAACTCGGCCTCGCCGAGGACGAGTACCTGCACATCCGCGAGCTCCTGGGCCGGCGCCCGACCAGCTCCGAACTCGCCATCTACTCGGTGATGTGGAGCGAGCACTGCTCCTACAAGTCGTCCCGGGTCCACCTGCGCCAGTTCGGCGAGAAGGCCCCGAAGACCGATGCCCTGCTCGTCGGTATGGGCGAGAACGCCGGCGTGGTCGACGTCGGCGACGGTTGGGCCGTCACCTTCAAGATCGAGTCGCACAATCACCCGTCCTACGTCGAGCCGTACCAGGGCGCGGCGACGGGCGTCGGCGGCATCGTCCGCGACATCCTCACGATGGGCGCCCGGCCGATCGCCGTGCTGGACAGCCTGCGTTTCGGCCCGCTGCGCGCGCTGGACACCGGACGCGTGCTGCCCGGCGTGGTCGCCGGCATCGGCGGCTACGGCAACTGCCTCGGCCTGCCGAACATCGGTGGTGAGGTGTACTTCGACGACACCTACGTCGGCAACCCGCTCGTCAACGCGCTGTGCGTCGGCGTCCTGCGCGCAGACGGCGTGAAGCTCGCCAAGGCCGACGGCCCGGGGAACAAGGTCGTGCTGTTCGGCGCGCGCACGGGCGGCGACGGTATCGGCGGCGCCTCCGTGCTCGCGTCGGCGAGCTTCGACGAGGCGCACCAGAAGAAGCGGCCGAGCGTGCAGGTGGGCGACCCGTTCGCCGAGAAGGTGCTCATCGAGTGCTGCCTGGAGATCTTCGCCGCCGATCTCGTGGTCGGCATCCAGGATCTCGGCGCCGCAGGAATCTCGTGCGCGACCACCGAGCTCGCCGCGGCCGGCGCCGGCGGCATGGACGTCGACCTCGACCTCGTCCCGTTGCGCGACCCGACGCTCACGCCGGAAGAGATCCTGATGAGCGAGTCGCAGGAACGCATGATGGCGGTGGTCGAGCCGGACCGCCTCGAGCAGTTCCTCGAGGTGTGCGCCAAGTGGGAGGTCACGGCGACGGTCATCGGCACGGTCACCGACACCGGGCGCCTGCGCATGACCTGGCGGGGCGAGCAGATCGTCGACCTTCCGCCCGGCACCGCCGCCAACGACGGCCCGGTGTACCAGCGGCCGATCGAGCGCCCGCTCGACCAGGACGCGCTGGTCGAGCACGACGGCGCCACCCTGCCGCGGCCGCGCAACGGCGCCGAACTGCGCGCCACCGTTATGCGGCTGGCCGGCTCGCCGAACCTCGCCGACAAGTCCTGGATCACCGACCAGTACGACCGCTACGTCATGGGCAACACGGTGCTCGCCCCGCCGGAGGACGCCGGCCTGGTTCGCCTGGACGAGTCCACACAGCGCGGGGTCGCGATCTCCACCGACGGCAACGGCCGCTACACGCGCCTCGACCCGTACGCCGGCGCGCAGCTCGCCCTGGCCGAGGCGTACCGCAACGTGGCGATCACCGGGGCGCGTCCGCTCGCGGTGACCAACTGTCTGAACTTCGGCTCACCGGAGGATCCCGCGGTGATGTGGCAGTTCGCCGAGGCGGTGCGCGGGCTCGCCGACGGCTGCCAGACCCTGGGTACGCCGGTCACCGGCGGCAACGTCAGCTTCTACAACCAGACCGGGACGTCGCCGATCCTGCCGACTCCGGTGATCGGCGTCCTAGGCGTCATCGACGACGTGCGCCGCCGGATTCCGCAGGGCTTCTCGGCCGACCGCTCGCAGATCTACCTGCTCGGGGAGACGCGCGACGAGTTCGGCGGCTCCGAGTGGGCCTGGGCGGTGCACGGCTTCCTCGGCGGACGCCCGCCGGCGGTCGACTTCAGCCGCGAGCAGGCGATCGCCGAGGTCCTCGCCGAGGCCGCTCGCGAGGGCTGGGTCGATTCCGCGCACGACCTCGCCGAGGGCGGGCTCGCCCAGGCACTCGTGGAGTGCTGCCTGCGCCGCGACGTCGGGGCGCACATCACCCTGCCCGATGGCGGCGACCCGTTCGTCGAGCTGCTCAGCGAGTCGGCGGGGCGCGTGCTCGTCAGCGTCCCGCGGCTGTACGAGGCCGAGTTCGCCGCCTGCTGCGCCGCGCACGACCTGCCCGCGCAGCGCATCGGCGTCGTCGATCTGCTCGAGCCGGTGCTCGACGTCGAAGGTGTGTTCCGGCTGCCGCTCGGCGAGCTGCGCGAGGCGTGGAGCCGGACGCTGCCCGCCCGCTTCGCCGACTGACCGCCCGTGCCCGCACGGCTGGCCGCGGAGATCGACGCATTCCTGGCGCAGAGTGCCGCGGTCGCCGACTGGCTGGCCCAGCTCGGCAGCGACGATTTCGCAGCGCCGTCGGTGCTGCCGGGTTGGGACGTGCGCGTGCTCGTCGGTCATATCGCCGGCAGCAAGGAGGGGCTGCAGGCCCACCTCGGCACGCGCGCCGAGGGCCCCGCCCGGCCGGCCGCCGACTACGTCCGCGCGTACGCGCCGGCGGCGGCCCGGATCAGCGAGCAGTCATTGGCGGCGGCCGGCGCCGACGGGCCGGCCGAGTTGGTCGCCCGGTTGCGCGCGCCCCTGGTGGTGCCGGAGCGGGTCTCCGACACCACCGTCGTCGCCGCGCCGCGCGGGCCGATCAGCGCGGTGGACTTCGCGCGCACCCGCGTGCTCGACCTCGTCGTGCACTGTGACGACCTCAGCCGGTCGCTGCCCGGCCGCGAACCGGTGCCGCTGGTGCGCCCGGCGTTGGCGAGCGCGGTGCGGTCGCTGGCCACGATGCTCGCCGCCCAGGCGCCCGGCCGGTCCGTCGAGGTGCGCGTGCCGCCGTTCGTCGCGGTGCAGGCCGTCGCCGGGCCGCGGCACACGCGCGGCACGCCGCCGAACGTCGTGGAGACCGATCCGTTGACCTGGCTGCGGCTGGCGACCGGGCGGCTGCGGTTCGCCGAGGCGGTCGCGGACGGCCAGGTGCGCGCGAGCGGGAACCGCGCCGACCTCAGCAGCTACCTGCCGGTGCTGGCCTGATCGATCAACCTTCGCGCGTTCTCCCGTCCCGAGTTGTCCGCGCCTCGTGTCGTCATGACGCGGGCACGCGCGGACAACTCGCCGCCACCGACAAGTTGTCCGCGCGTCACGGCGCCATGACGCGGCGCAGCGCGGACAAGTCGCAGCGAGGCCGGGGGACACCCGTACACTCGGTGTGTGCCAAGAGGTGACGGTCAGCTGACCCACAACCTTCTCGACAACGACAAGCAGCCCCAGGACGCCTGCGGCGTCTTCGGCGTGTGGGCGCCCGGCGAGCAGGTCGCCAAGCTCACCTACTTCGGGTTGTACGCCCTGCAGCACCGCGGCCAGGAGGCCGCCGGCATCGCCGTGAGCGACGGTAGCTCGCTGGTCGTCTACAAGGACCTCGGTTTGGTGTCGCAGGTCTTCGACGAGGCGACGCTCGCCACCCTGCAGGGGCACATCGCCGTCGGGCACACCCGCTACTCGACGACCGGATCGACCACCTGGGAGAACGCGCAGCCGAGCTTTCGGACGACGCCCGCCGGCACCGGCCTGGCGCTCGGGCACAACGGCAACCTGGTCAACACCGCCGATCTCGCCGACGAGGCGCGCGCCGCGGGCATCGGCAGCGGCATGGGCGCCACCACCGATTCCGAGCTGCTGACCGCCCTGCTGGCCGCGCGCCCCGACGTGTCCGTCGAGCAGGCGGCCGGCGAGGTGCTGCCCAGGCTGCGCGGCGCCTTCTCGCTGGTGTTCATGGACGAGCACACCCTCTACGCCGCGCGTGACCCGCAGGGGGTGCGTCCGCTCGTTCTCGGCCGGCTCGAACGTGGCTGGGTGGTGACCTCCGAGACCGCGGCGCTCGACATCGTCGGCGCCAGCTTCGTCCGCGAGATCGAGCCCGGCGAACTGCTCGCCGTCGACGAGGACGGACTGCGCTCGCAGAGCTTCGCGGCTCCCAAGCCGAAGGGCTGCATCTTCGAGTACGTCTACCTGGCCCGTCCGGACACCACCATCGCCGGCCGCAGCGTGCACTCGACCCGCGTCGACGTCGGCCGCCGGCTGGCGAAGGAGCACCCCGTCGACGCCGACCTCGTCATTCCCGTGCCGGAATCGGGCACGCCGGCGGCGATCGGCTACGCCGAGGCCTCCGGCATCCCGTACGGGCTCGGCCTGGTCAAGAACTCCTACGTCGGACGGACGTTCATCCAGCCCAGCCAGACCATCCGGCAGCGCGGCATCAGGCTGAAGCTGAACCCGCTCCGCGAGGTCATCGCCGGCCAGCGGGTCGTGGTGGTGGACGATTCCATCGTGCGCGGCAACACGCAGCGGGCCATCGTGGGCATGCTCCGTGAGGCGGGCGCGGCCGAGGTGCACGTGCGCATCTCCAGCCCGCCGGTGACCTGGCCGTGCTTCTACGGGATCGACTTCGCCACCCGGGCCGAGCTGATCGCGGGCAGCCTGTCGGTGGAAGAGATCAGGGACTCGATCGGCGCGGATTCGCTCGGCTTCATCTCGCTGGCCGGGCTGACCGAGGCGACCACGCTGCCCGCGGGCCGGCTGTGCCGGGCCTGCTTCGACGGCAGCTACCCGATCCCGGTGGCCGAGGCCGAGCGGGGCAAGCACCTGCTCGAGGTGGTCCCGCCGGTGGCCAGATGACCCGGCCGTCCAGCTACCGGGATGCCGGAGTGGACATCGCGGCCGGGGACCGGGCCGTGGACCTGATGCGGGCGTCGATCGCCCGGACCGCGGGGCCGGAGGTGATCGGCGGCCTGGGCGGCTTCGCCGGCCTGTTCGATGCGGCCAAGCTGACCGCGATGCGCCGCCCGCTGCTGGCTACCTCGACCGACGGGGCCGG
>DASSEP010000085.1:0-5079 GCA_035695205.1 Jatrophihabitans sp. | reverse complement strand
GAGAACGCGCCGTTGCCGGACGTGCTCGAGGCGGTCATCGAGATGGTGGAGACCCATTCCGAGCACGGGGCGCTCGGCTCGGTGCTGCTGCTCAGTGACGACGGGCAGCACCTGTTGCACGGGTCGGCGCCGAGCCTGCCGGACGAGTACAACGCCGCGATCGACGGTGTCCGGATCGGGCCGGCGGTGGGCTCGTGCGGAACTGCTGCCTTCCGCCGCGCCCAGGTCGTCGTCGAGGACATCGCGACCGACCCGCTGTGGGCTGACTGGTCCGCGCCCGCGCTCGCGGCCGGCTTGCGCTCCTGCTGGTCGACTCCGGTGTTCGCCGCCGACGGCCGCCTGCTCGCCACGTTCGCGATCTACTACCGCGTCCCCCGAGTGCCCGGCCCCAGCGACCAGCAACTGATCGAGCAGGTCACCCGGACAGTCGCCATCGCCGTGCAGCACGAGCAGGCGCACCGGCAACTCGTGGAGGTCGCTGCCGCCGAGCGCCGTGCCTCGGAGCGCAGTCGCCGGCTGCACAAGCTGGCCGCCGCGCTCTCGGCAGCAGTCGAACCCGAGCAGGTCGCTGCGTTGGCTGCCCGCGACGCGATGGTCGCCCTGCACGCACAAGGCGCATGGCTCACGCTGATTGCCGACAATGATTTGCTCGCCGGGCCGGTGCTGGACGGGCTCCGGGGCGCCGAACCGGCCTACGGCTTCGGGTCGCTGGCCGAGCGGATGGCCGAGCTCGAGACGCCGCGCCGCATCGCGGCTGCGCAGTGGCTGCAAAGCCCCGACGAAGTGGCGCAGCAGCTTCCCGGCCTGCAGAAGTTGACGCCCGAGGCGGGAGCGGTGTGCCTGCTGCCGCTGGAGTCCGGCGGGAAGTACGTGGGGACGCTGGGAATCTCTCGAGAGACGCCCGGGCCGTTCGACGACGACGACCAGGACGAAGCGGCGGCGATCGCGTCGTTGTGCGCCCAGTCGTTGTTGCGCGCCGAACGCCATGCGAGCACGCAGCACCTCGCCGAAACGCTGCAGCGCAGCCTGCTCGCCGACGCCCCGCACGCCGACGGCTACGACATCGAGGTCACCTACCGTCCCGCGATCAGCGCAGCCGAGGTCGGTGGTGACTGGTACGACGCCTTCCAGCTCCCCAACGGCTCGCTCGCGTTGGTGATCGGTGACGTCGTCGGCCACGACATCCGCGCCGCGGCGGCCATGGGCCAACTGCGCAACATGGTCCGGGCGCTGGCCTGCGAATCGGAATCCACGCCTGCCGACGTCGTGGGCCGTCTGGACCGGTTGGTGACCCAGCTGGGCGTGACCACGTTCGCCAGCCTCACGCTGGCCGTCGTCCGACCGGGAGTCGACGGCGGCCCTCGAGAGATGTGCTGGGCCAACGCCGGCCACCCGCCGCCGATCATCGTCTATCCGGACGGTCCGGCGTGCGTCCTGTCGAAGCCGGTCGACCCGCCGCTCGGCGTCGGGACGGTCGCGCAGCGAACCGACGGGTATGCCGACTTGCCGCGCGAGGCAACGGTGCTGCTCTATACCGACGGTTTGGTGGAAACCCGCACTGAAGCGCTCGACGCGCGTATCGCGAACCTGGCCGCACACGCGAGCCGGTTCGCGTCGGCACCGTTGCGGGAGTTCCGGGACGCGGTCCTCGAAGTCGTCCAGCGGCCGGCCGACGACATCGCGCTGCTCGCGGTGCGCGTGCTCCCCGACTGATCAACGCTGCGCTCGCGAGGCCGGCCGCGCGGAGCCCACCGGGTACGTGGCTGTCTCACCGTGCCAGATCCCACGCAACCCTGACCATGGTGCGGCGCGCAGGTGTAGAACATCTGCGCCACCCCCCGGGCCAGAGGAGCCGCGGTATGGGATCGAACCCTGCGCGCACGTCCATCCTGATCGCGGCGGCGCTCGCCGCGCTGACGCTGGCCGGCGTGCCAACGATGTCGGCCGCCCGAGCACCGGCGCCGGCCGCTGCATCCGCACCCGCCCTTGGTCACTGGACCAATCTGAGCGGAACCGCCGGCATCGAGTCGGGCACACCGGCGATCTGGCAGGACGCGAAGCACCGCGCCTACGTGCTGTGGCTGCGCACGGTCGGGGCGTCCTCCTTCACCTACGACGTCTCCACCGTTGCGGCGAACGGGACGCCGAGCGCCGCGGTCGACGTGTTCAGCGGAGGCCACTGGGGAGCGCTGTCGAACGAACCGACCCTGCTCGCGCAGAGCGGTAAGCCGCTGGTGGTGTTCGACGGGATCAAGGGCACCACCGGCTCGTACGCGAAAGGCTGCATCTACGGCGCCGCCGGCACGGCACAGCCCTGGGCGCTGCAGTCCTGGTCGCTGTCGAACGACTGCGTCAACCCGGTCGGTTCGGCCGGCGAGGACCGTTCCGGAACGCTCGCGGCGGCCTGGGGGGCAGGCGGCAACGTGCTGTACCGCATCGGCGAATCGCCGACCATCCCCGCGCCCAACCCCGACAGCTCGATCCCGCTGGCGAGCAACGGTGTGCCGTACAAGACAGGCGTCGTCGCCGACACCGGCGGGTCGAATCACTTCTACGTCGCGTGGGCGCAGGAGTTCTCGAACCCCGCATCACACGACGGCTACTACGTCAAGGACGTGACGGCCTCCGGCGCCACGATGAAAGCGCCCGGCTCGAGCACCGACTCCATCAACCGCCTCGGCCAGTTCACGAACCTCGCGATCGCCGCCCGCATCGGCCATCCCGGCGTCTACATCGCATACTGCACAGGTAGCACGAAATGCCACCCGAAGCTCTGGCGCGTGGGAGCGGCGAAGGCGATGTCGCTGCCCGGCTCGACCAACCCGGGCGCCGTCAGCATCGCTGCCGGCCCGGGCGGCCGGATGTGGGCCGCATGGTTCGACGAGTCGACCACAAAGGTGTACGTGACCCGGACCAACGCGGCGGTGTCGAAGCTCGGCAGCGTGCGCAGCTACGCGACGCCGTGCTTCGACCACGGGCTGCTCGGGCTGTCCAGCGGATCGTCCGGACGGCTCGACATCGCCCTGCAGTGTCGCAACAAGGCCAAGGCGCAGACGCAGGACTTCATCACCCAGGTCGAGGTCGGACTGCACGTCACCGCGAGCAAGACGAAGGTGCGCAACACCACGAAGCAGACGATCACCATGACCGTGACCGACGCCGGCGACCGCGTCGGCGGTGCCACGGTCAGGTTCGCCGGGCACAAGGGCAAGACCAACAGCACCGGCAAGATTTCGTTCACGCTCGCGCGGCACACGAAACCGGGCACGTATTCGGTCGTGGCGACGAAGCCGCAGTACACCTCCGGTAAGACCCGCGTGAAGGTCACGCGCTGACCCGTCTCCGGCACGCCGTGATTCGTGCCGGGACACGTGTCGCGACCGGCCGCGCGCCCACCTGACAACTAACCTGCGGAGGTGATTCTCACCGTCGCCAACCAGAAGGGCGGGGTGGGCAAGACAACGACCTCCGTCTTCCTCGCCCACGCGCTGGCCGAGGCGACGGGCGCGGCGTGTGCGCTGATCGACGCCGATCCGCAGGGGTCAGCAGCGCTTTGGGCCGAACGCGCGGCCGAAGCGGGCCGGCCGCTGTCGGTGCCGGTGCTCGCCCAGCCGACTGCCCGGCTCGCGGCGGCCCTGCCGGATTCGCCGAACATCGTCATCGACACCCCGCCGGCCGATCTCGGCATCGTCACCGCCGCCGTCCGCCTGGCCGACCTCGTGCTGATACCGACCTCGGCCAGCGCCCTGGACCTCTCGCGGGTGACGGTCACCGTCGACGCGGCCACCCGCAACGGCAAGCCGGCCGTCGTCCTGCTCACCCGCACGCGGCGCACCCGGTCGGTCGGGGCCGCGGAACAGAGCCTGCGCGCCGCCGGCGTCAGCGTGCTGAAGACACACATTCCGCTGCGCGAGGCGCTCGCGATGGCCTTCGGCCAGCCGGTGCGGCAACTGCACGGCTACGAACTCGCCGTCGCCGAGGCGTTGGGCGCGCTGCCGGAACAGCCTTACTCTGTCGAGGCGGTGCGACAGCGGACGGTGCGCCAAGCTGCGGCAGACCGCACGCCGCAGCCGTCGCGTGCACCGCGCCATCGAGCCGATGAGGCCGATCCCGCACCCGCTCAGTCCCCCCGAAAGTTCGGCCCGATCGGGCTCGGGGACGACGAGATCATCCAACGCCTGAAGACCTCGATGGCACGGCTCGCCACTCAGAAGTGATCACCCGCGGCTGACGTCGCTCGGATCGCCGGGCTCGGTGCGCGGATCAGCGTCCCGGGCCCTGCTTCACGAACCGGAACCGCGCCGCGGCAGTTGCCGGTGTATCGCCGTGGTCCGCTGTGCGCACCGTGATCATCACCCGCCCGCGGTGATGAGACGGCACGGTCACCACGAGCCGGCCGGGCGAGCGGATGGTGAAGGCCGGCACGCCGACCACGCCGAACCGCACGCCGGTGACGCGGCGGAAGTTGGCGCCGCGGATGACGAGCCGATAGC
Source organism: Jatrophihabitans sp. (assembly GCA_035695205.1). Classification (GTDB taxonomy): domain Bacteria; phylum Actinomycetota; class Actinomycetes; order Mycobacteriales; family Jatrophihabitantaceae; genus Jatrophihabitans. The sequence continues at coordinate 586 of DASSEP010000085.1, read as the reverse complement.
CGCCGGTCGTGCTTCCGGTCGTTGCGCTCAACCGCGACACGGTGGGCCGTCCGGTGTTGCCGTTGAGGTCCACGAATCGGTAACCGTGGCTCCGGTAGTAGCGGATGATGTGCGGCAGCGCGAGGACGGTCGCGGGGTTGCCGCCGGTCTGGTTGTGCAGCAGGACGACCGGATGCCGCTGGGTGCCGCCTGCCTCGGCGCGAGCGACGATCCGGTGCACCCAGTAGGGCGTGGCCACGCCGGCCGCCTTCCAGTCCTCGGGGTCCACCGACCACGTCCGGACGGCCAGGTGCCGTTCGGCGGCGAGTCGCAGCGTCGTCGCGTCGTAGTCGCCGAACGGCGGCCGGAGCAGGCACGTGTAGTGCCCGCTGATCCGCGCCTCGGCAACGCGCGCGCGGTCGATCTCGCGGGCCTGCCCGGCGGCGTCGAGTTGACTGAGATCGCTGTGGTCCCAGGTGTGGTCGCCGAGCGCGAACCCGTCCCGGGTCTCGATCCGTACCGCAGCGGCATCGGCGATCTCGTTGCTGCCCAGGTTGAAGAACGACGCGGTGACGTGCGCACGCCGCAGGATGCCGATCAATGCTGC
>DASSEP010000084.1:0-40326 GCA_035695205.1 Jatrophihabitans sp. | reverse complement strand
ATCACCGAAGCCGGATCACACCCAGTACGTGTCATGCCGCTGCATGAACGCAGCTCGTTGCTCTTCGGTCATCTGCTCGCCCCGCGCCAGGGTCTCGAAGTAGTCTTCGCGCGGGCCGCCGGGCGCGAACATCAGCAGCATCGAGGACCGACCGGCACCACGGAAGCCGTGGATCCCGCCTTCGGGCACGTACAGGAAGTCGCCGGGCCGTGCGGTGATCCACCGGCGGCCGTCGTAGAGCCGCACCTCGCCGGAAAGCACGTAGAACTGCTCGGAGATGGAGCGGTGGAAGTGCGGGTCCGGGCCTGACTCGGCCTCGCCGAACGTCCACCGGTACAGCCCGAAGCGGCCTGCGGTTTGATCGCCGGTGGCGAGGTACTCGCAGGTGCCGCCGTTCCGGTAGGTGATCTCGGCTGGTTGGTCCGTGCTGCGCAGCCAGGCGCTGGCCTCGCCGGACTCACCCAGATAGGTGTCGGCGGGATACGGGCGGGGAAGCGACACGGCTCAGTCTTTCGCGCACCGGACGCTCTTGTCGAGGTAGGCGACGATCTCCAGTTGATCAGGTCTCTGTCTGCTGCGTAGTGTCCCCCGATCGACACCGCGACCGGGGGGCCTTCATGGCAGAGCAAACTGTCCTTTCCGTCCGGGGCGAGGCGCGCCGTACCGTCCCGCCCGACTACGCGATCCTGCACTGCGGCATCAACGCCACCGCTACATCCAAGATCGAGGCGACGACCCTGCTCCGCCGGGCCCAGGACGCGGTCATGGCAGCGCTCGAACAGCTAGGCGGTGCAGCACGCACCGTCGAGAACGAAGGCGCTCCGTTGACGTGGTCGATCGGGACGATGAGCACGCATGATGAGCACGACTACGACCAGGCGCCCGGCCGGAAGGGCGCGACCGGGCGTGTGGCGGCGCACTCCCCGCTGACTGTGCAGGTGCGTGACCTGTCCCAGGTGGGCCGGGTCGGGCAGGTGCTCACCGAGGCCGAACGGCTGCATGTCCACGATGCGAGCTGGGCGGTCGACCCGGCGAACCCTGCGTGGCGGGCGGTGCGTGCCGATGCCATCGCCGCAGCCCTCGACAGGGGTCGTGACTACGCCGCCGCCGCCGCTGGCGCCGGCTCCGCCCGGACGTGCCTGAGTCGCGTCAGCCCACGAAGCCGCTCTCGTACGCCATGATCACGGCCTGAACCCGATCACGGGCTCCAAGCTTCGCCAGGATGTTGCGCACGTGGGTGCGCACCGTCTCCACCCCGAGGAACAGTTCCGAGGCGATCTCCGAGTTCGACATACCGCGGGTGACCAGCCGCAGCACGTCCTGCTCCCGCGCGGTCAACCCGGCTGCGGCCAGCTGGCCGCCATCCTGCAACCCGCGGTGCCGGACGAGGCGGCGGATCGCGGCCGGGAACAGCAGCGACTCGCCCTCGTGCACCGTGCGGATGGCGTTGACGAAGTCGTCGGCCGCGCTGCGCTTGAGCAGGAACCCGCGGGCGCCCACCCGCAGGGCGTCATAGACGTGGTCGTCGTTCTCGAACGTGGTCATCACGATCACTGCGGGCCCGCCGCCGTCGAAATCGCCGAGCAACCGGGTGGCCGCGATCCCGTCGACGCGCGGCATGCGGACATCCATCAGCACCACGTCTGGCCGCAGCGACCGCGCCGCCGACACCGCAGCCGCCCCGTCGTCGGCCTCGCCGACGACCGCGAGGTCGGGCTCGGACTCCAGGATCGCGCGCAGCCCGCTGCGGGCGAGCGGCTCGTCGTCGACGACCAGGACGCCGATGACGCTCATGGCCGCGCCCGCCCGGTGGGTATCGACACCGACAGCGTCCACCGGCCGTCCTGGATGCGTGCGCAGGCGGCGCCGCCGAGGGTTGTGACCCGCTCCCGGATGCCGCGCACCCCGCGGCCGCTGCGCAGCGAGCGGCGCCCGTCGGCGGGATTCGTCACCTCGATGTCGAGGCCGTCGCCGCCGAGCACGACACGCAGCCCGGCGGTGCGGTCGGCGGAGTACTTCAGCGCGTTCGTCAACCCTTCCTGGACGATGCGATACGCCTCCCGGCTGACGAGGACCGGCAGCTCGGACAGGCCCTCGGAGCGCGTCGCCCGCACCTGCAGGCCGGCCGAGCGGGCCGCGTCGAGCAACTCGTCAAGGCCGGCCAGATCCGGCTCCGGTGACGTGGCAGCACGGCCTCGCGGGTCGTCGCGCAGCAGGCCCAGCATGTGGTCGAGATCGGCCACCGCCCGCCGCGAGGTCGTTTCGATCGCACCGAGCGCGTCGCGTGCATAGTCGGGGTCGCGGTCCATCACCTTCCGCGCCGCAGCGGCCTGCATCGTGACCAGCGAGAGCGCGTGGCCGATGCTGTCGTGCAGCTCGCGCGCGATCCGGTTGCGTCCGGCCGCCCGGGCGGCAATGGCTTCCAGCCGCTCGGCGTAGGACGGGCCGAGCAGCGCGGGACCGGCGGCAGCCAGCAACCGCCCGAGGACGAAGACGCCCGCGAAGGTGGCGACCGCCGCCGGCAGCAGCCACCAGCTACCGGCCAGCGCGATGATGCCGAGCACCGCGGCGACGACGGCTGCGCCGGCGAGCAGGTGCAACAGGAACCAGCCCAGCGTGCGGCGGCGCTGCCGCCACCCGTGCGCCGGCCCGGGTGTCCCGCCGGCGAACCGGACGCCCAGCAGGCTGTGGGCAGCAGCGCCCTCCACCTGGCGCACCCCGGGCAGCAGGCCCGTAGCCAACGGCCCGCCGACGACGGCCACGCCCAGCAGGACCGTCCCCCAGACGGGCGCTCCCGCGTCGATGACGATCGCGAGGACGGTGAACGCCGCAATCCCGAGTGCCAACGCCAACGCGGCGCCGAGCAGGACGAAGACGGCCCGGAGGTAGGTCTGCGGCGCGAACATCGGCCCCACCGCCGAGTGCAGCGCCCTGAACATGATCCTTCACCCTGCCACGACAGTCACGCTTGCCGAAGCGGCGATCTCACTCAGCCTCGTCCGGCACCTCGGCGCGGCGGCGTTTCCAGTAGCTCACGGCGAGCGCCGCGAGCAACGGGCCCCACAGCAGCAACGGCGCGTAGGCGGCCACGGCGAGCAGCCCCTTCCACCCGTCGAAGCCGAGCGGGGCAATTCCGGCCAGCCGCGAGCCGTCGATGCGCCGGCCGAGCGAGAACGTTATCGCTACCCAGGTCCACAGCACGGTGAGCACGGCCGCGCCGCTCGCCGCTGCACCGGCTGCTGCCGCCGCCGGTACCTGGCGGCCGCGCAGGACGGGCAGCCAGCCGGGGAACACCTCTCCCCACCGCGCCACCAGGCCGACCGCCGCGAACGCGACCAGTTCCGAGAAGATCGACAGCACGACGACGTATGCCTCGATCGGCAATCCCGGGACGCCGGACGGACCGGTCACGGGATCGGTTTCGCCGCGCACGATCGGCAGGTGCAACGTGCAGGCGGCGATCCGCCACAGGCTCGACGGGAGCACCGTCAGCGGGATGGCGTAGGCGACCGTCCGGGCCCAGGGCGGAACCCCGGATACCGGCGCGTGCGCGGCGTACCAGGCAGTACGGATTCGGTCGGCGGGTTTGTCGCGCCTCGGCGCAAGGGTTTGGGTCACTGGTCGTCCTTCGAGATCGCGAACGCTGATGTCGATCTCCAAGGTCGTCCACGCGCGCCGGCACAGCGTCACCCCAGCGGGTGAATCCGCTCCTCCCCGCGGGGGGAGCGGTTCGCCGCTAGGTATCAGAACGTGGAGGCACCGCTCTGTAAGTCATCGATGCGGCGCAGCCGGCCTTCGCCGGGGGGAGGTCGGCGCGACGCGGCGAGAGGTTCACGAGGAGTACCCGATGTCCGTTTTGGATGCGCTGGACGCCACCCGCATCTGCGCCCGCTGGTCGCAGCCGCTGGCCGACCCGCAGGCGTGGGCCACGCCGGCGCCGGTGCCGGCGCGCGAGCGACCGGCAGCGCCGGAACCGGTCGACTACTCGTGGTGGGCGCTGGCCCGCAACCCGAATGCGCTGCTGGTGACGGGAATGATCAGCACCGTCCTGATGAAGGACGCGATGCTGCGGGTGTTCGCCGCTCCGCTCAGGTCAGCAGCTCGAGGCGGAGCGTATTGAGGCGGGCATGTGCCGCCCTGGCCAGCGCCTCGGGCGACGCGGCCGCGCCGCCTGCCTGGCCGAGATGATCGGAGACGGTCGAGACGACCTGTTCGACGACGGCCGGCGACAGCAGGGGGCCGAACTCCTCGACCATCTGCTCGGTGACCTGGGCGGTGCTTGACAGCGACGGCGGAACTGATGCCACGTGCAGCTCCTTTGCGGATGTCCGTGCGGGCACGGACGCCGGGCGGGTGGCCAGCTTGACTGCTTTGACGACCCGGGCGAGGCATTCCGTTGCACGGCGAGCTGATTGGGGGGTGGTCTGACTGTACGTGGTCCTCGATTGGGAACAAAAGCCGCAAGCGTGATCGTGTCCCGAATGGGACGTGTTGCCCGCGGCCAGCTCGGTCAGGGGTCGAGGCGCCCGCGGGCCACGACATCGGCCGCGACGTCGCGCAGCGGCCGGTGCTGCGCCCGGCTGGCGTCGCGCAACAGCGCGAACGCCTGGCCTGCTGCCACGTACTGGCGGGCCATCACGATGCCCATCGCCATGCCGATCTCCTGCCGCACGTCGAGTGCGGCCTGCAGATCATCGATCTGCCGGCGCGCCTCGCGCAGCTCCGGGCATTCGACGGTCTTCTCTGCGATTTGCTGACACATTGCCTGAAATCACCCCTAACCGCCACGTACCCGGCCGTCGGAGGTGACAAACGATCGGCCGGGACCTCGGGCTCCGTTCTACTGTGCTGTGGCCGCCGTACCGACGCGACGGCAGTCGGCGTGTAGTAAGACTGAACTGACGCAACTGTCTGATGGCAGAAACGAAAGAGATGTCTTCCCTCGATTCCACGATTCGCTCGATAGTTTTCGATCCGGCGTTCGAAGCGACGTCGGCGCCTTATGCGGTCACCGACCGCGGGTTCCGCATCCAGGCGGTGAACACCGCCTACACCGAGGCGACGTGTCGCACCCGCGACGAGCTCGTCGGCAGGTATTTGTTCGACGCCTTCCCCGAGGACGAGCCCACCCACGAGGCCTGCGGGTTGGTGAATCTCACCGCCTCCCTCGAGTCGGTGTTCCGGCGACGACGCCGGCACCACATGAACGTCCAGCGCTACGACGTTCCGGCCCCGGAGACCGAGGGCTTCGTCCGCAAGGTGTGGAGCCCGGTCAACTCGCCCATCCGCGACGCCGACGGTCAGGTGGTCGCCGCGCTCATCCACGTCGAGGACGTCACGGACCTCTATCCGAGGCCGGCGCCGGAGGCCGACGACGCCGACACGCTCCCGCTGCACGGCGACGCCGAAACCGTCCGGGCCCTGATGCTCGCCCTCGCTCGGCTCGACGCGTCCTACCGCGAGCTGAGCGCGCAGAACGAGCACCTGCGGCTCGCGCTCGACAGTAATCGCGACATCGGCGCCGCGATCGGGATCCTGATGTACAGCCGCAAGGTCACCCGCGAAGCTGCCTTCGAGTTGCTGCGCAGCACAAGCCAGCGGCAGCACCGCAAGCTTCGCGACGTCGCCGAGGAAGTCCTGCGCACCGGCCAGTTGCCGAAGGCGCCGGGCGAGCACTCCGAGCCGGCCGGCTGACCCGGGCGCAGGTCAGCGCGGCATGATGAGCCCGCCGCCGGCGCCGACGGCGTCCAGGAGGGTGTCGGTGTCGGCGAAGGTCTTGGCGATGACGGTCGTCCGCTTCAGGTAGTGGCCGACGGGATACTCCATCGTCATCCCGATGCCGCCGTGCAACTGGACGGCCTCCTGGCCGACGTGGCGCGCGGCGAGGTCGACCTGGATCTTGGCAGCCTGCACCGAGCGGCGGCGCTGCGCGACGTCGTCGTCGGCCAGCGCCAGCCGGGCCAGCAGCGCCATGCTGCGCGCCTGCTCGAGCGAGACGTACATGTCCGACGCCCGGTGCTGCAGCGCCTGGAAGACCGCGATCGGCTGCCCGAACTGCACCCGCGTCTTGAGGTAGTCGACGCTCATCCACAGCATGCGCTCCATCGCGCCGACCGCCTCGGCGCACAGCGCCGCGGTCGCGACGTCGAGCACGTCCTGGATGTGCGCGAGCGCGTCGGCCGGCGCGCCCACCGCCTGGGCCGGCGCGCCGGAGAGCACGACGTCGGCGCCGCCGAGGCCGTCCTGCATCCGGTAGGCGTCGCGCGTGACGTCCGCGGCCCGCACGAGGAACAGGCCGAGCTCGCCGTCGGGTGTGCGTGCGGTGACGAGCAGGGCGTCGGCGCTGTCGCCGCCCAGCACCGCGATCTTCTGCCCGTCCAGCCGCCAGGCGTCGCCGTCCGGTGTGGCGGTGGTGCCGATGTCGGTCAGCGACCAGCGTGAGCCGGGTTCGGTGGCGGCGAACGCGAGCAACGTTTCGCCGGCGGCGACCTGGGGCAGCCACTCGGCCTTCTGCTCCGGCGTCCCGGTTGCCGCGATCAGCTGCCCGCCGAGCACGACGGTGGCAACGAACGGTTCCAGGATCAGCGCGCGGCCGAAGGCCTCCATCACCACGGCGAGCTCGTCGACGCCCATGCCGGCGCCGCCGTGCTGCTCGTCGAACGTCAGCCCGAGCACGCCGAGCTCGGCGTACTGGCGCCACATGTCACGACTCCACTGCTGCTCGGATTCCAGCAGCTGCAGCCGGGTGTTCGCGTCGTAGCGCTTGTCGAGCAGCGCCTTGAGCGAATCGGCGAGCATTCGCTGCTCGTCGGCGAGGTCGAAGTCCATGGCGGTCTCCCGGATGCCCTAGAACTGCAGGATGGCCTTGGCGATGATCTGGCGCTGCACTTCGTTGGAGCCGGCGTAGATCGAGGCCTTGCGCCAGTTGAAGTAGCGCGGCAGCGCGTCGACCGCGCCGTCGGGCGGGACCGGGATCCCGGCCGGCACCTCCGCCGACTCCCGGTAGGCCAGCGCCGCCGGGCCGAGGACGTCCACCAGCAGCTCGGTCGCCTCCTGCTGCAGCTCCGAACCACGCAGCTTGAGCACGGACGACACCGGGTCGGGCTTGCCGGGGTTCTTGCCCTCGTTCGACAGCACCCGCAGCACCGACATCTCCAGCGCGGTGGTCTCCACCTCGAGCCGGGTGAGCCGCGCGCGGAACAGCGGATCCTCGAGCACCGGGCGCCCGCTCGCCGACGTCTCGGCGGCGACCTTCTTGATCCGCAGGATGCGGGACTTGATCAGGCCGGTCCCGGCGTTGGCGGTGCGCTCGTTGCCGAGCAGGAACTTCGCGAAGTCCCAGCCGCGGTTCTCCTCGCCGACGAGCTGGTCGGCGGGCACCCGGACGTCCTCGAAGAACACCTCGTTGACTTCGTAGCCACCGTCGATGAGATGGATGGGCCGGACGGTCACGCCGGGGGTGTCCATGTCGATGAGCAGCATGGAGATGCCGCGCTGCTTCTTCGCCTCCGGGTCGGTGCGCACCAGGCAGAAGATCCAGTTGGCGTACTGCGCGAGCGTCGTCCATGTCTTCTGGCCGTTGACGATGTAGTCGTTCCCGTCACGGACGGCGGCCGTCTTGAGCGACGCGAGATCCGAGCCGGCGTTCGGTTCGGAGAAGCCCTGGCACCACCAGATGTCGAGGTTGGCCGTCGCCGGCAGGAAGCGCTGCTTCATCTCCTCGCTGCCGAAGGTCGCGATAACCGGCCCGATCATCGCGGCGTTGAACGCCAGCGGTGGGGGGACGTGCGCCAGCGCCATCTCCTCGGCCCACAGGTGCCGCTGCACCGGAGTCCAGTCCTGCCCGCCCCACTCGAGCGGCCAGTGCGGCACCGCCAGCCCGTGGGCGTTGAGGATCTGCTGCGTGGTGACGATGTCCTCGCGCTCGAGCGTCTCGCCGCGCGCGCCCTTCGCCCGGATCCGTTCGGGGATCTCGGTGGTGAAGAACTCGCGCATGCGCTCGGCGAACGCGCGTTCCTCCTTGCTCAGGGCGATGTCCATGTGCACTCCTGCGCTCGGGGGCCGATGGCCGTCCAGTCCAGCATGCCCAACGTCAGGTTTCGCGCTGCGCGCGGCGTCGGTTCCAGGCGGAACCGGCGAGCGTGACGATCACCACGATCGCCACCGCGGCGATCGCGGCCTGCCACGGCTCTGGGAACACCGAGCGGCCGAGCAGCCCGATGGCGGCGTACACGGCAGACCAGAGCACCGCGGCGCCGATGTCGGCGATCACGTAGCGCCGCCACGAGTACCCACCGAGTGCGGCGGCGAGCAGCACCGGCACCCGTCCGCCGGGGATCAGCCGCGAGCTGAGCAGCACCGGCAGTTCGTGCTCCTCGACGCGCGTGCGCAGCCGCCCGAGGGTCACCGAGGCCGTCCCCTCCTGCAGCCAGCCGACGCGCTCGGCCAGCGGACGGCCGGCCAGCCGCAGCAGCCCGTACATGCCGATGTCGCCCAGGTAGGCGCCGGCCGCGCCGAAGCCGATGACGACAAGCAGCAGCAGCGGGTTCCAGTCGCTAAACGCGGCCGCCACGCTCACCGCGGCACCCGTCGGCACGATGGGCACGATCGCCCCGAAGGCGACCACGCCCGTCAGCCCGATGAGGTACCCGAGCCCGATGGTCTCGGTCACGGCCCGAGGTCCAGTTCGGCCGACGCGCCGCAGTCGAGCAGGTGCACCACGGTGTTCGGGCAGCGGTGCGCCGCGGCGCGGGCGAAACGCGGCCCGGGGTCCAGGAAGCTGCGGTGGAAGCCGGCGGGGTGGAGGTGCCGCAGCCCGATCGGCCAGAAGGTGCCGTAGTGGATGGGGACGGCGTGGCGGGCCTGCACCAGCTCGGCCGCTCGTGCCGCCTGGTCGGGGTCCAGATGCCCCGCGCCGAGCGTCGGCCCCCACCCGCCCACGGGAATGAGCGCGAGGTCGACCGGCGCGAGCTCGCCCAGACCGGCGAACAGGCCGGTGTCGCCGGCGAACCACACCCGCACGCCGCCGTGCTCGATCAGATAGCCGAGCGCGGGTCCGCGGTGCCGCGAGCCTGGCAGCCGCCGGCCGTCGTGCGCGGCGGGCACCGCCCGCACCGACACGCCGCCGAGCTCGATGGAGTCGCCCACGGCGACCTCGTGCACCCGAGCGGCCGGCACGGCGGCGTCGGCCCGCAGCAGCCGGCCGCCGCCCGCCGGCACGAGCACCGCGGCGTCGTCGCGGACCAGCCGCAGCGACGGCAGGTGCAGGTGGTCGTGGTGCAGGTGCGAGATCAGCACGACGTCGGGGCGGGTGGCCTCGGCCGGCGGCACCGGCGAGCCGATCCGCCGCAGGTGCGCCAGTCGGGCGGTGAGCAGCGGGTCGGTCAGCAGCTGCACCCCGCCGATCTCGACGGTCGCGCTGGCGTGGCCCCACCACGTGATGCGGATCGTCATTCGCCCGGTCCCTTGCGCAGGCCGAGCTCGATCAGCCGGCTCAGCAGCAGCCGGTGCACGCCGGGCCCGTCGAGCTGTTCGGCCGGGTGCCCGGGGACGAGCCAGGACGACGGGGTGATGAGCACGGCGTTCTCCTGCCCGCCGCCGAGTCCGCCGTGCGAGCCGACGAGCTCCTCGAAGGCAGTCGTCTCCCCGATTTCCGGGTCGTAGCGGCCCAGCAGCACCAGGTCACCGACGTGTGCGCGGGTGTCGAGCTGCGCCAGGGCACGAGCCGCCGCCGGCCCGTACGGCGCGAGCGGGTCGTCCCCCTCACCGCCGGTGGCGCCCGCAGGGGTGACCTCGCGCCACCCGCCACAGCCCAGGGCGCGCAGGCTGCCGTCCGCGGCGCGCACGAGCACCAGACCGATTTGGCGGTGGCGCCGCAACCCGTCGAGCAGCCGCGGATGGGCTTGCCGGATCTGCTCCTCGGTGGCCCGTCCGGCGATGCCGGGCAGGTAGACGTGCGCCAGGCTGCCGCCACTGGCCACGACGGGCCGGTCCGGCGGGCGCGCCGGGTCGTGGCGGCCCGGGCCGAGGGTGATCGACGCACCGGCGCCGTCCTGGGTGGTGCGCGAGCGCAATAACCGGCGTGCGGCGCGGCCCCCACGCACGCGGCGGGCGGCCCCGGTGAGCAGCAGGTTCGCCGGCCCCCAGCGCTCGACCGGGTGCTCGTCGGCGGCCCCGTCGCCGGTCGCCGGCTGGGCCGATTCCCCGGCCTCGGTGAGCTCGGCGACGACCTCCTCCAAACTGCGTCCGCACTGCTGCCGGAAGGTCGCGCCGAGTGCCTGCCCGTGGTCGGAGAGCACGACCAGTTCGTAGTCGCGGTGGACGGCCTCGGTGAGCTGCTCGAGCAGCCGCAGCACCCGGTCGATGCCGTCCAGGGTGCGGATCGCCTCCGGCCGGCTCGGCCCGGCGTGGTGCGCGACCTCGTCGTAGTCGACGAAGTCGACGTACAGCACCGGCGCGCCGGCCACCAGGTGGTCAGCGAGCAGCGACACGGCGAGGTTGCGCAGCAGCACCGTGGTCACCGCCCGCAGCACGACGAACTCCGACAGCCGGCTGACCCGCGGCTGCACGTTGCGGTGCCGCTGCCGCCTGCCCTGCTGCAGCTCGGTGATCATCTCGCCGAGCATCAGCACGACCGCGCGGGGCAGGCCGCTCCACGAGGCGACGTAGTCGCCGACCTGGCGGCGTTCGCGCACCGACAGCCGCGGATCGCTCATCGTCAGCAGCCGCACCGGGGCGTCGCCGCTGAACAGATTCGCCAGGCTCACCCCGCCGTCGGCGAGCAGCCCGCGTCCGTCCGAGAGGCGTCGTTCGATCTCGGCGGCGTCCCGCGACCGGTTGGCCACCATGAGCCGGCCGGTGGGCTTCTCGTACCAACGGAAGCCGGGCACCTGGTGGGTGTCGCCGTAGAGCAGCACCGCCTGCCCGGCGGGGGTGGTGGCCGGCGCGCCGGTGTGCCAGCCCCGCAGCCGGTGACTCCCCGTCCGCAGCCAGCGCGAAATGGTCGGCACGGCCCCGGCGGTGATGGCCTGGCGCAGCACGTCCTGGCCCAGCCCGTCGATCTGCACGATGAGCACGCCGGGTTCGCGGGCGGTCGAGCGCGGCTCGAGGCGCGCAACGCGCGCCGAGTGCCCCAGCACGCGGCCGAGGAAGGCGTCGTCGCTGCCCACGTCGAAGACCCAGTTGACGACGGCGGCGATGGCCGCGACCAGCCACGAGGCGAGCAGCACGTCGCGGAACGGGCCGGAATTGACGCCGGGGGCGACGCTCAGCGCCACGTCGAGCACGATCGCCTGGGTCAGCACGCCGGCCAGCAGCAGGCCGAGCGCGCCGAAGAGGGTCACCACGGCCACCAGCACCGGCCGGAGCACGGCTCCCACGCCGACGACGACGGCGGCCAGCACGAGCACCGACGCCGGCCCCGAACTGTGCAGCCCCGGCAGGATCCACAGCATCCCGCCCAGCGCGAGGAACGACGTGACGATCGAGCGCAGCAGTCCGCGCAGCCGCGCCCCGGTGGGCCGCCACGAGACCGCCAGCCGGGCGGCGAGCACCAGCCGCCGGCGCGCCGAACCCAGTCGCACGCTGCCTCCGTCCTGCTGCCGCCGGTCGCGCCTTCATTCTGACGAATGCGGCGCGGGGGCGGCGGTCAGCGCGGGAAGGCGACGATGCGAGCGCCGCGCGCCGGAACCGTGGTGATGTTGCGGGTCCGGGACATCTCGGGCGCGCCGGCGGGCGCGATGTCGACGCTGCGCAGGACTGCCTGGAGCACGGCCACCGCCTCCACCATCGCGAAGGCGGCCCCGAGGCACCGGCGGATGCCGCCGCCGAAGGGGATCCAGCTGGCCGGTGGCGGGTTCTTGCCGAGGAAGCGTTCGGGACGGAACTGCGCGGCGTCGTCGAAGACGTCCTCCCGGCGCTGGACGAGCAGGACGGAGGGGAAGACGACGACGCCCGCCGGCAGGTCGTAGCCGGCGACGGTGGCCGGCTTGGCCAGCCGGCGCGCCACGCTGCCGATCACCGGCCGCAGCCGCATCGACTCCTTCACCACCGCCTCGAGATACTCCGCGTCCCCCTCGTCGGCGGCGCGCTGGGTGCGGGCGAGCAGCTCCGGCTTGCGGCACAGGTCGTGGAACGTCCACGCCAACGTGGAGGCGGTGGTCTCGTGGCCGGCGAGCAGCAGCGTGATGAGGTGGTCGCGCAGCTCGGCGTCGCTCTGTTCCGTATCGGCCACGAGCAGCTTGGAAAGCACGTCGCGGCGCTGGGCAAGATCGTCCGCCTGCCGGCGGCCCGCGATCTCGGCGTGCACGAGGGCGTCCACCTCGTCCTTGAGCTTGGTGAACCGGCGCCAGGGCCCGATCTTCTGCAACGCGGGATACATCCAGCCCACGAAGATCGTCGGGCCGATGTGCACAAGGCGGCGCAGCAGCGGCCGCATCTGGGCGAGGCGGATCTCGTCGGTGACCCCGAAGACGATCCGCAGGATCACCTCGAGGCTGATGTCGTTCAGGTACGGGTGGACGGCGAAGGGCGTGCCGACCGGCCAGGTGGCCACGCTGTCGGCGGCGAGCTGTTCCATCAGCTCGCCGTAGCCGCGCACCGCCTCGCCGTGGAAGGCGGCCATCACCTTCTTGCGGCTGTGCCGGTGCGCTTCCTCGTCGAGCAGCAGCACGGAGTGCTGGCCCATGATCGGGCCGAGGATCGCGTTGCCCTCCCCCGCGTGGAAGGTGTCCGCCGGCCCGGCGAAGACCTCACGGATGTGCTCGGGACGGGTGAGCACGATGCCCCGCCCCGCGGGCGCAACATGCACCGAGAACACGTCGCCGTAGCGGCGCTGCCAGCGGGGCGCGACATAGGTGCGCAGGCCGAGGAACAACACGGTCTGCAGGACGGCGGGCAGCTTCGGGCCAGGCGGCAGGCGAAGCGAGCCGGGCAGCCGGCGGCGGGTGACGTAGCTGTCGATCGTCGTCATGACCCTCCTCGGCTGTCGTCCGCGGCAGACGCCTCGATGTATACGCGCGTATAAGACGTTTGTCTATCTCCCCGCGATATCCTCGACGCCGTGGGACATCGCGAGGAACTGCTCGCCGCCGCGCGGCGGCTGCTGGAAGAGCGCGGCTACGCCCACATCACCGCCCGCGACCTGGTCGCGGCCTCGGGCACGAATCTCGCCAGCATCGGCTACCACTTCGGCTCCAAGGCCGCGCTGCTCAACGCCGCCATCGAGGCGTCCTTCCAGGACTGGGCAGGCCGGTTGGCCGACTTCGCGATGTCCGATCCGGCCGCAACGCCGCTGCAGCGCGCCGGCGCGACGTGGGCCGCATCGCTCGCCAGCCTGCCCGAGCGCCGGCCGATCCTGCAGTCCTACATCGAGGCGCTCGCGCAGGCGATGCGGGTGCCGGAACTGCGCGCACAGCTCGCCGCGCACTACTCGCGGGCGCGGGCGATGGTGGCCGAGCTGGTGGCCCGCGCGCTCGGCGACGGCGTCGACGCCGCCGACCCGCAGTGCCGCGCGGTGGCCGCGCTGGTGATCGCGGCGTGCGACGGGCTCGCCGTGCAGTGGATGCTCGACCCGGACGACACTCCCGACCCGGCCGATCTCGCCGCCGGCCTCGAGGCCGTGTTCGTCGCGTCGCTGCCGCAGGTGCCCCAACAGGCGTGAGGCGTCAGCGGCCGCTGGAGATCTCGCGCACGGCCGGCCGGACGTCGGCCAGGTAGACCGCAGCCACCACCGTCGCGATGAGCGCGAACACCGACACCGTGGTGCTCGGGTAGAGCGGGCTGCTGAAGAAGTAGCCGAGCAGCCCGGCGATCAACAGGATCGCGAGCCAGGCCGGTTTGGTGAGCTTGTCGACGGCCGGAAACGCGGCGGCCTTACGAGCCAGGCAGTCACCGAAGGCCCACACCCAGAGCGCGACCATGCCCCAGAACAACACCTGATCGGTGTAGTAGTAGAGCTGGTCGATGATGTGCACACCGCAAGCGTACCGGCGCAGGGCATGCAAACGCCCCGTCCGGAACGACCGGACGGGGCGGTATGCGGGTTTGTCAGGCCTTCGGCGCGGTGCGCTTGGTCGTGGTCTTGCGCGCGGCCGGCTTGCTCGCCGGCGTGGCCGGCTTGGTGGTCGCGGCCTTGCGGGCGGCCGGCCTCGGCGCGGCCTTCGGCGCGGTGGTCGAGGCCTTCGGCGCGGACCCGGCCGGGTGCTTGCCGCCGCGGCCGGTCAGCGTCTGCACCGGCTTGACGACGCGCTCCTGCACCGTCTCGGCCACGACGCCGGAGACCGTGTTCGCGGTGTCGACGACCTTCGCGACCCGCGGGTCGCCCTTGAGGTCACCGATCAGGACGTCGGCACGGTCGGTGACGGTGGCGCGGTAGCCCTTGACCTGGGCGAGGTACGGCTCGACGGCCGCACGGATCGCGTCGATGTTGATGGCCCGCTCGGCCGACGCACGCAGGTCACTGACCGCGTCGTTGGCCTTGCCGGCGATGTCGTTGAGTGAGGCCTGGGCGCTGGACAGCGTCGCCTTGCTCTGGTGGACGGCGGAGTCGGCGTAGGCGCGGATGTCGCTGGCGATCGACATGGAATTCCTCCTTGTAGGAGCTCTGTGGCAGAACGGATGAGAAGGTGCAGTTGATGGGACGGACGGATCACTCGGTCATTGCGCTCCCACGTACCTGGGCGAGCGGCTCGCGCGCCGCGTCGGCGCGCAGTTGCGCGTTCTCGCGGCGGAAGGACTCGTAGATGTCGAGCAGGACCTGTTTCTGCCGCTCGCCGAGATCGTCGTCGGCGAGGATGGCGGCGATGAGCTCCTGGTTGCCGTCCCGGTGCTCCAGGAAGCCGGCGCGCACGTAGAGTTGCTCGGCCGAGATCCGCAGCCCCTTCGCGATCTGCTGCAGGATCTCGGCGCTCGGCTTGCGTAGGCCGCGTTCGATCTGCGACAGGTACGGATTCGAGACGCCGGCGAGGCGGGCGAGCTGGCGCACCGAGACCTGCGCCTGTTGTCGCTGCTCACGGATGAAGTCACCGATGGCAGCGCCGCTTCGCTTGGCCTGTTCTTTCGGTCCTTCGGCTATCACGTGTTCCATTGTCGCGCGCGGTGCTAGCAGTTGCAAGCGCTCAGCAAGCGAGGTGTGTCACCCTCGCGCCCACCGGCCCGTACGATCGCGCGATGCGCATCGACCACGTGCTGCTGGCGAGCCGGAACATCGACGATTCGGCCGGCCGCCTACACAGCCGGTACGGGCTGTGCTCCGTGCGCGGAGGCGAGCACCCGCAGTGGGGTACGGCGAACCGGATCGTGCCGCTCGGCAGCCAGTACCTCGAGATCATCGGCGTGACCGATCCGGCGCGGGCCGAGCAGAGCGCTCTGGGCCGGTGGGTCGCCGCCAGCGCGGGGAAGGGCGACGCGCTGGCCGGCTTCATGGTCGAGCCGAACGACTTCGACGCGACCTGCGACCGGTTGTCGCTCACTCAGGTGCCCGGCGAGCGGACGCTTGCGGACGGGACGACGCTGTCCTGGCGGCTGGCCGGGCTCGGCGAAGCCATCACCCAGGGGTTGCCGTGCTTCATCGCCTGGGACGGCCGGAGCGGCCTGGACGGTCTGGACCGGCTCGACGAACACCCGCCGCCGGACGACACCGGCATCGCATGGCTCGAAGTCGGCGGCGACGCGGCCGCCTTGCGGCACTGGCTGGGCGGGACCGTCGACGGGCTCCGGCCGGTCGATGGCCCCCCGGGCGTCCGCCGCGTCGCGTTGCGTGCCAACAGCGAGACGATCGTGCTCGGCGAACACCCGGGAATGAGCGGGGGCGAGCTGCGGTGAGCGCGACGGTCCTGTTCATGCCCGAGTCGGCCTACGGGCCGACCAACCAGTGCATCGGCGTCGGCGACATCCTGCGCCGCCGCGGCCACCGCGTGGTGTTCGCCGCGGAGGCGTCGTGGTCGGGCCGGCTCGCGGCGCTCGGCTTCGAGGAGGACCTCGTCGATCTCGCCCCGCCGAGCGAGACCGAGGCCGCGGCCGGTCAGTTCTGGACCGACTTCGTACGCGAGACGGCCCCGGAGTTCCGCAAGCCGACCGTCGAGCAGCTGACCGGGTTCATCCGTCCGACGTGGCAGGCGCTGATCGACGGCGCGAAGTACTGCGAGCCGCAGCTGCGCGAGATCATCGCGCGGGTGCGCCCGGACGTGATCGTCGAGGACAACGTCGTGGCCTTTCCCGCGCTGCTCACCGCCGAGGCGCCGTTCGTCCGCATCGTCTCCTGCAACCCGCTGGAGATCCCCGACGCCGCGCTGCCGCCGGTGTTCTCCGGCCTGCCGGCCGGCGAGCGCTCGCAGTGGGCAGCGTTCCGCGCCGAGTACGAACGCACCCACCGCACCCTGTGGGCCGAGTTCGACGAGTGGGTGGTTGCGCAGGGGGCGCCGCACCTGCCGGAGCTCGAGTTCGTCCACACCTCGCCGACGGCGAACCTGTTCGTCTACCCGGAGGAACTCGACTATCCGCGGAGCACGGCGCTGGACGGCACCTGGCACCGCATGCCCTCCAGCGTCCGCGAGACCGAGGCGCAGTTCGAGCTGCCGCCGGGCGATGCAGCCTGGGTCTACGTCTCTCTCGGCTCGCTCGGCGGCGCCGACGTCGACCTCATGAAGCGGCTCGTCGAGGCCCTGGCGCGCAGCGAGCACCGGTTCGTGGTGAGCAAGGGCCCGCGCGCCGGCGAGTACGAGCTGGCCGACAACATGGTCGGCGCCGACGTCCTACCCCAGACCAAGGTGCTGCCGCAGGTCGATCTCGTGCTCACCCACGGCGGCAACAACACCGTCACCGAAGCGATGCACTTCGGCAAGCCGATGATCGTCCTGCCGCTGTTCTGGGATCAGCACGACAACGCGCAGCGCGTTCACGAGACCGGCTACGGCATCCGGCTCGACACGTATGCCTTCACCGACACCGAGATGCTCGCCGCGGTCGATCGGCTGCTCACCGACGAGGACGTGCGCAGGCGTGCCGCGGCCGCGGGACAGCGCATCCGCCAGGCCGACGGGTTGCGCCGCGGCGCCGACGTGATCGAGGCCGTGGCGACGGGGTGAGGCGATCCCTACCCCTGCGACGCTGCGGCCATTCCCGGCGGTACGCCGCGGTTCAGCAGACGGCGCTGAAGTCGATCGCTGCCCGGCGCAGCGCATCGCGCTGCCGCTCGAGCTCCGCGCCCTCGGCCGCCCAGCGACGCATGCGCCCCAGGTGCCACGCGCTCGGCCGGCGCAACCGCCAGTCGATTACCGACACCGTCCACACCACATCCTCGGCCGCCAGCGCGAACAGGCGCTCGTCGGCGGCGAACTCGGCCGCGCCGAGCCGCACGCCGGCGGAGTCGAGGCGGAACAGACGGGGTCCGAGTCGAGCGGGATGAGCGTCCACGAATTACCGTCCTGGGTGTCGGTGCGGCCGGGCGATCGCTACACGATCTCGCGCTCCGCACCGGCCGCACCACCGCCGACCGGCTATATCTGGCCGTGACTAAAGTCCCGACGTCCCGCCCGAGCAGGGCTCAGTCGGGCAGGCCGAATTCGTCGAACCAGAAGGCCAGGGGGCCGCGGCGGCTCACCGCGCGCAGCCGGCGTTCGGTGGTCTCGCGGGCGGTCCGGGTGGTGACGATCAGCAGCTCGTCGCCGACGGCCAGCTGGGTGTCGGCGACCGGCACGAAGGTCTTGCGCTCGCGGATGATCAGCGTGATCAGGCTCGGGTAGGGCAGGCGCAGCTCGACGAGCGAGACGGCGTGCAGCCCGGACCCGGACGGCACGGTCATCGTCAGCAGTTCGGCGTCGAGGACGTCCAGCGGCGCCGACTCCACGAGCATCTCGTGGGTCACCTCGCGCGGCACCAGTCCCAGGCCGCGGGCCACCCACGGCAGGCTCGGGCCCTGGACGAGGGTGAAGACAACGACGAGGACGAAGACGACGTCCAGCAGCCGGTCGGCGCCCGGCACGCCCTCCACGATCGGAAACGTGGCCAGCACGATCGGCACCGCACCGCGCAGCCCGGCCCAGGAGAGGAACGCCTGATCGCGCACCGGCATCCGGAACGGCAGCAGCGCGATCAGGACGGACAGCGGCCGGGCGAGCAGCAGCAGCACGGCACCGATCACCAGCCCGGGGACCAGCTGAGCGGGCAGATGGTGCGGGCTGACCAGCAGCCCGAGCAGCACGAACAGCCCGATCTGGGCGAGCCAGCCGAGCCCCTCGGCGAAGGACCGGATAGCGGCCCGGTGCGGCAACCCCACGTTGGCCAGCACGACCGCGGCCAGGTAGGCGGCGAGGAAGCCGCTGGCGTGCGCGGCTCCCGCGGCGGCGAAGGCGAGGATGCCGAGCCCGAAGGTGGCCAGCGGATACAGCCCGGAGGCCGGCAACGCGATCCGCGGCAGCACGAGGGCGCCGAGCCAGCCGACCACGAGCCCGATCGCCGCGCCGGCGGCCAGTTCGTAGACGAGCGTCTCGACCATGTGCGCGGCGTCGAGCTGGAACGGGGTCGCGGTGAACAGCAGCACCAGGATGATCGACGGCGCATCGTTGAACCCGGACTCGGCCTCGAGCAGACCGGCCAGGCGGCGGGGCAGCGGCAGCACCCGTAGCGTGGAGAACACGGCGGCGGCGTCCGTGGACGACACGATTGCGCCGATCAGCAACGCCTGCTGCCACCCGAAGTCGAGAAGGTAGTGCGCGCCCAGCGCGGTGACGACCGCGCTCACGCCGACGCCGAGCGTGGCCAGCACCCCCGCCGGCGCCATCGATCCCCGGATGTCCGACCAGCGAGTGGTCAGGCCGCCTTCGACGAGGATCACCGCCAGTGCCGCGGTGCCGAGGTTCTGGGCGAGCCGCGCGCTGTGGAACTGGATGCCGAGCGCGTCCTCGCCGAGCAGGATCCCGACGCCGAGGAACAGCAGCAGGCTGGGCAGCCCGATGCGCGACGCGACCCGCGTCGACACGATGCTGACGAGCAGCACGAGACCTCCGGCGAGGAGGTCCACGTACAGCTGTTCCAGGCTCACCGACGCACCTTCCTGATCGAGGCGAGTGCCCACACGCTCTCACGGATACCGTGGGTGCCCCGGACACGAGCAGCGGACGGAGGCCGAATGCGAGTGGCGATCGCCGGTGCCGGCGAGGTCGGGCAGTCGATCGCGCAAGGCCTGCTCGACGCCGGGCACCGCGTGCTGTTGATCGAGCGGTACCGGCCCCGGTTCCGGCCCCGGTTGGTGCCGGGCGCCGAGTGGATGCTGGCCGACGCGTGCGAGCTCGCCACGCTGCAGCGGGCCGGGATCGGCATGTGCGACGTGGCCGTGGGTGCGAGCGGTGACGACAAGGTCAACCTGGTGTTCGCGCTGCTCTGCAAGCGCGAGTTCGCCGTCCCCCGGGTCGTCGCCCGGGTCAACGAGCCGGCGAACCAGGGACTGTTCACCGCGGCGTGGGGCGTGGACGTCGCGGTGTCCACGCCGGCGACGCTGGTCGCCGCGGTCGACGAGCGGGTGAGCACCGGGCAGCTGGTGCAGCTGATGACGCTGCAGCAGCACAACCGGGCGAGCATTGTCGAGATCACCGTGCCCGAGGACGCCCCGCTGGCCGGAGTGCCGGTGGGCGAGCTGCGGCTGCCCACCGACACGGCGCTGCTCGCGGTCGTCCGCGACCAGCGGGTGCTCACCGCAGCCGAGGACGCCCGGCTGCTGCCCGGCGACGAGCTGGTGTTCGCCGCCGGCGCGGACGCCCACGAAGCGCTGCGTGCCGTGTTCGCCGACCGCCCGTGAGCGGCGCCGCTACATCGCCGGGGTGGGCCCGAGCGGCGCGGGCGGGCTGATCGGCTCCTCCACGCCGACCGGCTCCACGGGCTCGTCGTCGTGCCCCTCCGCATCGATGCGCGGCAGCACGCGGTCGAGCCACCGCGGCATCCACCAGGTCGCCTTCGGGAACAGCGTCATCGTCGCCGGCACGAGCAGCAGGCGCACCACGCTCGCGTCGATGAGCACGCTCATGGCGAGGCCCAGGGCGATCATCTTGATCACTACCAGGTGCGACGCCGTGAACGAGCTGAAGACGCTGATCATGATGAGCGCTGCGCAGGTGATGACCCGACCCGTCGAGGCCAGCCCCTCTCGGACAGCTTCCAGGTTCTCGCCGGAGCGGTCGAAGGACTCCTTGACCCGCGAGAGGAGGAACACCTCGTAGTCCATCGAGAGACCGAAGATGATCGCGAACATGAGCAGCGGCACGTACGACTCGACGGGCACGTTCTCGGACACGCCGAAGAGGCTGCGTCCCCATCCCCACTGGAACACCGCGACGACCACGCCGTACGCGGCTCCGATGGACATCAGGTTCAGCACCGCGGCCTTCGCGGCGAGCAGCAGGCTGCGGAACGCGCTGAGGATGAGCAGGAACGCGACGAGGACGACGATCCCGATGATCAGGGGGAGCTTGCTGGCCATCGTGTCCTTGAACTGCAGCTGGGTGGCGGTCGTCCCCGTGACGTAACCCTTGGCGCCGGTGCCCTGCAGCGCGTCGGGCACGGTCTTGTCGATCAGCGTGTTGAACAGTCCGCTCGTCGTCGCGTCCTGCGGTCCGGTGGTCGGCACCACCTGCCCCACGAGCACGACCCCGTTGGGCGACGGGTTCAACGGGCCGACGTGCGCGACGCCCGGGACGGCGGCGACGGCGTGCTGCAGCGAGTTCGCGATGTCGTTGGGTGAGGCCGACGCGCCCTTGAGGTCGACGACCAGGGTGAACGGCCCGTTCGCCCCCGGCCCGAACCCGGTCTTGATCAGGTCGTAGGCGCGCTTGTCTGTGAAGCTGGTCGGGTCGGCGCCGTCGTCGACGTGGCCGAGCCGGATGTGCAGCAGCGGGATCGACAGGACGGCGAGGATGACCAGCCCGAGCCCGAAGAACCACCAGTGGTGGCGAGTGACAGTCCGCGCGTAGCGGTGCCACCAGTCGTCGGGTGAGCCGGTCTCGGCGACCGGCCGGCGCACCGTGATGCTGTCGATCCGGCGCCCGAGCAGCCCCAGGCCGGCCGGGACGAGCGTGATGGCGGCCAGCGCCGCGACCGCGACTCCGAAGACCGCGGCGAAGCCCAGCTGGCCGAGGAAGATCACGTCCGAGGCGTACAGGCCGAGCAGGGCGACGGCGACCGTGCCGGCGGCGACGAGCACCGCGTGGCCGCTGGTGGCGACCACGCGCCCGGCCGCGCGGTCGGGTGCGACGCCGTCGGCGATCAGCTGCCGGAACCGCGTCGCGAGGAACAGCGCGTAGTCGATGCCGACGCCGAGGCCGATCATGGTGGCCAGGGTCGGGGCGGCGGTGCCGAAGCTGAGCACGCCCGCGACGAGGCCGAGCATGCTGAGCGCGACGACGGTGCCGATCAGCGCGGTGAGCAGCGGCAGCACGGCGGCGAGCACGCTGCCGAACCCGACCAGCAGGACAATCAGCGCCACCGCGAAGCCGATCCCCTCCGACCGGAGGTCGTTGGCCGTCGGCCGTACGAGATCGTCCAGCGCACCGCCGTAGTTGATCCGCACACCCGCCGACCGGCTCGACGACGTGGCGGCGTCGAGCTGGTCCACGTACCCGGATCCGAATGTCTTCGGCCGGGCGTCGAACTGGACGGTCGAGTACGCAATCCGGCCGTTCTGCGACACGGTGGGCGGGCTGCCGGAGAAGGGGTCGGACGCCGACAGCACGTGCGGCAGCTTGGCGAGCTGCTGCACGGACGTCTCGATCGCCGACTGGTGCGCCGCGAGGCTGCCCGAGGTGACGTCGAAGGTGACCGTGCCGGTGTTGGCGCTGGCGGTCGGCACGTTGGCCGTGAGCAGCTGGGCGCCGGTGTTCGCCTGGGTGCCGGAGAGATTGACGTTGTCGCTGAAGGTGCCGCCGCCGAGGCGGTTGGCGAACACCAGCGCGAGCAGCGCGATCACCCAGGCGAGCACGACCGCCCAGGCGTTTCGTGAGCACAGTGCACCGACTCTGGCGAGCGTTCCCGGCGGACGCGAGGTAAGCGACGAGGACATCGACGGCTCCTTCGACGCGCGGTTCGGCCACGCTATGAGCACTGCCGACGAACTGTCAACGCTGCCAATATGCACAAATGCCGATTGACGGCGCTGCCAGGATGATCGGTATCCTCATGAGCGAGCAGAACGCCCCGGTTACCGGGCGCCGGGCCCGCAAGAAAGCCCGCACCCGCGAGGCGCTGCGCGCGGCGGCACGGCAGCTGTTCGCCGAGCAGGGCTTCGCGGCCACGACCGTCGAACAGATCGCCGATGTCGCGGACGTGTCGGAGCGGACCTTCTTCCGGTACTTCCGGTCGAAGGAGGAGCTGCTGCTGCCCGATCTCGCGCCACTGTTCGACGCGGCGGAGCGCGAACTGCGCGCCCGCCCGCTCGACGAGCATCCACTCGACTCGTTCGCGGCCGCGGTCGCCGCGGCCGTTGGCGTTCAGCCACCCGGCGGAGCCGCCGTTCTTGCGTCCGACGCGGATCTGGCCGACCCCGTCGTCGCTGCCCGCCTGTCCGACGCCCTGGTGCAGTGGGAGGAGCGGCTCACCGAGCTGTTCGCCGCCCGGCTGCGCGACCGTGATCCCGGCGACGATCCCGATGCGGCTGCCATGCGTGCGGCGGTCATCGCCGGCGTGGGCGTCGGTGCGACGCGCGCCGCCGTGCGGGTGATCCGGGCGCGCCCCGTGCCGGCAGCCGAGCGGCTGGCCGTGGTGCGCGGCGCATTCGCGGTGGCCCGGGCCGGGTGCGGCTGCGATGCCGCTTTGGTTCCGTGACCCGTCACGGACCGATCAGAGCGCCGCGCCGATCGGCCAGCCGATGGACACCGCGCCGAGGCCGACGAGCAGGCTGACGATCACGTTCGCTGTGGCGGGCACCCACGCGCGTTCCTCGGCCAGCCGGAACGTCTCGTAACCGAAGGTCGAGAACGTGCTCAGCGCACCGCAGAACCCGGTGGCAAGCAGCGCGTCCCAGGCAGGCGAGACCGCGCCTGCCGCACCGGCGAGCACGCCGAACAGCAGCGATGCGGCGCCGTTCACCGCGAGCGTGCCCCACGGGAAGAACGTGTCGTGGCGGGTCTGCACGGCCCGGTCGGTGAGGTAGCGCAGCGGGGCGCCGAGCGCAGCGCCCAGCGCGACGAGCAGCACGGTCACCTGCGCACCCCCGCCGGGCGGTGGCCGACGAGCAGCCGGCGGCTGAGCAGGACGCCTGCGGCGACCGCCACCAGGCACCCCGCCAGCGACAGCGCGCCGTAGCCGAGCGCGACCAGCAGCCGGTGCTCGACGAGCAGCCGGTGGGTGTCGACGGCGAACGTCGAGAAGGTGGTGAAGCCGCCCAGCACGCCCGTCCCCAGGAACGGCCGGGCCAGCCGGTGCGGCGTGACCACCTCGGTGAGCACCACCATCAGCACACCGATGAGCAGGCAGCCGATCACGTTGGTCAGCAGCGTCGACCAGGCGAATGCACCCAGCGGGTGCGGGATCGCGAGGTCGAGGCCGTACCGGGCCTCGGCGCCGAGCACGCCGCCGACGGCGATGGCCGCGAGCAGCCGCCACTCGTGCGGGCTGGTCTCGGCGCGCTGCCGCGGGTCGTGCAGATCGACGTCGGAATCGACGATGCCGTACGACCGGGCGCCCTTGGGCGCGACATCTGCGCGACGGCGCACGCCACTACCTCCTGTCCGTCCGTGAGGTAGGGACCGTTGGCGCCGGGTCGAGCGCGGTTGTCGGCGAGCCCCTCCGCCGTCGCCGATCAGGCTAGCTGGCGGGCTCCGCGTCGATCCGCAGGGTCTGCCCGCCGGCGACCAGTTCGGCCGTGTCGGGCAGCGAGCGCTTCACCACGGCCAGCGCGATCGGGCCGAGTTCGTGGTGGTGCACCGCCGTGCCGAGGAAGCCGACCCCGCGACCGCCCAGCTCGACGGGCGTGCCCGGCGGCGGAAGTTCGTCGCTCTCGCCGGAAAGGTGGACGAGCACCAGCCGGCGCGGCGGCTTGCCGAGGTTGTGCACGCGGGCGACGGTCTCCTGCCCGCGGTAGCAGCCCTTCTGGAGGTGGACGGCGGTGCCGATCCAGCCGACCTCGTGCGGGATCGTGCGGTGATCGGTCTCGCTGCCGAGCCGCGGGCGGCGTGCCTCGACCCGGAGCGCCTCGAAGGCCCACAGTCCGGCGGGGGCCGCGCCGGCCTCGACCAACGCGGCGAACACGGCGTCGCGGCCGGCGCGCGGCACGATCAGGTCGGCGGCGTCGCTGCCGGGCCACGGCATGCGCCGCACGAAGCCGCCACCGTCGAGCGGAGCAGCGTGGGCCGGCTCGGGGTACGGCAATCCGGCCATGGACAGCACCGTGCCGGTGGCCGGGCCGACGAGCGACAGCACGGCCCAGTCCCGGGACGCGTCGGCCGGCTCGACTTGCATCAGGAACCGCATCTTGGTCAGGTAGTCGAGCACCACGTCGGCGGTGCCCGGCTCGGTGTCGATCCACACCTGCTCGCCGAGTTCGGTGACCTGCCAGTGCTGCTCGACGTGGCCGTGCGGCGAGAGCACGAGCGCCTCGGTGCTGTCACCGTCGGCGAGTTCGCTGAGGTGCTGCGAGCAGATGGTGTGCAGCCAGCGCAGCCGGTCGGGTCCGGGGACGACGAGGACGTCGCGGTTGCCGCGGTCGATCACGCCGGCTCCGCTGGTCAGCAGGCGCTGCTCCCGAAGCGGGTCGCCGTAGTGCCAGGCGACGCCGGCATCGCGTCCTTCTGCGGGTACCGACCGGTCGAGGTAAGTGGTCATCATCAGTTCTATCGCTGGATCGTCTGGTTTTGTTCCGGCTGCGCAGCCGCCGCCGCGCACTCGCGGCAGCGCCCGAACACGGTGAAATGCGCGCGGTCGACGATGAACCCGCGGTCGCGGCGCAGCCGGTCGGCCAGCGGGTCGACGAGATCGGGCTCGGCGTCGACGACCGAGCCGCAGGCGTGGCAGACGACGTGGATGTGCTCGTCGCCGGCCGGGCGATACGACGGGGCGCCGTGGCCGAGGTGCGCGTGCCGCACCAGCCCGAGGTCCTCCAGCAGCTCCAGGGTCCGGTAGACCGTCGTCACGTCGACGCCGGGCACCGTCTCGCTGATCTGCTCCGGCGTGGCGTGCCCGAGCCGGCGCACCGCCCCGAGCACCTGCTCGCGCTGCGGCGTCATCCGCAGCCCGCGCGAGCGCAGCCGGTCGGCGAGCTCGGCCGCGTGCTCGGAACTGTCCACCCGGCCATGGTAGGTAGCCTGACCGGATGTCGGACAGCGCCGGAAATCTCCCGTCCGTTGTGGCGGTGCTCGGCGCCGGGCCGGTCGATCCGGCGACGCCGGTCGTGCGCGCCGACGACGCGGGAGTGACCCGCGGCGACGGCTGCTTCGAGGGCTGCCGGGTGCGCACCGACCAGCACGGGGTCTCGTCCGTCGACAAGCTGGACGCGCACCTGGCCCGCATGGCCCGCTCGGCCGCCGCCCTCGAATTGCCGTTCGACGAACCCGCCTGGCGGGCGCTGGTGGACACCGCCACCGGCGCGTGGTCGCGTCCCGGCGAGGCGGCGATGAAGCTGCTGCTCACCCGCGGCGCGCCCGGCGGCGCCCCGACCGGCTTCGCGCAGATCACGCCGCTGCCGGCGCACTATCCCCGGCAGCGTCGCGACGGCCTGCGGATCATCACGCTCGACCGCGGCTATGCGAGCACCAGCTTCCGCGACGCGCCGTGGCTGCTCGGCGGCGTCAAGACGCTGTCCTACGCGGTCAACATGGCCGCCGCGCGCGAGGCCGAGCGGCGGGGCGTGGACGACGTGCTGTTCGTGACCTCGGACGGTTACGTGCTCGAGGCGCCCACCGCGTCGGTGGTCTGGTCGGCCGGCCGCACCCTGCACACCACGCCGACCGGCGACACCGGCATCCTCGCCGGCACCACCCAGCAGCTGCTGTTCGCCAAAGCGCGCGCCGCGGGCTGGCAGACGGCCGAGCGGCTCGCGACGGTCGACGAGCTGCACGCCGCGGAGGTGGTGTGGCTGGTGGGCAGCGTGCGCGGGGCGGTCGACGTCGTAGAACTCGACGGCAAACCGCGGGCGCGGCTGCCCGAGGTGGACGCCGAGATCCGCGCGCTCGCCGGGTTCTGAGCGAGGCAGGAAGCTGCTGATCGCGAAGCTTGGCTGGGCGGTCAGTCCTGCCCGGTGAGGGCTGTCCCGAGTGGGGTCTGTTGGTGGGCGAGGTAGCGCCCGGTTCTCGTGGTGGCGACCAGTCCGTTGGCCCGCAGTACGGCGAGGTGCTCGCTGACGGTGCTGAGCGGTAGGTGGCAACGCGCGGCCAGACCTGTCGTCGAGGCCGGTTCGTCGAGCGCGAGCAGGATCGCGGCCCGGGTCGAGCCGATGAGGCGGGCTAGGGCGGCGCGTGTCCGTAGCCGTGGTTGCCAGAGGCGGTCGGTCCCGCGGGCCGGGTAGCTGATCGTGGGTTGCCACGGCGGGTCGAGCAGGACGCCGACGTCCGGCCACGAGAAGACACTGGGCAGCAGCACGATGCCGTCGTCGGTGAGGGTCCGGCTGTCCTGAGCGCGCAGCGCGAGACGGAGCTCGCCGCGGTGCCGGCGCAACTTCGGGTGAAGGTCGTCGAGCACCGCCGCCGTGCCGGCATCCGCCAGCTGGCGGGCACGGGCGGCGATGTCGCCGTCGAGCACCTCGCGCAGCTGCGGCCACCAGGGCAGGACGAGGTGTGACCACGCGCGTTCGAGCTGCTCGACGAGGGCGTCGCGGAGCAGGCCCGGGTCACCGGTGAGCGTGGGTTGCTCGGACACCAGCCGCGCGGCGCGAGGGTGAGCGCGCCGCCACCGGTCGACCTCGTCCGCTACGCGGTCCGCGGGAGTCGCGGCGACGGCCTCGAGCTCGGCGGTGAACTCGGTGAACGGGCCGGCGGGCGGTGGGGCGAGAAAGTCCGGCTGGTACCCGCCGGGGGCGAGCAGCGCGAGAAGCGGGCCGAGCCCGAGCGCCGATAGCCGCGGGCGGACCTGCCGCTGCCAGGGCAGGTGGTAGGCCTCGCGGCCGGGATGGGTCAGCGCGCGCAGCGCGTCGGTCGTCTCGTTCAGCGGCGAGACGGCGAACCGGCAGCGCAACGACGAGTCCCCCGACAGCTTCAGCACCACGGTCACCCGGGCATCTCCTCCTCCCGGACTTCGGTCCCTGCCGAAATCCTCGCGCATCCCGACCGGCATCGTCACCGTTGGCTGGTGCGCGTGTCCCGCCCAGCCGGCCTGCTGCGCTCGTTCCCTGCGTTCCGGGCCCTGTGGGTGTCTCGGGCGGTGTCCTTCACCGGCGACGGCGTCGCCCGGGTGGCACTCGTGCTGCTGACCGCGCGCAGCGGGCCGGGGGCCGTCGGTCTGGTCCTGCTGGCCAACACCCTGCCGCGCCTGCTGGGGCCGGTCGCGGGGGCGATCGCCGACCGGGTCGACCAGCGCCGGCTGATGATCGGCTGCGAGCTCGGACACGCCGCTGCGTACACGGTGCTGGCCGTCCTCACCCCGCCGCTGCCGGTGCTGCTGCCGGTCGTGGCGGCCGCCGCACTGCTGGCCACCGTGTTCACCCCTGCCGGCAAGAGCAGCGTCCCCCAGCTCGTCCCGGAAGGACGGCTTCCGCAAGCCAACGCGCTGCTCGGTGTCGCGTTCAACCTGCAGATCGTCGCCGGACCTGCCCTCGGGGGCGTGTTGGTCGGGTTCGCCGGCACCCGGCCGGCGTTCGCCGCCGACGCCGCCTCGTTCATCGCCTCAGCCCTGCTCCTCGCTCGGGTGCCCGCGCTCCCCCCGCCCAGCGCAAGGAGCGAGCGCGGTGTGCTCGCCGACACCGCCGCCGGCCTGTCCTACGTCGCACACAGACCCGTCATGCGAGCCCTCGCCATCGGCACCCTGCTGTTCGTCTCGTTCGCCGCCATCGACAACGTTGCCCTGGTCTTCCTCGTCCGCGACCGGCTGCACGGCTCGCAGAGCGAGTACGGCATCGCCGTCGCCGCCTTCGGCGTCGGCATGCTGCTGGCCTCGCTGGCACTGACCCGCTTCGGCGACCGGCAGCCGCCCCGCCGCTGGCTCCTCGCAGGCGTCCTCGGCGGCACCGTCGGCACCGGTGGCACCGCCCTCGCGCCCACCCCGGCGCTCGCGATGGCCGGGCAGATCCTCGCCGGCGCCGGCAACACCGCCGACCTCGTCGCCACCGACACCCTCATCCAGCAACTCGTGCCCCGCCCGCTGCTCGGACGCGCATTCGGCGCCGTCGCCACCGCCGCGCAGATCGGCTCCGCGATCGCCTACCTCAGCGGCGCCGCGCTCGTCGCGGCGACCGGCGCCCGCACCGCCCTCCTCGTCTCCGCCGCCGGCATGACCCTCGGCCTGGCGGCCCTCAAGCCGGTCATCCGCCACCGACCCGAGCCGCAGCGCTGACTCCCGATCGCCGGCATCCGGTCCGGCGAGCGGCTCGCAGGCCGCTCGCCGATCAAGAAACTCGTTGCCGCTGCCCGGCGCGTCGACGTACGGTGTTCGTACACGAGAAAGGGGGTGGTCCGAAGTTGAGTACTTGCAGGACACGTGAGGTGGCTGCCAGCTGACCGCCGCAGAACGCAACGGACCTGCGAGGGCCACGCCCCCTGCCGCGAGCTGACTCCGGCGGGAAGCAATTCCCTGGCAGCTACCCGGCCCCCGAGCCGCCGGCCCGTCCAGCCGGCCCGCGCAAGCGGAAGTGGCTCGGGGGCTGTTCTATGTCTGCACCCTGTGATCCGCCGCCGTCACTCCGCCACCCGGACGGCGAGCGCGGGCAGCACCCGGGCGGCGCGCCGCGCCGGGGTGAGCGTCGCCGCGAGCGAGGCCACGAGGGTGGCCGCGGCAAGGGTGATGATCGTCCACCACTCGATCGGGAAGCCGGTGCGCACGCCGTTGAACATCGCGCTCTTCTGATACATCAGCCAGGTCGTCAGCACGCCGAGCACCGCACCCAGCAGCACGCCCTCCGCCGCGATGAAGGTGCTCTCGGCGAGGAACGAGCGCTGCACCGTCCGTGCCGGGAAGCCGAGCGCCCGCAGCACACCGATCGTGCGGCGCCGCTCGCGCACCGCGCGGATCATCATCACGCCCAGACCGGTGATGCCGATGAGCAGGCCGAGGGCGAGGAAGCCCTGCATGAGCCGGAAGAACGCCGTGTTCGCCGCGAAGACCGCCCGCGCGTTCGCGGCGATCGGCGTCGACACCAGGCTCGCCGCGAGGTAGCGGCCCTGCAGGGCGGTGCCGAGCCGTACCGGGTCGACACCGGCCCGGGTCCGCAGCACCGCCGAGGTCGTCTGGGCTCCGCTGCCGAACAGGCCGCGCACCGACTGCGCGCTCGACACGATCGGGTAGGTGCTGGTGGCGCTGCCGCTGTCCGGGTAGAAGATCATCGCGCTGGCGAGGATGCCGGCGATCACCCGCTGCTGGCGCTGCCCGGTGCGGGGATCGACGATGGTGAACGTGTCGCCGGGTGCGTAGTACTTGGCCGGCGGCCCGCCGCTGGAGTTGAAGAACGCGTCCAGCAGCACGTAGCGCGGGTTCTCCGCGACCAGCCGCCACACCTGGCGGTCAGTGGTGAGCCTCGGCAGCCGGGAGTCGAGGTGCATGGTCGGCATCGACCCGTTCGGCACGCCGACGGCGAGCGCCCGCACCGGCGCGGTCGTGCGGTGGCCGGGATCGGTCGCCAGCGCGGCGGCGGTGGTCAGCGGCGTGACGGCGGTGATGTCGCCCGCGAACGGCCCGGTCCGCAACGCCGCCAGGGTGGCGGGGGCGTCCGCAGGGTTCATGTCCACGCGCAGGTCATAGCCGGCCGTCGACCGCGCGACGTTCTCGTCGATGCTGGCGCTAATGACGCCGTTGACCTCGACGAGCAGCACGAGGACCAGGGTTATGAGCGTGTACATGATCAGCGTCGCGCCGGTGCGGAACCGCTTGGCGAGCGGGTACGCCGTCGCCAGTTTCAGGGCCAGCCCGGTCTGCGACGGCCGGTCCAGCAACGGCCGGGCGGGCCGCAGCAGAGCCGTCTGGTTCTGGCTGATCAGCGCCACCGCCGAGAACGCGAGCAGCGTCCCCTGCACCACCCAGATCGCCATGGACGGGTTGTCGAACATGTCCGGGCGGAGCACCGGGGCGAGCAGCGTCCACAGCAGCACGAACGACGCGGTGGCGGTGATCGCCCACCGCACCGGAAGCACCCGCCGCAGGGCCGGTGTGAACAACGCGGCGGCAAGCGAGGGCAGCAGCAGGGTCGTCTCGGCCTTGCTCGCCGCCACGGCCGGTACGGCGGCGACGGCGAGCAGCAGCGCCAGCGCGGTGGCGACCCAGGTGGTCAGGCGCCGCATGCGCTGCGTCGGGGTGGGTGGCAGGTCGCGGATGGCGGCGATGACGTTGAACCGGCTGATCCGGACGCTCGCGCCGACGATCGTGGCGAGCGCGATCACGAGGCCGAGGGCCGTCCCGTTCGCGATGCTGGTGGGCGTCACCGCGAACTTGATGTCGAGGCCGCTGCCTTCGGCCGACCACGTCCGGAAGATCTGCGCCGAGATCAGCGCCACCGCCCAGCCGACCCCGAGGCCGAGCACGATCCCGGGAACGATCGCAGCGACGGCGTAGCTGGCGCCTTCCAGGCTGAACGACTCGACCAGGCGCGACCGCTTCATCCCGACGGCCCGCAGCATGCCGAGCTGCGACCGGCGCTCCTCGGCGAGCATGGTGAAGATGTTCACGAGCAGCAGTGCGCCGGCGATGATGCTGAAGCTGCCGATCATCAGGAACAGGCTGCCGAGGGTGTCGCCGGTCTTCTTCGCCGCGTCGAGGACGGAGCGTTTCGGCGTCTCGACGGTGGCCGGGATACCGGCGTAGGCGAGCAGGTGTCGCATCCGCGACGACACCTGCGTCGTCAGCGCCGCCCCGCCTTCGACTCCGCCGCGGTTGGACACGAAGGTCACGGTCTGCGGACGCGTCCCGGCGAGGTAGGCCGCCCGGCCGAGCGCGCCCTGCGGCAGGAAGACGTTGCGGTTCACGGTGCTGCCGAAACCGGCGCCGGCCAGGCCCTGCGCGGGCAGCACCCGGGCCACCGTGTACGGCTGTGGCGAGCCGTAGAGCAGCAGCATGATGCGGCTGCCCGCGCGCAGGTCGAGGGAGTCGGCGAGCGGTTGGTTGACCAGCGCCTGCCCGGGCGCGGGCGGGGAGACGTCCAGGCCCGAGGCTCCCCCGGCGCTGCCGAAGCGCGCGGCGTCCCGGTAATCCAGGCTCCAGGCGAGCACGCGGGGTTCGGCGAGCCGGCGCCCGCCGCCCGCAGCGAACGCGGCCGCCTGGTCGACGTGGACGGTCAGCACGCCGTCGACGGCCGGGTCACGGCGCAGCGGAGCCAGCGTCCTGGCTGCGAACTCGCCGGTGCCCGCGTCCGGCGCCATGACCCGCTCGTCCACCGGGCCGAGCGTTTGGTAGGCCGCCTGGCGGACCGAGAAGTTGAGGGTGTCGCCGACGACGAGCGAGCCGACGATGATCGCGGTGCCGAGGGTGGCGCCGACTATCGCGAGGACGGCCTCGCTGCGGCGCCGGGTGAGCTGGCGGGCGGCCAGCCGTCTCGACACCGGCCGGAACAACGCGACGAAGCCCAGCCCGGCGGCGAACACGCCGACGATGATCAGTAGCGGCAGGAGCAGGTTCGGATACATCGTGGCCTCCCCGCGCTCGTCGTCATGTCCCGGCGCGCGCGGCGGCCGCCGCCCGGACGCCCGGGCGCCGGACGTCCTCATCCAGGAACCCGTCGCGCATGGTGATCAGGCGGGGCACCCGCTCGCCGATGCCGGCGTCGTGGGTGACGAGGACGATGGTCTGCCCCTCGTCGCGGTTGAGCTCGCAGAGCAGGTCCATCACCTGCGCGGCCATCGTGGAGTCGAGGTTCCCGGTCGGTTCGTCCGCCCAGACGATCGCCGGCCGGGCGACCAGCGCGCGGGCGATCGTCACCCGCTGCTGCTCGCCGCCGGACAGCTCGGCGGGCCGGTGCGCGACCCGGTGCCCGAGCCCCACACGCTCGAGCATGCCGGTCGCGCGTTGCCGGGCCGCGCCGGCGCGCACGCCGGTCAGCAGCAGCGGCAGCTCGACGTTCTCGACCGCGGAGAACACCGGGATCAGGTTGAACGACTGGAACACGAAACCCATGGCCCGGGCGCGGTGTTCGGTGCGTTCTGCGTCGGACATCGCGAACAGGTCGCGGCCGTCGACCAGCACCCGGCCACCGTCGATGTCATCCAGCCCGGACAGGCAGTTGAGCAGCGTGGTCTTGCCCGATCCGGACGGGCCCATCACCCCGACGAGCTCGCCGGCGCCGACCTGCAGGTCGAGGCCGCGCAGCGCCTCGACCTCGACCGTGCCCGTTCGGTAAACCTTGCGTACGCCGGTCGCGACCAGCAGAGCGTCGCTGTACATGCGGCAAGCCCACGCCGTTCGAGTGCCGTGCGGCAGTGCCCTACTTCACCGACGCCGGGACCGGACGACCCACGGTCGATGCGACGAAAGGCAAACCCAGCGCAACCAGCCGGGCGATCTAGATCAAGTGCGCGGCTCGGTAAATCGGGCGCGTGTACCAGGGGAGCATGCCTTGCTCGCCGAGGAAGGCCGTGATCTTCTCCGCCATCCACCGCCGCGTCTCGTGGAAATGCGGGTTCGCGCGCGCGGCCTTGACCGCCGCCTCGCGATCGAGGCCGACGGCCGCGTAGACGTCCGGGCTGATGAGCGACGTGGCGATGAACGCCGCCACCACCGCCGAGGCGAGGTTGCCGATCACCTTCGCGACCGGCCCGATGGTCTCGGCCTGCCGGGCGAGCTCCTCGCGGGCGAAGCGGACGTGGCGGGCCTCTTCGACGATGTGGATGCGGTTCACCATGCGCACCAGCGGGTGCACCGACTCGTCGTTGACCATGTCGCGCTGCAGCCGGTCGGTGACCTCCTCGGCGACGAGCAGCGGCGCGAACAGGGCCGGCCCGCTCGCCGTTGCCTTGTACAGCCGCGCGAGCACGTCCAGCCATCGCTTCGGGCGGTAGGTGGGCGTCCCGATCCGGGTGATGGCCTTGGCGAACATCAGGATGTGCCGGGTCTCGTCGCCGATCTCGGTGAGCGCGTACTGGGTGCGCGGGTCCTGCGGGTCCTGACGGAACGCCCACCGCGCCAGCAGCTGGATCAGGATCAGCTCGAACCACAGCCCGGTGCCGGCCACGCTGGCGAGCTCCTGCCGCGAGAGCTCGCGGCGCTGCTGCTCGCTCATCTGCTCCCACAGCGAGGTGCCGTAGAGCGAGACCCGCTCGTAGGGCATGAACTTCATGTCCAGTTCGACCGGGGCATCCCAGTCGATGTCGAGTTCGGGGTCGTAGGAGTTCTTGGACGACGACTTGAGCAGTCGGGTGGCGGTCTTGCGGACGCGGTCGTGTGGCGCGAGGACGGTCATCGGACGCTCCCTGGGCCGGAAACAACCGGTTGTCCCGGTTACATATGACAACACGTACCACTCAGCAATGACACTGACAAGCTGTTACATGTACTTCCTGTCGCAGATGTCGGCGCATAGGCTCGGAGGATGACTCGAGTGGCCGGAGATCCGGCGCCGCTGCCGGGCGGCGCGTCCGAGGAGCACCGTGACGGCCGTTCCACCCGGTGGGATCCGCACCGCCGCGAGCGCCGGCTGGCGATCATCAACGCCGCCGTCGTGGCCATCGAGGAGTACGGCCCCGACGCGCTGACCGCGCAGATCGCCGAGAAGGCGGGCGTCCCGCGCACCCACGTCTACCGCCACTTCGACGGCAAGCAGGCGCTCGATCTCGCCGTCTCGGGTCACATCGCCAATCAGATCGGCCAGCAGATCCGGGCG
The DNA here is from genome assembly GCA_035695205.1 of Jatrophihabitans sp. GTDB lineage: Bacteria > Actinomycetota > Actinomycetes > Mycobacteriales > Jatrophihabitantaceae > Jatrophihabitans. The sequence continues at coordinate 6,401 of DASSEP010000084.1, read as the reverse complement.
GCGCTGGCCCGCCCCGGCTCCGCACGGGAGATCATCAGCGCAGCGATCGACGAGCACCTGGGCTGGATCGAGGCACACCCGAACCTGTACCGGTTCCTCATCCAGCACGCCTACGCCGTCAAGGCCAGCGGCTCGCAGCACGCCGAGGACGCCAAGGCCGCGTTCGCCGCCGAGCTCACTGCGCTCATCCAGCGCTACATGCACGCCCTCGGCGTCGCCTCCGACCGCGCCGAACGCATGGCGGTCGGCGTCGTCGGGCTCGTGGACGCCACCGCGGCATGGTGGCTGGAGCGCGGCGACCTGCCCCGCGACGAGCTCACCGCCGAGCTGACCGACCGCGTCTGGGTGCTCATCGACCGCAGCGCCCGCGAGCTCGGGCTCGAGCTCGACCCCGATCAGCCGTTGCCCGAGGTCTGATCGACCCGTCGCAGCCGGGCGTTCAGGTGTGGCGCCAGCGGGCGCCCGGCCGGAGCGAGCTCAGCGGCGTAGAGCAGCTCGTCGCCGCGTATCGCGTAGAGCCGCCTTTCGGCGTCGACCGTCTTCGCCGTGGGCGTCGGACGCGCGGACTCGGTCGCGATCTCCCACCGCGAGTCACCCGCCGTGCCGGTGTAGAGCAACGACTGGCCGGTGTTGGCGGCGAGCACGACCTCGATGTCGTCGGGACCGGCGCCCGGCCTCCAGAATCCGCTCTCCCGCCACGCCTGGCGCACGACCCCGCCGTGCTCGTCGACGATCCACGAGCGCGACTCGTAGGCGAGGAACGGGCGTCCGTCGTGGACGAAGCGAAGCTGCTGGCCGTAGTCGAACGTCGTGCCGGTGGAGTCGACGACGCCCGTGCCGCCGCCCCGCCAGACGCCGACCAGCGGCAGCAGCGCGAGCAGCGCATCGGAGACCGGTACCCCGGTGCGCAGGTCGGCGGTGTCCGGGACGGGCGCGTTCTCGCTCACCGCGCCTGCCGCGCGCCGGCGAGGAGCCTGACCAGCAGGTACGCCGCAGCCCCGGCGAGCGCGAGGAACGCGAGGATCAGCACCACGAGGTAGGCCGCTTCCACGATCGCGACCGTACAGCAGGATGCGCGCATGACCGTGCCATCCGCGCCCCGTTGTCCGCGCTTCGTGCCGTCAGGACGCCACGAAGCGCGGACAACTTGGAGTGCGGGGCCCGGACGCGCCTAGGCCAGGTTCAGCGGGGCCTCGACGAGCCCCGGCTCGAGGGCGTGCACCTCGCGGCGCGCCTTGCCGTCCTTGTGCAGCACGGACAGCGTCCAGGTGCCGGGGGCGGCGAAGAACCGGAAGTCACCGGTGGCGGAGGTGACGACCTCGGCGGTGAACTCACCGGTGCCGTCGAGCAGGCGCACGTACGCCCCGGGCACCGGGGTCTCGCCGGCGCGCACGACGCCGAAGATCACCGTCTCCTTGGACAGGTCGACGCCGGCGGGCAGCGTCGGGGTCTGGGCGGGAGCTCCACACATCACTCAGGCGCCCTTCTCGATCGGGACGCCGACCAGCGAGCCGTACTCCGTCCACGAGCCGTCGTAGTTCTTGACGTTCTGGTGGCCGAGCAACTCGTGCAGCGCGAACCAGGTGTGGCTGGAGCGCTCGCCGATGCGGCAGTAGGCGATGGTGTCGCGGTTCTCGTCGAGCCCGGCGTCGGCGTAGAGCTTCTCGAGCTCCTCGTCCGACTTGAACGTGCCGTCCTCGTTGGCCGCCTTGCTCCACGGGACGTTGACCGCGGTGGGGATGTGCCCGCCGCGCTGGCTCTGCTCCTGGGGCAGGTGCGCCGGGGCGAGCAGCTTGCCGGAGAACTCGTCGGGCGAGCGGACGTCGACGAGGTTCTTCTGCCCGATCGCGTTGACGACCTCGTCGCGGAAGGCGCGGATGGAGGTGTCCTGCTCCTTGGCGCGGTACTGGGTGGCCGGGCGCGAGACCGGGTCCTTCGACAGCTCGCGGCCGTCGAGCTCCCACTTCTTGCGGCCGCCGTCGAGCAGCTTCACCTTGTCGTGGCCGTAGAGCTTGAAGTACCAGTACGCGTAGGCGGCGAACCAGTTGTTGTTGCCGCCGTAGAGGACGACGGTGTGGTCGTTGCCGATGCCCTTCTGCGACAGCAGCGCCTCGAACTGCTCCTTGTCGACGAAGTCGCGGCGGACCTGGTCCTGCAGCTCGGTCTTCCAGTCCAGCTTGACGGCGCCGGCGAGGTGGCCGCCGTCGTAGGCGGCGGTGTCCTCGTCGACCTCGACGAACACGACGCCGTCGGTGTTCAGGTTCTGCTCGGCCCAGTCGGCCGAGACGAGCACGTCGTTGCGGCTCATGTGATCTCTCCTCGAAGTTGCTTGTGGGGCGCGGGTGCGCAGCGGTGCGCGCGATAGCGGCGCGATGCCGGCCGGTTCGGCTCGGCGACGGCGGAGCGGGGACGGGCGCGGCGGCGCCGGTCAGCCGGTCAGCCGGTCAGTGAGAGCGACACAGGCAGCTGCGCACACGGCACAGGTCGACCGTGCGGCGCGAGGTGAGCAGCACGCTCACCGGTGTGCTCCCGGAGCGGAGCAGAGATGCCATGGGCCCGAGCGTAGTCACGCGACGGCAGCAGCCGCCACCCGGGCCTGCACGGAAGCGCTCACGAAGCGGGATCGGGATCTTGCAGTTCGGGATCGGCGGCGCGGCGGAACACCACGGCCTCCGCGGATCCGCACACCACCAGCCCGGCGTCGGTAGGGCGCAGCTCGTCGATGCGCAGGCCGTAGGGCAGCTCCGGCAGCGGGATCGGGACGTTGAGCGTCGGCAGCAGCTGGCTCAGCATCAGCTTCGGCAACCCGATCCCGGCCACCGACACCCCGCGCACCCGCAGCCACACCGTTCCCCCGCCGCGCAGGGTGAGCACGGCCTCGCCGTCGACCCGGGCGAGCTGGCTGAAACCGGGCACCGGGAGCGCGGCCGAGGCGAGCAGCCGGTCGCCGGCGAGCCGTAGTTCCAGGCCCGGGATCCGGGCCGCTCGGGCCAGCTCCCCGAACGGCAGCACCAGGCGGCCCTGCACGGTCTCGCAGGGCAGCTCGGCCGCGCGTCCGCCGAGCAGTTCGCGCAGCGGCAGGTGGATGTTGCGCAGCTCGGCGGTGAGCGTCGCGCCGGTCATCTCGCCGACCCGCAAACCGCCGCCCGAGACCTCGACGACGCCGTAGCGTCCGCGCAACGCCTGCGTCAGGAACGGGGTGCCGTGCACGCGGACCGTCGCCGGATGCCCGAACGGCGCGGACAAGTACTCCGAGGCCTTGCGTTCGGCAAGCGCGGCCGCTGTTCGATCGAACATCACCACGATCGCGACGAGCAGGACGAGCGCGACCACGGTGAGCGCCGTAGTCACCGCGATCCCCCGGGCATCGGTCTGCTTGCGTCCGGATTCAGGAGCGGACCGCCAGGCACAGCAGGTACGCGACCGGCGCCAGCAGGCAGATCGGCAGCACGGCGGCAAGCACCGGCCGGACGCGGCCGCGCACGCCCTCGGCATTCGGGGTCGTGTACTGCACGAACGCCGTGGCGATGGCGAGCAGCCCGGCGAGCGCGCCGAGCGCGGCGCCGAGGAACGCGCCGGCGCCGCCGCCGAATCCGAGCACCGACCGCAACAACAGGTAGCCCAGAGCCGCGCCGACGCCGGCCGAGGCGACGACGGCGAGCAGCCCGCGCGGCACCGCGGCGTCGAACCGGGGCGTGGGGGCGACGAGGTCGACGAAGCAGCCGACGACCAGCGCGGCGGCGATCGCGGCGACAGCGGCGCTGACCACCTTGCCGGCGACTCCCGGGTCGGTGAATTCGTGCCGCAACTGCAACAGGCTGGGCAGCGCCGCCTCGCCCAGCACGACCACCGCCGACGCGGACAGCGAGGCGACGAGCTGCACCCGCGCCGCGCCGCGGATCAGCTGGTGGGCGAACATCACCGGCACCGCGAGGCCGACGACGATGAGCAGCGCGCCGAGCCGCCCGTGCGGGAACATCGACACGGCCACGTCCGCCCCGGCGCCGGCAAGCGCCGCCACGACGAGCGCGCCGCGCGGCCCGGGCATGCTCGTGCCGTAGATCCACGCCAGCGCGAAGACGGCCTGCACGATCGCGAGAACCACGAGCAGCGCGAGCGCCCCGTTCCGCGCGGCTAGGCACAGCCCGGCGCCCGCGACGAGGGCCACCACGGCCTCCGGCAGCAGCCCCAGCTCGCCGGGGCCGATCACCGGCGCCTCGCCGGTCGCCCGCCCGGCTCCGGGGTCGGCGGCGTCAGTCACGTTTCTCATCGTCGCAGACCGGGACCCGCGGGCCGCAGGCTCGCAAGACCCAGTCCCCGATGCGTTCGAGAAGTTCGGCGGTCGTGGCGATCTCGGCGTGGCCCATGCCGGGCTCGATCCACACCTGCGCGGTGGGCGCCGCGGCGGCGAGCGCCTCGACGTGCGTCAGCGGGAAGTAGCGGTCGATCTCGCCGTGCACGACCAGCAGCGGCCGGGGCGCGATCGCGCCGGCGACCTCGGCCGGCGCCTCGGGGATCGGGTCCCACCCCGTCGGTGCGATGCGGGTGCGACGCAGCAGCCGAGTGAGCGTCCGGCCGGTGCGGCTCTCGAACATCCAGTGCACCATCCGCATCGGGGCGGTGCCGCGCTCGAACCAGGTGCCCGGGGCGCTGACGCTCACCACCGCGTCCGCGTCGCCGCCCAGCCCGGCGTGCCGCAGCACCGCGGTGCCGCCCATCGACCAGCCCAGCGTCGCCACCCGGCGGTAGCCGGCGCCGCGCAGCCACCGGACCGCCGCGGCGATGTCGTGGATCTCGTCGCCGCCGGCGGTGCTCAGGCCGGCGGAGCGGCCGTGCCCGCGGAAGTCGAGGGCAAGAACGCCGGCGCCGCGGTCGGCGAAGGCGCGGCAGATGCGCTGCACATGCGGGTTGCGCGACGACATCGTGAACCCGTGCGCAACCACGCAACCGAGATCCCGTTCGGGGCTCGGCCAGTGCTCGGCGGCCAGCCGCACGCCGTCGCCGGTGCGCAATTGCACCGGACGAGGCTGCGGACGGGGCTCGATCACCTGTGCATTCTCGCCGTCCGATGGTCTGCCGGAACCGGCCGGGGCCGGGCAGCCGCTGCCTGTCTCGGCTAGCCTGGAGTCCTCCCCGACCCGGAGGCACGAGTGGATCTCCTGCTCCTGACGAGCGCCTCCCAGCCGACCACCGAGGTGCTCCCCGCTCTCGGCCTGCTGCCGCACCAGGTCGCGGTGCTGCCGCAGGAGCCCGCCGCGCTCGTCGACCGCTCGCTGGGCGACGTCGTGCTGGTCGACGCCCGTCGGGAACTCATGGGCGCACGCACCTTCCTGCGGCTGCTCGACGCGATGGGCCTGTCGGTACCGGTCGTCGCGGTGCTCACCGAGGGTGGGCTCGTCGCGATGTCGGCCGAGTGGCCGGTGGACGACTTCGTGCTCGACACGGCCGGTCCCGCCGAGCTCGACGCCCGCCTCCGGCTCGCCGTCGAGCGGCACGCGGCGGGTACGGAGGACACGACCGGTCGGCTCGAGATCGGTGAGCTGACCATCGACGAGACGACCTACTCCGCACGGCTGGCGGGCCGGGCGCTCGATCTCACCTACAAGGAGTTCGAGTTGCTGAAGTTCCTGGCCCAGCACCCGGGACGCGTGTTCACCCGCAGCCATCTGGTGCAGGAGGTTTGGGGCTACGACTACTTCGGCGGGACGCGGACCGTCGACGTCCACGTGCGCCGACTGCGCGCCAAGCTCGGGCCCGAGCACGAGGCGATGATCGGTACGGTACGAAACGTCGGGTACAAGTTCGTCCGCCCCGCCGAGCCGTCCTCCTCGCGACAGCTTGTGCCCTAGCGTCGAGGGGTGACCTCCGATCCCCCTGTGATCCGCGCCGAACATGGCGACGCCGCAACCCGCGACGAGATCGTCCGGCTCGCCCGGCAGATCGAGGCCGAGGACGGCGCTCCCCCGCTGTCGGATCAAGCGTTGTCGCGCGTCGGGGCGGACGGCGGCACCGATCTGGTCGCCCGGACGGCCGGCACGCTCGTCGGCTACGCCCGCCTCGACGACGGCGGCCTCGAGATCGCCGCCACCGCCGACGCCGTGGCGCCGCTGCTCGCCGCGGCCGACGAGCACGCGCACGCACCCCTACTGGTGTGGTCGCACGGCCGCCGCAGCAGGCTCGTCCCGGCCCTCGAGGACGCCGGCTACCGGCGCACCCGCGAGCTGCACCAACTGCGCCGGCCGCTTCGCGACCCCGCTGCGCTGCCGCCCGACCCGCCGCTGCCCGACAACGTCACCGTGCGCCCGTTCCGGCCCGGCGTGGACGACGACGCCTGGCTGGCCCTGAACGCAGCAGCGTTCGCCGCGCACCGCGAGCAGGGCGGCTGGACCTCCGCCGACCTG
>DASSEP010000083.1:0-24740 GCA_035695205.1 Jatrophihabitans sp. | reverse complement strand
AGTGTCGACGCGGGCGTACTTCAGAAATCCCTGCGGGTCGTAGGCCACCGAGACGGGTCCCTTCGAGAACGGGCGCGGACGGCGATAGCGGCGCTGATCGTCGGACGCGAGGCGTCGGTGGCTCGCAGGCGTCGAGTCTAGACGGCCCGCCCGCCGGAGCTGCTGCGCTCGCGGATCCGGACGAACACGTGGTCGGCGATGCGCCGCTCGAAGGGGGTTCGTTCGGCGCCGGGTAGCCAGACGTCGACGCCCGCCGGCGAGGGAGACACGTTGACAGGCTGGCCCGGGCGCATCCCGGCCTCGCGCAAGCGGTGCATGAGAGCGGCGTCGGGTTGCAGCAACTCGCTGATGCGGTCGACGACGATCTCCTCCGCGCCACCTGCAGCGGCATCGGTGAGGCTGACCAGCGCGCCGCCGTCCGCCTCGGTGGCCGAGGGCAGGCCGAGCTGATCGAGGCCCGGGATGGGATTGCCGTGCGGGCACACGAGAGGGTTGTCCAGCAGCGCGACGATGCGCCGCTCCACGGCGTCGCTCATCACGTGCTCCCAGCGGCACGCCTCGATGTGGACGTCCTCCCAGTCGAGGCCGATCACATCCACCAGCAGCCGCTCGGCGAGCCGGTGCTTACGCATCACTGCGGTCGCTTCGCGCAGCCCGAGTTCGGTCAGCTGCAGGTGACGGTCGTCGGCCACGTGCAGCAGACCGTCGCGCTCCATTCGCGCGACGGTCTGGCTGACCGTGGGCCCGCTCTGCCCGAGGCGTTCGGCGATACGCGCCCGCAACGGGACGACGCCTTCCTCCTGCAGCTCGAAGATCGTGCGCAGGTACATCTCGGTGGTGTCGATCAGGTCACTGTGGTGACTCACCAACACCTCCAGGCAGCGAGAGAAGCTCGCCCCGGATCGTACCGAGGGTCCGGCAGGCGCCGGACCGGATCAGCTGTCGAGGTAGTCGCGCAGCACCTGGGAGCGCGAGGGGTGGCGCAGCTTGGCCATGGTCTCGCGCTCGATCTGCCGGATCCGCTCGCGCGACAGCTTGAACGCGCGACCGATCTCGTCCAGCGTCTTCGGCTGACCGCCGTCGAGGCCGTAGCGCATCCGCACCACCGCAGCCTCCCGGGCGTCGAGGGTGTCGAGGACGTCCTGAAGGTGCGCCCGCATGAGCCCGCCCTCGACGACCGTCTCGGCGGCGAGCGAGGCGCGCTCGTCAGCGATGAAGTCGCCGAGCGAGGCGTCGTCGTCGGTGCCGACGGTCTGGTCGAGACTGACGAGATCCCGCGAGAGGTCGATCAGCTCGCGAACGCGGTCCTCGGTGATGTCGAGCTCGTGCGCCAGCTCCGCGTGGTTGGCCTCGCGGCCGAGCTCCTGGCTCATCTCGCGTCGGATGCGCTGCAGCTTGTTGACCTGCTCGACGAGGTGGACGGGCAGCCGGATCGTGCGCGACTGGTCGGCCATCGCCCGGCTGATCGCCTGGCGGATCCACCAGGTGGCGTACGTCGAGAACTTGAAACCCTTGGTGTAGTCGAACTTCTCGACCGCGCGGATCAGGCCGAGGTTGCCCTCCTGGATCAGGTCCAGGAACGGCATGCCGTGGCCGGTGTAGCGCTTGGCCAGCGAGACGACCAGGCGCAGGTTCGCGCGCAGCAGGTGATCCTTGGCGCGCTCGCCGTCGATCAACACCGCGCGCAGCTCGCGCTTGCGGGCGGCCGAGAAGGAGTTCGCGCTGCTCAGCAGGTGCTCGGCGTAGAGGCCCGCCTCGATCCGCTTGGCGAGCTCCACCTCGTCGGCGGCGGTCAGCAGCGCGACCTTGCCGATCTCGTTGAGGTACACGCGCACGAGGTCGGCCGAGGTGGCCACCTCGTCGAGGTCGAGCGTCGGGGTCGGCGCGCCGGGAACGATGTCCTCGACCTCGCCGGACTCGCCGTTGGCACCCGCCTCGACCGGCGCAGTGTCGGCGGCCGGCTTGGTCGCGGGCTTGCGCGGGGAGCGGGCGGACTTGGTCCGCGCAGCAGCCTGCTTCGCGGGCTCCGGCGTGTCGACGAGCTCGTCGGTCTCGACGTCGGCCGGCACGGCGGGCGTCGACGCGGCGCGAGCGCTGCGGTGACCGCGGGTCGTCAACCGCTGCTCGGCCGACGACGCGCGCGACGATCCCGACGCACGGCGTGCGGCGGGACGAGAAGCTGCGCTACGAGAGGTTGTCACGATGTACCAGACCACCTTGGATGCGACGTGGTTGCAGAAACGGACCGGTGTCCTGCCGGTGCGTCACCCGACCGCTCGGGCGGGCTGCCCGGCCTCGGGGCTGTTCGGGCTCGTCTTGTCAAACGTGTCGAGGGGGCCTCGGTGTTCCCGCCACCGAGGATCTTCCACAAGAGCTCAGGGTTGGCTCAGAGTTCGACGAACAAGGTGACCGGCCCGTCGTTGACGATTTCTACCCGCATGTCCGCCCCGAATACCCCCGTCTCTACGCGAATGCCCGCGCCCCGAAGCGCCGCCACGAACTCGTCGAACAGCGGTTCTGCCACCGGCCCCGGCGCCGCCGCGGCCCAGGTCGGACGGCGGCCCTTGCGGGCGTCGCCGTAGAGGGTGAACTGGCTGACGGCGAGGACCGCAGCGCCGGGCACGTCGGCCACGCTGCGCTCCTCTCGCAGGATGCGCAGCCCGGCCACCTTGACGGCGAGCGCACGTGCGGTTTGCGGCGTGTCGGAGTGGGTGATCCCCACCAGCGCCAGCAGCCCGGTGTCGATGGCGCCCACGCGTTGCCCGTCGACGGACACCGACGCCTGCGCGACCCGCTGCAGCAGCGCCCTCACGGCCACTCCAGGAAGCCGCGCCCGACGAGGTCGCGCACCACCGGCAGCGCGGCGGCCGCCAGTTCGTCGACGCTGCGGTCGAAAGCCCCGGCCAGCACCGAGAGCGGCGCCAGCAGGGACACGCTGCCGTCCAGGCCGGCGACGAGCGCGGCGATCGCGTCGTCGACCTCGACCTCCCAGCGCATGCCGGACGTCTGCCGCAGCCGGTCGGCGTCCGACCGCCATCCCTGGGGGCCGAGCACCTCGTCGCGGGTGCGCACGACCCCGGCAGCCGGGCGCAGCGCCGTGCGCAGCAGCTGCTCGTCCGAGCAGGCGGCCAGGCGGCGTTGCCGCAAGATCCAGGCCGGAAGCGCAGCGCCGATCGGTTGCTCGATGGCCTGCGGGACGTCCTCGAGCACCCGGACCGGTGTCGCCGCATCCGTGCGCCACAGCGCAACCAGGCCCATGCCTAATGCCGCCACCCCGGCCGCGTCGAGGACGTCGCGCCATGCGTCGTAGCGCTCGGCCCAGCGGCTGGTGCCGGGCTGCTCGCCGGCGTCGCGCAGCCACATGGCCACGTACTGGCCCGGGTCGGCGACCTCCCGCTGCCAGACCCAGGCGTCGCAGCCGGTGCCGGCGAGCCACTGCTGCAGCCGGGCCTGCCAGTCGCCGTCCCGGGGGATGATCCAGTTGGCGAGCAGCACCGCGGTGCCGGAGTCCGCCAGCACGTCCGGAAGGCCGGTGATCAGGGCTCGGCACACCCCGTCGCCGGCCAGTCCGCTGTCGCGGTAGTCGTGCGTCCGGGTGCCGCCGGAGACCACGAACGGCGGGTTCGCGACGACGAGGTCGAACCGCTCGCCGGCGACCGGGTCGAGCAGCGAGCCCTGGCGCAGCTGCCAGCGTTGTCCGCTCAGCGCTGCGGTCGTGGCGGCGAAGCGGAGCGCCCGGGCGCTGGTGTCGGTGGCGCAGACGTGCGCCGAATGCCGTGCCGCGTGCAACGCCTGCACCCCGCAACCGGTGCCCACGTCGAGCACCCGGCCCACCTGGGCGCGCGGGGTGGCCTGGGCCAGCGTGAGCGACGCCGACCCGACGCCCAGGACGTGGTCGGCCGCGAGCGGTCCCGTGCGGACGTCCGAGCCGAAGTCCGAGATCACCCACCACGGCGCGTCCCCGGTGGCGGCTGACGCCTCGGCATACGGGCGCACGTCGATCCGGGCGCACGCTGCGCCGGCCGAACAGGCGAGCAGGCCGGAGGCCCCGGCGGAGTCGAGCGACAGCGGGTGCAGGGCGGCGCGGGCTGCTGCCTCGGACACCTCGGCGCCGAGCAGGAACAAGCGCACCAGGGTGGCGACCCGGTCGTCGACCGAGCGCAGGCAGCGCGCGACCCCGTTCAGGTCGCCGCGGCCCAGCGACGCCTGGCCCTCCAGGCCGATCAGCTCGTGCACCCCGTCGACGGTGTATCCGTCGAGTGCCTGCCGCAGCCGATCGAGTTCCCGGTCGGGCAGCAGCGGTTTCCACTCGGGCACGCGACCATCGTGGCCTACCCGCCGCGCGAACCGCGGGGCGGTCGCCGGACGGTTCCGACTCGCGCCTGCATTTCCGAACCCCCCGGTGCGAGAATGGGCTTCATGCGTCGCACTCATGCCGAGGATCCGGTGCTGATCACCTCGGCGCCGGAGAGTCCGGACGACGAGTATGACCGGCGGCGCAAGAAATACGCGATCATGATGGGGTTGCGCGCGATCTGCGTGATCGCGGCTGCGTTGACCTACCGGGTCTCGATCCTGCTGGCGCTGGCGTTCGTCGTCGGCGGGATCGTGCTGCCGTGGTGCGCGGTGATCATCGCCAACGACCGGCCTGCCAAGCGGCGCGCACGGCGGCCGGCACACCACTTGGGCCTCGGGCAGGAGCGCGCGCTCGGCCCGGGCAAGGACGCGGAAGGCACGTCGACATGAGCGAGACGCTGACCCAGCCAGAGGTCACCAAGGACCGCACCGGGCCGGCCGACTGCGCGCACATCGTCGATCAGCGCGATCCCGCCAACGACATCACGACCGCCATCGTCGAGGGCCGCGAGGTGACCGCGTTGTGCGGCTACCGCTGGATTCCCTACCGCGAACCCAAGGGACGGCCGGTGTGCGCCGACTGCGTCGAGGTCTACGGCCGGATCCGGGGCTGACCCAGGCGACGGGTCATGAGCCGGGCGGCCAGCCCGGTGCGCACCGACGACGCCGTGCCCTTGGCGGGCGGAGTGTCGATCTCGGCTGACGGATCGTCTGCGGCGTCCGGGTCGAAGTGCTGCCAGGCCCGCGGGTCCAGGATGCGCGGCCGCTTCTGCTTGCTCGGCGTCGTCCGTTCGATGGCGGCGTTCAACTCCGCGCCCAGCAACACTCCGAGCGCGAGCACGAAGAAGTACAGCAGCGCCGCGATCGGGGCGGCCAGCCGACCGTAGGCGTGGTTGTGGTTGAGGATGAAGCTGATGTAGGCGCGCAGCCCGGCGGACCCCGCGAGAAAGACGAGGACGGCGAGGGCCGCCCCGGGCAGGCCCCGGTGCCACGGCAGCCGGCGAGGCGGGGCGAGCTTGTAGAAGGTGGTCAGCCCGAGCATCAGCATGAACACCAGCACGGGGTAGTACCCGAGACCGATCAGGGTGCTCACCGTCGGCCGCACGCTCTTCGGGAAGGCGCGCCGCAGCAGGTCCGGGCCGAGCACCATCATCGGCAGCAGGAACACGCCGAGCAGCACGCTGCCGAGGAACAACCACAGCGCGAGCAACCGGCTGCGGACCGGGCCGCGCAGGTCACGCATGTCGTAGGCGATGGTGATCGTGTTGACGAAGGTCGCGGTGGCCGACGAGCCCGCCCAGAGGGCGAGCACGAAACCGATGCTGATCAAGTCGGCGCGGCCGTCGCGCAGCACGGCGCTCAGCGTCGGTGCGATCACGCTGTCGACGACCTCCTGGCTGAAGGCGCGGCCCAGGGTGCGCTCGATCTGACGCTCGACCTGGTCGACGGTGCCGGCGCCGAACAGGCGGGAGACGTAACCGAGCGTGGCGATCAGCGCCAGGAACAGGGACGGCAGACTCAGCATCTGCCAGAACGCCGCCTCGGCGGACAGCCCGAGCACCCGGTCGTGCCAGGCCTTCACGACGGCGCGTTTCAGCAGCAGGGGCAGCAGGCGGAGCGCATGCGCCAGCTTGCGGCTCCTGCTGACGACGAACACGCGTCCAGTCTGCCCACCCGGGGGCGGGCCGCGGGAACCCGCGCCGGATCTGCGTGTCGAATTCTCGCCCGGACGGCTGCGGCGTGCCGGGTCCGGGGTCCGCGGCATGCGCGACTAGGTTGAGAACCGATGCCCACCGGCCCCCGGCCTGCGGGCATCACGTGCGCAAGAGGCCGAGACAGCGGAAGGAGTGGTTCGCCGGTGTCGGCTCCACACCCGGTGCCACCTGAGCGCCTACTGGCGGGAGGGCGGGTGCTGCGGGCGTGGCAGCGAGAGGCGCTGGCGGCCTACGAGCGCGCCGGGCGGCCCCGCGACTTCCTGGTCACCGCCACTCCCGGCGCCGGCAAGACCACCTTCGCGTTGACTCTGGCGCGCTCGCTCGTCGGCGCGCGCATCGTCGACCGGGTGATCGTGGTGTGCCCGACCGACCACCTGCGCACGCAGTGGGCCGAGGCTGCCGACGCCGCCGGCCTGCCGCTGGATGCCGCGTTGAGCAATGCCGTCGGGCCCGTCCGCCCCGACCTGCGCGGCTACGTGACCACCTACGCGCAGGTCGCGGCCAAGCCCGCGCTGCACGCCGCCCGCACGACTGCCAAGCGCTCGCTGGTGATCCTCGACGAGGTGCACCACGCCGGCGACGGGCTGTCCTGGGGTGATGCCGTGGCGACCGCGTTCGAGCGCGGCGCGCGCCGGCTATGCCTGACCGGTACGCCGTTTCGCACCCGGCCCGACGAGCGCATTCCGTTCGTCCGCTACGAGACCGACTCCGACGGCGCTGAGCGAAGTGCTGCCGACTACACGTACGGCTACCGGGAGGCGCTGCGCGACGGCGTCGTCCGCCCGGTCGTCTTCGCCGCGTACACGGGCACGTCGCGCTGGCGCAACAGCGCCGGGCAGGTGGTCGCCGCGTCGCTGTCCGAGCCGAACACCAAGCGGACCGAGGCGACCGCCTGGCGCACCGCCCTGAACCCGAAGGGCAAATGGGTGCCGCACGTCATCGCCGCGATGGACGAGCGGATCACGCACCTGCGCCGCACCGGAATGCCGGACGCGGCGGGGCTCGTGCTCGCCAGCGACCAGGACGACGCGCGCGCCTACGCGGCGATCGTCGAACAGGTCACCGGCGAGGCGCCGTTTGTCATCCTTTCCGACGACCCGAAGGCCAGCGACAAGATCGCGTCGTTCACGACCGGCACGCAGCGGATGGCGGTGTGCGTTCGGATGGTCTCGGAAGGCGTGGACGTACCGCGCGCGGCGTGCCTGGCCTGGATGACCTCCTACCGCACCCCACTGTTCTTCGCCCAGGGCGTCGGTCGTGTCGTGCGGGCGCGATCGGCGCACGAATCGGCGACCGTCTTCCTGCCCGCCGTACGGCCGCTGCTGGCGCTCGCGGCCGAGCTCGAGCAGGAACGCAACCACGTCATCCCGCCCCCGCCTGCACAGGCCGACGACGTCCTCGACGTCGAACGAGTGCAGAGCGAGGCGGGGGAGCGGGAGCGCAACGAACTCGTCGACGCCGACGCCTCGTTCGCGCACGTGCTGCACGGCGGCCGGGCCGTGGTCGCCGCGCCGCAGCACCTCACCGAGGAGGAAGAGGACTTTCTCGGCCTGCCGGGCATCCTGACCCCGGAACAGACCGCCGCGCTGCTCGCGCGCCGCGACTCGCATGCCCGGCAGCGGGCAGCGGGTGCCGAGGCGCCACAACCCTCGGCAGAGGCGGCGGCCTGGCGGGCGGGCGCGGAGCTCCGCCGCGAAGTGAACCGGCTGGTGGGCCTGCTCGCCGCGCGGACCGGCCGGCCGCACGCCCAGATCCACGCCGAGATCCGGCGCGCGGTTCCCGGCCCCGCATCCGCAGCGGCAAGTGCCGAAGTCCTCGAACACCGCCGGGACCATCTGATGGCCGAGCTCGGGCTGTAGCCCTTGGCGCGGTCGCAGCGCGGATATGTAACGTCACGCACTCCGGTACGGGGAATCCGGTGGCGGGTATCAGTGGTTGCGTAGAACGTGACGCTGGTCGACGTCAGCCGCACTGGTGTTGCAAGCAGGTCTCGGTTCCGGGTGTCGCCGCCGCGATCAGCCATGACGTGGTTATCTGGTGGTACCTGGTCCGAGAAGGTGATGAACGAGCCAGCACATGCTGGAGCAGAGGAGAGGTGCTGACGTGACCACGACTGTCACCGCCAGTCCGCTCACGGCGTCCGATCGGTGCGACCGGTGCGGAGCGCAGGCATATGTACGCGCAACCATGGGATCCGGATTCGATCTGCTGTTGTGCGTCCACCACTACCGCGAGAACGAGCAGCGGCTGCGCGAGGTGGCCGTGTCGATCCATGACGAATCCACGAAGCTCGAGAACGTGCCCGCGACCGCCGCGCTGGACGAGCGGTGACCGGTTGCCGGCCCTGACATAGCGGGCGATCACGTCGCCCTGGGACGAAAGGCCCCACCCGAGATCTCGGGTGGGGCCTTTTGGATCTTCGAAGCCCGCCGAATTCGGTTTAGACTAAGCCCACCTGAATACTCGACTTAGTGCATAATGGGTCGGAGCGCTTGGACGGCGTCGCGCCGTGCCCGACCGGCCGGACGGAGGCATCATGCTGCTCGCAGTGCACCATCTCGTCGCCGACGGTTGGCTTTCGTCTCATTTCGACCAGTTGAAGACCGTGCTGGCCGCGTTCATCGTCGGCACCGTCGTCGGCATCACCGGCATGGGCGGTGGCGCGCTCATGACTCCGGCGCTGCTGTTCCTGGGTGTCGGCAACGCGTCCACGGTCGTCACCGCCGACCTCACTGCGGCGGCGGTGTACAAGTCGAGCGGCGCGCTGGTGCACTGGCGCGAGGGTTCGCCGAACCTGCGGCTGGCCGGATGGCTCATCGCAGGCTCGGTGCCGATGGCCTTCCTCGGCCCGCACCTCATCCGGTGGATCGCGCCGGGGACGAACATCGACACGACCCTGCAGTTGGCGATCGGCTTCGCGTTGCTGCTGGCCACGGCCACCTTCGCGCTGCGGCTCTACATCCAGTTGCGGCGGGTGCGCCGCGGCGCGCCCGCCGTCGGCGAGCCGAAGATCCGCCCCCTGCCGACCGTGCTGATCGGCGCTCTCGGCGGCCTGCTGGTCGGCGTGACCTCGGTCGGGTCCGGCTCGGTGATCATGATCGCGCTGGTGATGCTGTACCCGTCGTTGTCGGCGGTGAAGCTCGTCGGGACGGACCTCGTCCAGGCGGTGCCGCTGGTGCTCGCTGCCGCGGTGTCCAACATCCTCACCTACGGTCTCGACCTGAGCTTGACGATTCCGCTGATCATCGGCTCGGTGCCCGGCAGCATGCTCGGCGCGCGTATCGCGCCCAAGGTCCCGTCCTCGGTCATCCGCCGCGGCTTGGTCGTGGTGCTCACGATGTCCGGGCTGGCGCTGCTCGACAAGGCCGGCTGGGCGCCGCTGGGGGCGGGCGAGAACCAGACCCACCCGATACTCATCGCCGGGGTTGGGGTCGGCATGCTCGTCGTCGTCCCGGTGGTGTGGGGTTTCCTGCGCAAGAAGGAGGGCCTGCCGATGTTCGGCGCGCCCACCGTGCAGCAACTCGAGCACCCGCAGCTGCAGTTCGTGCCGCTGCCCGTCGTCGAGAGCACGCAGGATGATCCGCCGCGTACCGCATCCGACCTGCGCAGGTGAGCGGCCCGGTCGACGCGGGCCGAACGGCCTGGGCACGCCCGGGTGTGGCGATCTAGCGTGACCGCTATGCACCGGAGCGGGGGCGGGCATCGGCACGCCTGGCTCCCTCGCGGGCTGGCGGCGCTCGCCGCCGCGCTCCTCGCGGTCGCGACTGCCGCCGGCTGCACCTCGTCGACCGGAGCCGACGTCGCGGCAAGCACCGCCCCGGCGCCCATGGGCAGACGTCCGGTGCCGTCCACTTCCGCAAGCACCCAGGTCCCGTCCAGGGCGACGTCGCCCGCCCCGGCCGGTCAGGCTCCGCACGTCATGGTGATCGTCGAGGAGAACCACAGCTTCGACCAGGTCGTCGGCAACCCGGCCATGCCGTTCTTCAACAAGCTGGCCGCGCAGTACGCGCTGGCGACCGCCTACACGGGCGTGTCGCACCCCTCCGAGCCGAACTATCTGGCGCTGGTGTCCGGATCCATCTGGGACAACCCCGCCGACCAGACTCCGGCAGAAGGCACCTATCCCGGCCCGACGCTCGTCGACCAGCTCGCGGCGCGGGGCATCGCCTGGAAGGCGTACATCGAGGATCTCCCGTCCGCCTGTGACCTGACGGCCACCTACGGGCCGGGGTCCTACGACGTGAACCACAACCCGTTCGTCTACTTCGACTCCGTACGCAACTCGAAGTCCCAGTGCGCCGCGGACGTCCCCTTCTCGCAGTTCACGCCGGACCTCCAGAACGGCACGGCGCCGCCGTTCGTGTTCGTGGTGCCCAACACCCAGCACGACATGCACGACGGCACCTACCAGCAGGCCGACAGCTGGCTCGCCGCCCGCTTCGACACGATCTTCGCGTCCGAGTGGTACCGGCAGGGTGGCATCGTCGTGATCACCTTCGACGAGGGGGAGACCAGCGAGCGGGTGGCGACCGTCGTGGTCTCGGCCGCCGACCGGCACTTCGGGCACTTCTCGGCACCCGCGAACCACTACGGGCTGCTGCGGGGGATCGAGACCGTCTACCACCTGCCCTTTCTGAAATCGGCGGGCAACCCAGCCAACGGCGACCTGTCGCCGCTGCTGCGGTGACCGCCATGGCGACGCCGCATGGCATGAGAGCGCGAGGCGGCTACTCGCTGCGCGCGGTCGTGCTGTGGACGGTCGGCGCCCTCGTCGCGCTGCTGGTCGCCACGACGGTGGTCACCTCGGTGGTGCGCATGGCGAACCGCAGCGCGCTGCACACGCTGCAGGGCCGGTGGTTGCCGGCGCAGGTCGCGGCCGAAGCCCTGACGACCGCGTACCTGAACCAGGAAACTGGCGCCCGTGGTTACCTCCTCAGCGGTGAGGCACGCTTCTTGCAGCCCTATCGAGCAGGCGCGGCCCGCGCCGCGCAGCTGCAACCCCGGTTGCGGGCCCTGCTGAGCCCGGATGCCGCGGCCGCGAGCGCGGTGCGCGCCGCAGCCACGGCCGGCCGGCGGTGGCGAGTCGCCGCCGCCGAACCGGCGATCAGCGCGCGGGCCGGCGGCCCGATCAGCGCCGCCCGGCTCAACCGCTACGACAGCACCGGCAAGGCGCTGTTCGACACGCTCCGCGCACGCCTGGCCGAGCTGCGCGTGCGCACTGCCGGCCTGGTCGCCGGCGAGCTGAACGCCGTCAAGCTCCGGCAGACGCTCGCCAACATCGTCGCCGCGGCGTCACTCGTCCTCGCCCTTCTTGTCGCCGCCCTGGCGGTGCCATTCCTGCGCCGCATGATCATCCGTCCGCTCGCGGCGCTGGTCGGCCGGCTGCGCACCGTGGCCGACGGAGACTACGAGCACGCGGTCGCCCTCGAGCAGGGGCCGCAGGAGCTGCAAACGATCGCGGACGCGGCCGAGCGGATGCGCGACGGCGTCGTGACCGGCTCAGCAGCGCTCGCGGACGCGCAGAGCGAGCTCGCGCTGCGCGACGAACGCGATCGGCTGGCGGCCGATCTCCACGACCACACGATCCAGCGGCTCTTCGCGCTGGGCCTGACGATCAGCTCGGCCACCTCCCGGAACCCGGAACTCGCCCCCGTGCTCGTCCCCATGATCGAAGAGAGCGACGGCATCATCCGCGAGCTGCGGGGCTTCATCTACGGCATCAAGAGCGCCATCCCCGCCACAGGTCTGTCGACGGCCCTGGCGCGGATCGTCACCGACAGCGCCAGGGCGCTTGGCTTCATGCCCGAGACCACGATCGGCGCCGAGGTCGACAAGGCGGGGGCGCCGGACACCGCGGCTGCGGCCAGCGCGGCGCTGCGTGAGGCGCTGAGCAACGTCGCACGCCACGCGCACGCCACGCGGGTGACGGTATCGGTCGGCGTGGACGACGAGTATGTCGTCATGCGCGTCGCGGACAACGGCGTCGGTTTCGCCGCCGCGGACGCCGGCCCCGAGCCCGTCGCCGCCGGCCCGCGCACCGGGCACGGCCTGGGCAACATCCGCTCCCGCGCGCAGCGGCTGGGCGGCACCGCCTCGATCAGCGCCTCGCCCGGCGGCGGGACCGTCGTCGAGTGGCGCGTGCCGCTGGCGGCCGCGGCAACCGCATCGCGCTGACCGCTCAGCCGCCGCTGCTGCCCCGCACGACGGCGGCGACCTCGTACCAGTCGACCGCGTTCGCGAGCGTCCACGTGGCGTGTTGCGGACCGGCCGCGGCGACCAGCGCGTCGGCGTCGTCGATCGAATAGCCACCCGTGTGATCGTGCAGCACCCACCCGGCCGGCACGGTGGCGCCGCCCGGGGAACTGCCGGTCATCAGTGCGCTGAACAGCAGTTCGCCGGTCGTGGCGCTCGCCGTCGGGCCGCTGTCGGGCGTGGCGCCCACCCCCTTGGCGACGGCGAGGCTGTCGATAGCCGCCGTCTTCGAGACCGAGGTGTAGTCCGCGACGACCGCCTGCAAGTAGGTCGCGGCCGAGGAGCTCACCGTCACCGTCACCCCGCTCGGGGCCGCGGCCGCGTTCTGCACGTAGTACAGCGCGATGTCGCCCCTGCCGTTGCCGAAGGTCGTCGTCGACCCGGGGGCGCGGGTCCAGGTGCCGTTCACGTTGTCGGCGACCTGGACCTGCCCTGCCGAGTCGTACTGGCCGAACCAGCCGACGAGCAGGTCACCCGCGGCCACCGGGGCGGGCAGCTGGACGGACGTGCTGATGACCTTGCTGCCGGTGCCGGCGACGCCGCCCTGCACGCGGTGCGGCACCGGTGGCGGCGCCGACGACGGAACGAGCTCGTACGCGCCGACGTCGCAGCCGCCGCCCTGGGGCCGGGCCGTGCCGCGCTGATCTGTCGTACCGGTGCATCCGGCGTCCGCCGCGGGAATGAGGTCGAGCGCAGGGCTGGCCGACCCCAACGCCATCGTGCGGGTCGGCCCTCCGTTCGCGGCTGCGGGCTGGAGCTGCGGATCGACGCCGCTGCGCGAGTTGTTCGCACTCCGGAACCCGCAGGAGGAGCCACTGTCGAGGTTGTTGCCCGCGTCGTTCACGGCGGTGCCGCCGCAGTTGTTGCCGCCGATGCCGCCGGCCACGATGCTGTCGCTCACGGTGAGCGAGGACGTGCCGTAGTTGTAGAGGTTCGCGCCGTACGGCGAGGAGTTGCCGGCGATCGTCGACGTCGTCAGCTTCACCGTGCCGAAGTTCTGGATCGCGCCGCCGCCGTGACTGCCGCCGGTGTTGCCGTACATCGTGCTGTCGCTGACGATGATCGTGGTGTCGTTGTCGATGACACCGCCGCCCGGTCCGCTGTTGCCGGTGAACGTGCTCGCGACGACGGTGGTCGTGCCGTAGGCGTTCAGAATCGCGCCGCCGCCGTAGACCGTGGCGGTGTTGTTCGCGAACGTGCTCTGCCGGATCGTCGTGGTGCTCTGGTTGAACACGCCGCCGCCTTCCATGGCGGTGTTGTTCGTGAACGTGCACCGAGTGACGATCAGGGTGCCGGCGTTCTGGATCGCGCCACCGGAGGTGCCGGTCGTCGCGGGGTTCGAGTTGCTGTCGAACGTGCTCCCGTTGATCGACAGGCTGCCGTGGTTCCAGATCGCGCCGCCACCGTCGTGGCCGTTGTCGGCGACGCCGTTGCGCAGCGTCAGGTTGTTGATGGTGACGTTCGCCCCTGCCGCGACGTCGAGGATACGGAAGTGCGGCGTGCTCGAGTCGCCCGAGCGCTCGATGGTCGCCCCGTTGCCCTCTATGGTCAGGTTGCCGGTGATGACGGGCAGGCCGTTGCCGCCCTCTGCGCTGTTGTCTGCGGCGGCGAGCGTGTAGACACAACCGCTCTGCAGGTTGACCTGGCCGCCGCCGGCGCCGGTGTTCGCCGCGGCGATCGCTGCGACGAGCCCCGCCGCCGAGCAGGCTGCCGCGCCGCTGGGCGTGGTCACTTGCAGCGGTGCCGACTGCGGCGACTGCTGGCCGGCGCTGTTGGTGGCGCTGACCGTGTAGCTGTAGGTCGTCGACGCCGCGACCGCGCCGTCGGTGTAGCCGGTGGTGGACGACGTGCCGATCCTCACGCCGTTGCGGTAGATGGTGTAACTCGTGATCGGGACGTTGTCGGTGGACGCCGTCCAGCCGAGTTTCACCTGGGCGGAGGTCGCGTCGACCTGGGTGAGGCCGGTCGGCGCCGAAGGTGGCTCCGGCGTCACGCTGGTGCCCGCCGGGCGGAATGCCGCAACCACCGCGTACCAGTCGGTCGACTTGGCCAGCGTCGCCGCGCCCACCTGGGTGCCGGCCGCGCCGTTGGTGATGTCCTGCTCGTAGGCGCCGCCGCTGCCCAGTGCGTTGTGGGCGGTGAAGCGCACCCCGGCACTGGCGCCGGGTGTCTCGGCGCCCGCCGAGCCGCCGGTGACCAGAGCGGAGTAGACCAGGTCGCCCGCCGGCACGCTGCCGGTGGCCGATGTCTGTACCGCCGTGCCCACGCCCTTGCCGGTGGCCGTGCTGTCGAGGGCGCCGACGGCGGCCACGCCGCTGTACTCCGCGATGGTGCCTTGCAGGTAGGCGGCAGCCGGCGCGGACACGGTGATGGTCACCCCCGACGCCGACGCCGCGCTGCCCTGCAGGTAGTACAGCGCGTTGTCGCCGGAGCTCCCGAACGGCAGCGCTGCGGGCGCCCGCGTCCATGCGCCGTTGACGTCGTCCGAGACGGTCACGTCGCCGGCGACCTTGTATTGCGAGAACCAGCCCACCAGCAGGTCACCCGCGGCGACCGGCGCCGCGAGTCGCACCGTCGTCGAGGTGACCTGCGCGCCGGTGCCGAAGGCGGCGCCCTGGACGAACGCGATCGTCGTCGCGGCCCCCGCCGCGGGGGTGGCCGACCCCCCCGCGGCCACCACCCCCGTGGCGAGGGCGCCGCCGATCAGCAGGCTGCGGATCGTGCGACGACGAGCGCGAAGTTGCATGGGCGCTGGGATCCGGATCTGTCAGTAGGCAACCGAGATCGGTCGGCTGGAGCTCGCCAGCTCGGTGTTCGTGCCGGCGAAGCGAACGATGTAGCCGCAGCGGCGCCCGGGCTGTTCGGTGAAATACACCTTGCCCTGCGCGTCGGTGGTGAGGGTCTGCTGCAGCAGCCAGCGCTTGCTGGGCGCGTAGTGGTAGTAGACGGCGAGTTGACGGCCCGCAACCGGCCCGGTCGTCGCCGAGTAGGTCAACGTCGCGGTGAACCGGTCCGGATGACCCGTGCGCACATGCAGCGAGAGGGTGGTGGCGGCCTGTGCAGCGACGCTCTTGAGCTCGTACGCCCCGATGTCGCACCCGGTGCCCTGGGGACGCGCCGTGCCGCGCTGGTCGGTCGTCCCGGTGCACGAGCCGGCGCTGGTCGGGATCGCGTCGACGGCGGGGCTGCCGGGCTGCAGGGCCATCGTCTGCGTCGGGCCGCCGTTCGAGGCGAGCGCGCCGAGTTGCACGGCGGTGTTGCTGAGCGACCCCTTCGTCGCGCTCAGGCCGCACGATGTGCCGGCGTCGATGTTGAAGCCGTTGTCGACCACCGGGGCGTTGCCGCCGCAGTTCGTCCCGCCGCTGCCGAGGATGCTGCGGGCGATCTTCGTGACGACCGGTACGGGCGCGGACGGGTCGGCGTAGGTGTGGATGTCGCTGCCCGAGACCGCACTGGTGTTACCGGACAGCGTCGACGAGGTGACGACGGCGGTCCCGAAGTTCTGGATGGCGCCGCCGCCGTTGCTGCCGCCGGCGTTGTGGAAGAACGTGCTGTTGCGCACGTAGACGTAGGCGTCGTTGTCGATCGCGCCGCCGCCGAGGGTGTAGCCGTCGGGCGGTGTGCCGGTGTCAACGGCGACGTTGTTGGCGAAGGTGCTGGCGTTGATCGTCGTCGTGCCGGCCGCGCTGACGATCGCGCCACCGCCGTAGTCGGTGGCGGTGTTGCCGTCGAAGGTGGATTTGGTGATCCACGTGGTGTTCTGGGCGAAGATCGCGCCGCCCTCCTGGGCCTGATTTCCGGTGAACACGCTGTTGGCGACGCTCAGCCGCCCGGCGCTGTCGATCGCGCCGCCGGACGTTCCCGAATGCGAGGGCGCGGCGTTGCCCTTGAAAGTCACCCGCGACACGTGCAGCGTGCCGTGGCTGTTGACGGCTCCGCCGCCCCAGCCCACCTCTGGCGTGGTCGCCGCCGGGGCGAGACCGTTGCTCAGCGTGACGCCGCTGATAGTGAGCGTGCCGCCCTGGGCGACGTCGAAGAGCCGGAAGCTGGGCGTGCCCGACGCCGTCGAGCGAGTGATCGTGGCCCGGTTGCCGACGATCGTGACGGCGGCGGTGACGACCGGCAGGCCGGTGGCACCGTCAGTGGGATCGGCCGGCGCGGTGAGCGCGTAGGTGCAGCCGGAGGCAAGCGACAGCTTTCCGCCGGTGCTCGCCACCGAGGTCATGGCGCTGACGAGACCGGCCGTACTGCACGGCACGGCCAGTGTCGTCGTGGCTGCGCCCGCGGGTGCGCTTCCGGCGGCGGTCTCGGCGGCCGCCGCGGCCAGGGCCACGGCAGCCACCACGGCGGCGCGGGTGCGGGTCCCGTTGCGTGACCGGCAGCCGGTCGACGAAGAGCTGGTCATCTGGAGTCCCCCGTAATGGTCCATACGCCCGTAGGCGGGCGAGATCAGTTCGTCCGAAACGATCTCACCGGGTCGCGGGCACGCCACCACCTGAATGGACCACGTCTTCTCCTACCTATGGGGGAGAGGTTGCACCCGAAAACACCGGATCGAGGGCTGTGTCCAGTGCGGCGTCGCTTGTGCCCTCAGTGGGCCGGAGACTTGAAAAACGCAGCCCCGCATACATGGATGTGAATTAGCTCGGGCAGGCGCCAATCCACACGGACGAAGTATTACCGCCATAGCGGGCACGAAGTTTTAGCGGACATCAACTCGCGTCACTGAATTAATCACCCAGGGTTACCAGTTGGAAACATTTTGCTCTCACAGCATTTTCGTGGTTTCGGCGGCCGAGAAATGCGCCTTTTCGCTCAATGCGCCGCGGTCGCGTCCTGTTCCCGCGACGGGCAGGGCCGGCACCAGCGCGGATCGGCCGAAACCCCCCGTGTCCGGCGGTGTGTCGCGTCCTGCAGAACGCCCGCGTGCGCCGCGGCTGTGCAGCGCCTCATGCCGGGTGAGGACATGCGACCTCATACGTTTGGAGAATGCCTCGTCGTGCGCGTGTATCAGCACGGCGAACGTCGTGGATGAATTGCCGGCGACCGGCCCGGGAATTAGTCCGCAGGGGGTTTCGGGACCGAGACCGCTCGCGTATAAAAACGACGACCACATCGGGGGATGTCGGCAGCGCCAAATGATCAGCGGCGGCGCCGACGCGCATCGGGGGTATCTATGGTCAGCGGTGGCCGTCAGGCCGCCGACGATGGGGTTCGGGTCCGCGCCAGTTCGTACTCGGGCCTGACGAGCACATCTTCGTCGGCGAATGCGTTGTTGAAGGACTCCGGCCACCCACATCGTGTAGCCGCGCGCGCGGAGCGGGTGCTGCTCGAGGCGGCGCCGGATGGCCACACCACGTCCGCCGGAGAGTCCCTCTCGCACCGGAATGCCGGCTGGCGGAAGCGCCGCGTCGCCCAGCTCGTGAGCATCGATCTGGCCGCGTCCACGGTCGCCGCCATGATCGCGTACCACGTCGACTCCGGCGCAGCACCCTGGACGATGGCTATCCGCCAGCCGTCGATGTTCGCCCTGCCGGCCGCGTGGGTGCTGCTGGTGATGCTGACGGGCGGGATCGACACCCGTGAGACGAGCACCGGCGACGGTGAGGTGTCGCGAGTCTTTCGCGCCTTCCTCTACTTCGCCGCGCTCGTCGCCCTCGTCTCCTACGCGTCACATGCGTACCTGGCCCGCAACTTTCTGGTCTTCGCCCTTCCTCTGGCACTCGCGCTCGATCTGGCCGGGCGGTTCGCAGCCCGGATATGGCTCTTCGGCCGCCCGACACGCGGACATCGTGCCCGCGCCGTGCTCGCCGTGGGCGACGCCGCGGCAGTCACCACGTTCGCCGAAGCCGTCGGTCACGATCCAGCGGCCGGCATCGTCGTGCGTGGTGCGTGCCTGCTCGACGGCTACGGCGGCGAGCGCGGTGCTCGGGCTGCGGTGAGCGTGCCGGTAGTCGGCGAGATCGCTTCGATCGTCGAGTCGGCTCGGGGGATCGGCGCAGAAACAATCGTGGTCGTGTCGGCCAGCCAGCTCGGCAGCGAGCGGTTGCGCTGGATGGCATGGCAGCTGGAGGGCTCCGGCATCGAACTGCTCATCTCTCCGAATCTCGAAGAGGTGGCGCGCCGCAGACTTCGCATTCACTCCGTCGCGTGGATGCCCTTGTTGTGCGTCGAGCAGCCGGAGTTTCGTGGGCTTCGACTGGCCGTGAAGGAGGTCATGGACCGCCTGCTCGCCCTGCTCGCGGTGATCTTGCTGCTGCCGTTGTTCGCGGTCGTCTTCGCCGTGGTCCGGTTGTCGAGTCCCGGCCCGGCGATCTTCCGTCAGGCGCGCGTCGGCAGAGGCGGCGAGACGTTCCAGATGTTGAAGTTCCGCTCGATGTTCGTCGACGCCGAAGCTCGACTCCCGGAGCTGAAGAGCGAGAACGTCCACCAGGCGGGGCCGCTGTTCAAGCTGCACCGCGATCCGCGAGTCACCCGCGTAGGACGCATCCTGCGTCGGTATTCGCTCGACGAGCTGCCCCAGCTGCTGAACGTGCTCGCCGGCCATATGTCGCTCGTCGGCCCGCGTCCGCCGCTGCCGTCGGAGGTCGCGGAGTACGAAAGTGACGTCCGGCGGCGGCTGCTGGTGAAGCCGGGGATCACCGGCCTGTGGCAGGTGAGCGGACGCAGTGACCTCACTTGGGCGGAGTCGGTGCGTCTCGACCTGCGGTACGTCGAGAACTGGTCGCCGGGCCTCGACATGATGATCCTCTGGAAGACAGCCGCTGCGGTGCTGCGCGGATCGGGCGCCTACTGATGTCTGCGGTCGTGCTGACGCAACGGCACGTCGGGGAGCCTGCTTTCCCGGCCGTGCCGCCTCTCACCCGTCTCGGGCGACTGCTGAGCCGTCGCCGTACCGGGTGCCTCCGACGGCAGCGCGGGGCCCACCGGAGGTCCCCCGCCCAGCGTGACGCCCCGCGCCGCCCTCGGCCCTCAGCCGTCCTTCGCCGAATGGGCGCAGACGCCGCACGCGAGGTCCATCGGTCGTTCGGCGGCGCGCGACACGACCACGCCGCACCGGCACACCCATCCGGCAGGTCTCGCGGGATTTCCTTGCACGAGCTGGTGCGGCTCCACGGATCGGGTGACGACAGCGCCGGCCGCGACGAGGCTGTGCTCACCGAGGGTGACGCCACACACGATCGTGGCGTTGGCGCCGACCGATGCACCGTGGGCGACGCGGGTCGTCGCGAGCTGCCATTCACCGGTGGCGCGCGGGTTGCGGTCGTTGGTGAACACGGCAGCCGGCCCGACGAACGATTCGTCGTCCAGTTCGACGCCCTCGTACACCGAGACGTTGTTCTGGATCTTCACGCGATCGCCGATGCGCACCCTCTGGTCGACGAACACGTTGGCTCCGACGTTGCAGTCACGACCGACGACCGCGCCCGTGCGGATGTGCGCCCGACGCCACACGCGCGTACCGGCGCCCACCGAGGCGCCGGGCTCGATCTCGGCACTTTCGTGAACCGCTGCAGTGGGATGGATGGTGCCGTTATCTGCCGTCATTCGCCCACTTCCCGAGACCTGGAACGGCCGCTCGCGTCACCGCAGCGCTGCCGGTGCGCCACAACTGCGGCACCTTATCGGCTCGGGCAATGGGTCGGCAGCGGGGCGATTCCAACAGGCCGGCCAGGTAGCACCCGCCGGCAGGGACACAACTCGGGGGAGACAGAGTCATGAGCCTCGGCATTGCCGTCATCGGTGCCGGCTACTGGGGACCGAACCTCGTCCGCAACTTCCGGGACAGCTCCGAGTGGGATCTGGTGGCGGTCTGCGACCTCGACGAGGCGCGGGCCCGCAAGGTGATCGGCCGGCGTAGCAGTGTCGACGTCGAGACGTCCCTGGAGCGGCTGTTGGCGCGCGACGACGTCGCCGCGGTAGCCGTGGCCACGCCTGCGCGAACGCACAGCGGCATCACGATGGCCGCGCTGGCGGCCGGCAAGCACGTGCTCGTCGAGAAGCCCATCGCCGACTCGAGAAGTGCCGCCAGGAGGATGATCGCGGCGGCTCACGAACGCGACTTGGTGCTGATGGCCGACCATACGTACTGCTACACCCCGGTCGTCACCAAGATCGCCGAGTTGCTCTCCGACGGGGTGCTGGGCGAGCTCCTGTTCATCGACTCGGTCCGGATCAACCTCGGGCTGATCCAGCCGGACGTCGATGTCTTCTGGGATCTCGCGCCGCACGACCTCTCGATCCTCGACTTCGTCCTGCCCGACGGCCTGCGCCCCGAAGGGGTCGCTGCCCACGGTGCTGACCCGATGAGCACCGGAAGGGCGTGCGTCGGCTACCTGACGATGCCGCTGCCCGGCGGAGCCATCGTGCACCTGCACGTGAATTGGCTGAGCCCTACGAAGATCCGGCAGATGGTGATCGGCGGCACCCGCCGAACGCTGGTCTGGGATGACCTCAACCCGCAGCAACGGCTGTGCGTCTACGACCGGGGAGTCGAGTTCGCCGCCGGCAGCCGCAACGTCGACGAACGCGCCGCGGCCAGCGTCTCGTACCGGCTCGGTGAGATGAGCGCACCGGCGCTTCCCGAGCGCGAGGCGCTGGCCACGATGGCGCAGGAGTTCGCCGAGGCGATCACCCGGCGACGGCCGCCGCGCACCGACGGCCACTCCGGGCTACGCGTGCTCGACGTCCTGGACGCGACCAGCCGCAGCCTGTCCGCGCGCGGCGCGCTGGTGACGGTCGACGCCGGCAGTGACGTCGCGAAGCACGTCGCGGGGCGTGTGGCATGACTGCGCTGCAAGGAGCTCGCGTGCTGGTGACCGGCGGCGCCGGAACTGTCGGCTCGACGCTCGTCGACCAGCTGGTGGCCGCCGGCGCTGCGCACGTCGACGTCCTAGACAACCTGACGCGTGGCCGGCGCGAAAATTTGGCCGGTGCCCTGGCGACCGGGCGGGTGAGGTTGATCGAAGGCGATCTGCGGAACCGCGATCTGGTGCACGATCTCACGGCGGGCAAGGACGTGGTCTGCCACCAGGCGGCGATCCGCATCACCCAGTGCGCCGAGGATCCCCGGCTGGCGCTCGAAGTGCTCGTCGACGGCACGTACAACGTCCTCGAAGCAGCGGTGGGGCAGAAGGTCGACAAGGTTGTCGCTGCCTCGAGCGCCTCGGTGTACGGGCTCGCAGAGCGATTCCCCACCGACGAGCGGCATCACCACCACAACAACGACACCTTCTACGGCGCGGCCAAGTCGTTCAACCAGGGGATGCTGCGCAGCTTCCGCGCCATGTACGGGCTGGACTACGTCGCGTTGCTGCCCTTCAACGTCTACGGGCCGCGAATGGACGTACACGGCGTGTACACCGAGGTCCTGGTCCGCTGGATGGAGCGCATTGCCGCTGGGCTGCCGCCGGTGATCTTCGGCGACGGGTCGCAGACGATGGACTTCGTCTACACCGAGGACATCGCGCGGGCGAACGTGCTGGCGATCCGAAGCAACGTCGTCGAAGGCAGTTACAACATCGCCAGCGGCGTGGAGACCAGCCTCTCGGAGTTGGCGAAGGCCCTGCTGCGGGCGATGGATTCCGACCTGGACGTCGAGTTCGGCCCGGAACGGCCGGTCAACGGCGTCCGGCGCCGGCTGGCCGACACATCCGCCGCGGCGCGCGACTTGCAGTTCGAAGCTGCGGTCGGACTCGACGAGGGTCTGCGGCGGCTGGTCGATTGGTGGCGTGCGGAGAGGGCGACCGCCGCATGAACCGCATCAACGTGATGAAGCCGTGGCTCGACGAGGAAGAGATTGCCTCCGTCGCCGACGTGATCGGTTCCGGGTGGGTCGCGCAGGGCCCGCGGGTGGCCGCGTTCGAGGAGAAATTCGCAGCGCGGGTCGGGGCGGAACACGCGGTCGCGGTGTCGAGTTGTACTACCGCGCTTCACCTGGCGTTGATCGCCGCCGGCGTAGGGCCGGGCGACGAGGTCGTCGTGCCCTCGTTCTCGTTCATCGCCACCGCGAACGCGCCGGTGTACGTCGGCGCCACCCCCGTCTTCGCCGATGTCGACGAGGGAACGGGAAACCTCACGCCGGAGACCGTCGAGGCGGTGCTCACCCCCCGGGTCAGGGCCGTCATCCTCGTGCACCAGGGAGGAGTTCCGGCGGATGCGGGTCCTATCCGCGCCGTCTGCGAGCCGCGTGACATCGTCGTCGTCGAGGACGCCGCGTGCGCGGTGGGCTCCCGGCATCTCGGCCGGCAGGTCGCCGGTGACGCCGCGATCGCCGCGTGGTCGTTCCATCCGCGGAAGATCATCACGACCGGTGAAGGCGGGATGATCACCACCGGCAACGCCGAGTGGGCCGCCCGGGTGCGCCGGCTGCGCGAACATGCCATGAGCGTCAGCGCCGCGGAACGACACCGCAGTGTGCTGCCCGCCGCCGAGGAGTACGTCGAACTCGGGTTCAACTTCCGGATGACCGACCTCCAGGCCGCGTTGGGCATCGTGCAGCTCGATCGCCTGGACGCGATCGTTGCGCGCCGCCGCGAGATCGCCGCCGCCTACCAGCGCGAGCTCGCCGGGATCGCCGGACTGCGTGCCGTTGCCGACCCGCCCGGCGGGCAGTCGAACTTCCAGTCCTTCTGGATCGAGCTCGCCGCGCCGTTCCCGCTCGACCGGGAAGGCCTGTTGGCCCACCTGGCCGCACGCAACATCTCGGCGCGGCGCGGCATCATGGCCGCACACCGGCAACCGGCGTACAAGGGCCATGCCACAGGCCTGCTGCCGGTCACCGAGCGGCTCACGGACAACACGCTGATCCTGCCCGTCTACCACCAGCTGACCGACGACGAACGGTCACGCGTCACGACGGCCGTGCGCGAGGCGGCGTCGTCATGACCGTGGACCAACGCCCCGGACTGTCCGCCGGCAGGCTGAGCCGCCTCGTGCGCGAAGCAGTCGAGCGGTGCGCCCTGGACCTGTCCGGTGCCAGGGTGCTGACCGAAGCGGCGAGCGGTGCCTACATCGTCACGCCGGTGATCGCCGCGACCGCCGGAGCGCAGGTTGTCGCCGTGACGGCCGATTCCCGGTACGGCACGGCCGAGCAGGTCGAGACCGCGACGCTGGCCCTGGCGGGCCGCCTCGGCGTTGCCGACCGGATCACGGTCACCTTGCGGCGCTCGGTCGAAGAGTTCGCTGCGGCCGACGTCATCACCAATAGCGGCCATGTCCGGCCGATCGTCGGCGAGCTGGCCGCCGCCATCCGGCCGGGCGCCGTGCTCTGCCTGATGTTCGAGTCCTGGGAGGCGCAGGCCGGCCGGCTCGACATCGACGTCGACACGCTGCGCCGGAGCGGCGTGCAGATCGCAGGCACCAACGAACGTCATCCACACGTCGACGTGTTCTCCTATCTCGGCCCGATGGCGGTGGCGGAATTGGCCGACGCCGGCGTGCCGGCGTATCGCAGCCGCATCGCGGTGCTGTGTGACAACGCCTTCCGCGACTACCTCGTCGACGGACTCAAGTCCGCCGGCGGGGAGGTCGACGTCGCCGCGGCGCTGGACGGCTTGTCGACCGCGTCCCCGGACGCCGTGCTCGTCGCGCTCCAGCCCACTGGCGGCCCGGTACTGTCGGCCGCCGATCTCGACCGGATCGCACAGCGCTGGCCGGACTGCGTTCTCGTCCAGTTCTGGGGGGACATCGACCGCGCGCACTGCCCGGTGGAGATGTGGCCGGTCGTGGCCCCGCCGGCCGGGCATATGGGCGTGTTGCCGTCGCGGCCGGGTCCCGACGCCGTGGTGCGGCTGCAGGCCGGCGGTCTGAAGGTTGCGGAGGTCCTGCTCAAGCCGCCGTCCGAGCGCACGGCCCAGGACCTGGAGTACGTCGATGCCTACTGAGAAGCGCGTGCTGCTGATCGGGCAGGGCATCACGGCCGGAAGTGCCCTGCAGTCGTTGCTCGGCCGATTCGAGGTCGTCGGCGTGATCCGGAAGAACGACCCGGGAGACGACGTGATCCGCTTCGCCGATTCGTCGGGCGTCACGCTGTTTCCCGACACGTCGCTGGCCGGCGTCGCCCGTGCGATCGAGCGGACGGATCCGCACGCGGTCGTCGTGTCCTCCTACGACCGGATCCTCCCGGCCGACCTGATCTCGGGCCGGCCCTTCGTCAACGTGCACTACGCGCCGCTTCCGCGATACCGCGGCAGGGCGACGGTCAACTGGGCGATTCTCAACGGCGAGAGCCACTGCGCGATTTCCATCCACGCGCTGGCGCCCGGACTCGACGCAGGGGGGATCCTGTTCCAGCGCGCGGTCCCGATCGGGTCGGCGGACACCGTCACCGATCTCTACCGACGGCTCAACGCCATCCAGCGGGACGAGCTGGCCGATGCTGTCGCCCGCCGCCTGGACGGCGACGAGGGCGTACCG
>DASSEP010000082.1:0-202355 GCA_035695205.1 Jatrophihabitans sp. | reverse complement strand
CTCGGACGAGGGACGCGCCCAGCAAGAGCTCGACCGCGCTGACGAGGCGCTGGATCGCAGTCGTGAGCGCCTGGCCCGGGCCAGGAACGCACTCGCGCGCGGAGCGGCCCGTGCCCGACGCCAGCAAGCGGAGATCAACCGCGAGAGCGCGACAACTGAACGGGTTGACGAGGAGCCGGACGCCTGACCGAACGTCCGGGAGCTATGTCCCGGCCGGAAGATCCACGCCCAGATCCCTTGCCGCTTCTTGGAACGCTTGATTGATGACGTCCGTCGTGGGCGTCGTCATCACGGGACTCTTCTGTACGGCGCTGAGGACCTTGTCGTTCGTCTTCTTGACCAGCTGCTTGGCGGTCTCCGGGTCGTTGGTTGCAGCCGCAGCCTTCCCGGCTATCGCGGTCTGAGAGTCCAGATCGAGTTCACCCAATCCCGGAATGACGATTTTGTTGATCTTGCTGAAGAATGCCGCGGCGAACAGGGAGATCACCCCGGCTGCAAGAACACTCGTGACCAAGGTGGCGGGCGGAGCGCTCGGACCGGTTGTCGTCACGGTCGTGCGTGCGTGCTTGGTGACGGTGGTGGTCGAGTGGAACCGCGAGATGACCAGTTGCAAGCCAGCACTGGCAAGTATCAACGCGATTCCGACGACCACGAGGAACTGCTGCCAACCGCGAGCGTTCTGGCTGCTGTCGACTGCCTTTGCCACTTCGTCCTCCCTGCCCGCTGTGCCCGTCAAGAGAGTCCCGTGCAGCCGTCTCCAGATCAAGGGCGAAGTACCTGTATCGGCGTTCGGTGCCGAGCCGTCGCCCTCGCAGTCGAGCAGTTCGAACTCCGCGACAGAATCGGTGCATGAGCAGCCGTCCGCTGCCGACGTGGCGCGAGCACTGGTTCGAGCACGATCAGCTGCTTCACCTGGCCGGAGCAACAAGCCACGTGGCGCTCTACTTCGATGCTGACGTGACGGAGCTCGCCGCCCGCTGGCTGCTGCCGTACCTGGACGATGTCTGGCAGTACACCAAGCGGACCTACGGCGAGTTCGGACCGGATCCGCTGCTGTACTCGATCTTCCACCAGGGCCGCTACGCTGGTGGGCACCCGTCGAGCTACCAGGACGCGAGCCACGACAACCGCAACGTCACCGACTGCGGTCCCGGCCCGTACCGCGAAGGCGACAGCGGCATCCACGAGCTGGTGACGCACGAGATCTCGCACATCGTCGAGGGTGCGAACAACGGCGCGTGGGGATCGCCGGCGTTCCCGATCTGGGGCGACAGCAAATGGGCAGAGTTCTTCATCTACGACGTGTACACGGCGCTCGGCCGGCATCACTGGGCGGCCGAAGTCGCGAAGACGTTCGACCGCAATCAGGACGCCTTTCCCCGCCGAGGCACTCATTGGTTCCGGGACTGGTGGCAACCACTGCGCAGGGACACCGGCGGCGGCCCGCACGTCATGGTGCGGTTCTTCGGGCTGCTCGCCGAGCACTTCCCGCGCGGCGCGGACACCCACTACCTGCGCGACCTGACCTGGGGCGAGTACCTCCATTTCACCAGCGGTGCGGCGGGAGGAGATGTCGCCGAGTTGGCTCGGCGGGCTTTCGGCTGGTCCCGCAGGTGGACCCGGGAGTTGGCGCGGGCCCGGGAAGAGTTCCCGGCCGTCAGGTACTGATTCACCCGGCTGCGGAGGACAGCCGTCCTCCCGTCGCCGTCGGTTTCCGGGCCACTCCGCGTCGTCATGCAGGGCCGTAGAGCAGACGTCGCACCGCGGACCGCGACACGAGTAGCGCGACGATCAGCAGCGTCACCGAGACGAACCCGCCCAGACTGACCGCATCGCCGAACACCACGTCGATCAGTTCGAGCACCACGAACTTGCTGCCGGCGGCGACGACCCACAACGACGCGGCGGCGACGGCCTTGGCACGCGCCGTCGTTGCGGCCCGGAACCTGCCCGTGATCCAGGTCTTGAGGCTCAGCACCACTTCCAGCACGACCTTGAGCAGGGCTGCCGTCAGCAGCGAGAGGGTGAAGCCTTCGCTGATGACCGACGGGACGTACTCGATCGCGATGTTGAGGACGACCACGTAGACGAACAGGTCGATGACGTCGGCCGGGCGGGCGCGCAGCGTCCTGCGCAGCGGGCCTGGAGCGGACGTCGCACCCACCTCACGGCGTGACGATGGCGAAATCCGGATCCGGCGCGTCGAGGGCTGCCACCAGTCGTGCGAGCACCGTCGCGTCGCCGTCGATCCGGACTCCGGCGGCGGCGAGCGTCGCCGGGTCCGGGGCCCTCGTCGCCAGCGCGGGCAGCAGCCCGGGCAGGGCAGCGGCCGGCAGCTGTACGACGGCGTCGGCCTCGGTCGTCTGCGCCGCCGTCGTGTAGGTGAGCACACCGTTGCGCAACGTGAGCCGGTAGCGGGTATCGACGTCGGCCAGGTCGATGTCGACCACCAGGTCCTCCGCCCAACAGCGAGGGCCGTTGACGCGGATCGCCAAAGCGTCGAACAGCTGCGCAGGCGTCAACTGCGACAGCACGTCCGTCGACACCGGGGTCACCGGCGTGCCGAAGCTCCCGTGGCGCAACTCGTACGCGCCGGACAGGTACACGCAGCGCCACGTTCCGTTCTCCGCGCCGTAGCCGAGTTGCTCGAAGGCGTCGGCGAGCAACTCCCGGGCCGCCTCGTGGCCCGGGTCGGCGAACACGACGTGGTCGAGCACCTCGGCAGCCCACCGGAAGTCGCCCTGGTCGTAGGACTGGCGCGCCTTGGTCACGACCGCGTCGGCGCCGCCCATGAACTCGACGTAGCGGCGCGCGGCCGCCTCGGGCGGATGGCGCCACAGGTGCGCCGGGTTGCCGTCGTACCAGCCCATGTAGTGCTGGTAGATCGCCTTCACGTTGTGGCTCACCGAGCCGTAGTAGCCGTGTGCGTGCCAGGCCTCCTCGAGCGCCGGCGGCAGCACCATCTCCTCGGCGATCTCGTCGCCGGTCAACCCCTGGTTCAGCATGCGCAACGTCTGGTCGTGCAAGTAGGCATACAGGTCCCGCTGGGCGGCCAGGAAGCCCACCGCGCGCTCGCGGCCCCAGGTGGGCCAGTGGTGCGATGCGAATACAAGCTCCAGGTCGTCGCCGAACAGGTCGATGGCCTCGGTGAGGTAGCCGGCCCAGGCATGTGCGTCCCGGAAATGCGCACCGCGCAGGGTGAGGATGTTGTGCAGCACATGCGTGGCGTTCTCGGCCATGCACAGGGCGTGCCGCTGCGGGAAGTAGATGTGCATCTCGGCGGGCGCCTCGCTGCCCGGTGCCATCTGGAACACCATGCGCACGCCGTCGACGACCTCTTCCTGGCCCGTCGTGGTGACGTCGACGGTCGGCGCGAGCAGACCGAAAGTTCCCGTTGAGGTCGTCTGCCCGAGTCCGGCGCCGACCTGGCCCTGCGGTCCCCTCGGCAATGCCGCGCCGTACATGTAGCCCGCGCGGCGCGCCATGGCCGTGCCGGCGTACACGTTCTCGCTCACCGCCTGCTCGACGAAGCCGGCCGGAGCCAGTATCGGCACCGCCCCGGAGTCGACGTCCTGCTGTGCCACCACACCGCGCACGCCTCCGAAGTGGTCGGCGTGGCTGTGCGTGTAGATGATCCCTGTGACCGGACGATCCCCGCGGTGCTTGCGGTACAGCGCCAGCGCGGCCGCCGCACACTCGGCCGAGATGAGCGGGTCGATGACGATGACGCCGCGCTCGCCTTCGACGAACGACACGTTCGACAGGTCCAGCCCGCGTACCTGGTAGAGGCCGGGCACGACCTCGAACAGTCCCTGGACGGAGTTGAGCTTCGACTGCCGCCACAGGCTGGGGTTCACGGTGACCGGCGCTTCCCCGGTCAGGAACGCGTAGGAGTCGTTGTCCCACACCACGCGTCCGGCGGCGTCGGTGACCACACCGGGCTCGAGCGCGCCGAGGAAGCCGCGGTTCGCGTCGGCGAAGTCCTGCTCGTCGTGCATCGGCAGCGATTTCGCCAGCTGCTCGTGCTGCACGATGATCGTCTCGGTTGCCGGCGCGGGCACGGCTGTCATCGCAAACCCCCTGGCATCGATCGGCCGATTCGTCCCCCGATCGAAGCCAACTACGCAGACGGGTCCGCGCGCCTCATTCCTGGCAGACGAGGCGCGCGGTCCGATCAGGCGCTGTCGCTGGTCGTCGCCGCGCTCTGCGGCGCCGGTCCGGGCAGGTCACGGGCGCAGTGCTTGCACACGGTCGCCCCGATCGGCAGGTCGTCCGACAGGCAGGAGGGGCACGTCGCGGTGGGCGCGGGATCGCCGAACACCGTCTTGCCCCGCCGCTTCATCACCGCCTTGTACGGCAGCACGATGACGAAGTAGACGACGGCCATGAAGATCAGGAAGTAGATGATCGCCGAGATGAACGCGCCGAGGTTCACGTAGGTGCCGTTTCCGCCGCCGTTCACCAGCTGCCAGCCCAGCCCCGGGCCGGTCGTGTTGCCCTGCGCCGCGGCGATGAGGGGGTTGATCACGTTCGTCGTGAAGGCGCTGATCAGCGTGCTGAAGGCCAGTGCGACCACCAGCCCGATGGCGACGACGATCACGTCCCCGCGCATCAAGAAGTTCTTGAAACCACGCAGCATTCTCTTCAGCTCCTCTGGTCGGGTCGTGCGCCGATGATCGCGCATCTCGGACCATAGGTCGCGCGACAGGCCGGGAAAAGGACCTCGCCGATCCGCTGCCCGGCGCCGCGCAGTCGAGCCGCAATCACCGGCCGCCCCACCGGCGAGCCCTAGGGTGACGCGCATGCCCCGCACCCGCTGCTACCGCGACGGCCTGCTGACCGACGAGGACTTCCCGCTGGCCGATGTCTCCGAACATCTCGACCTGCCCGACGCCGTGGTCTGGGTGGACCTGTGCGCGCCGGACGCCGCCGATCTGCATCTGCTCGCCGACGAGCTCGGCCTGCACAGGCTGGCGGTCGAGGACGCCATCCATCCGCATCAGCGTGCCAAGCTCGACCACTACCGCGACCACGCGTTCCTGTCGGCCTACACCGCACATCTCGACGGAGATACCGGTGAGTTGGAGGTCAGCGAAGTCGCGGTGTTCATCACCGCGCACGCGCTGGTGACCGTACGCAAGGACGAGCGGTTCGACATCGAGCGCGTCGTCGCGCGTTGGGACTCCGCCGCCGACCTGGCCGGCCACGGTGTGGCCTTCCTGCTGCACGGCCTGCTGGACTTCATCGTCGACGGCCATTTCGACACCGTGCAGCAGCTCGACGATCTGATCGAGGACCTGGAAGACGACCTGTTCCTGCCCGCGCAGGACCAGGAGAACGTCCAGCGGCGTTCCTTCCAGCTCCGCAAGAGTCTCGTGCTGCTGCGCCGGGTCATCCTGCCGATGCGCGAAGTCGTCAACACGCTGCTGCGCCGCGACGTGCGCATCGTCGACGACGCGATGATGCCCTTTTACCAGGACGTCTACGACCACGTGCTGCGCGCCACGGAGTGGACGGAGAGCCTGCGCGACCTGGTCACCAGCATCCTGGAGACGAACCTGACGATCCAGGGCAACCGGCTCAACATCATCTCGAAGAAGGTGACGGGATGGGCGGCGATCATCGCGGTGCCGACTGCCATCACCGGCTTCTACGGGCAGAACGTCCCGTATCCGGGCTTCAGCCACCCGGGCGGTTTCTACACCTCCACCGCCGTGATCGTGCTGCTGTCGGTCGCCCTCTATGCCGTCTTCAAACGCAAGGACTGGCTCTAGCAGCCGCCCTCATCCGGCCTTGCGGGGCACAGGTTCGGTCTCGCGCGCGCGGATCTGGGCGGCGAGCTCGTCAGCGGTCATCTCCGTCTGCTTGGCGAGCACGCGGTTGGCGGCCTTGATGTTGGCGGCCACCTGGTCGGCGAGCGAGGTTTCGTAGACCACGATCAGCCCGGCCTGGCCGGCGTCGAGGGCCTCACCCAGCTCCTTCAGGTCGCTGCGGGACACCCCGCCGCTGACATGACCGGCGATCGCGCCGATGGCAGCGCCGCCGGCGCCCGCCCCGGCGATCCCGATGCCGACGGGCGGGAACAGGACGGCCGCGACACCGACCGCGAGCCCCCAGCCGAGACCGACTGCGGCGCCGTGCCGCGTCGGCTCTTCGTGCTTCTTGACGATCCGCACCTTGCCCCGCTCATCCTTCGCGACGACGGCGGCGTCGAAGTCGTGCGAGGTGCGGATCTCGCGGTAGAGCTCCTTGACGGCCTGGTAGTCGCTGATCGCGGCGTCGGTGTCGTCGTACGCCGCGGCGATCACGTACAGGACGTCGTTGTCGTGCTTGGCCATGACCTGCCTCTTTCGTCGAACTCGCCGGTGGATTGCCGCTCGTGCCCAGTGTCGGCGCCGCGGCACAACCCGCGGCTCATCCGCACCGGGTGACGTCATCGCCGGCCTGGTGACGCAGGGTCGGCCGCGGAGGTGGTCGTCGTGGCCGTGGCGAAGGTGGCGCATCCCAGCGTCGAGGAACGGATTGCGCGGGGCAGGCAGGCTCGCGAGCTGATCCCCCCGACGGAGCACCGCAGCTGGGAGCCCGCCGCTGACCGTCGGGACCCGCTCGCCCTGCTCGCCGAGCAGGACAACGACCGCGAGCCCGATCTCGTCCCGGTGCGCCACGGGCGCATGCTCGTCTCGCCGTTCACCTTCTACCGTGGCGGCGCCAAGATCATGGCCGCTGATCTCGCCGAGACGCCCACGGCCGGCCTCGACGTCCAGCTCTGCGGCGA
The DNA here is from genome assembly GCA_035695205.1 of Jatrophihabitans sp. Taxonomy (GTDB): domain Bacteria; phylum Actinomycetota; class Actinomycetes; order Mycobacteriales; family Jatrophihabitantaceae; genus Jatrophihabitans. The sequence goes on along the minus strand of DASSEP010000082.1, from coordinate 195,580 downwards.
CGCGCACCTGTCGAACTTCGGCGTGTTCGCGTCCCCCGAACGCCTGCTCCTGTTCGATCTCAACGACTTCGACGAAACGCTGCCCGGCCCGTTCGAGTACGACGTGAAGCGGATGGCTGCCAGCTTCGTGATCGCCGGACGCAACAACGGATTCGCCGAACGCGACGCGCGGGCGGCAGCGCTGTCCGCGGTAACCGCGTACCGGGACTCGATGGCCGGGTTCTCGCAGATGCGCACGATGGACATCTGGTACGCGCGTCTCGACGAGAAGAGCCTGATGCGCGCCGTGCGCGGCCGTATCAGCGAGGAAGTCGACCTGGCGAAGGGGGCCAAGGGCAAGCAGGCCAAGAAGGCCAAGGAACGGGCGAAGGACGCCAAGCGCGCCGGCCGAACGGCTGTGAAGACGGCCGCAAAGGCGCGTACCCGCGACAGCCTGCAGGCGCTGTCCAAGCTGGGGGAGCGGGTCGACGGCCGGTACCAGATCGTCAGCCAGCCGCCGATCGTCGTGCCTGCACGGGAACTGGCGGGAATGTATGGCATGTCGGCCGAACAGGCCCAGCAGCTTGTGCACGACCAGTTCCGTGCCTACCGCGCCACGTTGCAAGACGACCGGCGCAAGCTGCTGGAGCGCTTCCAGATCATCGACATCGCGCGAAAGGTGGTGGGGGTCGGCAGCGTGGGCACCCGCGCGTTCATCGTCCTGCTGCAGGGTCGCGACGCCGACGACCCGCTGTTCCTGCAGGTGAAGGAGGCGACCTCGTCGGTGCTCGAAGGGCATCTGCGCAAGAGCCGGTTCCGGCACCACGGCGAGCGGGTGGTGCAGGGGCAACGGATGATGCAGGCCGCGAGCGACATCTTCCTCGGTTGGACGAAGGGTGCGGAGAACCGGCACTTCTACTGGCGGCAGCTGCGCGACATGAAGGGCTCGCCGGCGATCGAGTCGATGACGCCGACGGGAATGACCTTCTACGGCGGCATGTGCGGGTGGACGCTCGCGAGGGCGCACGCGCGCTCCGGGGATCCGGTTGCGCTCGCGACGTACCTCGGCGACGACAGCGACTTCGACGACGCCATGGTCGACTTCGCCGTCCGGTACGCCGACCAGAACGACAGAGATTACGAGCGGTTCGCCGCAGCCGTTCGGTCGGGCAGCACGGAGGCAGTCGTCGGCGTGTGAACCAGGAGCCTTGCAGCGCCTTCGCAGGCTCGGCCCCCATCCCGGAACGCGGATGTCCTTCTCCGATGTGATCGAGACGATCGGCACCGTTATCGACGGCGTCGGTGTGGGCGTGCTCGTGGTCGGCGGCCTGGTCACAGTCGCGGTGACGGCGACGCGCATCGGCGACGGCCGCGCGGACGCCTATCGCACCTTCCGGCAGATGTTCGGCCGTACCGTACTGCTCAGTCTGGAGATCCTCATCGCGGCCGACATCGTGCGCACGGTGGCCGTCACGCCGACGCTGGACAGCGTCCTGGTGCTTGGCCTGATCGTGCTGATCCGGACGTTCCTGAGCTTCTCGCTGGAACTCGAGATCACCGGCCGGTGGCCATGGCAGAAGCCCGGCCCGCCCTGATGACCGGCACTGCGACGAGCGCGGCGGCGCCCGCCCCGAGGACGATGCCCAGGCCCCACAGCGCGACGGCCACCCAACCGAGGTCGGGAATCGTCGCGCCGGCGTCAGCCGAGACCGAGATCCCCGGTCGTCCGGACGGGTTCATCACGACGATCATCCACTGCCCGCTGCTGGGACGCCACGTCAGCGACTGCGTCCCGATGCCCGCGGTGTGGGCGGTCCAGAACCGTGCCGCGATCGGCGGGAGCGGCGGTGGCCCGCCCGCCGCCCGGCGGTAGTCGGTGTGCCCGTTGGTCCAGTCGGTCACCACCGCATGACTCACCCCGCCGAGGTAGCGCTCCACCGCGGCTGCCGGAGCCACGCCGACGAACACCACGCCGGCGGGGCGGTTCGACGTCGCTCGAATGCGCACCGTGCCGAACAGGTCGGCCGGCGTGAACAGATCACTGGCCGTGCCCAGATCGATACTGTCGCTGGTGACCGCGTACGAGGGCGTGGTGAACGTGTGGGGATCGGTGCTCAGATATCCGGCCGCGTCACGCTGGCTGTTGTCCAACCAGGTCGTCGCGCCCGCCGCGGCAAGCACCGCCAGCGACACCAACGCCAGCAGCGAGCCGAGCACCAACGACACGACCCGGCCCCCGGTCCAGACCCGGGGCGCCGGCCCCTGCGGCTGCGGTTGGCCGGCCTGCCAACCGCTCGGCGGCGGCGCTGCCTTGGTGATCGGCACGCCGCCCACAGACGGAGGAGCCGAACCCGGCAGCGTCACGATGCTCGACGGGTCCGCGCCGCCCATGTCGAGCCGGAACGGCGGGTACTCGTCGGTCATCAGCCCGGCGTAGGCGGCCACTCGCAGCACCCATCGGTTCAACCCGAGGACGAAGTCGAACAACTGCTGCGGGTAGCGGCCGGTGACGCCGAGGACGACCGCCGCCACGAGCACCAGGATCCCGATGAGCCCGCCGGGGAAGACGCCCACGTTGTTGTCGGCCCACCAGACGCCCCAGACGCTGCCGCCGACGAAGATGCCGACCACGACATAGTGCGGGATCGCCAGCAGCCACCACTTCACGAGCACCAGCCCGCGAGACAGGTGTTCCGGATAGCTCACCTCGAAGTGCGTGGGGTAATCCGGCACTTCGGCGAGCGTGAACGGCGGATACCGGTCGGTCGCGAGAGCCCCGTAGCTGTAGTACGAGACGCGCCACGTCCATCGCAATACGCCGACGTTGAAGTCGAACAACGCGCGTGGATAGCGGCCGGTGAACAGGATCGCGAAGAAGGCGATGCAACTGACCACGCAGAACGCCAGCCACAGAAACGCCAGGACGAAGTAGTGCGGAATCACGAGCAGCCACTTCACCAGCCAAAGCCAGCGGCTCACCCGCGGATCCAGCGTCCCGTCGACCCGGACGGGATAGGTAGCAACGGACATGACGCGCTCCTCGGTTGCCTCTCCTGCAGGTTCGGCGGTGGGGGACGAACGCGTCAGGGGCGAATGTCGCCCGATCAGGGAGATGCGGCCCCTGTGCGGTCGGGACGTCCCACCGGCCGGGCACCCGGCACTACAGAGGCAAAGGCCCCCGGCCGCGGTGCGTCAGCGCGACGCGGCGGGGGTGCGGAACGAGGTCTGCGGAATCGACGCCGGGATGGCGAGGGCTTCCTGGGTCCGCTCGAGCGTGACGTGCGTGAGGGAGACCCGCTGCATGCTGATCTGTATCCGAGCTATCGAGCGGCTCCGGAGGCCGGCGGCGCGCACGCGGGCCTCCCGCGTCGAGGCGGCCAGTTGGCGTAGCCGGTATTTCGCCTCCGCGGCTTCCAGCGAGTGTCCGGAGCTCACCGGCCCGGGGTGGACGGACTGCTCGGCGCCGTCCGGTTCGCGCGGTTCCGGACGACCGTCTCGCGCCGGGCCGGGAACAACTGCCAAGCCGACGGTCAAGTGGCTGCCGACCGCGATCAGCGTCGGCCGGTCGGCCGCGCCGAGTTTGCGGCGCAGTGCCGAGACGTGACTTTCCACGGTGCGTTTGGAGATCGTCAGCGCGGCGGCGATCTCGGCATTGGTGTATCGCGCGGCGACGAAGTCGAGAATCTCGAGTTCGCGTCGGGTGAGCGGGCTGCGCTGCGCCCAGCGCAGCCCGTCGGCCGGCCGGGTCACCCCTCGATTGTCGGTCAGGCTCGGGCCCGGAGCAACGTCGAATTTTCAGTGCATTGCACGGATGCCGCCGCTGAAGGCCGCTGTTTAGCTCTGCGAATACAGCCCTCCGGCCTCGGGGAGCCGGTCGGGATCCTCAGAAATGAGCTGGGGTGGCGAGATGCAGAACCTGCCGTTCGTGCACGACACCGACCGACCCGACCACGACGAGCTGGCCCGACTGAACCGGGAACCGGTCTCCTTCCTCGCCGACATCGCGGCGCGATCCGGGCCGGTGCCCTATGACGCTGCCTTCTACGAGGCCCAGACCGTGGTGCTCCAGCACGGTACGAGCCGCCGCATCGATCGCGACAGTGCTGCTGCGCTCTGCGCGCGCATGGTCGAGTGGGCGCGCGCGTACGAAAGCGGCCTCGCGTCAAGCGCTCAGCGGGGTTCATCGCGCTGAGACCTGGGATGTGCCGGCCCCGGCGAGTAACGGGCGCGGGCGCACCGTTCGCCCGGTATTGTGAGTTTGGTCGGCTACACAGCCAGCCGCTGCCGTTCCGCTGGGAGAACGGGATGCAACCTACGGAGTTCCAGGGCTACCGGGCGGCCGCTGCCGCGGCTGAGCGGCGCGCGGCGTCTTGCCGTCGTCGCTACGAAGCGCTGAGCCAAGCTGTCGCCGTCAGGGCGAGCAATGTCGCCGACGCCGCGGACGCTCTCGCCGACGCGGTGCGCCGGGCCGAACGAGCCCGTGCCTCGCTCCAGGCCGCGCGCGCCCGGCGCGACGCCACCACCTGGCGGGCGGAGGACCGGCAGAGCAACGGACTGGATCACGGTCGGCGTCTTGACGTTCCCCGATGGCTGCAAGAGCGGGGCATCCTCCTGGAGGACCTGTTCGCCGCGTACCTCGCCGTCGGCGGCGCGTGTTCAAGGCTGGAGATCGACGCGTTCGTGCACGGAGCGTTGTCCATCCCGGGCACCGAGCAAACGGTGCTCCGGCACGCCATGTGGGAGATCGACACCCTCTGACCGGCAGAGCCGGCAGGCATTGACACGGGCTCAGTCCGACTGCCCGGGCTCGAGCTGATCGAGCAGCAGGAGCGCACCGGTCGGCTGTTCGCCGTCGGCGCTCAGCGGGCTGGCGACGACGTGGAAGGTGGCCGATCGTCCCCGGCGATTGATGGCCGTGAAGAGGAGCTCGCCGTCGGCGCGTCCCTCCTGCAACACCTCGCGCAGCAGCGGCGTGAACTGCTCGACCGGCAGGCCGCAGTCGAGATTGAGGAAGTGCCGGCCGACGGTCTCGTCCTCGCGTAGCCCCCACATGTCCTCGGCGTGCCTGTTCCAGACCTGCACGAGCAGGTCGCGGTCGACGACGATGACGCCGGCGCGCAGGCTGCCGAGGATCGACTCCATGAACTGATTGAGCGAGGAGATCTCGGTGGTGCGGTCGCGCAGCTCGTCGTTGATCGCTTGGAGCTCGTCGTTCATCGACTGCAGCTCCTCGTTCATGGTTTCCAGCTCTTCGTTGGTCGACTGGAGTTCCTCGTTCGTGGTTTCGAGTTCCTCGACCGTCGACTGGAGTTCCTCGTTCGTGGTCTCGAGTTCCTCGTTGGTCGACTGCAGCTCTTCGTACGCCGTTTCGAGCTGTCGATTGGACGTCTCGAGTTCGTCCTGGAGTCGCCGGATCCCGGACACGTCGTTGAACATGATCGCAACGCCGAGCAGCCGCGATCGCTCGTCGGTCAGCGGCACCAGCTGGATGTCGAGGACGAGCCGCTCCTTCGCGGAGCGGTGCCACACCACGCCTCGCAGCCACACCGGAGCCCGGTCCTCGCGAACGGCGGCAAGCTGGGAGCGCAGTTCCGCGGGCCGGTAGGAGACCTCGAGATCCTTGAACGGCCGGCCGAGGTCGCGCTCACCGAGAGCCAGCAGCGTCTCGGCGCGGTGGTTGAGGAACGCCAGCCGATCCCGCATGTCGACGACCATCTGCGCGACCGGGCTCGCCAGGAGTGCCTGCGTGTGCAGGGCGTGGTCCTCGTCGGCGCCGACCCGGGGCTGGGGCGCCGGCCGGACCATGGTGGCGGCCGGATCTTCAGCCCGCGCGTGGGTCGCCTTCCGGAAGAACCGGCGCTTGAGATCGACGGGCGCGAAGACGTTCGCGTGGTTGAGCAGCATCTCTGCCTTGCCGAGGAACAGCACGCCGTCGGGTTTCAGCGCGAAGCCGAGCCGGGCGACGATGCGGCCCTGGGTCTCGGCGTTGAAGTACATCAGCGTGTTGCGGCAGACAAGCAGGTCGATGCGCGAGATCGGAGCGTCCTGTACCAGGTCGTTCCGGCCGAAGATGATGTTGCGACGCAAGTCCTTGCGGAACGCGAACTTGCCGTTCACCGGCTCGAAATAGCGCTCCAGATAACCCTCCGGCAGGGTGCGGAGGTCCTTTTCCGCGTATACCGCCTGGCGTGCGACGGCCAGCGCGTCCTCGTCGACGTCGGTGGCATAGATCTTCACGCGCTCGCGGAACCCATCTATGCCGAGGGCTTCGGCCAGGCACATCGCGAGGGTGTAGGCCTCCTCGCCGCTCGCGCATCCGGCACTCCACACGCGGATCGGGTGCGTCCCGGCTGTCTTCAGCAGTTCGGGAAGGACCGAGGAGGAGAGGTAGCTCCACGCCTCCTCGTCCCGGAAGAAACTCGTGACGTTGATCAGGATCGTGTCGAACAGCTGGGTGAACTCACCCGGGTGGACCTGTAGGTAGTCGTGGTAGTCGCCGAAGTCGGCCACGCCGACCTGACTCATCTGGTGTCGCACCCGGCGCATCAGGCTCGTGCGCTTGTACCCGGTGAAGTCGAAGGAGCGGCTCTCCTTCAAGTACTCGAGCAGCCGCTCGAACGCCGGATCGACACCGCCACCCGTGTCGGTGGCAGGCGTGGGCTCGTCGCCGGCCGGCTTGCTGTTCGCCACGTGCTCACTCCATCCGTGTCGTCTCCGGCTCCACGTGCGGGATGCCGACGCCGGCCTCGAGCATCGAGCGGATCAGCTTAGCGGCCCGCGACGCCTCGCCCGCCTGTTCGACGAAGCGTTTCGCGCTGAGCGGGCTGTGCCGCTCGTTGGCGCGGTCGGCGAGCGTGCGGGCGAGCGCCGCCTTTTCCTCCAACCCACGCAACGCCATCCACAGCGCGCTGTCGAGCTGGGTCGCCTGCTGTCCCAGCAAGCTCTCGGCCGACCAGGCGTGGCCCACGCGGCAGCGGTACCGGACCAGATCGAAATCGTGGATCTCCCACAGCACCCCGCCGCAGTCCGGGCAGGAGAACCCGGACGGCGTGCCCGGCCGGCCAGCGACATCGATGGCCGTGCCGGACAACCCCGGAACCTCCGCGTCGATGTCGAGAAAGGCGGGCGGATCGAGGGGATCGACCGGATCGGCGCTCGGGTTGTCCGCGGCGCACAGCTCGACGAGCAGTGGCGCGATCCGCTCGGCCGGCAGCACGTGGTCGACGGCGACGTGGGCGAGCGCGTTCTCCGGCATCGCCGAGTAGAGGGCGTCCTTCGGATCCTGAACGATGGACGTTCCGCCGCGCGCCATGACCGCGCTCAGCCCCGCCGTGCCGTCGTCGAGCACCCCGGACAGCACGACGGCGACGACGCGCGGGCCCGCGGCACGCGCAGCGGAGCGGAACAGCACGTCGATGGCCGGCCGGTGCCCGTTTTCGCTCGGGCCTCGCGTCAGGACCGCCCTGCCCCCCTCGATCACCAGGTGGTGATCGGCGGGTGCGACGAGCACCCGCCCCGGGCGCAGCGCCTCACCCGACACCGGGTGCGTGGCCGGCAGCCGGCCGGCCCGGCCGAGGATCGCCGGGAGCACGCTGTTTCCGTAGGACGGCAGGTGCAGAACCACCAGCACCGTCGCCGGAAAGTCGCTCGGCAGGCCGGCCATGATCGTCCGCAACGCCTCGATCCCTCCGGCCGAGGCGCCGATGACGACGATGTTCCGTTGCATGATGCAACCTTTCCGCGCGGAAGGTGGGTGAGTTCCCATCCGCCGGGCCCGCCGCCACGATATCGCCGGTTGCGGCCGGCGGGCAGGGTCGCTCGTCCGGCGGTGCGTTCGGGCGAATCAGTGCAACGAGAACGTGCGGTCCGGTGTCCATCGGATGTATCAGCCCGCGCCCGCAGCAGGCTCTACAGTCCACCAACCCACTCCCGAACGGATGTCTGCCATGCGTCGTCTACTCGTCCTGCTCGCCGCCCTGGCCACGCTCGTCACCAGCGGCGCTGCGGTCGCCGCCGCCGGCCCGGCCGGCGCGGCCGGCCCGTCAGCTGCCCAGTTGCACCGGACCGCCAAGATCGTCGTCCGCCCGGTGTACGACAACGGCACACCGGTCGCCGGCTGGAAGGTCGTGAAGCAGAAGATTCCCGGCTTCACATGCGACAGCGGCCCGTCCTACGTCGCCGTCGACCCGAACATCCGCTACTGCGGCTTCTCGGCGACATACACGGTGGCCTGCTGGAAGTCGACGCATCACACCGTGCTGTGCATGCGCGATCCTCGGGTTCACAAGCTGGCCCGCATCCGCTACACCGGCTCGTTCGGCAACGTCAAGGCGCCCGCCCACCCGTCGCCGCAGGCCCTGGGGCTGTTCGGCAAGGGGTACTGCCTCGTGCGCGACGGCGGTGCATGGGGGTCGGTCAAGGGGCATCCGCGCTGGAACGGCACCTACAGCTGCGGTCGCGGGTCGCTCTACGGACCCGGGCGGGACGGCATCGACCGGTCGGTCAACCCGTGGCGTGTCCACCTCGTGCTGAACCTCAACCGTCCCACCATTCGCGAGCGCCGGGTCGCGACGGCGTACTACGCGGGCACCGCGCACTACGTCCGGTAATCACGCCGGCGGTTGAGCCGGCGGTCGGGTGGCGTCGCGATTGCTCGGTCAGGCGCTCCCGGGCACCCTTTCACCCGGGAGCGCCTGACCATGCCGCCGCGCGCCCGTTACCGCGATGTCGGGAAAACACAGCCGCTTGAGCGCAAGCGCAGAGGTCCGGCGGTCATGCTCGATCGAGAACTGTTGATCCGGACGGAAGGCGGCGCACACGGTGGTGCAGGCGACGGCGACACACGCGACGCGGCATGTCGTGGCGAACGCCCGCACCTCGGCGAGGCCGCGGGTCAGCCCCCGCGGCGTGCTCTGGGGCATCGCGTTGGGGGCGTTGGCCGTCGTCGGTCTGTGGTGGCGGGACACGACCACGGTGAGTGGGCTCGGCGACTGGCTCACCAACGCAGGGCGCATCACCGGGCTGCTCGCCGGCTACGCAGTGGTTGTCCTGCTCGTCCTGATGGCGCGCATCCCCCCGCTCGACCGAGGGCTGGGTACCGACCGGCTCGCCCGCTGGCACGCCCACGGCGGTCGTTACACCGTGTGCCTTGCCGTGGCCCACACGCTGCTGATCATCTGGGGCTACGCGGTGCTCGCGCATACCGGCGTCGTCAGCCAGACCGGAACCCTGCTGACGTCCTATCCGGACGTGTTGATGGCAACGGTCGCCCTGGGCCTGCTCGTCGCGATCGGTATTGCGTCGGCGCGGGCAGCCAGGCGGCGGTTGCGCTACGAGACCTGGCACTACATCCACCTCTACACCTACCTCGCGATCGCGCTGGCGTTCAGCCACCAGTTCGCGACCGGGGCCGACTTCCGCTTCGACGCCGCGGCGCGGTGGGCCTGGTCGGCGCTGTACGTGGTGGTTGCGGCGCTGCTGGTCTGGTACCGCTTGCTCACCCCGGTGCGGACGGCTCTTCGCCACCGGATGCGGGTGGTGAGCGTGACGCGGGAGAACGAGCAGACGGTGTCCGTCGCCGTCACCGGGCGAGATCTCGACCGGCTGCGCGCAGAACCCGGCCAGTTCTTCCGTTGGCGCTTCCTCGCGCCGGGAATGTGGTGGGCGGCCAACCCGTACTCGCTCTCTGCCCCGCCGCGGCACGACGTGCTGCGGCTGACGGCGAAGGTGGTCGGCGACCACAGCGCTGCGCTGCTCCGGCTGCCGCCCGGCACCCGCGTACTCGCCGAGGGGCCGTACGGCGGCCTGACGGCGGCGTTGCGCCAGCGGCCCAAGGTGGTGCTGCTGGCCGGCGGAATCGGCATCACACCGTTGCGTGCACTGTTCGAGTCGCTGCCGGGTGGGCCGGGCGACATCACCCTGCTGTATCGGGTCAACACGCCTCGCGACATCGTGCTGCGCGAGGAGCTCGACCGCATAGCGCAGCGGCGCCGAGCCCAGGTGCACTACCTCGTCGGCCCGCCACGCCACGGCGCCAACGACCACCTGTCGGCCAGGCGCCTGCAGCGGCTCGTTCCAGATCTGAGCCGGCACGACGTCTACCTGTGCGGCCCCGAACCGATGATGGATGCCGCCCGTGAGTCGCTGCTGCAGGCCGGCGTCCCCAAAGCGCACATCCACAACGAGTCGTTCGAGTTCTAGACCATGAGAATCCCTGGGGTTTGGTTGTGAAACGTGTCCTGTTGAGCGTCACCGGGACGGTGCTGGGGCTGGTAGGCCTGCTGAGCTTCAAGTCCCACGGCAGCCCCCTCGGCGCGGCCGGTGCCCTGGCCGGCCCGGCGGGCGCAGGATCCGGCAGCGTCGCCCCTCAGCCGCCGCGCACGACGCACCGTTCGAACTCGCAGTCGTCCGGGCGAGGCAACGCGGGGAACCACCACCACGCTGTCCACCGCTCCGCGACTCCGACGAGCACCACCCTGCTCGGACGCCCGATTCAAACCCCGTACGGCGTGGTGCAGGTTCGCGTCACCGTCGCCGGTTCGCACATCACCAAGGTGTCCTACGCGCAGCTGACCGCGTTCGACGGAACGTCGCAGCAGATCAACAGTTACGCCGCGCCGATTCTGGTTCGCCAGACGATGCAGGCGCAGAGCGCCCGCATCGACGGAGTGTCCGGGGCGAGCTACACCTCGGCCGGCTACGAACAGTCCCTGCAGAGCGCGCTCGACAAGGCCGCCGGGCTGCGCTGAGGTGCCGGCCGACGAGGCATTCGGTTCGGCGCGCCGGGTCGAACAGTGCATGGGGACGGTGTTCACCTTCGACGTCCGCGCGCCGGGCGTCCCGGAGGCGGTGCTGGACGATGCGGTCCGCCTCCTGCACGAAATCGACGCCACGTTCTCGACCTACCGCGCCGATTCCGAGATCAGCCGGCTGGCGCGCGGGGAGCTGACGCCGACGGAATGCTCCGCCGACGTGCGCGAGGTGCTGGATCGGTGCGCAGAGCTGACCGCGGATACCGACGGCTACTTCTCGGCCTACGCCGCCGGCTCGCTGGATCCCTCGGGCTACGTCAAGGGCTGGGCCATCGAGCAGGCCAGCGACCTGCTCGTCGCCGCGGGCTCGGAGAACCACTGCGTGAACGGCGGCGGGGACATGCAGTGTGTCGGCGGAGCCGGGGCGGGCCGGCCCTGGCGGATGGGCATCGCGCACCCGCTGGGCGTGCACGAGCTGGTGGCGACCGTCGTCGGCTGCGATCTGGCGATCGCCACCTCGGGAATCGCCGAACGCGGCGCGCACGTGCTCGACCCCCACACCGCGACTCCGCCCAGGGGGCTCGCGTCGGTGACCGTCGTGGGTGCGCGCATCGGACTGGTGGACGCCTACGCGACGGCCGCGTTCGCCATGGGGGAGCGGGCGCGGGGCTGGCTCGAGGCGCTGCCCGGGCATTACGGATTCGGCGTGGACTCCGACGGCACGGCCTGGTCGACCGGGCAGTGGGGCGAGCCGGCCGACTGAGCGCCGGCGCCCGGGTGTCCACAGCGGGGCGAATCGTCATCTGTTCGCAACACTGGCATGTCATCCTCGCCGGATGCAGCCGGCGCCGCTCGAGAATCGGGGGACCGGCGCGCTCGCCGCAAGCCCGCTGCCGAGCGCGTCCGAGCTCACCGCGCAGCCGGCCGTGCGGATCGCCGGGGCGGTTCGGGCGGGGGAGCTGAGCGCCGAGGAGGTCGCCGCCGCGCACCTGCGGCACATCGCTGAGGTGGACCCCGTCGTGCACGCGCTCGTCGAGATCGACGGCGACCGCGCGCTGGCCAAGGCACGCCGCATCGACGAGCGGCGCCGCCGTGGCGAGGTCCTGGGCCCGCTCGCCGGCGTCCCGTTCGTCGTCAAGGACAACATCGACGTGCGGCGCCGCACGACGGCGTGCGGCTCCGCCGCGCACGAAGTAGTGCTGGCGCTGCGGCATGCGCCGGCGGTGGCCCGGCTACTGAGCGCCGGTGCGGTGCTGCTCGGCCGGGCGAACATGGACGAGTTCGCCATGGGCGCCTCGACGCGGACCTCCGCGTTCGGGCCGACGCGCAACCCTTGCGATCCGCGGCGCAGCCCCGGCGGCAGCAGCGGAGGATCGGCCGCGGCGGTGGCAGCCGGTTTCGCGCCGCTGTCGTTGGGCACCGACACCGGCGGGTCGATCCGCGAGCCCGCCGCCCAGTGCGGGGTCGCCGGCATGGCGCCGTCCGCGGGCCTGGTCTCGGTCACCGGCGTCGTGCCGTTCGCGCCGGACTTCGACCGCGTCGGTCCGCTCGCGCGCAACTGCCCCGACGCCGCGCTGATGCTCGCCGTGCTCACCGGTCGGCGCGGCCTCGCCGTCGAGCCCGGGAGCGCGCCGCTGCAGCTGCGGATCGGCGTCGTCGAGCAGCTGTGCGGGCCGGGCAACCAGCCGGGCGTGCTCGCCCGCCTCGCCGCCGCGCAGGAACTGCTCGGCCGGCGCGGCGCCGAGCTGGTGCCCGTCTCGGTGCCCGACGCCGTCCGCGGCCTCGATGCCTACATGACCATCACCTCCGCGGCGTGCGTGCCGGTGCTGGCGAGCTACGTCCGCACCGGGCAGGCCGGGGCCGAGGTGACCCGCCGCTGGGAGTTCGGGCGCGCGCTGCTCGACGGCGGGGCCCGCCACCTCGCGAGCGCCTACGCCGTGCAACACCGGCTCGTGGAGCAGACCCGGCAGGCGCTGGCGACATGCGACCTGCTGCTCTCGCCGACCATGCCGACGACCGCGCCGCTGCTGGCCGACGCCGAGCTCGCCGGGCCGGAGCTCGCCGCCGAACTGCCGGCGCCTTACACCGAGTGCTGGACGGTCGTCGCCAACCTGGCGCGGCTGCCTGCCCTGTCGGTGCCGGCCGGTCGGTCGAGCGACGACGGGATGCCCGTTGGGGTCATGCTGGCCGGCCGTCCCGGCTCCGACGCGCTGCTGCTGCAGGTCGGCGCTGCCCTCGAGGCCGCCGGCCTTCCCACGCGCTGAGCTTTGCGAAGATCGCGACCGCGACGCGCCGGGGTGCCGCGGCGGCACCTCCCACTACCCGACGGCCGCACCGCGGTGTTTGCTGAAGAGGGCGACTAAACTGCATTACCGAACGAACGGTCAGAAATAGTGGACGACTGGGGCAGGTGTTCATGACGGTGCTGCGGAGCTATGTCCAGGGCCAATGGAGCGCGCCGGAGCGTGGCGAGCCGGTGCACGACGCGGTCACCGGCGAGGTCGTCGCCGAGGTCTCGTCGGCCGGCGTCGACATGGGCGGCGCCCTCGACTACGGCCGGCGTGTCGGCGGCCCGGCCCTGCGCGAGCTCACCTTCCACCAGCGCGCCGCATTGGCGAAGTCTGTAGGGCTGATGCTGCGCGAGCACCGCGATGAGCTCTATGCGCTCTCGGCGCGCACCGGCGCCACGCTCGGCGACTCGAAGTTCGACATCGACGGCGGCATCGGCGTCCTGCTCGGCTACGCCAGCAAGGCCAAGCGCGAACTGCCGAACGACACGATCTACGTCGAGGGCGCCGTCGAACCGCTGAGCCGCGGCGGCACCTTCGTCGGCCAGCACGTGCTGACCCCGTTGCGCGGCGTCGCCGTCCAGATCAACGCGTTCAACTTCCCGGTCTGGGGCCCGCTCGAGAAGCTCGCCCCGGCGCTGATCGCGGGCGTCCCGAGCCTCATCAAGCCGGCTTCGCAGACCGGGTACCTCACCGGCCGGGTCGTCGAGCTCATCGTGGAGTCCGGGTTGCTGCCCGAGGGCGCGCTCCAGCTCGTGTCCGGCGGGGCGGGCGACCTGCTCGACCACCTCACCGAGCACGACCTGGTCGGCTTCACCGGCTCGGCCTCGACCGCGCAGCGGCTGCGCACCCACCCCAACATCGTCGCCCGTTCGGTGCGGTTCAACGCCGAGGCCGACTCGCTCAACTGCTCGATCCTCGGCCCGGACGCCACCGCCGGAACGCCCGAGTTCGAGCTCTTCGTCAAGCAGCTGGTCACCGAGATGACGGTGAAGGCCGGGCAGAAATGCACTGCCATCCGCCGCGCGCTCGTGCCGGCCGATCGGATGGACGACGTCGTCGACGCCGTCTCGGCGCGGCTGGCCAAGGTCGTCGTCGGCAACCCGGCCGACGAGAGCGTGCGCATGGGTGCGCTGGCCAGCCTCGAGCAGCGCGAGGAGGTCCGCCGCTCGCTCAAGGCCCTCGACTCGGCGGGGCGGATCGTCTTCGGCGACCCGGAGCACGTCGCGGTCGTCGGCGCGGACGCCGAGCACGGGGCGTTCATCTCGCCGGTGCTGCTGCGCGCCGACGACTCCTCCCGCCCCGAGCCGCACGAGGTCGAGGCCTTCGGCCCGGTCAGCACCGTGATCGGCTACCGCGACACCGCTGAGGCGATCGAGCTGGCCGCTCGCGGGCGCGGCAGCCTTGCCGGCTCGGTCGTCACCGGCGACGTCGACTTCGCCCGTGAGGTCGTGCTCGGGGTCGCGCCGTGGCACGGCCGCCTGCTCGTCCTCGACCAGGACGACGCCAAGGAGTCGACGGGACACGGCTCGCCGCTGCCCGCCCTGGTGCACGGCGGTCCGGGACGCGCCGGCGGCGGCGAGGAGATGGGCGGCATGCGCGGCGTGTTCCACCACATGCAACGCACCGCCGTGCAGGCTTCGCCGCGGATGCTGTCTGCGGTCACCGGCCGCTGGGTCACCGGCGCACCCCGCGCTGCCGAGGGGACGCACCCGTTCACGAAGTCGCTCGCGCAGCTGCGCATCGGCGACACGATCGTGGGCGGGCCGCGGCGGGTCACGCAGGCCGACGTCGAGCACTTCGCCGAGTTCACCGGCGACACCTTCTATGCGCACATGGACGAGCAGGCCGCCGCGGCGAATCCGTTCTTCGACGGCCGCGTGGCGCACGGCTACCTGATCGTCTCGCTCGCTGCGGGGCTGTTCGTACACCCCGACCCGGGCCCCGTCCTCGCCAACTACGGGATCGACAACCTGCGCTTCCTCACGCCCGTCTACTTCGACGACGAACTCACCGTGACGTTGACGTGCAAGCAGATCAGCCCGCGCGAGGGCGATTACGGCGAGGTGCGCTGGGACGCCGTCGTCACCAAACAGGACGGCGCCACGGCCGCTACCTACGACGTCCTCACGATGGTTGCGAAGGAATGGCCGGCCGCATGACCGAGACCCTGGAACAGCACTTCGATGCGACCCTTGCGCACGAGCACCGCATCGAGCCGCGCGACTGGATGCCCGATGCGTACCGCAAGACGATGATCCGCCAGATCGCCCAGCATGCGCACTCGGAGATCATCGGCATGCAGCCGGAGGGCAACTGGATCACCCGCGCGCCGTCGCTGCGCCGCAAGGCGATCCTCATCGCCAAGGTCCAGGACGAGGCCGGGCACGGCATGTACCTCTACTCGGCCGCCGAGACGCTCGGCGCCGACCGGGCCGACCTCACCGACAAGCTGATCAGCGGACGCCAGAAGTACTCGTCGATCTTCAACTACCCGACGCTCAGCTACGCCGACGTCGGGGTCATCGGATGGCTGGTCGACGGCGCGGCGATCTGCAACCAGGTGCCCCTGTGCCGGTCGTCCTACGGCCCGTATGCGCGGGCGATGGTGCGGATCTGCAAGGAGGAGTCGTTCCACCAGCGGCAGGGCTACGAGCTGCTGATGACGATGATGCGCGGCACCGACGAGCAGCGGCAGATGGTGCAGGACGCCACGAACCGCTTCTGGTGGCCGTCGCTGATGATGTTCGGCCCGCCCGACGACCAGTCGCCGAACACCGCGCAGTCGATGGCGTGGGGCATCAAGCGGCACACCAACGACGAGCTGCGGCAACGGTTCGTCGACATGACCGTCCCGCAGGCCGAGAAGCTCGGCGTGAGCCTGCCCGACCCCGAGCTGAAGTGGAACGAGCAGCGCGGGCACTACGACTTCGGCGCCGTCGACTGGGACGAGTTCATGGCCGTCGTCAAGGGCAACGGCCCGTGCAACGCACAGCGCATCGCGCACCGCAAACGCGCCCACGACGAGGGCGCGTGGGTGCGTGAGGCCGCGGCGGCGCACGCCGCGAAGGCGAAGGCGGCCCGGGCATGACCGAGCGGGACGGGTTCACCGCCGAGGGCGGCCACGGCGCCGTGCCCACCGCCGGCGTGCCGACCGAGCCGGCGCCCGCCGCGGTGCGTTCCGACTGGGATCTCTACGAGGTGTTCTTGCGCGGCAAGCGGGGGCTCAACCACGTGCACGTCGGCTCGTTGCACGCCGCCGACCCGCAGATGGCGCTGCACCACGCGCGCGACCTGTACACCCGGCGCAACGAGGGTGTGAGCATCTGGGTGGTGCGCGCGGCCGACATCACCGCGTCCAGCCCGGACGAGAAGGATCCGTTCTTCGAGCCGTCCGGCGACAAGGTCTACCGGCACCCGACGTTCTACGAGATCCCCGACGACGTCCCGCACATGTGAACACCTCACGGAGCGGTCCTGAGGAGGACCGATGAACAGCGACATGAACGACAACCCCTACGACCTGCTCGGCGACGACCACGACACCGGTCACCGCTGGGCCTTCGGCACCGGGTTCACCGATCCGCTCGAGGGCATCGACACCTCGGTGCCGGACGGCGTCGATCCCGAAGCGCTTGCCACGTACTGCCTGATGCTCGGCGACGACGCGCTGGTCTACTCGCAGCGGCTGCAGCAGTGGATGACCCGCATGCCCGAGCTCGAGGAGGAAGCCGCGCTGGCGAACGTCGCGCTCGACCTGCTCGGCCAGGCCCGCATGCTGCTCGCCCGCGCGGCGGGCATCCAGGGAACCACCGAGGACCGGCTCGCCTACTTCCGCACCGAGTCGGAATTCCGCAACGTGCGGCTCGTGGAGCGGCTGGACGAGGACTTCGCCGAACTGGTCGGCCGGCTGCTGGTGTTCGCCACCTGGCGGCTCGCGTTGTTCGACAGGCTCAGCGCCTCGCTCGATCCGGTGCTCGCCGCGATCGCCGGCAAGGCGGTCAAGGAGCTCACCTACCACCGCGACTACGCCGCGCAGTGGGTCGTCCGGCTGGGCGACGGCACCGACCTCTCGCGGCAGAGGATGCAGGCGGCGCTCGACCGGACATGGCCGCTGGTCGACGAGCTGTTCCGGCGCGCCGCCGATCCCGGGGTCGAACCGGAACTCGACCGGGCGGAGTTCGACGTCGTCCTCGACACGGTGCTCGCAACCGCCACGCTCGAGCGGCCGGCCGCCGCGCCGCTGGCGGCCGTCGCGGGCCGCACCGGACGCAACGGCGTGCACACCGAGGCGCTGGGCTACCTGCTCGCCGAGATGCAGTCCGTCGCCCGCACGTACCCGGACGCCACGTGGTGAGGCCGTCGCACGCCGGGCCGCCGACGGCGACGAGCGCGTACGAGATCGCGGCGTCCGTTCCGGACCCGGAACTGCCGTTTCTCACCCTGGCTGATCTCGGCATCCTGCGCGACGTCGAACAGGACGGCGAGACGGTCACGGTGACCATCACACCGACCTACTCCGGCTGCCCGGCGATGCGCGAGATCACCGCCGACCTGCGGCACCGGCTGGAGAGCGCTGGGTTTGCCGCGGCCGAGATCCGCACCCGGCTCGCCCCGGCCTGGACGAGCGACTGGGTCACGGCCGAGGGACGCCGCAAGCTCGCCGAGGCGGGCATCGCGCCGCCGCATCCGGCACCGGTGCGCGGCTCGGGGCCGGTGCCGCTGAACCTGACCGCGCGGCCCCGTGCGGTCGACTGCCCGCACTGCGGCGCGGCGAACACCCGCGAGGTCGCGGCGTTCAGCGGCACGGCGTGCAAGGCGCTGTACCGCTGCGAGCAGTGCAGTGAGCCGTTCGAGTACGTGAAGGGGATCTGAGTGGCGAGCCCGGCCGTAGCCGCCCGCACCGAGTTCCACAAGCTGACCGTGCGGCGCGTCGACCAGCTCACCGACGACGCGGCTGCGGTGACCTTCGACGTCCCGCCCGAGCTCGCCGAGCGTTTCGCGTTCGCTGCCGGACAATCGCTCACCTTGCGCCGCGGCGACGAACGGCGCTCCTACTCGATCTGCGCGCCGGCCGGCCGCGCGCCGCGCATCGGCGTGCGCGAGGTCGCCGGCGGCGCGGTGTCCGGATGGCTCGTGCACCAGGTGCGGCCGGGCGACGTCGTCGAGGTGCAGGTGCCCGCGGGCAACTTCACGCCGGATCTCTCGGCCCCTGGGCGGCACGTGCTCATCGCCGCCGGCAGCGGCATCACCCCGATGATCTCGATCGCCGCCTCGGTGCTCGCCGCGCACGAGGCCTCGACCGTGACGCTGCTGTACGGCAATCGGCGCAGCGACACGGTGATGTTCGCCGACGAGGTTGCCGACCTCAAGGACGCCTACCCCGCGCGGATGCGGCTGATCCATGTGCTGAGCCGCGAGCCGCAGGAAGTCGAACTTTTCAACGGCCGCCTCGACGCCGCCAAGCTGCGTACCCTGCTGCCGCTGGTCGAGCAGATCGACGCCGTCGACCACTGGTGGCTGTGCGGACCCTTCGGGATGGTCACCGACGCGATCGAGGTGCTGACCAAGCTGGGTGTCGAGCGCCGCCGGATCCACCGCGAGCTCTTCTACGTCGGCGACGATCCACCGGAGGAGGTGCGCCACGAGGAGCCGCCGCCCGGGCCGGGCGCCGAGGTCACCGTCGTCCTCGACGGCCGCACCACCACCGTCACGGTCGCCCCGGGCACCGCGATCCTCGACGGCGCGCAGCGGGTCCGTCCCGACCTGCCGTTCGCCTGCAAGGGTGGCGTGTGCGGCACCTGCCGTGCCAAGGTTCTCGCCGGCGAGGTGAGGATGCGGCGCAACTACGCCCTCGAGCAGGAGGAGCTCGAGGCAGGTTACGTGCTCACCTGCCAGTCCTTGCCGGTCACCGACGAGGTCACCGTCGACTACGACGCCTAGGAGTTGCCGATGCCCCCCGACGCCCCTGGTGACAGTGAGCTGGAGCCCATCGAGCGGGCGTCGGTCGACGAGTTGCGGGCGCTGCAGCTCGACCGCCTGCGGTGGTCGCTGCGGCACGCCTACGAGAACGGTCCCCACTACCGGCAGGCCTTCGACGCGGCCGGCGTACATCCGGACGACTGCAAGGAGCTCGCCGACCTCGCGCGGTTCCCGTTCACCAGCAAGGCCGAGCTGAGAGACAACTACCCGTTCGGCATGTTCGCCGTCCCGCGCGAGCAGGTCGTGCGCGTCCACGCCTCGTCGGGGACGACCGGCCGGGCCACCGTCGTCGGTTACACGCGCGCGGACATCGACACGTGGGCCACGGTCATGGCGCGCTCGATCCGGGCGGCGGGCGGCCGTCCGGGGCACATCGTGCACGTCGCGTACGGCTATGGCCTGTTCACCGGCGGGCTGGGAGCCCACTACGGTGCCGAGAAGCTCGGCTGCACCGTCGTGCCCGTCTCCGGCGGCATGACCGAGCGGCAGGTGACGCTGATCCGCGACCTCCGCCCGGACGTGATCATGGTGACGCCGTCGTACATGCTCGCGATCGTCGACGAGATGGAGCGGCAGGGCGACGATCCGGCTGCGTCGTCGCTGCGGTTCGGGATCTTCGGCGCGGAGCCGTGGACGAACGAGATGCGCGCCGACATCGAGGCGCGGCTGGGCATCGACGCCACCGACATCTACGGGCTGTCCGAGGTCATGGGGCCGGGGGTCGCGCAGGAGTGCGTCGAGACCAAGGACGGCCTCACCGTCTGGGAGGACCACTTCTACCCCGAGATCATCGACCCGGTCACCGGCGACGTGCTGCCCGACGGCGAGGAGGGTGAATTGGTGTTCACCTCGCTCACCAAGCAGGCGATGCCGGTGGTCCGCTACCGGACCCGCGACCTCACCCGGTTGCTGCCCGGCACCGCGCGCACGATGCGTCGCATGCAGAAGATCACCGGACGCACCGACGACATGATCATCCTGCGGGGCGTCAACCTCTTCCCCACCCAGGTCGAGGAGCTCATCCTGCGCACGCCGGCGCTCGCCCCGCACTTCCAGTTGCACCTGAGCCGGCCGGCGCGCATGGATCAACTCGCGGTGCACGTCGAGCGGCGGGTGGACGCGAGCGCCGACGACGCGGCAGCAGCCGGCACCGAACTGGCCAAACTGATCAAGAACACGATCGGGATCAGCGTCGCGGTCGAGGTGGAGGACCCCGAGTCGATCGAGCGGTCGGTCGGCAAGATGCGCCGCATCGTCGACCACCGGCCGGGATGAGCGGGCCCGCCCTGGGTACCTGATCGGGGCAGCCCCGGCGCCTGACGGACCGGCGATCGCTGCTCGGCTTGCAGAAAGGTGCCGGCTCCCGCATGCCCCCGACGTGGTTGACCGCGGTGTCCTGGATCGCGCTCGCGGCGGCGTTCGCGAGCGCGGCGGTCATCCTGATCGACATCCGCGGCCGCGGCTACCGGCAGATGATGCCGGTGATGGAGTGGGTCTGGCCGGTCACCGGCCTGTACTTCGGCCCGCTCGCGATCTGGGCCTACCGCCGGTTCGGCCGTCCGAAGAGCGCGAAATGGCTGCATCGACACGGCCGGGACGAACCCCCGGACAAACCGCATTGGGCGACCGTCGCCGTCGGGGTCAGTCACTGCGGCGCCGGCTGCACCCTCGGCGACATCGTGGCCGAGTTCGCGGTGTTCGGCCTCGGCCTGACCCTCGCGAGGGAGGCGGTCTACGTCGAGTACGTGGGCGACTACGTGCTCGCGGTCGCCTTGGGCCTGGCGTTCCAGTACTTCGCGATCGCGCCGATGCGTGGGCTGAGCTTCCGCAAGGGGATCACCGCGGCCGCGAAGGCCGACATCCTCTCGCTGTCGGCGTTCGAGGTCGGGCTGTTCGGCTGGATGGCCCTCATGGCGTTCGTGTTCTTCCCGGCGCCGCACCACGTGCATCCGGACTCGCCGGTGTACTGGTTCCTGATGCAGGTCGGCATGATCATCGGCTTCTTCACCGCCTACCCGGTGAACACCTGGTTGATCCGTGAGGGAGTCAAGGAGGCCATGTAGCCGCCGCGGTAGTTTGAGAGGGATCTCCGCCCGTGTGGGCCGTGAGATCGCCTGCCCACCGCGGCGGTTTCCCAGGTCAGCGCGCAGCATCCGGACGGCCCGACCGGCACCGGGGGGAAGGAGATCTCGCATGGTCGTCGCGGGGCACCGACGCTTGCGCGGCCCGGCGCGCTTCGGCCGGTGGCGCCGGCACGCGGTGTGGGCCGCGATGCTCGCAATGGTCGCTCTCGCCGTGACCGCGTGCAGCATGGCCGGAGCATCGGGCGACCCGTCGCTGCCGCACAAGCCGTACTCGGCGAAGCCGAACATCGTGTACGTGCTCACCGACGACCTGGACAGCGGTTTGGTGAAGTTCATGCCGCACGTGCTCGCGCTCGAGCAGCAGGGCATGACCTTCACCAACTTCTCGGTCACCGACTCGCTGTGCTGCCCGTCGCGTGCGTCGATCTTCACGGGCGACTTCCCGCACAACACGCACGTCATCGACAACACCCCGCCCGAGGGAGGGTTCGGGGCCTTCTACGCCCACGGGGACGAGAACCGGACCTTCGCGACGGCGCTGCAGGCGGCCGGCTACCGCACCGCGATGATGGGCAAGTACCTGAACGCCTACGCCGTGGGCTACAACCCGTACAACTTCCCCACCGATCACGTCCCGCCGGGCTGGGACCAGTGGGACGTCACCGACAACGGCTACGTCGAGTTCAACTACGACCTCAACGAGAACCATCGCCTCGTGCATTACGGCGGCGCGCCGTCCGACTACCTGACGGACGTGATCAGCGGCACCGGACGGCAGTTCATCCGCGACTCGGCGTCCGCTCGCAAGCCGTTCTTCCTCGAGCTCGCGACGTTCTCGCCGCACTGGCCCTACGTCGCCGCGCCGCAGGACCGCGGCAAGTTCCAGGGGCTTCGCGCCCCGCGGGGTCCCTCGTTCGGGGTGAAGCCGTTCAACGCACCACGGTGGCTGGCCGATCAGCCGCCGCTGCACCACAAGGCCATCGCGAAGCTCGACCGGATCTACGTCAAGCGGGTCGAGGACGTGCAGTCGGTCGACCGCATGATCGGCGCCGTCGAGCGCACCTTGCGCCAGACCGGACAGCTTTCGAACACCGTGTTCATCTTCAATTCCGACAACGGCCTGCATCTCGGCCAGCACGGGCTCAAGGCGGGCAAGCTCACCGCGTTCGAGACCGACATCCACGTCCCGCTCGTCGTCGCCGGGCCGGGCATTCCTGCGGGGTCGACGAATCCGGACGTCGTCGAGAACATCGATCTGGCACCGACCTTCGAGGCGCTCGCCGGTGCTCGCGTCTCACCCACCCAGGACGGCCGCAGCCTGGTGCCGCTGCTGCACGGCGCGCATCCGACGTGGCGGACCGTCGCGCTGGTCGAGCACTGGGGGCCGGATCTGTCGTCCTCCGACCCGGATGCCCAGAGCTACGAGGCGGGCAACCCGCCGACCTACAAGGCGATCCGCACGAGCAAGTGGACCTACGTCCGCTACGTCACGGGCGCCCGCGAGTTCTACAACCGGGTGACCGACCCGTACGAGATGGACAACCTGGCCGGTTCGCTCAGCCCGGCCCGCCTCGCGCAGCTCAACAAGATGACGGATGCCTTGGCGCACTGCTCCGGCATGTCGTCGTGCTGGCGCGCCGGCCGCCCCGGTGCGCCGGTTCCCACACCCTGACAGCTCGCGCCCTGCCGGCGGCGCAGTTCCGTACCGTCGAACGCATGGGCGGGAGCGAGGCGGCAGACGCGGAGGGCGCCAAGCCGCGGCGCGCGGTGGCGCGCGCCGGCGCGGTGCGCGACCGGATCCGTGCGCTGCCCGGTGGGCGCCTCGCCTGGCGGATCGGTATCACCGTGGTGGGTGTCGCGGTCATCGCCGGAGGGATCATCCTGCTGCCGCTGCCCGGGCCGGGATGGCTGATCATCTTCGCCGGGCTCGGCCTGCTCGGTACCGAGTACCGGTGGGCCAAGCGCCTGCTCCGCTGGGTGCGCCGGCAACTGCGGCGCTGGACGGCTTGGGTCGCGCAACAGCCCCGCTGGGTGCAGGCGTTGGTCGGCCTGGCCGGCATGCTGCTGCTGGCCGCGATCGCCGCGGCGGCGTGGTTCGCCTACCGGTGATGTCCGATACGGAACGACCGGGCCGGCCATGTAGTCTTGGAGCGGCGACGGGCACCGCGCAGGGCGCGGCGCCGAGTCGGATCCCGGGCGATTAGCTCAGCGGGAGAGCACTGCCTTCACACGGCAGGGGTCACTGGTTCGATCCCAGTATCGCCCACGCATTGACCCCCGCGGGACCTCGAGGCAGACCGAGACCCCGTCGCGCTCCGAGGGGCTGGCCGAATCCGGTCGGTGGACGCCCATAGAGCCGTGCGCAGCAGGGATCACAGGCTGCACGGAGAGGCCTGCGTGAGGCTCTCGGCGAAGCGCACGTCGGCCCAGACACGCTTGCCGTCACGCGTGGATTCGGCTGCCCAGCCGGCCGCCAGCGAAGCGACGATCGCCAGACCACGGCCGTGTGCGTCGTCGTCGCTCGCTTGCTGTTGATGTGGCCAACCCTCCGCGTCATCGTCGACGCAGAGGCGCAGATGCGAACGGTGTACCTCCAGCTCGACCCCGACCGCGGTGGCGCCGGCTCGCACCGCGTTGGTCACCAATTCACTGACGATCAGCGTCACCGCGTCAACCGCGGATGGAAACGCCGGTCCGGACAACTCCGCCTCGAGGCTGGCCGCCGCGAAGTGCCGAGCCTCGCCGGGAGTGCTCAAGCCGGATGGCTCGAAACGCATTGCGAAGTCACGACACACGAGGCACAGCCAATCCTCTCCGGCGCGCGGCCATGCATCCCACCTACCCGGGGCTCGCTGACAGGTAACCGGGTCCTTCGGCCTCTGCTTCCGGCTCCGGCGGACGGGATCATTCCCGGGGTAATGCCGACCCTGCGCCCGTCAGCGCGAGCAGCCGACACATGCAGTCGGGCACCTTGCGCAGCGTCAGGCACTTCCCAACCTTGGCGGCACGCGCGTTGAGGTCGAGCAGGACGCCGAGCATCACACAGTCGATGAACGTCACTTCGACGCAATCAACAGCCAGCCGCCGTGTTCGCCGATCAGCGAGTGCGCTCGCGGCTGCCGCCGCAATCACTTCGCGCGCGGCAAGATCCAGCTCTCCGCTGAGATACAGAACGCATGTCTCACCGTTCCGGTGCACTCGGCACGCAAAACTGGTCAAGCTGATTCGCCAGGTTTCTATGATCACCGGGCGACGCGCTGGCCCTCAACGCGGCCGTCCAACTGGCTACATTGTCTCGCGGTCCCCGGCAAATCGCACGTCCGAATTCGGTGTGAGGAGTGAACGCGGCGCCCACGCCTGCGGGCTGCGGGTCCGGCGCCACGAACCGTGCTACCGGCCGGTGGGTTATTCCGAAGGCGGGATTGCTGGGCGTTCAGTCCGCTCGGCCCGGGTCTTTATGCCGCGGATCATCTTCTGTGTCATGAGGAAGCTCACGAGGCCCAGGGGTGACAGGAGCAGTTGCGTGGTCTTGCTGTCGAACCCGACGCGCTCGCGGACCAGAAGACGCGTGGAGCCGTCGCTCCGGTCAATCGTGGCGAAGGTCCACAGGAACTCCCACCGCTGCTCGTCTCGCCGTGCCGGGTGCCCGGCAGCGACGTCGGCCATCTTGAGCACGAGCGCCTCGTTGGGAACGACTTGCATGACGTACCAGCCGCCGGTTCCAGTGCCATTGGCGTATACGAGCTCGCCGACTGCGCGTTCCTGCCAACCCGGCACTATCCGGTCAGCGCTGTGGATGCCGAGTCGGAACAGGTTTTCCAGCCAGTCGTAGCTGTAGAACCCGGCCCGGTCAGCTCCGAGCTGGACGATCCACGGCCACACCCGCTCCGCAGGTGCGTGGATCGTGATCGCTCGAGTGGCTTGGATGGCCGGCTCGGCCACGAGATCGTCGCCCGGCAAGGGTGCCCGCACCTCCTGGCTCGTGGCCCCCCAGCGCTCATGCCAAGGCCGTCCCAAGGTGCTGTACGCGACGGCCGCCGCAGCGGCGACAGCCGCGGTACGCGTCCAACGACGGTTGATCTCGACCTCCAACGCTCGCAGCGCTCGGCCGGCCACCGGGGAAGAGGCCGCGGGCGAGCTGATTCATCGGTGCCGTGCTCAGTGGGTGACGGGTTGTCGCGGTTGCCGCACCGGCGGGGGAGTGCGAGGAATGGAGCCGGGGTCGGTGCCGCCGGTGTCCAGGCGGAACGGCGGGTAGTCGTCGGTCATCAATGCGACGTAGGCGAGCACGCGGTAGCACCACCTGTTCAGCCCCATGAGCAGGTCGAAGATCTCGCGCGGATACCGTCCGGTGAAGAGCAGGATCGCCCCGGCGACGATCGCGAGCACGCCGATCAGGTTGCCCGAGGCGAACCCGAAACCCCCGGCGAAGATCCCCACGAACCCGGCGACGACCGTCGTGACGAAGACAGCGATCCACAGGAAGAACAGCACGAACACGTGCGGCAGTACCAGCAACCACTTGAACAGCCACTGCCACCTGCTGGTATTCAGGTCGAGCTCGCCCCGCATCCGTGCCGGATACCGAGCGTGCGAATCGCTCATCAGAGAGGCCCTCTCCACGTTGCCGCGAGCGCCGCTTCCTGGCGTGTAGCGGCCCGACGAGTCGACCATCGGCCCGCGGAGGGCGGCCCGGCAGGGGCGGGCGACCATCCCTGGGCGGGACCTTCCCCAGACCTGAGATACCGTTCGGCATGCCAGCCTCGGCCAGCGTGCCGCGGGTGGAGTGCTCGTCACGCAACCGGCAGCGCGCTGGTCTGTTGTTCCTCCAAGAACTCCTCGTGAATGACCTTGGGCCCGAATGGCCACGTGCGCTCGATCCTGGCCCAGACAAGGAAGGCCACAACCCCCACGGCCGTCCAGATGAGCATGATTCGAATGGAAGACCAGCCGGACGCCTGGAAGATGTAGATCCAGCCCGCCAAGGCGATGATGCTCGGCACCGGATACAGCCACTGCTTGTACGGGCGCCTCAGTTCCGGCTGCTTCTTCCGCAGGATCGTGAGCGCCACGATCTGACCGATGAACTGCACCCAGATCACGAGGGCGATCAACGCGTTGATGATGGTCGTCAGTGTGAAGAAGCACGCGATCGCGGTGACGGCACCCATGGCCAACAGTGAGATGTGCGGAAACCGTAGCGTCTTGTGCAACTTGCCGAACGGCCGGAAGAACATGCCGTCTCTGGCTGCATTGAACGGCAGCCGCGAGGCGCCGAGCAGCCCTGTGTAGACCGAGGCGAACGCGGTCCATAGCACCAGGATGGTGACCGCGATCGCGGCCGGTCTGCCCCACACAGCGTTCAACGCGTCGGTCCCGATGAATTGGGACGCCTTGGCCGCCTTGATCGGCATGACGCCGAGGATCCCGATGTTCATCGTCAGGTCTATGCACATGACGCCGAGAATCGACAGGATGATGGCCTTCGGAATCACCCGACCGGGTTGCTTCACCTCGTCACCCATGTATGCCACGGTGTAGTACCCGAGGTAGTCGTAGATCGACAGAACCAGCCCGGCGCCCAGCCCGACCGCGAACGACCCGAACGAAAGCGTTCCTGGCGGGAGATGGAACGCCATGTGGGCATCGAAATGCGAGTAGGTGCCCACGATCACCAGGCCGACGGTGACGAGCATCCCGGCCCACAGCAGCTTCGTTATCGCTGCCACCGACTCGATGCGCCGCCACAGCAGACCGACAGTCAGCACCGTGAATCCGACTGCCACCCAGTGGCTGATCCACGGGCTCATGTGCCAGAAATAGCCGAGGTAGTCCGTCATCCCGATCATGCCGGTCGACATGATCAGCGGAGTGACGAGCAACGTGGACCAGACGAACATGAACGGCATGAAGCGGCCGGTCCCGTATTGGAATGCCTCCCGGAGGTAGACGTAGCTGCCGCCGGCTGCCGGCATCGCCGCTCCCAGCTCCGCCCACACCAGACCGTCGCACATGGCGATGAGAGCGCCCACCACCCATCCGGCTATTGCCAGCGGGCCGGTCAGGACCGTCAGGATCAGGGGAATGGTGATGAACGGGCCGATGCCCACCATCTGCGACATGTTCAGAGCCGTGGCCGGAAACAGACCCATGGCCCGGATGAAGCCGCGTTTGCTCTCCTCGGCTCCCGAGCCTGTCTGGTCTTCGCCGACTGCCACCCGGTCGCCGGCATACCCGCCGCTACGCCGCTTGCCTGACATGCTCTCCCCTTCCCGACACCGCCGCGGTGCCCATCTCGAAGGAGTTGGTACGGGGTCGGGACGATCACCGCGCCCCTCGTCCAGTACCGCGGTCCCGTGCTGGACGGTTACCCGCCCTCACAGGCGGCGAAACGTCCGGGCGACGGCCCGCACGTCGAAGAACAGTTGCGGTCAGCTGTCCGTGGGATCGGCGCGCTGAAACCGGTCGAGTTCGCGTTGGTACAGAATTCCGAAGGTGAATCCGTTCTCGCCCTGTCTCGATCCCGCGGCTGCGCCGAGCCGCCGGAGGAACTCGGCCGTGATGACAGCGTCCTGCCCACCTCCGAGACGGTCCTGCATCGCCTTCATGCGCTTGCGGACCTTCTTCGCGGGCTTGCCGACGACGGGTCTGCCGAGCTCAGCGGTGTAGCGGGCCCGCTTGGCTGCCTTACGGGCGCGGTGCAGTGCTGCCGCTCGGCCGTTGCCGGGGGGCACGGCATCGAGCCGACGGGCTACTTTGCGCTCGGATTTCGCGAGGTAGCCGCGAACCTTTGCCGCCGGTCGATGTCCGACGACGGGCAACTCCTCGCGCCACGAGCTGAGCTCGCGCAGCAGCGCGAAGTACCGCTCGCCGCGCATGACCTCGTCGAGCTTGCGTACGGCCTCCCGCTGCTCACTGTCGAGCGTCTGGTGGATGCGGTCGGCCACCGGGCCCATCACCAGCTCCGGCGGCAACGCGGCAAGCGCGCCGTCCAGATGCCGGCGCATCACCTGTCGGTCGCGGACCTCCCCGAGGACCGCCGCGTACCACTTCAACTCTGCGTCGAGTTGGTCGGCGCGCGGCGAATCGAGCACGTCCGCGAAGACCCGCAGCGTGCTGCGGTAGCGGCGCGTGGCGACGCGGGTGTCGTGGATAGCTTCGTTGCCCCGCCGCATGTCGATGTCGCCGCGCAGGATCGCTTGGTGTTGGGCGGCGAGGTAGGTGCTGAGCAGATCGCCGAGACTGTCGATGGCTGCGGGCACCGGCCAGCGGTAGCCGACCGTGCGGGCGATCTTGGAGCCGACGGTGGCGGCGGTGGCGCCGCGCTCACCCAGCCAGGACGTCAGGTCGGTGAGAAGACGCTGGTCGCCGTTGACGAGTTCGACCTCCACCTCACGCCAGGTCTGGATGGTCGAATCGTGCGAGCCCGTGACCGTGTCGACGACCATTTCGGCCAGGGCAGCGCCGTCGCCGGCAACCACCCGGGTGATCGCGCGATGCGTCTTGACGACTGCAATCGGCGCCAACTCCTGGCCGGCACGCGCACCCAGGGTGACCTTGAGCAGCTCGGTAGGCACCGAAGAACCGTCCGGTGGAAGCCGGAGCTCGTCGCGGGCGTCACCGGCGGGGATCTTGAGTTGCCAGCCCTGGTCGGTGTCCCCGGTGCGCCGCCGCAGCGTCAGCCCGCAGCGGAGCAGATCCAGGTGCGCGGTGTCGAAATACGTGCTCGCCAGCTGTACGTCCTCTCGTTCCACGCCCACGTCCGGCGGCAAGGCACCCACCGGATCCGGCAGCTGCCAGTCGTTCGGAACCTCGAGTTTCACCTCGCGTTCGCGGTACACCTGCATGCCCGAATGGTTCCCGGGGCCCAGCGGGGCGTGTCAAGGCAGCGACCAAAGACCTACCGCGCCGAAGGCCGATCAGCCGCGGCAAGGTGTCGTGTGCGCCGTCCGGCTGTCGACGAGACACTTGACGCGAGGTGCGTGTTCTGGGCTGATTGGCCGGTGAGGATTGCCGCGCTCGTCACGTGGCTCCTCGCCGCGCTCTTCGGTGCGTACCTGCTCCGTACGTGGCTGGTGCATGGTGGGCTGCCGTCCCGGCGCCGTGCTCAGGAGTCGCGGTTCTCACCGATCCTCATCCTCGGCCACGGCGGCTTGGCCGCGACCGGACTTCTCGTGTGGATCGCCTACCTGGTGGCCGGCGCGGTCCAGGTCGCGTGGGCTGCGTTCGCCGTGCTGCTGATGGTCGCCCCGCTCGGTGCCACGATGTTCGGCTTGTGGATCCGCGCCGGCCACGGGCGACCGCGTGGTCGGCATGCCTTCCGCCCACGGCACGCGGCCGAGGACCACTTCCCGCCGCCGGCGGTGCTGGGTCACGGCCTGTTCGCAGTGACGACCGTGGTTCTGGTGCTACTTACGGCCTTGGGAGTCCACGGCTAGTTGGGCGTTGCCCACCGAGATCGCGAAAATGTGCATCTTCGGTCCTGTTCCCAGCGGGCCGCCGAAGGTCGGCAGTTGCACCGCGGCGACGGTCTTGCCGGCGTCGAGCGGTGCGGCGCTGTAGTACACGAACACGTTGTGTTTGAGGGTCGCGTCCGCACTCGCCGAGTTGTAGACGGGCATCTGGAAGATCCTGCCGGGATCGGACTGGAACCAGCGGCCCAGTTGCACGGTGAAGGGACTGGTCGAGCCGTCGGTGTAGTACACCGTGCCCGTCCCCGGCACGAAGGCGGCGTGGTCCTCGGAGCCGATGACGGCCAGGGTGTCGCCCGAGCCCGAGAGCGAGATGAGCTGCCCGTTCGCGGCCACGTTGTCCGGTTGCCCGGCGGGGACGTCCGGCCAGGTGAAGCTCAGCCCGGCGTGGCTGATCGTGCCGCCCGGCGCGACGCCCACGTTGGCCAGGGCCGCCTCGGAGTAACTGTTGCCCTGCCCGTCGAGGTTGCCTGGGGCGCGGTTCGTGTCGGCGGTGATGCCGACGTTGTCGAAGGCCTGCGTGAATCGACACGAGACCACCACGCTCGTGCTCGCGGCGGTGCTGCCCGCGGTGGACCGGGCGCCCCAGAGGTAGCTCGCCGTCGCGTGCAGTGTGAGCGGTGCGCAGGTCGGCGGCGAACTGCTGGTCGCGCGCCAGGTGGCTGTGACGGTGTATCCGGTCGGCACCGTCGGGAACGTGGTGGGCGAGGTGGCCTCCGCGGTCCAGCCGTCCGGCAGTTGCACATCCAGGTCGACCCGGCGCAGCGGCAGCCGGCCGAGGTCGGTGAGCGTGGCGGTCAGCGTTGTCGACGCCCCGGCCACCAGATGGTCGTCCGCGGGCGACACGTTGAGCGCGGTCTGCGGCGGGTATGCCGTCGGATTGTTGGTGGGCGCGACGCGGTACATCACCGAACCGTGCGGAGGCAGACTGGCCGAGATCGTTCCGGCGGTCTCCGTGGTGGTGTGCGCCCACAGATCCTGCAGGGTGTATGCGGACAGCCCCTCGGGCAGCCCGATCTGGGAAACCGTGGTGGAGATCGTCGCCGGGCTGTCGTTCTGGTTGAACAGCACCACGGCACGGTCGCCGTTGGCGAGCGGCTTGGTGAGCACCCAGTTGCCGTTGCTGTCGGACACCGGAACACCCTGCGCGCCTAGCTGGTCCTGGTCGACGGCGATGACGTCTCGGTTGGTGAGGATGTCGCGCGTGGCGTCGGTCATGGTGCTCGGATCGTTGCCGGCCGTCAGAGGGGCCGCCATCTCGGCCCACAGGCTGAATTCGGTGCGCTCCTCGTCCGGCGTCAATGCGCCGTTGCCGATCTCGAGAAGCCCGGGATCGTTCCACGCGCCCGGCCCGGCGTACGCGTAATGCGGCACGTTCAGCGTGAAGTTCTGCAGCACGTTCTGCCAGCTGTTGGTCGTGGTCGGCGCCGTCCGCCACTCGTTCGCGACGGACGCGCCCCACAGCCACGCCTCGCAGTTGTTCGGGCAGTCGATGTTCAGGTTGTAGTCGAACACCATCGGACGGGCGGACTTGGCGAGCGCGTCACGGAATTGCTGGCCGAGCGTCGTCGCGACCTGCTCGATCGTCTGGCCCGGGAAGTCCTCGAGCGGAACCTCGCACCATTCGAGCTTGACGAAGTCGACGCCCCACGACGCGAACGTGTCGACGTCCTGCTGGTAGTGGCCGTAGCTGCCCGCGGACGTGCCCGCGCAGTTCGTGGTCCCCGCGCTGGCGTCGATCCCGAATTTCAGGCCGAGGGAATGGACGTAGTCGACGACCGGTTTGATGCCGTCGGGGAACTTGGCCGGATCCGGAACCAGTTGGCCGTCGGGACCGCGCTGCAGCAGGTTCCAGCCGCCGTCGAGAGTCACGTACTGGTAGCCGGCGTCCTTCATTCCGGACGACACGATTGCCTGGGCCTCGTTCTCCAGCATGGCCGCCGTCACGTTCCGGCCGAACCGGGTGAACCCGTTCCATCCCATCGGCGGCGTGAGCGCCAGGCCGTTGTCCAACGCCTGCGCGCGCGGCGCCGCGACCGTGCCGATGGCGACCAGGCTCGCGACCACCAGCGCGATGGTCGCTGCTGCGGCACCCGCGCTCCGCGTCCATTTCCCTGACATGCCGGCCTCCTCCCGCGAGGTGAACGCGCCTGCAAGCCGGGACGCCCAGGGTGACTCGCTGGTCCTGTTTGCCCAAGTGCCGGACGGCCCGTTCCGGAAGGTGGAACCTGCGGTGCGCTCGGTAGCGTGCTGATGTTGGGGGCGACCCGATCAGGCGCGAGGAGGGCAGACATGCCGACGACGGTGTTCGATCTCGGGGGCGTCGTCGTGTGCTGGGATCCCGTGCCCGCCGTCGCTGCGGTGGTCGGGCAGCAGCGCGCCGAGCAGTTCGTCCATGGCGGCGAGTTCGACTTCGGGGCGTGGAATCACGCCCAGGACGCGGGTCGGTCGTGGGTGGACGCCGAGGCACTGGCCACGGCCAGTCATCCCCACCTCGCCGAGGAGATCGCCGCCTATCGGGCCAACTTCGCCCTCTCGCTACGGGGTCTGGTCCCCGGGACGGTCGACATTCTGCGCGCCCTGCGCGACCGCGGCGTCCGGCTGGTCGCCCTGACGAACTGGTCCGCCGAGACGATTCACCACCTGCCCGAGGTCTTCCCCGAGGTTCTCGATCTCTTCGACGACGTCGTGGTCTCGGGGGCCGAAGGGGTCGCCAAGCCCGACCCGCGGATCTTCCAGATCCTCGCCCGCCGCCTCGGGCACCCGGTCGACGGGGTGTTCTACGTCGACGACAGCGTCGGCAATGTCGCGGCGGCGCGCGCGGCCGGCATGGACGCGGTTCACTTCACCGGCGCCGCCGCGCTGCTCGCGGAACTGCGCGGCCGGGCCCTCCTCGGCTGAGGGCCAGCCATCCGGCGCACCGGTCGGCCCGACCGTTCGCGGGCCGTAAGGCTCTGCCGTCGAGCCCGATGAGGTTGGCAGCATCGCTGAAGCGTCGCTCGGCCCACCCAGGACCTGGACCGGCACGCTGACGAACCGGATGGGCGATGCCGAACGGGGGGCTGCTCGCCCATCCGGTTCCCTTTCTGAGGGCACCAGCAAGCCACGCGGGGGTGGTTCCGACGAGCGTGTTCATGACCGGTTTCCCGGGATTCCTGGCAACCGAGCTGCTTCCGAAGATCCTTGCGCGCACCGACGAGCCGGCCGTCTGCGTCGTGCAGAAGAAGTACCTGGGCCAGGCAGAACGGCGGGTCGCGGAGCTGGCCGAGAACGATCCCAAGCTGTCGGGACGCATCCACGTCGTCGCCGGCGACATCACCCGGCCACAGCTTGGCATCGACGATGCCGACGCCCTGGCCTCCGACGTCACCGAACTCTGGCACCTCGCGGCGGACTACGACCTCGCCGTGCCTCGCGAGGTCGGGCTGCGCGTCAACCTGAACGGCACGCGTAACGCACTCGAACTCGCGGCACGGTGTCCCCGGCTGCGGCGCTTCCACTACTTCAGCACCTGTTACGTCAGCGGGCGCTACACCGGTCCGTTCGCGGAGGACGACCTGGAAGTCGGCGCTCGGTACAACAACTTCTACGAAGAGACCAAGCACCTCGCCGAAGCAGCGGTACGCGAGCGGATGGCGCAGGGATTGCCCGCGACCGTCTACCGTCCCTCGATCGTGCTCGGCGACAGCCGCACCGGCCAGACCCAGAAGTACGACGGGTTGTACTTCGCGATCCGGCTGCTGCTGCGCCAACCCCGGGTGGCCGCGCTGCCGGTCTTCGGGGATCCCACCGCATACCGGGCCAACATCGTCCCGCGGGACTTCGTGACCGACGCCGTGAACCATCTGTCGGGTATTCCCCAGTCCCTCGGCCGCACCTATCACATCGCCGACCCGCACCCGCTGACGATCGACGAGTGGTACGACGCGCTGGGCGAGGCAACTGGCCGCCGGGTCGTGCGGATCCCCATGCCGGAGCGTCTGACGCGCGCGGCCGTGGGCCGGATTCCCCGGGCTTCGGGGCTGCTGGGCATACCCGCGGAATTGCTCGACTACTTCGTGCATCCGACCCACTACCTGACCGAGCACACGCGGACCGACCTCGCGGGCACCGGCATCGCGTGTCCGCCGTTCTCTTCCTACGCCTCGAAGATCGTCGGTTTCATGCGTGCCCACCCGGACATCTCGTCCGAGGCGATGGTCTGACCAAGCGGCGGGCACACCGCCGCCCGGGCCGAAAGTCCTGCCCTCCGGCCTGTGCACTACCTGACGCAGGGGCGAGTCCACAGCAATGCGCGTCCATGCTCGACACCGCGGAACGTGCCGGGGACTCGGGCGAGTGTCGGAGGAGCGTGCGTTGTGAGCGGTCGCGAGCTCCGAGGCCCGGCGCGCCTCGTTTCCGCGGCGGCACTCGGGATCCGCCCGCAACGACTGCGCCACCTTCCGGTCGTGCTGACGGCGGTGCTCTGTTCGTTGATCGCGGCGTTCGCGCGGTGGGGCCCTGACTGGCCGGCGCAGGAATACCGCGCGTTGCTGAGCAGCACCTCGGTGCTCTCGGTCTGGGACAACAACTGGTACGGCGGCACGGCGATGGCCGGGTACTCGCTCGTCTATCCGCTGATCTCGTACGTGCTGGGGGTAGCCGGCACCGGTGTGTTCGCAGCCGTGCTGTGCGCCTTCGCCGCAACCCGTCTGCCATTGCGCCGTCGCGCCCGGGACATGGCCTACGGCGCGGCGGTCAGCCTCACCCTCGCCGCCTCGCTGTTGATCGGTCAGATCCCTCTGCTGCTCGGGGTCGGCTTCGGTCTCGCCGCCGTGCGTAAGCAGCGCGCCGGCCGGCTGGTCGCGGCCGGTGTGCTCGCTGCGCTTTGCTCGCTGTCCAGCCCGCTGGCCGGAGCCTTCCTGCTGCTCGTGGCGGTCGCGTTCAGCGCGGCCGACAGCTGGCGACAACTGCTGCCGTACGCCGCGACGGTCACCGGGTTCCTCCCGGCGCTGCTGCTCGGCGGTGCCAGCGGGCCCGATCCGTGCCCCTGGGGATGCGTCGCCGGGACGCTTGCTCTCGCGGCCGGAATCGTGTTGCTGGTGCCACGGGACGGAAGTCCGACGCAGCGCGTGCTCTACCGGTTCGCCGGGTGCTACGTGGCGTTCGGTGTGCTGGTGTTCCTGGTGCCCAATCCGATCGGCGGCAACTTGGCCAGGCTCGGCTGGCTCATCGCGCTGCCCCTGGCGTGCTGGCTCCTACCGGGGCTGTCGCGAGCGCGGTTGCCGCTCGGGGTGCTCGCGCTCGCCGCGGCATTGACCTGGACGCTCGTGCCGGTGGTGGACTCGGTAGGGCGCGGGGCAGGGGACCCGTCCCGCAACCTTTCGTACTACTCCGGGCTGCTGGGGTTCCTGCGGGAGCAGAACCCGGCCGCCGGGCGGGTGGAGATCCCGTTCACCCGCGACCACTGGGAGGCCCGCTGGGTCGCCCCCTACTTCCCGCTGGCCCGCGGGTGGGAGCGGCAGGCCGATTTCGGCTACAACAGCGTGCTCTACCGGCCGCTGACGGCGCCGGTCTACCGACGGTGGCTCTACCACAACGCGGTGCGCTGGGTGGCGCTGCCGGACGTCGCGCTCGATCCCGGCGGGCAGGCCGAGGGGAAGCTGCTGCGCCACCCACCGGACTACCTCCGCCCGGCCTGGCACGACGCCCACTGGCGCGTGTGGCGGGTGATCGGCTCGCCTCCGATCGCCACCGGCGACGCCTACGTGGCCGACCTCGACACCGCATCGGTCACGCTGGTGTTCCGCGTGGCCGGGGCGAGCACGATCCACCTGCACTACAGCCCGCTGTGGCACGTCGTATCAGGCGTCGGGTGCGCCTCTGCCACCCGCTCCGGCTGGTTGCGGGTGACCAGCCCGCGGCGGGGGCGGGTCGTGCTGTCGGCGGGTGTGAACGGCAACCTGCTGTCCGGTTCCGCCTCATGCACCGGTTAGCGCGCTACCCGCTGGACCAGATCCACTATCCGGTGCCGCCGACATCGGCACGAAGTTGTCGCGCCCATTCCGATCGGGCCGACCGCATGCGAAGCTCGCAGTGCCCTTCGGCAGCGTAGGGGCGAGTGGACGGGGAGGGAATCCCCGCGCAGCCGCCCGTTGTCGGGGGGCAAGGGCCGAGCTGCGCGGGGGTCCGTCCCGTACCTCGCGGGATGTCGACTACTCGCCGACCACCCAGCTATTTGGCTACCGGCTACTACTCGGAGTCGGCGAACAGCTCCACGAGCGCCTTGTCGAACGCTTCGAGGTCATCCGGCTTGCGGCTGGTCACCAGCGGGAAGTCTCCCTTCTCGCAGTGGACCACCTCTTCGTCCTGCCAGTCGCCGCCGGCGTTGCGGATGTCGGTCTGCAGACTCGGCCAGCTGGTCAGCGTCTTGCCGTCGACCACGCCAGCCTCGACGAGCGTCCACGGCCCGTGACAGATGGCCGCGACCGGCTTGTGGGCTTGTGCCCACTGCTTGAGGAAGCTGACGGCGTTCTGGTCGGTGCGCAGCTGGTCGGGGTTGGCCACACCGCCGGGCAGCACCACGCCGGCGTACTCGTCCACCGACAGCGCGCCCGTATCGACCGTCGCCTGGAACACGTCGGCCTTGTCGAGGTGATTGAAGGCCTGCACGTCGCCGGTCTTCGTCGCGACGAGGACGGGCTCGCCGCCGGCGTCCTGCACCGCCTGCCACGGGGAGGTGAGCTCGACCTGCTCGATTCCCTCGTTGGCCACCAGGAATGCGATCTTCTTTCCGTTCAGTTCGTTTGCCATACCAGGTGGTTACCCGGCCTCAGACCAGATTTCCCACCTCGCTGACCACGGTGAGGACGGCGAACGCGGCCCCGGCCACGGCACCACAGAGCAGCGGGCCCGCAGCGTTGCGGGCCCGAGCGCGGCGGGCTCGCAGGCCGTAGAAGACCGCTGTCACGCAGGGTGCCAGCGCGACGGCGAGTGCGGCGAGATCCGACAGCAGCGCGACCCACCCCGGATAGTCGGCACCGACCGGATAGCCCAGCGCCGAGATCACCGCCTCCCCGGCAGCGATCGCCAGGAAGAAGAAGACCGGGATGAACGCCACCGCGATCCAGGCGCGGGTGATGTCCCCATCGTCTTTGGGCCGCTGTTCGGGCGGCCTCGGGGCCGGGCGTGCGGGTCTCATCGCTGCCGACCCTTCACGAGGACCGCCGCCGCGCGGCGGGCTCGCTGCGGCCGGCGAGGAAGGCGACCGCGCTGCCCATCGTGCGCAGCTGCGGATAGTCGTCCTCTTCGATACGTGCGCCGAGCCGGGCACTGAGGCGCTCGACCAGCTCCACGAAATCCAGCGAGTCGAGCTCCAGCTCCTGCCGCAGGTCGGCATCGTCGGGCAGGGCCTCCGGCAGGGCGTCCGGGACGATGTCGAGCAGGGCTTGATTGAGGACGGCGCGGGCTTGCTCGGGTTTCATAGCTCCTCCGGTCGCTGCAGCAGTCGGTCGATGCGGTGCAGCAGGCGGGCACCGACGGCGCCGTCGCTGGCCCGGTGGTCGGCTGCGAGGCTCACGACGACCACGGGCCGGACGCCGAGCAGGCCGTCGACCGCCCACGGCCGTTCCTGCACCGTGCCGAACCCGACCATGGCGACCTGCGGCGGGTGGATCACCCCGAGAACGCTGTCGACGCCCTGCTCACCCAGGTTCGACACGGTGAGCGACGCCGGGCGCAGATCCGACGATCGCAGCCGCCCTGCCCGGGCGCGCTCAGCGAGATCGCGCGCGGCCGCCATCAGCTCCACCACGCTGCGGTTGGCGACGTCGTGCACCACCGGCACGAGGATGCCGCCGCCACGCAGCGACACGACCGTTCCGAGCTCCACCGTCGACGACGGCGCGAAGCCGCCGTCACGCCAGTGGCCGTTGAGTTGCGGCACCTGCGCCGCGGCCTGGGCGGTGGCGGCGAGCAGCAGCGCGGCGGGGAGCAAACGTTGCGTCACCGGCAGCTCCCGATTGCGCTGGTGCAGCCAGGCCATCGCGGCGGCAAGGTCGACGGACTGCGTCAGGTAGTAGTGCGGTATCTCGCGGTTCGAGCGCTCCATCAGCTCGCCGATCGCCCGGCGCATCGCCTCGCCGCGGGCGGCAGGGGCCGTCCTGGCCGGCCGGGTGGGTGCCGCGGCGCGCGTGGGTTCAGCAGTGGGATGCCCGGCCAGCGCGCGGCGGACGTCCGCCGCGTGGACGGTGCCGTCCTTCGCGCCAGGGCCGATCTCGGCGAGGTCGAGACCGCCGGCTGCGGCGAGTCTGCGGGCCAGCGGCGATGCCCGCACGGACTCACGCCGGTGCGCCACGCGGCCCGTGCGCGGCGCGGGTGCCTGCGGCAGATCGCGGCGATGCACGACCCCACCGGTGCCGGTGGCCGGCACCGCGGCGAGGTCCAGGCCGCGTTCCGCCGCGAGCCGGCGCACCAGCGGCGAGGTCACCAGCGGCCCGGCCGGGGCCGGCGCCTCCAGCGGTGCCGCGGCCGTCTCCAGGGGTGCCGGGCCGGTCTCCAGCGCTGCCACCGCGCCTTCGCCGGCGCGGATGGACGCGAGCGCCGCCCCGACCGGAACCTTCTGGCCCGGCTGCACGAGCAGCCGGTCGACGACGCCGTCCTCGAAGCACTCGACCTCGATGGCGGCCTTGTCGGTGTCGACCACGGCGACGACGTCCCCGCGATGGACCGGATCACCCTCGTGCACCAGCCATTCCAGCAAGGTGCCCGCAGTCATGTCGGCGCCGAGCGACGGCATCCGGAACTCAGGCATGCCCACCCACCGCACGCAGGGCGGCTGCCACGACGCTGTCGGCACGAGGAAGCGCAGCCTGCTCGAGATGGCGGGCGTAGGGCATGGGCACCTCGGCCGCACACACGCGTTCGATCGGCGCGTCGAGTTCGTAGAACGCCTGCTCCACCAGCCGTGCGGTGATCTCGGCGGAAAGGCTGCCCGAGCGCCATCCCTCGTCCACGATCACCGCGCGGTGAGTTCGGGTGACGGAATCGACCAGCGTGGCGTCGTCGAGCGGCCGCAGCACCCGCAGGTCGATCACCTCTGCCGAGACGTGCTGCCGCTCGAGTTCGTCGGCCGCGCGGAGGACCGTTCGCAGCGTGCCGCCGTAGGTGATGATCGAGACATCGGTGCCGGGCCGGCGGACGGCGGCCGAGGCGATGTCCACTGCCTCCGTACCGTCAGGTATTGAGTCGGACACGTTGTAGAGCGAACCGTGTTCGAAGATGAGGACGGGGTCGGGGTCGTCCAGCGCAGGCGCCAGCATGCCGCGCGCGTCCGCAATCGTGGCCGGCGCGAGCACCCGCAGGCCGGGGATGTGCGCGTACCAACCCTCGAGGCTGTGCGAGTGCTGCGCAGCCAGCTGACGCCCGGCGCCGGTGGTCATCCGGATCACCAGCGGGACGTTGAGCTGGCCGCCGGACATGTGCAGTAGCGTCGCGGCGTTGTTGAGGATCTGGTCGAGCGCCAGCAGGCTGAAGTTGACCGTCATGATCTCGACGATGGGCCGCATCCCGGCGAGCGCCGCGCCGATGCCCGCCCCGACGAACCCCGATTCGGACAGCGGGGTGTCGCGGATCCGCTCCGGGCCGAACTCCTCGAGCAGCCCCATGCTGACCGCGAAGCAGCCGCCGTAACGGCCGACGTCCTCGCCCATCAGGAACACCCGGTCGTCCTGGCTCAGGGCGTCGCGCAGCGCGGCCCGCACGGCCTCGCGGTAGGTGAGCTCGGCCACCGCCGGCGCCGCGGTCATGGCTGCGCTCCCCGGTCGCTGTAGACGAAGCGCGTGAGGTCCTCGACGGCTTCGAGCGGTGCGGCCTCGGCCTCCTCGACCGCCGCGGTGATCTCGGCCTCGATCTCGGTCTCCATCCGGTTCAGGTCGGCGTCGGAGAGGGCTCCGTCGGCCCGTAGCCGGTGGGCGAGTGCGGGCAGAGGGTCGCGGGTTCGCCACTGGGCGATCTCGGCCTTGTCCCGGTAACGATCCGGGTCGTACATCGAGTGGGCGCGGAAGCGGTAGGTGTGCAGCTCGACGAAGCACGGCCCCCCGTTGTCGCGGACGAGTTCCACCGCCCGGCGCGCCGCGTCGGCCACCGGCATCACGTCCATGCCGTCGACGGACCACGCGACCATGCCGTAGGAGGCCGCGCGCAGCGCGAGGTCGGTCTGCGCGTGCTCGCGCTCCAGCGCGGTGCCCATCGCGTACCTGTTGTTCTCGCAGAAGAAGGCGATCGGCAGCTGCCAGAGCGCCGCCAGGTTCGCGCTCTCGTGGAACTCGCCCTCGGCCACCGCGCCGTCGCCGAACACGCACGCGGTTACCCGGTTCGAGCCGCGCATCTTCTCGGCGAGCGCGAACCCGACTGCCAGCGGCAGCCCTCCGCCGACGATGGCGTTCCCGCCGTAGAAGCGCAGCGACGAGTCGAACAGGTGCATCGATCCGCCCCGCCCGCGACTGCACCCGGTGACGCGACCGAACATCTCCGCGAGCACGGTGCTCATGCTCATGCCCCGGGCCAGGGCCTGGCCGTGTTCGCGGTAGGTCGCCACTACGGCGTCGTCGTCGGCGAGCGCCTGCATCACGCCTACGGCGACCGCCTCCTCGCCGATGCACAAGTGCATGAAGCCGCGGATCTTCTCGGCGCTGTACAGCTCGACGCACTTCTCCTCGAAACGCCGGATGCGCAGCATCTGTCGGTACAGCTCGCAGCCGTCGGCTGGCCCCGGAGTCCGCTGCGGGTGCTCCCGGCTCCGCTTGGTGCGTGCGCTCCGTTTGGTCGTTGCGGTCACGGGGCGGCCTCCACCGTCGACAGGTCGCCTTCCGGCATGCCGAGTTCGCGCGCCTTCAGCAGCCGGCGCATGACCTTGCCGCTGCGCGTGTGCGGCAGGTTCTGGTCGAAGGCGATCTGCCGGGGCGCGAGGGCGCCCAGCCGCCGCCGACCGAACGCGATCAACTCGCGGCGCAGCCGCTCGTCCGGCTGGTAACCGGTGCGCAGCGTCACGAAGGCCTTGACCACCTCGCCGGCGAGCGGGTCCGGTGTGCCGATGACACCGGCTTCCACCACCGCCGGATGCTCCATCAGCACGCTCTCGACCTCGAACGGGCCGACGAGGTGCCCGGCCGACTTGATCACGTCGTCGCCGCGGCCGACGAACCACAGATAGCCGTCGGCGTCGCGGCGGGCGAGGTCACCGCTGAGATACCACCCGTCGACGAAGCACGCGGCGTAGCGCGCCGGGTCGCCGATGTACTCGCGGAACATCGACGGCCAGCCGGGGCGCAACGCCAGCTCACCGACCGCCTCGGGATCGGTGACGACGCGGATGTGACCGTCGACCAGCCGCACGCCGTTCTCATCGCGTTCGAGCACAGCAGCCTCGACCGCCGGCATCGGGCGTCCCATCGAGCCCGGGCGGATCGGCACGCCCGGCAGGTTGGCGACCATGATGGCGCCGGTCTCGGTCTGCCACCACGTGTCGTGAATCGGTAGGCCGATCGCGCGCTCGCCCCAGCGGACCGCCTCGGCGTTGAGCGGCTCGCCGACGCTGGCCACGTGCCGTAGCGCCGAGAGGTCGTACTCCTTGGGCAGGTCGTCGCCGGCGCGCATGAGCATGCGGATCGCCGTCGGGGCGGTGTACCAGACCCTGACCCGTTGCTCGGCCAGGATCTCGTACCAGCGCCGGGCCTCGAAGTCGCCGGCGTCGACGACGACCGTCACGCCGCGGGTGAGCGGCCCGACGATGCCGTAGGAGGTGCCGGTGACCCAGCCCGGGTCGGCGGTGCACCAGTACACGTCCCCGGGGCGGAGATCCAGGGCGAGCGCGGCGGTGGCGTGGTGGGCGACGACTGCCTCGTGCACGTGCAGTGCACCCTTCGGCCTGCCGGTCGTGCCGCTCGTGAAGTGCAGCAGGGCGGCATCGCCCGGCGCGGTCGGCGCGACCCCGGCGGGACGGCGCGGCGCCCCGGCCAGTGCGGCATCCCACGAGACGGTGCCGGCCGGTGCGGGCGCGTCGACGACGAGCACCGTCGTCAACGCGGGCATCTGATCGCGGAACGGCGCCACCTTGCGTGCATAGGCCTCGGCAGTGGTGACCAGTACCGCGACCTCACCCAGCGTGAGCCGGTCGCGCACCGGTTCGGGGCCGAAGGCCGCGAACAGCGGGCAGTACACCGCGCCGTACTTCAGGGCTCCCAACGCGGCGACGTAGAGCTGCGGCACGCGTCCGAGCAGCGTGGCCACCCGGGCGCCGCGCGGCAGACCGACACCGCCCAGGGCGGCGGCGAACCGGTCGGTGTCGTCGCGCAGCTGTCGGTACGTGCGCTCGATGGGCGGCCCCGCGGCCGACAGGAACCGCATCGCGACGGTGTCAGCCCGCGGCCCGTCCGCGTGCCGGTCGACCGCCTCGAAGGCGATGTTCAGCCGATCGCCGGGCGGGGTCGCGAGCCAACTCCGGGCGAGCTCCCAGTCGAAGGCGGCGAGCACGTCCGCGGCCGGCTCGATGTGCCGCACGGTGTCTGTCATGGCACTCGGCTCGCGCCGCGTCAGGCGCCGGTC
This sequence comes from Jatrophihabitans sp., assembly GCA_035695205.1. Taxonomy (GTDB): domain Bacteria; phylum Actinomycetota; class Actinomycetes; order Mycobacteriales; family Jatrophihabitantaceae; genus Jatrophihabitans. The sequence continues at coordinate 153,443 of DASSEP010000082.1, read as the reverse complement.
GGCACGACCGGCCGCGGCCCGGGCAGGGCCTCCCACCGGTCGGCGAGCAGGTGCTGCAGCCCGCGCATCGTCGTGTACTCGAGGTCCTCGAGGGGCAGCCGGTGCGGCTCGAACGGCCCGTGCCGACGCAGATAGTCCATGGCCACGTTCGCCTGCCGGCGTGCCTCGTCGAAGGCCGGGTCGGCGAACAGGTCACGCGGGCCGATCAACCGGCCGTCCTTCACCTGGAAGCCGAGGGCAACGACCCGTGGCGGGCCGTCGAACCGGCTGGGCGTGGCGTCCCCGATCGCCACCGGCATCAGCGGGGCGTGGTGCGAGCCGCGCATGCAACCGGCGACGGCGAACGGGAAGCTGAACGGTTCGAGTACCTCGCCCACCGCGGGCAGGCCCGACTGCGCCCGGACGATCATCACCGGGTCGTCCTTGCCCACGTACTTGCCCGCGATGAGCGACAGCCGCTGTGTGGACGTTGCGGCGGCGGGGATGTCGAGCGACTTCGACACGACCGAGTGGATGACGTAGCGGGCCGGCGCGCCCACGTACATGAGCAAGTCGTACAGCTCGGCCGGCAGGTCGAACCAGATGCGCTTGTCCTCGAACAGGTCGTACACCTCGAAGCGGAACCCGGCGTGCATCGCCGCGTCGATGACCAGTCCCGCGCTGTTGAACGGGTCGGCGAACATCTTGTAGAGGGGCAGGTTCCACGCGCCGGGTTCCGTCTTGTCGGCCAAGAAGCAGATGATCGGCTCGCTAGGTCGTTCGGCGAACTCCAGTTCGGCGTAGCCCGGCCCCATTCCGCGCAGGTTTCCCGAGAACGCGTCGGAAAGCAGATCCTGGCCGGCGCCGTACAGGCCCAGCGTCCGGGCGAGCTCGGTCGACTTGCGGAAGACCTGCCACGCGAAGCCGTGGATGTCCGAACTGTCCGCGCCCCGTTCGTGGGTCATGATCAGCGAGACGTCGTCACCGCATGAGGCGACCTTGCCGTCGACCAGCAACCCGCGTCGAGTCGCCTCAGTGACCTCGTGCTCGGCCAGGGCCAGCATGTCGGGGTGTACAGAACTGTGGCCGACATACCCGCCGGTATCGGCCTTGATGATGCTGAAGGTGAGCACGCGAGACCTCCTTCTGCGGTACCACGGCCGCAGGACATGCTCCGAGGCGACGCCTTCCCCGGATGCGTACTCCCACTCTCGAACGCGCTTCACGGCGTCGGGAGCGCCGAACTGCCTCGGCGGCCGAGGGCGAATGGCCTGGGACCCGGCGGATGCGCCGCCGCCGGTACCGCGCAACAGGAGTGCTACCTTGCGAGAAGTCCGCGTTTGCCTTGCCATGCCGGGTGCAGGTGCCGGACGTGAAGTAGGGACGTGGCAGTGCGCGAAGCCGGCTACGGCAGGGGGGCGGCGCCGTCGGGCGCTCGGTCGGGATTCCGCGCGCCGGCGGGCGCCGACGCATTGCGACGTCTCGTCCAGGTAACGACGGAACTGTCCGGAGCGACCAAGCTCGACGAGGTTGTCGACATCGCCGTCGCCCACCTCGCGGATGCGGTCGGCGCCGCGGTATCGACCCTGCTGCTGGTCGAAGGTGACGAACTGGTCGTCGCCGGGCAGGTCGGCGTCGCGGACGAGAAGATCCGCCGCTGGACCCGGATGCCCCTCGAGGACGCGAACCCGGCGAGCGAGGCGGTCCGTACCCGGCGTCCGGTCGTCGCCGCCACCGCCGACGAAGTGCGCGCCCGCTACCCCCGGATGGCCCCCGATACCCCGGAGCGGCGGTCGGTCGTGTGCCTGCCGGTCGCGGCCGGGGCGAGAGTGCTCGGGGCGCTGGGGCTGACCTTCGACGACAACTGGCAACCCGGCGCGGAGGAACTCCAATTCCTCACCGCGCTCGCCGACAGCTGCGCCCAGACCATCGAGCGGGTCACTGCGACGGCCCGGTCGAGCGAGAAGTCCGCGCAGCTCCGCTTCCTGGCCGAGGCGTCGGCCGAGCTGTCTCGCAGCCTCGACTACGAAGCCACGCTCGGCAATGTCGCGCAGCTCGCCGTGGGCACGCTCGCCGACTGGTGCGCCGTCGATCTGCTCGTCGACCACCGGTTGGCCACGGTTGCGGTCGCGCACGTGGACCCCGCCTCGACAGCATGGGCGTGGCGGTTCCGCAAGCGTTACCCGCCCGACCCCAATGCGGCTACCGGGGTCGCCAAGGTCGCGCGCACCGGACGCAGCGAGCTGTACGCGGAGGTCACCGACGAGATGCTCGTCGCCTCGGCGCGCGACGACGATCACTTGCGGCTGACCCGGGAGTTGGCTCCGCGCAGCATCATGATCGTGCCGCTGGTGACCTCGACGCGGCCCATCGGTGCCATCACCTTCGTCCGCTCGGACGGCGTCCGCCCGTTCACCGCCGACGATCTCGTAGTCGCCGAGGACCTCGGGCGGCGCGCCGGCGTGGCCATCGACAACGCCCGGCTGCACGAGCAGGCGACCGCGACCGCGTTGCAGTTCCAGCACGCCATGCTGCCGGCCGATCTCGACCAGATCTCCGGGTGGGAGGTCGCGAGCCACTACTCCCCGAACGGCCAGGCGCAGGTCGGCGGGGACTTCTTCGACGTCGTGGAGCTGCCGGACGGTCGGGTCGCCGCGTTCATCGGCGACGTCGCGGGACACGGGCTCGCAGCGGCTGCGGCGATGGCCCAGGTCCGAGCCGCCACCCGGGCCTTTCTGAGCGTCGACCCCGAGCCCGCCGCAGTCGTGTTGCAGCTGGATCGCATGTTCGACCGCTTGGGCATCGACACGTTCGTCACCCTCTGCTACGCGGTGCTGGGGGACGGCTGCCTGCGCGTCGTCAACGCCGGGCACTGCCCGCCGCTGATCGTCGACCGTGCCGGGCGGGCTCGGTTCGTCGCCGAGGCGGTCCGGCCGCCGCTCGGCGTGCCGCACGGGCGCATGTTGGTCAGCGAGGACCCGGTGGCCGACACCGACACCGTCTTCCTCTACACCGACGGCCTCGTCGAGACCCGGGCCGGCTCGCTGGCCGACGGCATGTCCAATCTGCTCACGTCCGCGCACACCCTCGCCGACCGGGCGCTGGCCGCCGCGGTCCGCCATCTGGTACGGGAGTTGCCGGACCCGTCGATCGGTGACGACGTCGCCTGTCTGGCGCTGCGCACCCGCCACGTGCGTGAGCCCCGCGTCACGAACCGGTCCGCGACGTCGCGTGCACTGCAAGCTGTCGCCGGCGAGGCGCCGGCGGAGCGGGGGCCGACGTTCTTCCACCAACTGCCGAACGACATCTCCGCACCGGGCGCAGCCCGGCGCTGGTTCGCCGAAACAGTCCGTCCGCATCTGCCGCACGTCAGCGCGATCGGCGAGCTCGAGGTGGTGCTCTCGGAGCTGGTTACCAACGCCGTGCTCGCCGGCTGCCAGGCCCTCGTCGTGGCGGCCACCCTGTTCGATCCGGGCCGGCTGCGCGTCGAGGTGCGTGACGACGCTCCCGGCCGGCCGGAACTCCTCAACGCGGGCGTCGAGGACAGCCACGGCCGCGGCATCTTCATCGTGAGCCAGCTGGCCGACGCGTGGGGCGTCGACACGGTGCCGACCGGCAAGGCGGTCTGGGCCGAGTTCGACCTCTGACCGGGACAACAGCCGCACTGGCACGTATCTACGTCAACCGGCAGAAATGACACGCGCCGGCTTCATCCGGCGACGGGAACTGTCGTTAGGTGGTTGTGAAGTGACGCCGCGGTAGGCAGAATCTTGCGCCACGGGGTTTGTGGTTCGTACCAGATTCGTAGCAAGGCAGGTCGGTGCCGTCCTGCGGACGGCAGTCGCACCGCGCCCGAACTGACCCGGCAGGTGACAAGGAATGCAGGGTGCGGTCGCCGACCCCCGACACGCAGCCTCGCGAGAACACGCGAGGCAGGCGTCGGTCGCCGCTTACGGGCTTGCCGGATGGCATGCGGGCGCGCCGATGGACGTCGAACTGCGCCGCCTGACGAACCTCGCCTGCGAGCTGACCGACGCGGCGCAGGCAGCCGTGCAGGTGATCGACGGGCAGCACCAGGTCACCGTCGCCGCATCGTCCGGCGCCGTTGTCACGGTGCGGCACCGGGCGAACGACGTGGCAGGTCTGCTGGTCGGCCGGGACGACGGCGAGGTGCTGGTGGCGCGGGATGCCTGCTCGCACCCCGGGCTGCAACATCTGCCCGTCGTGGCCGAACCGGGCTCCACGGTGCGCTTCTGCGCCGCCGCCCCGCTCGTCGGACGGGAAGGCCTTCCGATCGGCGCTCTGTGCGTCTGGTCGCCGCAGCCCGGAGGACCGCACTCCGTCGCCGAGGTCGCGCGGCTGCTCACCCCGGTCCGCGACCTGATCATGAGCATCCTCGACGACCGTCGCAGTGCGGCGGAGCGGGCCTCCGCGGGCAGCGAGCGCGCAGCGTGGCCGAGTTGGCCCGCACCTGCGCTGCGGCTCGTCGGGGGAGAGCGCGGTGACGTGCCGCAGTTGGTGGACGAGGTGCTCGACACCGGCGCCGTGCAGACGGTGTTCCAGCCGGTGGTGCATCTGCGCAGCGGCGAGGTGGTGGGTTTCGAGGCACTGAGCAGGGGACCGGCAGGCACCGAGCTCGAGTCGCCGCTTGCGTTGATCGCTGCCGCGCAGGACTGCGGCCGGCTCGCCGACCTGGATTGGCTGTGCCGCGCGGCCGCGGTGCAGGCCGCCGCCGCGGGCGGGCTGCCGTCGAACCTGTCGTGGTTCGTCAACGTCGATCCGGCCGGGCTGGAACAGGATTGCCCGGCGCACCTGCGCTCGGTGTTCGGGTCGGCGCGCGACAGCGTCCGACTGATCCTCGAAGTGGTCGAGCGTGAGGTGACCTGCAACGTCACGCGGCTGATCCACGCCACCGGTCGGGCGCGCCGCAACGCGTGGGGGGTGGCGACCGACGATCTCGGCGAGCAGGCTGCCGCGCTCGCGTTCCTGCCGTTCTTCCGCCCGGATGTCGTGAAGCTGGACATGTCGCTGCTGCGCGGCATGCCGAACGCGGAGGTCGCCGCGGTAACCGCGGCGGTGCGCGCGTACGCCGAGGGCGCGGGCGCGGTCGTCCTCGCCGAGGGCATCGAGACCGAGGAACAGCACCGGCTGGCGGCCGTGGTCGGTGCCACCTACGGCCAGGGTTACCTGTTCGGGATGCCGGGGCCGTTGCCGGAATACCTGCCTGCGCCCGCCCATCCCATCCCGCTGCGGCAGCGCGCTCCGGCCAGCCGGCCGCCGACGCCGATGGAGGTTCTCTCGGCCGCCGGCTCGGTGCAGCAGGCTCGGCTGGGCGATCTCGAGCATCTCTTCGGAGATCTCGTACGCAAGTGTCAGGACGCCGGGAACGCCGGGGTGCTCATGCTGCTGGCCGCCGGCGAGGACAGCTTCGCGCACCGCCGTCCGTTGCTCGAGCAGGTCGCGCGCTCCAGCGCCGCCACCGTCTGTCTCGTCCACGAGGGACGCACCCTGCACACCGACTCCGCCTACCGCATACAGCCGCTGCGCCGCTGCGAACGGCTGGCCGGGCAGATGAGCCTCGCGGTGCTGACTCCGCACTACGCCGGCGCGCTGGTCGTCAGCGGCCACGGGACGTTCAGCGACCCCGACGAGCCGGTGACGTTCGTCTACACCCACTCCCGCGACGCCGTGGTGGAACTCAGCCGCACGCTGGGCCAATGGCTGCGCGAACAGACCAACCGGAACGTTGCCCGCGCCGACCTCCGGTACGGGACGAATTCCGAACGCGTGAAGGTTCCGGCCACGGTGTCCCGGCTGGTCGAGACCGCGACCCGGGCACTGCACGATTCGCGCGCCGAGGCGGAGGTGCGCGCCACGACGTACCGGCTCGTCGACGAGCTCGGTGGGCGGGTCGTGACGTCGGCGAGTTCGGGGGACGGGGTGCTACCGATCGACGTCTCGTTCGGCGACGGCCCCGCCCGGCTGGTCGACGCGGGACCTGCCGGTCCGGTTCGGGCGCACCTGGGAGCGGTGCTGCCCGCGTTCGTCGAGGAGGCGCGTGCGGTGATCAGTCTGCTGCGGCAGGACCTGCCGGCAGTTGCGCCCCGGCCACCTGCGAGGGACCCTGGGCCGTTTCGCACGCGCAATTCCCGCCGAAGGGCCCATACCGGTGACGCGCCCCGTACGTAGCTTTCGCAATATGACCCTCGCGACCCGTCGGTGTCCGGATATGAAGTCCGACCTGCAGTGCGAACTGGTCGCCGACCACCGGTCGATGCACGCCGCGCGTAGCGGCAGCGCGTTGATGCACTGGCGCGACCCGCACATGCCGGCCGACTACGCAACGCACGTCTCGCTGCAATGGGCAGTGGACGGCTCAGGCTCCCAGGGCGGATAGAGCAGGCTGGGCCGCACCATCCCTGCCGGGCCGCCCGCGTCACTGCATGCGGTAGCCCATGCCGGGCTCGGTCATCAGGATGCGGGGACGCGCCGGATCCGGCTCGAGCTTGCGCCGCAGCTGCGCCATGTATATGCGCAGGTAGTGCGTCTCCGTCTCGTACGCCGGCCCCCAGATCTCCTGCAGCAACTGGCGCCCGGTCACCAGGCGGCCCCGGTTGCGAGCGAGGATCTCGAGTAGGTGCCACTCCGTGGGGGTGAGCCGCACCACCCCGCCGCCGGCCGTGGTGACCCGTTTGGCCACCAGGTCGACGGTGAAGGCGTCGGTGACGACGGTGGGTGCCTCGTCACCCGGAACAGCACGCCGGGCGGCTGCGCGCAGCCGCGCCAGCAGCTCGTCCATACCGAATGGTTTGGTGACGTAGTCGTCGGCACCGGCATCCAGCGCCTGTACCTTCTGCGCCTCCTGCCCCCGCGCCGACAGCACCATGATCGGCGTACTCGACCAGCCGCGGATGCCCCGGATCACCTCCGCACCGTCCATGTCGGGCAGGCCGAGATCGAGGATCACGAGATCCGGGTGGTCGCGCGCCACCGCGGCAAGACCCGCCGCTCCGTCCGCGGCGGTGCTCACGTCGTAGTGCCGCGCGGCAAGGTTGATCCGCAGCGCCCGGCGGAGCAGCTCGTCGTCGTCGATCACCAGCACGCTGGTCATGCCGTGCCGCTCGCCGTCAGCCGCGGGGTCGGAGCAGCGGGCAGTTCGACGCGCATGGTCAGCCCGCCGCCGGGTGTCGAGTCGGCCACGATGCTGCCGCCGACCGCCTCGATGAGCCCCTTCGCGACGGCGAGACCCAGACCGACGCCCTCGGACGTATGCCGGTCACCGAGTTGCTGGAACGGCTGGAAGGCATGCTCGCGCTGGTCGACGGGGATGCCCGGGCCGTGATCGATCACCTCGATGACGACCGTCCGGGCGTCGTCGCAGCGCGCCGCGACGGTCGGCGGCCGGTCGGCGGGGGAGTAGCGCAGCGCATTGGCCACCAGGTTCGCCAGCGCGCGCTCGAGCAGCCCGGGGTCGGTGGTCACGAGCGGCAGAGCGTCGGGAATCGCCAGCCGGAGTCGCTGGGCGCCGTCCAGGCCGCGGACCGCGAGAGGCGCTACCTCGTCGAGTGCGACCGGCCGGATGAACGGCTGCACCGCGCCGATCTGGACGCGGCTCATGTCGAGCAAATTGCCGATCAGCGAGTCGAGCCGATCGGCGCCTTCCTCGATCGTCTCGAGCAGCGACACCTGGTCCTCCCGCGACCACTGGACGTCGGTCTGCCGCAAGCTGCCGACTGCCGCCTTGACCGATGCCAGAGGTGTGCGCAGATCGTGGCTGACGGCGGCGAGCAGGGCGGTACGCATCCGGTTGCCTTCCGCGAGGGCCTCCGCCTGCCCTGCCTGGATGCGCAGTCGCTGCCGCTCGCACGCCGCGGCCGCCTGTGCCGCATAGCCATCGAGCAGCCCTGCGCGCATGCGGGTGAGATCTCCGTAGACGATCAATCGCAGGTGTTCGCCTGCGGGGACGGCGCGGGGCTCACCGTCGCCTTCAGTTCCGGCGATGCGCACCCATCTGCTCTCCACCAGTTCCTGCAGCTCCGCGTGCAGCCCGGTCGCGTCCGAGAGGTGGTCCAGCACTGCTCGAGGCGTGTCGTCGCCACCCAGAACGGTGCGCGCGAGAGCGAGCAGTGCGCTCGCCTCGGCCGTGCGTTCGCGCGCCACCGCATCCCTCCTGGCGGCGAAGTGGACCACGCCGCTGACCGTCACCGCGCTCGCCACGAACAGCAGCAGTGCGAACAGGTTCTCCGGCGACTCGATGGTCCAGGTGTGCAGCGGCGGGGTGAAGAACCAGTTCAAGAGCAGGCAGGCGGCGACGGCCGCGAGCACGGCCGGCCAGAATCCGCCGACGAGGGTCACGAGCAGGACGGCCAGCAGGTAGGCGAGCAACTCGTCGGGGAAGGCGAGATGGGTCTGCATCGCGACGAGCAACACCGTGAGCAGTGGCAGAACGGCACCTGCCAGCGCGACGCCCGCGAGTTGCCTGCGTCGGCTGAGACCGCTGACCGGTTGACGTGCCCTGGACACGACCTTCACGGGATCCAGTGTGCCGCGTCGATCGTGCAGTGCGGCGCGCGCGTTCTCTCGGTACCGCGACGCCACGCCCCCTGACGCGGCAAGGGCGGCCACGCCGGCCAGCACCGCCCCGGGAACCAATGTCCCTTTCGGGTGCAACTGACCGAGGGGCATGTGGGAGAACCCGGAGACGGTGAACCATCCGATCGCCGCCAGGGGAGCGGCAGTCAGCGGCGTCGACAGCCATGCCAGGGTTCCGACGAGGACGGCGGCCGCGGCAACGACCCACGCGCCGCCGAACCGTCCTCCGGTGGCTGCGGCGACGACGCCGATGAGCAGCATGCCGAAGAAGGCGATCGGGAGCACGAACGCCGCCTCGGTCGCCGTCCCCGGGTGCTGCGAGCGGGTCATCGCTGCCAGTGGACGCCTGCGCAGCGACTCCGCGGTGCGTCTTTACGCGATCCTTGCGCGTGCCGGCCCGATCCTGATGCGCCGTTTACGGCGCGAGCTGCTCGGGCCGACCTAGCGTCCTACTGTGTTCGAGCGACGACGACCCGTCCAGCTGACACAGAGCGCAGCGGACGCCGAGGGTCAGGCGCAACTGAGCGTCGACGTCCCCGAACGGCTCGGCTACCGGATCAAACGCGCCGCGCTCGGCAAGCCCTTGACGACGGCGCAGCTTCACGAGGAACGGCTTTCCAAGAAGGCCGCGCTCGGAGTGCTCTCGAGCGACTGCATTTCGTCGTCGGCGTACGGCACCGAGGAGATGCTCATCTTCCTGCTGCCCGCGTTCGGTCTCGTCGGTTTCCACATCCTGCTGCCGATGACTGCCGTCGTGCTGGTCGTCCTCGTCATCATGACCGCGCTCTACCGGCAGGTGGTGATGGTCTACACCCGCGCCGGAGGGTCGTATGTCGTGGCGCGGGAGAACTTCGGGCCCAAGGTTGCGCAGATCGCGTCGGTCGCGTTGCTGATCGACTACATCGTCACGGTCGCGGTTCAGTCGGCAGCGGGCACCGCCGCCATCACCTCACTGGTGCCGGCGCTGAGCGGCCGGTTGGCCAGCGAGGCGATCACCATCGGCGTGGTGCTCGTGCTCGCCTACGGCAACCTGCGTGGCGTGCGAGAGGCCGGCAAGGCGTTCGCGTTCCCGACCTACTTCTTCGTCTCCATGGCGGGCCTCGTGGTGATCGTGGGCGTCGCGCGGGAACTGGTTGGTGATCTGCCGCGCATCGCCCACCAGTCGGGAATGATCGATGTCCACAGCAGCGGCAACGCGATCTTGACCGGTGCCTCGATCTTCGTGCTGCTGAAGGCGTTCGCCAACGGCGGTGCTTCGCTCACCGGGCTCGAAGCGATCTCCAACGGCGTGAGCGCCTTCAAGGAACCGGTCGGACGCAACGCCCGTACCACCCTGTCGGTCATGAGCGTGATGCTCGGCAGCCTCGTGCTCGGCGTGTCGTATCTCGCATTCGAGACGCATGCGACGCCGTACACCAAGGGCACGCCGACGGTGATAAGCCAGGTTGCGAAGGCGGCGTTCGGCAGCGCTTGGTTCGGGCACGTCGGTTACGTGCTGGTGCAGCTGGCAACGGCGCTGATCCTCTACACCGGCGCGAACACGCCGTTCACCGGCTTCCCGTTCCTGGCGAGCTTCATCGCCGAGGACTCGTTCCTGCCCCGGCAGATGACCCGGCGTGGGCACCGGCTCGCTTTCAGCAACGGGATCATCGTGCTGACCGTGGCCGCGCTGGCGTTGCTCGTCACCGTCGGGACGGTGGTCGACAAGCTCATCCCCTTCTACGCCATCGGCGTGTTCACCGGTTTCTCGATGGCCGGCTTCGGGATGGCGGTGTACTTCCGGCGCCATCGCGAGCCGGGCTGGCGGCGGCGCTCCGTCGCCAGCGCGGTCGGCGGCGCGGTGTCGGCGGCCGTCGTCGTCATCTTCGCGGTCGTGAAGTTCCAGCAGGGCGCCTGGCTGGTCGTCGTGCTCTTCCCGTTGCTGTGGCTGCTCCTGATGCGGTTGAACAAGCGGTATCGCGACGAGGCCCGGGCACTCGACCTGGTGACCTGGATCCGGCGGGACCAGGCCGACGCCGCCCACTACGCGCGGCACACCGTGCTCGTGCTCGTCGACCGGCTCGACCTCGCGGTGCTGCGTGCGCTGCGCTACGCCGGAAGCCTGCGGCCGACGTCGGTGCAGGTGGTGCACTTCATGCTCGACAACGAGGTTGCAGAAAGGCTGCAACGCGAGTGGATCGAACGCTGTCTCGGCGACCGGATGCCACTGACGATCGTTGCGTGCGACGATCGCCGGCTCGTCCGCGCCGCGGCGGAGCTGGCGCTGGAGACGGTGATCGGCGACCGGGCGGAAGTCACCGTGTTGCTGCCGCGCCGGACGTTCGGGCGAGTCTCCCAGCGACTGTTGCACGATCGCACCGCGGATCGCATAGCGGCTGCCGTGAGCCGGATTCCGCACGTAGCGGCGACGATCGTGCCGTTCGACACCACGCTCCCGCACGAGCAGGTCGAACGCATCGAGGCACGGCAGCGAACCGTCGCCGAACAGCCGGCGCTCACGGAGGCGCACATCTCGACCGCCGAGCCCGACGGGCGACCCGACAGTCCCGACGTGACACCGATCGGGCGGGTGGCGTGGCGCCAGCAGGTGACCCTCGAAGGACGGGTGAAGTCCGTCCAGGTGGGCACGACGGCGGGCCAGTCGCTGGAGGTGCAGCTGTTCGACGGCACCGGCGGCGTGCGCTTGTTGTTCTTCGGCCGTACCGCGATCCCCGGTATCGAGCCCGGCGCCGTATTGCGGGTGAAGGGACGGGTGGGCGAGTACAAGGGCCACTTGGCGCTCGCCAATCCGGTGTACGAGCTGATCTACGCGCGCGGTTCTGCGGGAGAGAGGGTCGCCGCCGGTCACGGCTGATAGCGGTAGCCCATCCCCGGCTCCGTCACGAGGTGTCGCGGGCGACTCGGGTCCGCTTCGAGCTTGCGCCGGAGCTGTGCCATATAGATGCGCAGGTAGCTCGGATCGGTGTGCTCCGGGTTCCCGCCGCGAAGGTCGGCCAGCAGCGCGCGCCTGGTGATCAGCTTGCCGGGCTGGCTGACGAGGATCTCGAGCAGTTGCCATTCGGTGGGGGTCAGATGGACGCGTTCGCCGCACGCTCTCGTCGCTGTCTTGGCGTCAAGATCGATGTCGACGTCGCCGATACGAACGCCGCGTGTCGGTTCGAGCGCCGGCGCGCGCCGGGCGGCAGCGCGCAGCCGGGCGAGCAGTTCCTCGATGTTGAACGGCTTGGTGACGTAGTCATCGGCGCCGAGATCGAGTGCGATCACCTTGTCTGAGCTGCCGGTGCGCGCCGACAGCACGATGATCGGGATACTCGAATACCGCCGGATCGCCTTGATGACCTCGAATCCGCCGACGTCCGGCAGGCCGAGGTCCAGCACGACGATGTCCTGATCGCCGCGGGCGGCCAGCGCCAGTGCACGGGTGCCGGTCGGTGCCTCGGACACCTCGTAGTCGCGGGCCGTGAGGTTCATCGCGAGCGCACGCAGCAGCGTACTTTCGTCCTCTACGAGCAGGATCCGCGTCACGTCGCGCCCTTCGCGGCCGGCAGGCCGATGACGAAGGTGGCACCACCGGCCGGCGTTTCCTCCAGGGTCACCGTGCCGCCCATCGCCTCGGTGAGCCCACGTGCGATGGCGAGCCCCAGGCCCACACCCGCGCCGGGCTGGGACGAGTCGCCCCGGCGCTGGAACGCCTCGAACACCGAGTCGGCCTCGGACTGCGGGATTCCTGGGCCGCGGTCGATTACTCGAAGCTCGACCCGATCCGCAAGGGTGCTGCCGGCGATGCGGACATGCCCGGGAGAGAAACGGACGGCGTTCTGGACCAAATTCGCGACGACGCGCTCGAGCAGGCCGGCGTCGGCCGTCACCTCCGGCAGGTCCTCGGGCACGTCGACCTCGACAGGCGTCAGCGGCGCCGCGTAATCGAGGGCCCGCGACACCACGTCATCGAGCCCGACCGGGGCGGTGAGCACGGGCAGGGCGCCGGCGCGCAGCCGGGACATGTCCAACAGATTCGTGACCAGCTCGGTGAGCCGGTCCAGTTCCTCGTCGGCGGTGGCGAGTAACTCGCGGCGCTGCTCGTCCGTCCACGGCACGTCATCGGCGCGCAGGCTGGAGATCGCGGTCTTCGCGGTCGCGATCGGCGTGCGCAGGTCGTGGCTGACCGCGTTGAGCAGTGCGGCACGCTGCCGATCGGATTCGGCCAGTGGCTCGACGGCACGCGCAGCCGCGGCCAGTTCCTGCTGCCGGTACGCGACGGCGATCTGCGCGGCAAAGGTGGCGAGCACGCGCTGATCCTCGGCCGGAAGCGCACGCCCACTCAGGACGAGGAGTCGCTCGTCGTCGATCGCCGCCGAGGCGTCGCCGTCGCTCGGACGCAACGGGGGATCCGTACCGTCGGACGCAAGGAGCTCACACGGACGGCCGTCGGGGGTTGACGCACCGCGGCGGAGCAGGCTGGCGCTGCGCATGCCGAAGGTCTCGCGCACGCGCGTGAGCAGCGCGGGCAGTGCGTCGTCGCCACGCATCAGGCTGCCGGCGAACAGCGAGAGCGTCTCGGCCTCCGCGGACGCGCGGGCGGCCTGCTTCGATCGGCGGGCAGCGAGGTCTACGACCTGCGAGACCAGCGCGGCTGCAACCACGAAGACCAGGAGCGCGACGACGTTGGCCGTCTGGGAGATCGTGAGCGTGTAGTACGGCGGGGTGAAGTAGTAGTTGAGCAACACGGTGCCGACGAGTGCGCAGGCAAGAGCGGGGTAGAAGCCGCCGACCAGGCTCGTGACGATGACTACGAGCAGATAGAGCGCGAGATCCGCGCCCAGGCTCAACGAGCTGCGCAACGTAGCCAGCGTCGAGGTGAGCGCACCCAGCAACGCTGCGGCCACGAGCGCTCCCGCGATCCTGCGGCGCGGTGTCAGGCCACGCCCGAGGGGCGGCATCACCCGGCCCCGTCCCGCATAGTCGTGGCTGATCATGTGCACGTCGATGGCGCCCGAGTGGGCGATGGTGGTCGCGCCGGTTCCCGGCCCGGCCAATGCCGCCAGCCACGGCCGGCGCCGCGACGCGCCGAGGACGATCTGGGTGGCATCGACGCTGCGGGCGAAGTCGAGAAGTGCCTGGGGGACGTTGTCGCCCACGACCGAGTGGTAACTGCCGCCGAGTGACTCCAGCAGCGCACGTTGTCCGGCGAGTTCCCTGACGCTGGCGCCGAGCAGCCCGTCGCTACGCGCGACGTGCACCGCCATCAGCTCGCCGTTGGTGCGTGCGGCGATGCGAGCCGCGCGGCGGATGAGGGTCTCACCCTCTGGGCCGCCGGTGAGCCCGACGACGACGCGCTCGCGCGTCTCCCACGTAGCGGTGATGCCATGCTGTTCGCGATAGCGCTGCAAGCCTTCTTCGACGCGGTCGGCGAGCCATAGCAGGGCCAGCTCGCGCAGCGCGGTGAGGTTTCCCGGCCGGAAGTAGTTCGCCAGGGCGGCGTCGACCTTCTCGGGGGGGTAGATGTTGCCGTGGGCCATGCGACGGCGCAACGCTTCCGGCGTCGAGTCGACGAGCTGTATCTGGTCTGCCGACCGCACCACCGAATCGGGAACCTTTTCGCGTTGGTGGATGCCTGTGATCTGTTCGACGACGTCGTTCAACGACTCGAGGTGCTGGATGTTCACCGTGGAAAGCACGTCGATGCCCGCGTCGAGGAGAACCTCGATGTCCTGCCAGCGTTTCTCGTTCGAGCCGAAGCCGGGGACGTTCGTGTGCGCCAGTTCGTCCACGAGCGCCAGTTGGGGCTTGCGGGCGACCACGGCGTCGAGATCCATCTCTTCGAAGACCGTGTCGCGGTAGGGCACCTTCTTGCGCGGCACGACAGGCAGGTCGCCGATCTGCTCCTCGGTGTGCAGCCGACCGTAGGTCTCGACGAACGCGATGACGACGTCGGTGCCGCGGTGGAGCCTGCGAACCCCTTCGCCGAGCATCGCATAGGTCTTGCCCACGCCCGGCGCAGCGCCGAGGTAGATGCGCAGCGTCCCTCTCGCCATCAGCACTCCTCGTCGGATGCGTCCGAACCAGCATGCGCCGTCGATCGTCGTCGCGCGTCAACAACTCGCGAGCGTGCCGTGAAGGAACCGTGAGGATCACGCCGTTCGGCAGTTGATGGGCCGTCTGCAGGCGCAGTCTGCTGGGTGCGCGGGCAACTGTACGTCCGCCCGGCGAGGGACGCCGATCTCGTCCCCATCTCATGGAGCTTCGGGTGAGTGACGTCTGGTTCGTCCTCCTGACCATTGCGGTGTTCGCCGTCCTGGCGTGGGTGACGAGAGGTATCGAGAAGCTGTGAGCGCGACGAATCTGGTCGGGTTGATCATTTCCGTTGCCGTCACCGTCTTCCTGGTGATCGCGCTGCTCTTTCCCGAGCGGTTCTGATGTCCGACACCTGGGCCGGTGGTCTGTTCATCGGCAGCCTCATCGTGGCACTCGCGGTGGTGCACAAGCCCTTCGGTGACTTCATGGCGCGAGTCGTCACCGGAAAGGGGCACCTGGCCGTCGAGCGGGCCATCTACCGGGCCAGCGGCATCGACCCCGAAGCCGACCAGACGTGGGGTCGCTACCTGCGGTCGGTGCTCGCGTTCAGCCTCGTGTCCATGCTGTTCCTGTACGGGTTCTTGCGCGTCCAGCAGCACCTGTGGCCGCCGTACGCGGTGCCGCAAATGCCGGGGCACCAGGCGTTCAACACTGCCGCCAGTTTCGTCACCAACACCAACTGGCAGTCCTACTCCGGCGAGAACGCCCTCGGATATGTGGTGCAGATGGCCGGGTTGGCGGTGCAGAACTTCGTCTCGGCCGCGGTGGGGATTGCCGTCGCAATCGCTGTCGTACGCGGATTCACGCGCACCAAGACCGACCGATTGGGCAATTTCTGGGTCGATCTGACCCGGGTGAGCCTGCGCATCCTGCTGCCCATCTCGGTCGTTTTCGCGATCGTCTTCGTGGGCGCCGGCATGATCGAGAACTTCCACCACTACGCCACGGTGCACACCCTCGCCGGGGGCGTGCAGACGATTCCCGGCGGCCCGTATGCATCGCAGGAGGCCATCAAGGAACTCGGCACGAACGGCGGCGGGACGTTCAACGCGAACTCCTCGTTCCCCTGGGAGAACCCGACCCCGTGGACGAACTGGCTGGAGATCTTCCTGCTGCTGGTCATTTCGTTCTCGCTGCCGCGCACCTTCGGCAAGATGGTGGGCAACAAGCGGCAGGGTGACGCGATCGTCGCCGTGATGGCGTTGATCGCCATCATCAGCGTCTCGCTCAACTTCGCCGCGCAGACCGCGCATCACGGTACGGTGCCCACCGCTGTCGGCGCCGCGACCGAAGGAACCGAAGCCAGGTTCGGGGTGCCGAACTCGGCGGCCTTCGCTACGGCGACCACGCTGACCTCGACCGGTTCCGTCGACAGCTTCCACGACTCGTACACCAGCCTCGGCGGCGGCACGCTGATCCTGAACATGGCGCTCGGCGAGGTCGCTCCTGGAGGCACCGGGTCAGGCCTGTACGGAATGCTCGTACTTGCGGTGATCACGGTGTTCGTGGCCGGATTGATGGTCGGGCGAACACCGGAGTATCTCGGGAAGAAGCTCCGGGGCAGGGAGGTGAAGTTCGCCTCGCTGTACCTGCTGACCACCCCGGCCATCGTCCTCGCCGGTACGGCGCTGGCGATGGCCTTCCCGGGCGAGCGTGCGGGCATGCTCAATACCGGACCGCACGGCTTCTCCGAAGTGCTCTACGCCTTCACCTCCGCAGCGAACAACAATGGCTCGGCGTTCGCGGGCATCACGGTGAATACCGCCTGGTATGACACCGCGCTCGGCCTGGCAATGCTGTTCGGACGGTTCTTGCCCATCGTTTTCGTGCTCGCGCTGGCCGGCTCGCTGGCGCGGCAGAAGTCGGTGCCCGCCTCGGAGGGAACGCTGCCCACTCACCGCCCGCTGTTCGTCGGCATGCTGTTCGGCGTCACGCTCATCGTCGTCGCCCTCACCTATCTCCCTGCTCTCGCTCTTGGTCCGCTCGCGGAGGGCCTGCACTGACATGACGACACCAACTCTCTCGCCGTCAACCACGCCGCAGGGACCGCGGCTGCACCGTCCCGAACCGGCCGAGCGGAGAGTGGCCGGCGGGCTGCTCGACCCGAAGATGTTGTGGACCTCCCTTCCGGACGCGCTGCGCAAGCTGGATCCACGCACCCTCTACCGCAACCCGGTCATGTTCATCGTCGAGGTCGGCGCGGTGTTCACGACCGTGCTGGCCGTCGCGAAGCCGACCGTGTTCGCGTGGCTGATCGTTTTGTGGCTCTGGCTCACCGTCCTGTTCGCCAACCTCGCCGAGGCCGTCGCCGAAGGCCGCGGCAAGGCACAGGCCGCCGCTCTGCGCAAGGCCAAGACCGACACCATCGCCCGCAGATTGCGCGACCGCGACGACTTCACCGGAGCTCAGGAAGCCGTCCCCGCTCCGCAACTGAAGCAGGGCGACCGGGTGGTCTGCGAGGCCGGTGATCTCATCCCCGGTGACGGCGACGTCATCGACGGCATCGCCAGCGTCGACGAGAGCGCGATCACCGGCGAGAGCGCTCCCGTGATCCGGGAGAGCGGCGGCGACCGGAGCTCGGTCACAGGCGGCACCCGGGTGCTATCCGACCGGGTGATCGTCGAGATCACCCAGAAGCCGGGCGAGAGCTTCATCGACCGGATGATCGCCCTCGTCGAAGGGGCCAGTCGGCAGAAGACACCGAACGAGATCGCCCTGAACATCCTGTTGGCGTCTTTGACGATCATCTTCCTGCTCGCCACCGTCACTCTGCAGCCGATGGCGATCTTCGCCAAGGCCAGCCAGCCCGGCATCCCGAACACCTCCGCCCTGGACACCAACGGCATCACCGGCACCGTCATGGTCTCGCTGTTGGTGTGTCTGATCCCCACCACGATCGGCGCGCTGCTGTCGGCGATCGGCATCGCCGGCATGGACCGGCTCGTGCAGCGCAACGTGCTCGCGATGAGCGGGCGAGCCGTCGAGGCCGCCGGCGACGTCAACACGCTGCTGCTCGACAAGACCGGCACCATCACGCTCGGCAACCGGCAGGCCACCGATTTCCTTCCCGTCGGCGACGTGCTGAGCGACGACCTGGCGAGCGCCGCCCAGCTCGCCTCACTTGCCGACGAGACCCCCGAAGGCCGCTCGATCGTGGTGCTCGCGAAGTCCCGCTACGGCCTCCGGGAGCGCGCTCCGGGTGAGCTCACGCACGCGACGTTCGTCCATTTCAGCGCGCAAACCCGGATGAGCGGTGTCGATCTCACCGCCCTCGACGGGCAAGCCGCCCGCCAGATCCGCAAGGGCGCAGCCGGCGCGGTGATCGCCTGGGTCCGCGACCACGGCGGCGACGTATCACCGCGAGTCGGCGAACTCGTCGACGGCATCAGCTCCGGCGGAGGCACGCCACTCGTCGTCGCCGAGGCGCGAGACGGTGCCCCGCCGCGCGTACTGGGGGTCGTCCAGCTCAAGGACATCGTCAAGACAGGTATGCGCGAGCGGTTCGACGAGCTTCGACGCATGGGCATCCGTACCGTCATGATCACCGGAGACAACCCGCTCACCGCACAGGCGATCGCCGACGAGTCGGGCGTCGACGACTTTCTCGCCGAGGCCAAGCCGGAGGACAAACTCGCGCTGATCAAGCGTGAGCAGGAGGGCGGCAAGCTCGTCGCGATGACCGGAGACGGGACGAACGACGCGCCCGCACTGGCCCAGGCCGACGTCGGCGTTGCGATGAACTCCGGCACGTCCGCCGCCAAAGAGGCCGGCAACATGGTCGATCTCGACTCGAACCCGACGAAGCTCATCGAGATCGTCGAAATCGGCAAGCAGTTGCTCATCACCCGCGGCGCGCTGACCACATTCTCGATCGCCAACGATGTCGCCAAGTACTTCGCCATCATCCCCGCGATGTTCGCAGCCGTGTACCCCGGCCTCGACGAGCTGAACGTCATGCGGCTGCACTCGCCGCAGTCGGCGATACTCTCAGCGGTCATTTTCAACGCGCTGATCATCATCGCGCTGATCCCGCTCGCGCTGCGCGGCGTGCAATACAAACCCTCCAGCGCCACCGCGATGCTCCGGCGCAACCTGTACATCTACGGACTCGGCGGGATCGTGCTGCCCTTCCTCGGCATCAAGCTCATCGACCTGATCGTCCAGTTCGTGCCCGGAGTTCGGTGATATCCCGATGAACCACTTCGTCTCCACGCTGCGCCAACACTGGGCGGCGCTGCGGATCCTGTTGATCCTCGCAGTGATCCTCGGCGTCGGATACCCGCTGTTCATCACGCTCGTCGCCCAGCTGCCCGGCCTCCAGTCGCGTGCCGACGGATCACTCGTCTCGATGAACGGCAAGATCGTCGGCTCCGCGGAGCTCGGGCAGAGCTTCACCGGCGCCGGGGGACGCGCGCTGCCGCAGTACTTCGAGCCCCGCCCATCCGTCGGCGGCTATGACCCGACCGCGACCGGAGCCAGCAACCTCGGCCCCGAATCGATCGTCGACGAACTGCCGAACCCGGCCGTCAGGGGCGGCACCGGCACCCAGAGCCTGCTCACGCAGGTCTGCTCGCGGAGTCTGGCCATCGGCAAACAGTTCGGCGTGAGTGGCGCACGTCCGTACTGCACACCAGATGGAGTGGGCGCGGTGCTGGGCGTGTTCTGGTCCGGTCCCGGTTACGCGGGGCACATCACCAAGGTCGTCAGCCTGAACCAGGAGTGCCCGGCCAAGCCGTTCCTGGCGCGCTATCGCGGCGTACCCGTGCACTGCGCTCGAGGCGGGGTCGACTACGCGAAGGGCCAGGTGATCGCGGTCCGGGGCAATGCCGCCGTATCGCCGGCCGTGCCGGCCGACGCGGTCACCGCCTCCGGGTCCGGATTGGACCCGAACATCAGTCCCGCGTTCGCGAATCTACAGGCGCCGATCGTGGCCCGAACTCGCCGCATCGCCGTGTCCCAGGTCGACGCGCTCGTGCGGCGCTACACCACCGGCCGCGATCTCGGTTTCATGGGCGAACCTCGCGTCAACGTCCTGGAGCTCAACCTCGCCCTGGATCGGCAGTACCCGATGCCACCGAGCTGAGCGGGTCGCCGGGTCAGCTGCCGAGCACGTCCGCGATGATGCCGCGTGCCTCGTCCTGAATCTGCTCGAGGTGCCGCTGCCCGCGGAACGACTCGGCGTAGAGCTTGTAGACGTCCTCGGTGCCGGACGGCCGAGCCGCGAACCAGCCGGACTCGGTGACCACCTTCAAACCACCGATCGGCGCACCGTTGCCGGGCGCCTCGGTGAGTTTCGCCGTGATCTTCTCACCGGCTAGTGAGTCGGCGCTGACCTGCTCGGGTGACAGCTTGCCGAGCACCGCCTTCTGCTCCCGCGTCGCGGGGGAGTCGACGCGGGCATAGGCGGGATCGCCGTGCTCCGCGGTCAGCTCGCGGTAGCGGGCCGCCGGCGAGGCACCGGTGACGGCGGTGATCTCCGAGGCGAGCAGGCACAGGATGATGCCGTCCTTGTCCGTGGTCCACACCGAGCCGTCGCGCTGGAGGAACGACGCACCTGCGCTCTCCTCGCCGCCGAAACCGACGGAGCCGTCGAGCAGCCCCGGCACGAACCACTTGAACCCGACCGGCACCTCGAGCAGCTTGCGCGACAGGCTCGCGGCAACCTTGTCGATCATCGACGAGCTGACGAGCGTCTTGCCGACGGCGGCGCCGTCCGGCCACGAAGTACGGTGCCGATACAGGTAGTCGATCGCCACGGCGAGGTAGTGGTTCGGGTTCATCAACCCGCCGTCCGGAGTGACGATGCCGTGCCGGTCGGCGTCAGTGTCGTTGCCGGTGGCGATGTCGAACTCGGACTGACGTGCGATGAGCGACGCCATCGCGTTCGGCGACGAGCAGTCCATGCGGATCTTGCCGTCCCAGTCCAGCGTCATGAACCCGAACTGCGGGTCGACGGTGTCGTTGACGACCGTGAGCTGCAACCCGTACCGGTTGCCGATCTCGGCCCAGTAGTCGACGCTCGCGCCGCCGAGCGGGTCTGCGCCGATGCGCACACCGGCCTGGCGGATCGCGTCCAGATCGACGACCTGCCCGAGCGCGCCGACGTAGGCGTCGAGGAAGTCGAACCCCTGGGTCGTGTCGGCGCGCTTCGCCCGCTCGTAGGGGATGCGCTCGACGCCGCGGCAGCCCGCGGCGAGCAGCTCGTTGGCGCGGTCCTGCACCCAGCCGGTGATGTCGGTGCCGGCCGGTCCGCCGTTGGGCGGGTTGTACTTGAAACCGCCGTCGGACGGCGGGTTGTGCGAGGGCGTGACGACGACGCCGTCGGCCAGTCCCGACGTGCGGCCGTCGTTGTGCGCAAGGATCGCCCGCGACAGCGACGGCGTCGGTGTGTACCGATCGCGCGAGTCGACCAGGACGGTCACGCCGTTGGCGGCGAACACCTCCAGCGCAGACGCCGTCGCCGGGCCACTCAGGGCATGCGTGTCCGCACCGAGGAACAGCGGACCGTCGATGCCCTGGCTCGCGCGGTAGTCGCAGATCGCCTGGCTCGTCGCGATGATGTGGTCCTCGTTGAACGTGGTCGTCAGCGAGGAGCCGCGGTGCCCGGAGGTGCCGAAGCTGACCCGCTGCTCGGCCACCGCCGGATCCGGATGACGCTCGTAGTAGGCCTGCTCGAGGGAGGCGAGATCGACCAGGTCCTGCGATGTCGCCGGTTGCCCGGCCCGCGCGCTCGTCATGGTTCGATCCTGGCACCCGTCCACGGCATCGGGCTGCGGCAGGTCCCGTCCGGTTGCCGGCGCGCCTAGGCTCAGAGCCCGGAGGCATGGCCGGATGCTGCGAATCCGCCTGCTCGGCGAGCAGACCGTCCTCGACGACTCGACGGGAGTCGTCCGGACGCGGTCCTCGCGCGCCGTCGCGCTGCTCGGCTACCTGGCCGTGCATGCCGGTGCGCCGCAGAG
This sequence comes from Jatrophihabitans sp., assembly GCA_035695205.1. Taxonomy (GTDB): domain Bacteria; phylum Actinomycetota; class Actinomycetes; order Mycobacteriales; family Jatrophihabitantaceae; genus Jatrophihabitans. The sequence continues at coordinate 131,838 of DASSEP010000082.1, read as the reverse complement.
CCGCCAGCGGATCGCCGGGCTGTTCTGGCCCGACTCCGGCGACGGCCAGGCACTCACCAACCTGCGTCGCGAGCTGCACCAGCTGCGGCAGACCCTCGGCGCCGACGTCCCGGTGCTGGTCACCGCGACCGAGCTGTCGTGGCGCGACGACGGCACGGCCCACACCGACGTCCGAGTCTTCGCCGCCGAGCGCGCCGCCGCGCTGGCCTGTGCCGAGCGGGGTGACCGCAGCGGGCTGCTGGCGCACGCCGACGCGGCGCTCGCCGAGTACCGCGGGGAGCTGCTGCCCGGTCTCTACGACGACTGGGTGCTCGAGGCGCGCGCCGAGCTGCAACAGCAGTGCACGGCCCTGTGCGACCTTCTCCGCGACGCGCGGATCGCCGTTCGTGACCCGGCCGGCGCAGCCGAGGTCGCCAGGCGGCGGATCGCGCTCAGCCCTCTGGAGGAGGCCGGCTACCAGGCGTTGATGCGCCTGCAGGCCGACCTCGGCGACGTCGCGGCGGCAGTGAGCACCTACCACCGCTGCGCGTCCGTGCTGGAGTCCGAGCTGGGTATCGCCCCTAGCCCGGCGACCCGCGGCGCCCTGCAGAGCGTGATGGAGCGTCTCGGGCCGTCCGGTGCCCGGCCGGCGGGGGAGGGGCCGGCGCGACCCGGGCGGACGGCGGCGCGGGTTGTCGGCCGGGCCGCCGAGGTCGCGAAGCTGCACGAGACCTGGCGCACCGCGGCGCGCGGGCGGGCCGGACTTGCGTTGATCAGCGGTGGCGCCGGGGTGGGCAAGAGCCGCTTGCTGCTCGAGGTCGCCGACGCCGCCAAGGCGCAGGGGGCGGTCGTCGTGAGCAGTCGTTGCTTCGCCTCGTCACCCCAACTGACGCTGGCACCGGTGGCCGACTGGCTGCGGCATCCGGCGGTCCGCGGCGCGGCCGCGCAGCTCGACGCCCATTGGCGCGCCGAGGTCGATCGCCTGATACCGGGCACCAGCGCAGCGGATCGCGCGGGTCCGCAGTCCGGGGTTCCGGTGATGCTGGGCGCTTGGCAGCGGCACCGCTTCTTCGAAGGCCTCGCCCGCGCGCTGCTCGCGCCACGCCGGCCGACGCTGCTCGTGCTCGAGAACGTGCACTGGTGCGATCAGGAGACGCTGTCGTTCGTCTCGTTCCTACTCGCGCTCGACCCCGGCGCCCCGCTGCTCGTCGCGGGAACGCTGCGCAACGACGAGCCGGACGACGGCCGCTCCGCCGCCGAGTGGGTGGCGCGGATGCGCCGCACCGGTCTGCTGGTCGAGCAAGGCGTGAGTCCGCTCGACAAATCCGCGACGGCGGAACTCGCCGAGGCCTGCGCGGGCCGGCCCATGCAACCCGGCGACCTCGATCTGTTGCACGCCACGACCGGTGGCTTCCCGCTGTTCGTGATCGAGGCGGTGCGGGCGATGGCCGAGGGGGCGACGGCGCTGCCCGAAGGCGGTCTCACCGAGGTGTTGCGCCATCGGCTCGCCCGGGCGAGCGAGGTCGGCCAGGAGGTGGCCGGGCTCGCTGCCGCCGTCGGCACCAACTTCACGCTCGATCTGCTGGTCGAGGCGAGCGACCTGCGACCGGAAACCGTGGTCGGCGCCGTGGACGAACTCTGGCGGCGCCGGATCCTTCGGGAATACCAGGACGGTTACGACTTCTCGCACGACCTGATCCGCGACGTCGCATATGCCCAGGTCAGTCCGGCCAAACGGTGGCTGTTGCACCGCCGCATCGCCCAAGGCCTCGAGCTGTTGCACCCCGAGGACTCGGAGGCGCTCTCGGCATTGCTCGCCTACCAGTATGAGCGCGGCGGACGCCCGGAACGCGCCATCCGGTACTACCGCCGCGCAGCCGGTCTCGCCGCCGCGATGTTCGCGCACGGCGAGGCGATCCGCATGCTCGAGGCCGCGCTGGCGATCATCCGCGGCGGGCCGGAGGGCATCGCCCGCGATCGTCAGGAACTGGCCGTGCTCGAGGCGCTCGCGGCTCCGCTCAACGCGAAGGACGGCTACTCCTCGGCGCGGCTGCAGGTGGTCATGGAGCACGCCGCCGTCCTCGCCGAGCGCCTCGGCGACGGCGACGCGTTGCTCGACGCGCTCGCCGGGCTGTGGACGTCCCGATTCGTGCAGGGGCGCACCGCCGACGGCTACGAGGTGGCGGTGCGCATGTTGCAGCTGGCCGAGCCGGACGACGAACGCAGCGGGCCCGCGCACTTCGCCCTCGGCGGCTCGGCGATAAGCCTCGGCCGGCCGGCCGAGGGCGTCCGGCATCTCGATCTCGCGGCGCGGCTGTCGAGCGACGCCCCGATGCTGAGCGTGGGCACCCGGCCGGACGTCCACAGCACGGCGTGGGCCGCCCACGGCTACTGGCTGCTGGGCGACGACGAGCACGCCGCCCGGTGCGCGCAAGCTGCGATCACCCGGGCTCGGGCGATCGACCGGCCGTACAGCCTCGCGGTGGCCCTCGCCTATGGAGCGGTCACCGACCAGATGCGCGGTGATCTGGACGAACTGCGCCGCAAGACCACCGAACTCACCGATCGGTGCGAACGGTACGGTTTCGCCTACTACCGGGAGTGGGCGCTGGTGCTGGGCGGCTGGGTGGCCGGTGGCCGCGCCGGCCTGGAGATGGCGCGGCGCGGTGTCGAGCGACTGAAGGCTGCCGGTTCGTTCGCGCGGATGCCGTACTGGCTCGCGCTCGTCGCCGATCTGCTCGCCCGCGAGGGCCGGCCTGAGGCAGCGCTCGCCACCCTCGACGGCGCCCTCGCGTCCGCGCGCGTGCACGACGACGTGTGGTGGGTCCCGGAAGTCATGCGCATGCGCGCGGCCTACGACGACCCGGCAGCGGCGGCGACACGACTCCGCGACGCGGCCGCCGTGGCCCGTGCACACGGCAGCGTAGCGCTGCTGCAGCGCTGCGAACGCGATGCCGCGTCGCTTGCGTCTGCTGCGCCGCCGATCACCCGAACGCTGCACGAACGCGACCTCGCATAGCTTCGCCCGCGCCCGAAGAGTTCGGGCCTTGCCATGCGGGAGGTAACCATGACCTACACCGAGACGGGTGTGACCGTTGCACCGTTCGACGAGCTGGCCGCAACCCTGCGCGGGGAGCTGATCACACCCGCGGACCCGGCCTATGACGAGGCACGGGCGGTGTACAACGCAATGATCGACAGGCGGCCGGCCGCCATCGCGCGGTGCCGCGATGTCATGGACGTCGTCTCCAGCGTCCGCTTCGCGCGGGCCCACTCGGTCGAGATCGCGGTGCGCGGCGGCGCCCACAACGCGGGCGGCCTCGGCGTATGGGACGGCGCGCTCGTCATCGACCTCGGGCTCATGCGCAGCACGACGGTCGATCCGGCCGGCCACACCGTGCGCGTCGACGGCGGCTGCGTGTGGGCCGACGTCGACCACGCCACGGTCGGGTTCGGGATGGCCACACCCAGCGGGATGGTCGGCTCCACCGGCGTCGGCGGGCTCACGCTCGGCGGCGGCATCGGCTACCTGGCCCGGCGGTACGGGCTGACCGTCGACAACCTGCTCTCCGCCGATGTGGTGCTCGCCGACGGCAGCTTCGTCACGGCGAGCGCCTCCTCGCATCCGGATCTGTTCTGGGCACTGCGCGGCGGCGGCGGCAACTTCGGGATCGTCACTTCCTTCACCTTCCGCGCCAACGACATCGGCGAGCACGGCACGATCATCGGCGGACCGGTGCTCTACGACCTCGCCGACACCGGTGACGTCATGCGCTGGTACCGGGAGCTGCTGCCGACCCTGCCGGAGGAACTCAGCGGCTGGTTCGGGCTGCTCTGCATCCCGCCCGCGCCGCCGTTCCCGGAGGAGCTGTGGGGCCGCAAGGCCTGCGGCATCATCTGGTGCTACACCGGTCCGCACGACCGGGCGGACCAGTTGCTCGAGCCGATCAAGACCTTCGGCAATCCACTGATCGTCGGCGTCCAGCCGATGCCGTTCAACATGCTGCAGTCCGCGTTCGACCCGCTGTTCCCCGCCGGCCTGCAGTGGTACTGGCGGGCCGACTTCTTCACCGAGATCACCGACGCCGCGATCGAGGTGCACAAGAAGTACGGCGAGCTGCTGCCCACCGGCATGTCGACCATGCACATGTACCCGATCGACGGCGCAGTGAGCAGGGTGGCCGACGACGCGACTCCGTTCGCCTATCGCGACGGCGGCTGGGCCGGAGTGATCGTCGGTGTCGATCCGGACCCCGCGAACGCCGAACTGATCAGCACCTGGGCGCGCAACTACTGGGACGAGCTGCACCCGTCGTCGGCGGGCGGCGCATACGTCAACTTCCTGATGAACGACGAGGGCCAGGACCGGGTGCGCGCCTCGTACCGCGGCAACTACGACCGGCTGGCGCAGGTCAAGCGGCGCTACGACCCGGACAACGTCTTCCACGTCAACCAGAACATCCGGCCGGCCGACTGACCCCGGCCCGGGCGGCGATGGCGATGTCGTAGTCCCGCCACCGCCGCCCGGGCGCGTGCCCGCCTCGTGGCGGGTTCGGATCGGTCAGTGGCTCGTCGTCGGTATCGCTGCCGGGTTCGTATCCTTCGGTGCATGAGCGGTTCTGTCCCCGCCGGCGACGGCAGCGAGCATCCGAGCCCGGCTCTCCGAATCGACCGGGCCGACGCCGAAACGGCCGTCACGGTCGCCGTGCGGGCGCCATCGATCCACAACACCCAGCCGTGGCGGTGGGAGCTCGACGCCGGAGGTCTGCTGCTGTTCGCCGACCGGGACCGCCAGCTCGCCGTCGCCGATCCCGACGGCCATTCGCTGCTCATCAGCTGCGGCGCGGCGTTGCACCTGACCGAGCTCGCGCTGCGGGCGGAAGGCTTCGCCGTCGATGTCGAGCGGCTGCCCGAGCCGGGTGACCCGGATCTGCTGGCGCGCTTCTCCGTCCGCGGGGGCGTCTCACCGGACGACGCGCTCGCGGCGCGCGTCGACGCCGCGCTGCGCCGCCGCAGCGACCGCCGTCCGTTCGCCTTGCGCGAGCTGGACGAGGACGTCATCGAGGAACTCCAGCGGGCCAGCGGCGGCCCGGGAGCGCGGGTCGACTTCCCGCGGCTGCCGGATCAGCGGATCAACCTCGCGGTCGCGGTGAGCTGGGCCGACCGTGTCGAGCGCGACGATTCCGCCTATACCGCTGAAATGGCGCGCTGGCTGCGCGACCCCGAGGTGCACGCGACCGCGGACGGCATCCCGCTCGAGGCGGTTCCGCACGTGCCGCCGCAACACCCGCGCCGCGTCGATCTGCCGCAGCGCGACTTCGAGGTGGGCGTCACCGGGCGCCAGCTCATCGACCGCGACGTCGACGAGCGGCCGCTGATCGCGGTGGTGCTGACCGACTTCGACAATCCGCGCGACCACCTGCTGTCAGGCGAGGCGATGATGCGGCTGATGATCGAGGCCGAGCTGCGCGGGCTGGCGAGCTGCCCGCTCAGCCAGGCTGTCGACTTCGCCGCCTTCCGCACCAGGGTGCAGGGGTTGATGGGCTGGGTCGGCTACCCCCAGATCATGCTGCGGCTCGGCTACCCGTCGTCCCCGCCGGCGCAACTGCCGGCGACTCCGCGGCGCGGCCCGGACTCCGTGCTGACGGTGCGGGGTTCGGGCAGCTGAGTGCTCGTCCACAACTGTGGACCATGGTGTGGATAATCGCTGACGTGTTCTAATCGAGCATGGCTTCGCCCGCCCCGCGCTTACGACGTGACCAGCTTCATACCCAGACGATGCGGTTGCGAAACGCCGCCGACGCGTTGCGGCGCGCCGAGCGGGAGCTCGAAGGCCGGCTCGCTCCCGGTGACCGCTCGGTTCCGGGCCTGCTCGCGGCGCGCGTGCTCGAGTCCGACGACCGCTATGGCCGGGCGTCCGGCCTCGTCGTGCAGGGCGACGCCCTCGAGTGGACCGGCCTGGTCGCGCTCGAGCAGCTCGCGCGCCGCGGCCGGCTTGCGCACCAGCGCGAGGAGCCGCATCCGGCCGGTGTCACGCCGTTGACGTGCCCCGTGTGCGCGGCGGTGTTCGCCCTCGGCGTGCACCTCGTCGACGGCCTCCGCAACCGCGGCGCGGCCGGCCAGTCGAACACTGAGAGCTTGCCTGAGAGCTGACCCGCTCGCACGGGTAGGAGAGCTGCAGCCGCCATAATGGGGCCGAACGCACGGGACAGGCGGGAGCGAGGGTGCCGGTGAGCAACGACTACACCGACCCTGTCGGCGAGTCGGAGATGCGCCGTCGGGCGGCCTGGTTGCTCGCGATGCTCGCCCTGGTCGCGGTCCTGCTCGTCGCCCTGATGGTGCTGTTCCTCGGCGGCGGAGGCAGCGGCAACAACGGGAACAACCAGGCGTTCCCCAGCCTGTACCCGACCGCGCCGACGCGCACGAAGCCCGCCACCCACAGCAGCAGCGCTCCGGCACACCACCGGCGCAAGCACCACCAGGCTTCGCACACGAGCGCGGCCGGCAGCAGTTCCTCGGTGTCAGTCCCTCCGCACAGCACCCGGCACACCGTCAACTGCCCGGGCTCGTCGCCGTGCGTCGCCGAGGGCGACATCGGCAACGCCGTCGCGGCCATCAACGCCTACCGGCACGAGCACGGCCAGCCGCCGGTCAGCGGCTCGGTCACCAGTGCCGCGCAGCAGTGCGCGGTGAGCAACGGCGGTGACTGCTCCGGTAGCTGGGCAGAGAGCCAGGTGCCGGCCGCCAACGGTCAGGAGGCGGTGCAGAAGATCATCCCGTTCGCGCACGGGCTGCTCGACCCGAGCCTGTCGTCGCTGCAGGTCGGCTGGGCGTACGACCCGTCGGCGAAGCAGTTCTACTTCGCACTCATCGAGGGCGGCTGACCCTCGCTCGTTCGGCTAGGGTCGAAGCCCCGACGTCGACGCAGCGAACATGTGGAGGGAATCATGAGCGTCAGTCTGGCCAAGGGCGGCAACGTCTCGCTCACCAAGCAGGCGCCCGGCCTGAGCGCGGTCGTCGTAGGCCTCGGCTGGGATGCGCGCACGACCGACGGCAGGGCCTTCGACCTCGACGCCAGCGCGATCGTGTGCAGCGCCGAAGGCAAGGTCATCTCCGACAAGCACTTCATCTTCTTCAACAACCTGGCCTCGCCCGAGGGCGCCGTCCAGCACAGCGGCGACAACCTGACCGGTGAGGGCAGCGGCGACGACGAGCAGGTGCGGGTCAACCTCGCCGCGCTGCCCCCGGACGCCGCCCGGGTGGTGTTCCCGGTCTCGATCTACGAGTCCGAGACCTCGGGGCAGACCTTCGGGCAGGTGCGCAACGCGTTCATCCGGGTGGTGAACCAGGCCGACAACGCCGAGCTCGCCCGCTACGACCTGTCGGAGGACGCCTCGACCGAGACGGCGATGGTCTTCGGCGAGCTGTACCGCAACAACGACGAATGGAAGTTCCGGGCCGTCGGCCAGGGATACAGTGCGGGACTGGCCGGCATCGCCCGCGACTTCGGCGTCAACGTCTAGGTCAAGGTCTAGGCCAAGATCTAGGCCAACAAGCCGGCGCAGCGGCTCCCGTCGCCGGACGACACGGCAGCGGAACCCGCGACGGCGGCCGGGAGTTGTCACTAGAGTCGGCTTGCGATCAACGCATCCTGTCGTGCCATCGAAGGAAGGACCGGACAAGTGAGTGTGAGCCTGAGCAAGGGCGGCAACGTCTCCCTGACCAAGGAGGCCCCCGGCCTCGCCGCGGTCCTGGTCGGCCTCGGTTGGGACGCGCGTACGACGACGGGCGCCGACTTCGACCTCGATGCATCGGCCCTGATGGTGGGTACGAACGGCAAGATCATTTCTGACCAGCACTTCGTCTTCTTCAACAACCTCACCAGCCCCGACGGCTCGGTGGAGCACACCGGCGACAACCTCACCGGCGAGGGCGAGGGCGACGACGAGGTCATCAAGGTCAATCTCGCCAACGTTCCCGCCGAGGTCGACAAGATCGTCGTCACCGTGTCGATCTACGAGGCGGAGGGGCGCGGTCAGTCGTTCGGGCAGGTCCGCAACGCGTTCATTCGCGTGGTGAACCAGGCCGACAACCGCGAGATCACCCGCTACGACCTGTCGGAGGACGCCTCGACCGAGACCGCGATGATCTTCGGTGAGCTGTACCGGAGCGCCAACGAGTGGAAGTTCCGCGCGGTCGGCCAGGGCTACAGCACGGGCCTGGCCGGGATCGCGCGCGACTTCGGCGTCAACGTCGGCTGAGCTGGTTTCGTGCTCCTGCGGACGTTCGGCGGCTCGATCGGCATCGCCGTCCTCGGCCTGGCGGCCGGCTATCTCTACGGCGGCGGCACCGGCCTGGCGCTGACGGCGATCCTCGCGGTGCTCGAGGTCTCGCTGTCGTTCGACAACGCGGTCGTCAACGCGACCGTGCTGGTGCGGATGAGCCCGTTCTGGCAGAAGATCTTCCTCACCGTCGGTGTGGCCATCGCGGTGTTCGGCATGCGGCTGATCTTCCCGCTGCTGATCGTCGGCATCACCGCCAAGCTGACCCCCGCGCAGGCCGTCCACCTGGCGCTGGAGAAGGGGGACCCGAACACCCCGGGCACCTACGGGTACCTGCTGCACCAGGCACATCCGGCGATCGCCGCCTTCGGCGGCATGTTCCTGCTGATGCTGTTCCTGGACTTCGTCTTCGAGACCCGCGAGATCACCTGGCTCAGCTGGATCGAGAAGCCGCTGGCCCGCATCGGCAAGCTCGACCAGCTCTCCGTCGTGATCGCGCTGGGCGTCCTGGCGCTCTCGGCCTACACGCTCGGCACCAGCGCCGACACCGCCGAACCCGACCGCACCTCCACCATCCTGGTCTCCGGTGTGCTCGGGCTGGGCACCTACCTGCTCGTCAACGGCTTGGGTGAGCTGTTCGACGAGGCCGGCGAGGACGAGGACGAGGAGGAGGGCTTCCAGGCCGAGCTTGCGAAGAAGAAGACGATGCACGTCGTCGGCAAGGCCGCCTTCTTCTTGTTCCTCTACCTGGAAGTGCTCGACGCGTCGTTCAGCTTCGACGGCGTGATCGGCGCCTTCGCAATCACCTCCGACCCGATCATCATCGCCATCGGCCTGGGCATCGGGGCGATGTTCATCCGCTCGCTGACCGTCTTCCTCGTCCGCAAGGGCACCCTCGCCGAGTACGTCTACCTCGAGCACGGCGCGCTGTGGGCCATCGGCGCGCTCGCGGTCATCCTGCTCATCACCATCGAGTACGAGGTCCCCGAGGTCGTCACCGGGCTCATCGGCGTGGCGTTCATCGGCGCCGCCCTCGTCTCGTCCATCGTGCGCAACCGGCGGACGGCCGACGACGACACCGGCGCGAGCGAGCCCGACCAGCAACCCGCGACCGTGTGAGAGGCGGCACCCGATGGGGATCGACTACACCAAACGACCGAACGACCCGGCGCCGCAGGCCCCGGGGCCGCAGGGGGGGCAGGGCCCCCAGGGCCCCCAGGGCCCCCAGGGGGCTCCGGTCTCGCTGAGCAAGGTCACGCTCACCAAGGCGGCGCCCAGCGTCTCGCTGACCAAGCACGGCGGCGCGTCGGGCATGCTGCGGGTGAACCTCAACTGGAACGCCCGGCCGCCGGCCCGCGGACTGTTCCGGAAGAACACTCAGCTCGACCTCGATCTCGGCTGTCTGTACGAGTTCAGCGACGGCACGAAGGGCGTCGTCCAGGCGCTCGGCAACTCCTTCCGCGCCGGTGACCGCAGCGGCCGCGATGTCATCCGGCTCGACGCCGACGACCGCTCGGGCACGAACGCCGCCGGCGAGAACCTGTTCGTCGACCTCAGCGACCCGTCGCGCATCAAGCGCATCCTGGTCTTCGCGCTCATCTACGAGGGCGCGGCCAACTGGGCGGACGCCCAGGGTGTCGCGACGCTGCTGCCGGTGAACGCGGCGCCGGTCGAGATCCGCCTCGACGACCCGCGCGACGGCGCCCGCATCTGCGCCATCGCGATGATCGAGAACCGGGCCGGCGAGGTCGTCGTCAACCGCCTGGTCAACTACATCGACGGCGCACAGCGGGCTCTCGACCAGGCATACGGGTGGGGCATGAACTGGACGCCCGGCAGAAAGTGAGCCCGAGGTGAGCCTCCGACTCGCGCCGGAGCACTAACCTGGGCACCGATGCCCGGGCCTCACCGAGCAGCTGTTGAGAAAGCCAGCCTCTAGGAGTCGACGACATGTCCGAGCTCGATCTGGGTTCGAATCCCGGCAGCGCGGGATCCACCTCCGCCGCGCCCGCCGCCACGCCGGCCACCGCCCCCGGCGGCCTGGTGCTGACCCCGCCCGAGCCGGTGCAGCCGGTGGCCGAGGAGCAGGCCGCGGGCGCGATCCCGATCGACGACGCGAAGAAGACCGAGCTGGCCCACCGGGCGCAGGCCTTCGCCGACGAGCTGGCCGCCATGGATCACCGCGCGCCCGAGTTCACCCAGAAGATCGACACGATCACGTCCATGGGGGACAAGGAACTGCGGGCCTCGGCCGCCGTGTCGAACCGCATGCTCGATCGCCCGGCCGCGGTCGTCAAAGCCGGCCGGGGCGGGGGAGCGCCCGGCGACGCGCAGACCAGGGTGGCCAGCACGCTGGTCGACCTGCGCACGACCGTCACCGACCTCGACCCGAACCGCGCAGACCTGACCGGGGTCAAGAAGGTGCTGAAGTGGCTGCCCGGCGGCGACAAGATCCAGCGCTACTTCGCCAAGTACGAGTCCGCACAGTCACACCTGAACGCGATCATCAAAGCGCTCGAGTCCGGCCAGGACGATCTCCGCAAGGACAACGCGGCGATCGAGACCGAGAAGGCCAACATGTGGACCACGATGGGCAAGCTGAGCGAGTACAACCAGCTCGCCGCTGCCCTCGACGACGCCGTCACCCAGAAGATCGCCGCGCTGCAGGCGGCGGGCAACAGCGAGGCGGCCGACGCGCTGAAGTCCGACGCGCTGTTCGCGATCCGACAGCGCCGGCAGGACATCATGACTCAGATGGCGGTCTCGGTGCAGGGCTACATGGCACTCGACCTCGTCCGCAAGAACAACCTCGAACTGATCAAAGGTGTCGACCGCGCGCAGACGACCACGATCTCCGCACTGCGCACCGCCGTCATCGTCTCGCAGGCCCTCGCGCGGCAGAAGCTCGTCCTCGACCAGATCAGCGCGCTGAACACGACGACGTCCAACCTGATCGAGTCGACCTCGCAGCAGCTGCGGGTACAGGGCGCGGCGATCAACGAGCAGGCCGCGAGCAGCACCATCGACATCCAGAAGCTGCAGGCGGCGTTCGACAACGTCTTCCAGACCATGGACGCCATCGACAGCTTCCGCACCCAGGCCGTGGACAGCATGGCGCAGACGGTGACGGCGCTCGAAGGCCAGATCGAGCGGGCCCGCCCGTACCTCGAGCGCACCCGCCGCGGTGAGGGCGCCGGGGGGCAACTCGGCCAGGCGCAGCGCAACCAGCTGCCCGGCTGAGCCGCGATGACGCACCACTGACCCGGTCATGACTTGGTTCCGGCGCATCCTCGGCGAGGACGAGCCAAACTCGCGGCCGACGAGCGCCCCCGCCGAGGAGGACGATTCACCTGACGCGCTGCAACGGCGGTTGTGGGAACTCGTCCGGTTCGTCAACGCCAATGCCGGCAAGCTCCCGGTCGAGGCGGTGGTGATGTCGCGAACGATCACCGACACCATCCGCGCGGTGATCGACACCTCCTCCGACCGCGACCTGGACATCTACGCCGTCGTGTCGATCAACGGCATCGTCGGTGACTACCTGCCCACGACGCTGCGCGGCTACCTCAGCCTGGATCCCGCGCTCACCGAGCGCCCCGGACCCTCCGGCACGACACCGCGGGCGGCGCTGCGCGAGCAACTGGACGCGCTCTCCAGCGCGGCCGACGACCTGCTGCAGGCCGCGCGCTCCCACGACGTCGACGCGCTGTTCAGCCAGGGGAACTTCCTGCGCACCAAGTTCAGCCGATCCGACCTCGATCTCTAGTCGCCGGCGGCAACCGGCGATGTCCTAGGGTCGAAGCGATGGCCGAGATGATGCGGGGCGCGAACGTCGCCCTCACCCGAGAGATCCCCGGGCTCACCGGGCTGGTGCTCGGGGTCACCTGGAACGCCGGCGCCGAGCGTGCGCTCGACGACAACCTGGTCCTCGCCGCGCTGCTCTGCGGACGCGACGGGAGGGTGCGAACGGATTCCGACTTCGTCTTCTTCAACCAGATCGCCTCGACCGACATGTCGGTCGCCCAGGTCGAGCAGGCACTCGGCGGCGACAACGAGCAGGTCGAGGTGGATCTGGGCGCCGTTCCGGCGGACATCGAACGCATCGTCGCCGTGCTCTACGTGAACGAGGGACCGGCGCAGCGGCGCACGTTGGGCCAGTTGCGCTCGTGCATCGTGCGCGTCCTCGACAAGTCCGACAACCGGGAACTCGTCCGCTCGGAGGACCTCGCTCGCGCGTTCGCCACCGAGACGGCAGTGGCGCTCGGCGAGATCTACCGCTACGGGGGCGACTGGAAGTTCAAGGTCCTCGGCCAGGGCTACTCCAGCGGCGTGAAGGGCATCGCCGCCGACTACGGGATCACGATGTGACGATCGCGCTGTCGGCGTCCGGAATCGGGGCGGCTCGATGATCGGCGATCCGTCCGCCGCGCCGCCGCGCACGGATCTGCCCTTCCTGCGGCGACGGTCCCGCCCGCGCCGGCCGGCCGAGGCGAGTGCCGCACCGGCGGCTGCGGCCCCGCGCTCGCCGGGGATCGACTACACCCATCCGGGACGCCGCGCCGCGGCCCCACCACCGCCCGCGCCACCATCGGCCCCACCCCGACCGGCCGCGCCATCGGCCGCGCCGTCGCCGGCCGCGCCACGACCGGCGTCGGGCGACCCGCTCGACCTGTCCGGCGGCGCTGCCCCGGACGTCGCACCGTCCCGCCCCGCCGGCATCGACTACACGCACCGCCGCGCACCTTCGCAGGTGCCCGCGACATCTGCGCCGACATCCCCGACGGCGCCACCGCCGCCACCGGCGTCCGAGCCACCGGGCTCATCCGGCCCGGGACTGCTGGATCTCTCCGACCGGCCGGCGGCACGGCCGGCGACGCCTGCGCGCCCTGCGCGTCCCGCGCCCCGCGTCCACCGCGACGTGCGGGTCTCCGGCCGGCAGGTGCAAGTGCTGCGCCGGGAGTCGCCGACGGTGACGCTGACCCGCACGCAGTCGGGCATCGGCGAGCTCGCCGTCGAGGCGGTGTGCAGCCCCGAGGTAGGCGACCTGCGGCTGGGCGCGCTGTACCAGCTGCGCTCCGGCGGCTCGTCCACCGTCCAGCTCGCCGGCGGTCACCGGTTCGGACCCGCGGCCTCGCGCCGCCCGGTGCTCGTGGCCTCGCGTGAGGAGTTCGACCGGATCAGCCTCGACCTGCGCCAGATCCGCGACATCGAGCGCGTCGTGATCTATGCCTTTTCCGAGTCACGCGCATCGCTGACGTGGGGCGGCACCCTCGTGCTGACGACATACGCCGGCGCACGCATCGAGCTGCCGCTCGAGACGCTGCACGCGGGCCGGGTGGCGGTGCTGATGTCGCTGTACAACCTCGACGGCGAACTGGTCGTGCGCGCCGAGATGGAGACGATCGCCGGCGACGTCCGCGAGGCCGCGCGAGCCTACGGGTTCGACCGCATCACCTGGCGCGACGACCGTACCCCCGTGGACTGAGCCAGTGGAGTGAGTCCGAGCCGTCCTGCTCAGTGCAGGCGCACCAGCTTCCACATGCCCATGTAGGCGTGCGGCATGCCGGTGTCGTCGTCGGGCCAGAAGCAGGCGAGCAGGTACTTGCCCCGCGGCAGGTCGTACCGGAAGTACTCGAAGTGGTAGGGCGAGATCACGGCACTGTCGGTGTTCGCGCGCAGCACCCAGCCCGGCTGCTTGTTCGACGGCGGCCGGTTGAACACCCGCGCGACCTGCCGGCGGGTCGTGCTGGGCTTGACCCGCTGCATGACGACGAAGTGCGGCTGGTCGCTGATGTTGTTGACGCGCATGACGCCGGAATTCGTCAGCCGGGAGTTCTCGAAGCCGTAGGTGTGCGCGGTGATCCACCCGCGGTGGGCGACGGGGCTCGGCGTGCCGATGCCGCGGACCCTGATGGAGGCCAGCCCGGCCCCGTTCTGGTCGAACGCGTAGTAGCGGCCGGCGTTCAGGGTGACGGTGACGTGCCCGGGACGGCCCGGACGGGCGGGGGAACCGCCGCGGAAAGTGATGTTGTGGTCAACGCGGCGGATCGCCGCGATGTCGCCGCGGAAGGCCTTGTTGATGTCGGAGCCGGCCTGCTGCAAGGTGTAGCCCCGGTGCAGCCGGGCGAGTTGCAGCTCGTGCCCTTTGCCGTCGGCGCTGACGACCTTGAACTCGACGGTGCCGGCGTGGATCGCGTGACCGACGCTGAGGTGGATCGCGGATTTGGTCATGCGCGCTGTGATGACGCGGATGTGTGCGGCGGACGCGGCTGATGCCGTGGTGGCCGTCCCGGTCAGCGTGCCGGCGACGACCGCCGCGACCGCGATTCCCGCCGTACCTCGCTTGCTGATCCTCATCGCTGTTCCCCCTCGACACTCGACGAACGACGCTCGAGTGGCGGGACCCCGCCCGCCGGTACGTCGGGACTCTGCCGTGCCGCGCGGACCGAGGCAAGCAAAACCGGCGGGTAGCCGCCGATGGGTGACCTTGGACCCGGTCGGCGCCGTACCGGGCCGAAAGCGCGGCGTTGTCCGTGCTTCGCGACGCTTTGGCGCCGCGAAGCACGGACAACGACCGGATGTCGGTGGCGTCAGCCGTTCAGCCGAGGTGGACGAGCCGCCACATGCCCATGAAGGCGTGCGGCATGCCGGTCTCGTCGTCCGGCCACCAGCAGGCGACCAGGTACTCGCCGGCCGGCAGGTTGTAGCTCATCAGTTCGTGGTGATAGGGCGAGATCACGCCGCTGTCCGTGCCCGCGTGCAGCAGCCAGGACGGGTTCCTTGCCAGGTGGTGTTTGAACGCCCGCGCGACCTGCCGGTGCGTCGTGCCGTTCTTGACCCGCTGGATGGCCACGAAGTGCGGCTGGTCGCTGATGTTGCCGACCGTCATCGTGCCCGAGTTCGGCAGCACCTTGGAGGTGACGAAGTTGTAGGACGTCGCGGTGATCCACCCCTTGTGCGCGACCGGAGCGCGGTTGGCGGTGCCACGCACGATCAGCCAGGACAGCCCGCCGCCGTTCTGGTCGAGCACGTAGTAGCGCCCCTTGTTCAGGTCCATGGTGACGATGCCGGGCTTGCCGGCCTTCGCCGGGCTACCGCCCCGGAAGCTGATCTTGTGGTCGACGCGGTTGATGGCCGCGATGTCACCCTTGAACGCCTTGTTGATGTCGGAGCCGGCCTGCTGCAGGCTGTATCCCTTGTGCAGCCGGAAGAGCTGCAGGACGTGGCCCTTGCCGTCGGCGCTGACGGCCTTGAACTGGATCGTGCCGGCGTGCACCGTGTGGCCGACGCTGAGCCGGATCGACGACTTGGTCATCCGCGCAGTCACGTGATGCACGTGACCGGCGGTGGCCGCGTCGGCCGCGGTGGCGGCGCCGGTCAGCATGGCGGCGGTCGTGCCGGCGGCGGCGATGACCGCTGCGCTACGTTTGCCGATCTTCATACCCTGTTCCCTCCCGAAGGTGGATGCTGATCCTCGACGCAGCCCGATGCTGCGACCGAGGTGCAGGAACTCTGCCGGGCGACAGAGCTCCCTGGCAAGCACCGCGATACCTATTTCGCGGAAGTGGCGCAGGTATGTGACGACAGATCCGGGCGAACCGTCCGGAAAGTGATCAAGGTGCCGTCGCGTGCCGCGCCGCGGGATCGACCAGGGTCTTCACCGTCTTGGCGTCGTGGAACTCACCGAGCGCGCGCATCTCCCAACTGCCGGCCGGAGTGCGCCGGAGCATCGCCATGAGCACCGCGCTCGCCGGCTGCGAATCCGACAAGTCGTAGCGCACCAGTTCCTGCCCAGTAGCGGCGTCGACAAGCCGGCAGAACGCATTGGCCACCTCGGTGAACTTCTGCCCCCGGTACGAGGTGATGGTGAACACCAGCGAGCTGACCTGCGCCGGCAGCGCCTGGAGGTCGACGTGGATCTGCTCGTCGTCACCTTCGCCGCGGCCGGTGAGATTGTCGCCGGCGTGCCGCAGCGCGCCGCGAAACTCCTTGAGGTGGCCGAACCAGGCCATGCCGAGCCGCGCACCGCCGGCGTCGAACGCGATGACCGACGCGTCGAGATCGATGCTGCGCCGGCCTCGCGCCGGATCCCAGCCGAGCCCCATCACCACCCGTTGCAGCGCGGGAGCGCCCTGCTTGACGAGGCTGACGCGCGCGCCTTTGGTCAGGTTGACCCGGCCGGCGTCCAGCGTGGCCTGGGCCGGCGAGGGTGGCGGTGGGACGGGTGCCGAGCCGGGGAACTGCGGCGCGGGGCCGGGCGGGGGTGGCGGTGGGACGGGCGTCGAGCCTGCCGGCTCTTCGGACACCGAGATGCCGAAGTCGGTGGCGATCCCGGCGAGCCCGCTCGCGTATCCCTGGCCGATCGCCCGGAACTTCCACTGGCCGTTGCGGCGGTACAACTCGCCGCCGAGGATCGCGGTCTCGGTGCCGGCGGTCATCTCGAACTGCGCCAGCGGGCGTCCGGTGCCGAGTTCGGAGACGAGTAGCCGAAGGCCGGGCACCTGACCGAACGTCCCGCCATCTGCGGACGCGGCGAGCACGACCCGTTCGACGTCAGCCGGCAGGGCGGCGAGGTCGACCTCGACCGCGTCGACCGTGCCCTGCTTGCCGGCGTGCCGCACGCTGCCGCTGGGGTGCCTCGGCTGGTTGTAGAAGACGAAGTCGTGGTCTCCCGTGACGCGCCCGGACGGTTGCAGAAGCAGGGCCGAGACGTCGACGTCGGGCACCCCCGGTCCGCCCGTCCAGGACAGTTCGGCGCGCACCGCACGCGCGTCGACAGCCAAATTGCCACCCTTCGGAATGCTCGTCATGACCCCATGTTGGCCTATGCGTGGCACCATGCGCGGATGCGCCACTTCGAGTTTCTCGCCGACGACGACCGGAAGCGGCTGTTCCTGCACCCGCCCGCGCCGTTCAGCGTCGCCGACGATGCCGATCTTGTCGGCGTGGCGCTCGGGGCGACGCTGTACTGCCCGGCGACCCGGTCGACGCTCGCCCGCGACGTCGTCCGCTGCTTCCGGGCGGGGGCGCTGACGATGGTGATCTGCCTGGAGGACTCGGTCGCCGACGGTTACGTCGCCCAGGCCGAGGTCAACGCGATCACGCAGCTGCGGGACCTGGGCGCCTCTGGGCAGCCGCTGCCCATGCTGTTCGTGCGGGTGCGTTCGCCGGAGCAGATCCCGAGAGTGATCGACGGTCTCGGCGCCCTCGACGACGTGCTGACCGGCTTCGTGATCCCCAAGTTCGCCGAGGACCCGGGCAAGGCTTACCTGGAGGCCGTCGTGTCGGCCTCCGCTAGGGTCGGCCGCCGGCTGCTGGTCATGCCGGTGCTGGAGACCCAGGAGCTCGCCCATCTCGAGTCGCGCGCCGACATGCTGCTGGCCGCGCGGCGTCTGCTGGATCTGTATCGGCAGCACGTGCCGGCCGTCCGGGTGGGCGCGACCGACCTGTCCGGTAGCTACGGGCTGCGTCGTGCGCGCGAGTTCACGGTGTGGGACTTGCATGTCGTCGCGGACGCCCTCTCGGCGGTGGTCAACGTGTTCGGCCGGGTCGAGCCGGCGCCGTACGTGATCTCCGGGCCGGTGTGGGAGCACTTCTCGACGCCGGAGCGGATGTTCAAGCCGCAGTTGCGCGAAACGCCGTTCGTGAAGCAGCGCGACCGCGCGTTGCGCGCGGAGCTGCTCGCGGAGAACCTCGACGGCCTGATCCGCGAGGTCGTCCTCGACCGGGCCAACGGGCTGACCGGCAAGACGGTGATTCACCCGTCACATGTGGCGGCCGTGCATGCGCTGTCCGTCGTCACCGGCGAGGATTACGCCGACGCAACCGACATCCTCGCCACCAACGGGCGGGGCGGCGCCACGGCCTCCGCCTACCGCAACAAGATGAACGAGAGCAAGCCGCACACCGCGTGGGCGCGCCGCATCATGCAGCGGGCCCACGCCTTCGGCGTCGCCCGCGACGGCATCACGTTCGTCGACCTGCTCGGCGCGGGCCTGCACGCGTGAGCTCGGCGGCATCGAGCCCCGAGCCGGACGAAGCTACGGCCTGGGGCGGCAAATGGGTCGGCGACCGGTTCGGCGTGCACCTGCACGCGACGTCCGGCGACCCGCACGCTCTGGTGGGCCTCGCGCTGCGGCGCAACCCCCGCCGCGCCCACCTGCTGGTGTCCTCGGTGCTCGGCAAGCACGTGCCTGCCGACCCGGATGTCGTCCACGGCACCGGTCTCGAGCTGGGAGCCCGGGTTCGCGAGGTGCTCGGCGGGTCGGACGCCGTCGTGGTCGGGTTCGCCGAGACGGCGACCGGACTCGGGCACGCGGTCGCCGAAGCCCTCGGCTGCTGGTACGTGCACTCGACGCGCCGCCACGTGCCGACCGCGCCGTCGTTCGCGGGCTTCGAGGAAGAGCACAGCCACGCCACGACGCACCGTCTGCTGCCCGACGATCCGCAGCTGCTGGCCGGCGGCGACGCGCTGGTGCTGGTGGACGACGAACTGTCCACGGGGCGCACGGCGATGAACACGATCGCTGCGATGCACGCCCGGGTCCCGCACTCGCGCTACCTGCTCGCCGCGCTCGTCGACGTGCGTGCCGGCACCGACCGGGCCGAGCTCGCGGCGTTCGCCGAGCGGCTCGGCGCCCCGGTGGACGTGGTGGCGCTGGCACGGGCCCGCGTCGACTGGCCCGAGGGTTTCCCGGCGCGCGCGGCGGAGGCGGTCGCGGCGCGTGAGGCTACCGGCCGGCCGGCGCCGGTGCCGGTGTCTGTGCCGCAAGGCCAGGCGCCGGTGGTGCGCCACCCGCGCCGCTGGCCGGTGAGCGTGCGTGAGGGCGGTAGGCACGGGTTCGGCCCCGCCGACGTCGTGGCCGCCCGGCGCGCGGCGGCCGGCGTTGCAGCGGCGTTGGACGGCGAGCTGAGCGACGGCCCGGTGCTCGTGCTGGGCACCGAGGAGCTGATGTACGCGCCGACGCTCATCGCGCGCGAACTCGCCGCCCTCGGAGCCGATGTGCGGGTGTCGTCTACGACCCGGTCTCCGGTGCAACCGGTCGACGAGCCGGGGTACCCGATCCGCTGCGTGCTGACCTTTCCTGCGCACGACGGCGTGGACGGCGGCACACTGGCGCGGTTCGCCTACAACGTGGCGCCCGGTGCGTTCGCCGACGTCGTGGTGGTCACCGACGAGGCCGGCGACAGCCGTGCGCTGGAGTCCGGTCTCGTCGCCGAACTGCGTGCCCGCGCGGAGCGCGTCCACGTCGTGGTGCTGCCGTGCCACACGCCGCTGCCGAAACCGCTGCGCGCACCGGAGTTCGGCAGCTACCTGGCCGACGAGGTGTCCTGGCTGCTGACCGACCTGTCCGGAGTCGCGCTCGAGGCGCCAACGGAGGAGCGCGAGGAGGCGATCCAGTCGGGCGGCGCCCACTATGCCGAGTCGCTGCCGGTGGAGTACCAGCCCGACGCGGACTACCGGAGGCTGTTCGACCTCGCACTGAGCGAGTCGGCAGCCCGTATCGCGGCGGCGGTTGGTGTCGTCACCGAGCTGGTGCTCGCCGAGCGCGGTGCGGACGTCGTGCTCGCGTCGCTGGCGCGGGCGGGCACTCCGGTCGGCGTGCTGATGCGGCGGTGGGCGCGGTTCGCGCACGGCATCGAGCTACCCCACTATGCAGTCAGTATCGTGCGCGGGCGCGGTATCGACACCGTCGCGCTGCGCTGGCTGGCTGCGAACCACGACCCGCGCCGCGTCGTGTTCGTCGACGGCTGGACGGGCAAAGGGGCGATCGCCCGCGAGTTGCAGGCGGCGATCGAGCAGGCCAACGCCGTGCTCGGTACGGCTTTCGACCCGGCGTTGGCGGTGCTCGCCGATCCCGGCTCGTGCACGCGCACCTTCGGCACGCGCGAGGATTTCCTCGTTCCCTCGGCGTGCCTCAACTCGACCGTCTCAGGCCTGGTGTCGCGGACCGTGCTCAACTCGCGGGTGCTTGCCCACGGGCAGTTCCACGGCGCGAAGTTCTATTGCGAGTTCGCCGACGACGACGTTTCTGCTCGCTTCATCGACGCGGTCACTGATCGCTTCCCGGACGTTCGGGCCCAGGTCGCGCGCGACTGGCCGGTGCTGCAGTCGGGCCCGCGCGAGCCGACCTGGGCGGGCTGGCGTGAGGTCGAGAAGCTCAGCGCCGAGTACGGCATCGGGGATGTCACCCTCGTCAAGCCCGGCGTGGGCGAGACGACCCGGGTGCTGCTGCGCCGGGTGCCGTGGGCGGTCCTGGTGCGCGCCGGCGCATCGGACGACCTCGCGCACGTGTTGCTGCTCGCGCAGCGTCGTGGCGTGCCGGTGCACGAGGTGCCGGATCTCATCTATCGCTGCGTCGGCCTGATCCACCCCCGCTACACGCGGGGAGCCACCGGCTCCGACGGACGGTCGGTGCGCGCGTGAACGCGGCATCCCGTCCGCTGGTCGCCAGCGACCTCGACCGCACGTTGATCTATTCCCGTGGGGCGCTCGCGGCCTTCGGCGACGACGGCGCGCCCTTGGTTGCCGTGGAGCGCCGCGCGGGTGAGGACGCCTCGTGGATGCTTGCCGGCGCGGCCGCGGAGTTCGCCGAGCTGCACCGGCATGCCGTCGTCGTGCCGGTGACCACTCGCACGCCGGAGCAGTGGCGCCGGATCCGGCTGCCGGGACCGGCCCCGCGGTACGCCGTCGCCGCCAACGGCGGCGTCCTGCTCATCGACGGCGTGCCGGACCCCGCGTGGGGACGGGTCGTGGCCGCGGCCCTCGCGCGGGCCGCCCCGCTCGGGGAGATCTGGGCGCAGATGGGCCGGGTGTGCCGTCCGAATTGGACGAGCAAGTTGCGCAACGCAAGCGGGCTGTTCTGCTACGCGGTGCTGCATCGCGGCCAGCTGCCCGAGGGGTTTCTGGCTGAGGCGAGCGCTTGGGCCGAATCTCGAGGGTGGCGGCTCTCGCTGCAGGGCCGCAAGCTCTACTGGGTACCGCGCACACTCACGAAGAGCGCCGCGGTGGCCGAGGTTGCACGACGGTGCGCAGCGTCGACCGTGTTCGCGGCGGGCGACTCGCTGCTCGATGCCGATCTGCTCGAGCATGCGGACGCCGGCATCCTGGCCCGGCACGGCGAGCTTGCGGCCAGCGGGTGGCGGGCTGGCCACGTGCGGGTCACCGCGTGCGAGGGCGCCCGCGCCGGTGCGGAGATCGTCAGCTGGTTCCGTGCGAACGTCACCATGCAGCAGCGGACCCAGTAGGCGCGATCCAGTAGGCGCGATCCACTCAGCCGCGCGCTGCTTAGGCCGCGGGCCGCTTGGGCGTCGGTGGCCGTGCCGATCTCGTTGGGTCGGCCGGTCGGCTGCCGGGCGGGTCGGGTGGTCGGCTGCGGTAGGTGTGTCCGGTGGGTGTGGTGAGGACGATCTCGCCAGCAACGTCGCTTGTGGGGACGGTGCTCCACCCGGGGGCTTGTTTGGCGTAGTTGCAGGTGGCGCAGGTGCCGCGGCCGTTGGCCACACTGGTGGGCCCGGCGGCCTCGGCCGGGATGAGGTGGTCGGTGTGCCGGATCGGGGCGTCGCACCACAGGGTGGCGCAGGTCTGGTCGCGCACGGTGAGGAACCGGTGCTGGTTGGCGGTGAACGACCGCCGGTGTGAGTCCATGGCGGCCAGTTGCCCGGTGTGCGGGTGGGTGTAGAGGCGGCGGATCCACACCGGGGTGTCCACACCGGGTCGGCTGATCAGGCCGCGGGCGGCGGCGGCGGGGATCGGGCCGTAGCCGAGCAGCACCGCCGGCTCCTGCCCCCGACAAGTCCCGGTTTCGGTCTCGGTCTCCATCTCGGTCTCGGCGCCGCAGGTCTCGGGGTGGAGCAGGGTGCGGTCGGTCATGATCACGTTGATCTCGACCGGCAGATCGCTCGCGGTGGACTGGCCGGTGAGGCGTTCGACGAACACGTCGGCCATCACCTGGCCGTGCCCGCGGCGGTCGCCCGCGGCGCGGAGCGTGTCGGCGGCTTGCCGCAGCGCGGCGTAGCAGGCCACGCCCTGGGCGGCGGGCAGCAGCGCCGACACCCGGGCCATGACATCCGGCGCGAGGCGGACGGTGACCCGCCGGTCCTTCTCCGCACCGCGCACCCGGGCCAGATAGCCCGTCGGGTCGAGCCGGTAGCCGGCCCTCCGCGCCTCGGCCTCCACCCGGCGATCCCCCCACCCCGCCAGATGCGGGGCGAGGTCGGCGTCCACCACCGCCCGCTGCTGCCTTGATAGCCAGCCGGTCTCTCGCGCGACCAGCATGGGCCGCCACTCGCTCACCCGCCCGGCGGCGAGCGCGGCGTAGGTCGCCGGCAGTTCGCGGGTCAGGATGACCGCCCAGCCGGTGTAGCGCTGCGCGGCCCACGGCGAGATCCGCCGCGCCAACCCCACCTGCGCCGCGATCCCGCGACTCGCCCGGTCGGCGGGCACCCCGGCCGCGGCCTGCGCGGCCCGCTGGCCGGCGGCGAACGCCGCGGTCTCCCGGGCCTGGGCCGCCGCGACGGCCGACTTCAACTCCTCCAGCACCCGGATCCGGTCGATCCGAACCGCGTCCTCCACGTCCTGATCCAGCTCACCCAGCCGGTCCCGCAGCGCCGCCAGCTCGGGCACGTCCAGACCCGGGCCGGACACCGGCGATAAAGCGACGGAATCGATCACGCATTCGACTCTAAACCGGGCTACCCACAGAAATGGCCCCGTCCACAGGCCCGATTCCAAGATTTTTCGACGGCTTCCCCGAACCCCGGGATCGCGGCCCCGTCACCGCCTGCGCAGGCGCCGCAACAGGACGTACAGCAGCACGAGAGCGGCGAGAAGTGGTACCAGCCGCTTCGCCACTGCGGGGCCGGCGCTCTGGATCAGGTTGATCGGCTCGACCTCGCGGGGCGGCGCGGAACTGGCCGGCTGGCCGTTCACCGACGTCTCGGATGGTGGGGCGGCGTAACCGGCCGGACCTCCGGCTACCGCTTGCAGGGCGGACTCCTCGACGATCTCCTTCGCCGGTGTGGCGGCTGCCGCCTGTTCGGGCGATGCGGCGGCCGCGGATTCCGCGGCGCCCTCGACCGGCGCGGCGGCCTCCACCTCGGGTGCAACTTCCGCGGCCGGCGCTTCCGCGGCCGGCGCTTCCGCGGCCGGCGCTTCGGCTGCAGGAGCTTCGGCGGGCTTCGCGCTCGGCTTCGGTTTGGTGGTGCGCTTGCGGGCCGGCTTCGCCGTCTTCGCCGGAGCCCCGGCTTCAGCTGCGGCCGCGGCTTCGCCCGCCGGCGCGGCTTCGCCCGCCGGCGTCGGCTTCGCCGCCTCAGGCTTACCGGGTGCCCCCTCGCCGGACGTGATCGTGGTTGCCAGGGAGTCCGCGAACTGCCCGAGCAGCTTCTTGCCGACGTCGTCCATCACCCCGCGGCCGAACTGCGCCGGCTTGCCGGTGATGTCGAGGTCCGTGTGCACGAGCACCTTGGTCGCAGAGCCGCCCTGATCGGACAGCGTGGCCGTGACCTTGGCCGCAGCGGTGCCGTTGCCCCGGGCATCGCGCCCGCGGGCGTCGATCGTGGCGCGGTGGGCGGCTTCGTCCTTCTCGACGAAGCTGGCCTTGCCCTTGTAGGTGAGCCCGATCGGCCCGAGCTTCACCTTCACGGTGCCGGTGAAGTCGTCGCCATCGACCGAGTCGATCGCCGCGCCGGGCATGCACGGGCCGATGCGCTCGATGTCGAGCAGGATCTTCCACGCCTCGTCGATACCGACCGGGACGGTGAAGGAGTGCTCGAGTTCCAAAGGATGCTCCTAACTGCCTGCAGCGGAAAGCACCGCTCGCTTGGTCAGCACGCGGGCGAGGTGTTCACGATAGTCCGCTTTCCCGGAAAGATCGGATGGCGCGTTCGTGCCCTCGGCCGCGTGCTCGGCGGCTGCGCCGATCGCAGCTTCCGTCGCGTCGGCGCCCGCCAGCGCCTGCTCCACGGCGGACGCCCGCAGGGGAGTCGTACCCATGTTCGTCAGCCCGACGCGGGCCTCCGCGATCGAGCCGTTCTCGCGGCGGACCAGGGCCGCGACAGCCACGATCGACCACGCCTGCGCAACCCGGTTGAACTTCTCGTAGTGCGACGACCAGCCCGCGCCGAGTTTGGGCACTCGGATCGAGGTCAGCACCTCGTCGGGATTGAGCGCCGTCGTCAGGTAGTCGACGAAGAACTCCGTCGCGGGGATCCGCCGCTCGCCTCCGGGTCCGGAAGCCACGAACTCGCAGCCGAGCGCGAGCGCGCAGGCGCCGAGGTCGCCGGCCGGGTCCGCATGCGCCAGCGCTCCACCGAACGTGCCGCGATGACGCACCTGCGGGTCGGCGACCGTGCCGGTTGCTTGCGCGAGCAGTGCGGCGTGTTCGGCGACCAGCGGGTCGCGCATCACCTCGTGGTGCGTGGTGGCGGCGCCGATCACGATCGCGTCGCCCTCGTCGCGCACCCCGCGCATCTCGTCGATGCGGCCGACGTCGACCACGGTCGTCGGATAGGCGAGCCGCAGCCGCAGCACCGGGATCAGCGACTGGCCGCCGGCCAGCACCTTCGCGTCCTCACCGGCTGCGGTGAGCGCCGAAACCGCATCGCCGACGGTGGCCGGGCGGGTGTATTCGAACTCAGCGGGAATCATTGCAGGAAGCCGCCTTCCCCGTCGGAGGTCGTGGTACTCGCGCCGCCGTAGGCCGTGGTGCCGCCTTCGGCCCGCCCGCCGCCGGCCGAGGCCTCGTGGACCGCCCGCCACACGCGTTCGGGGGTGGCCGGCATGCGGATGTCGTTGACCCCGAACGGGCGTAAGGCGTCGACAACGGCGTTGATCACGGCCGGCGTCGAAGCGATCGTGCCGGCCTCGCCGACGCCCTTCACGCCGAGGTCGTTGTAGGTGGACGCCGTCTCGTTGCGGTCTGTCGTGAACGACGGCAGGTCGGCTGCTGACGGAAGGGTGTAGTCGACGAACGTCCCGGTCGTGAGGTTTCCCGACTCGTCGTACACGGCCTCCTCGTAGAGCGCCTGCGCGATGCCCTGAGCAAGACCGCCATGCACCTGGCCCTCGATGATCAAAGGGTTGATCGGCTTGCCGACATCGTCCACACACACGTACTTGCGGATCTTCGTGAATCCGGTGTCGGTGTCGACCTCCACGGCGCACAGGTGCGTGCCGTGCGGGAAGGAGAAATTCACCGGGTCGTAGGTCGCGTCCGCGTCGAGCGAGGGCTCGATGCCGTCCGGCAGGTTGTGGCCGAGGAAGGTCGCAAAGGCGATCTCGCCCATCGAGACCGACGAACCCGGGGAGCCCTTCACGCTGAAGGAACCTTTGTCGAACTCGAGGTCGTCCTCGCTGGCTTCGAGCAGGTGCGCCGCGATCCTGCGGGCCTTCTCCACCACCTTGTCGGCGGCTTTGACGATTGCAGCTCCGCCGACCGCGAGCGACCGTGAGCCGTAGGTGTCGAGACCCTTGGGTGAGGACTGGGTGTCGCCGTGCAGGATCTCGACGTCGTCGAAGGCCACCCCGAGCTTGTCCGCGACGATCTGGCTGAACGCCGTTTCGTGTCCCTGCCCGTGCGGGCTGGCGCCGGTGACGACCTCGACCTTGCCGGTGGCGAGCATGCGGACCGAGGCGTGTTCCCAACCGCCGGCGCCGAAGGCGAGGCTGCCGAGGATGCGCGACGGTGCCAGGCCGCACATCTCGGTGAAGGTCGAGATCCCGAGGCCGAGCTGCACCGGGTCCTTGTCCGCGCGGCGGCGATCCCGCTCGGCTTTGAGCTCCTCCCACCCCATGAGCTCAAGCGCCTTGGCGGTGGCGGCTTCGTAGTTCCCGCTGTCATAGGTCAGACCGGCGACCGTGGTGAACGGGAACTCCTCGTGCTTGATCCAGTTCTTGCGGCGCAGCTCGAGAGGATCCATGCCGAGCTCCTGCGCGAGCTCGTCCATGATCCGCTCGACGGCGTAGGTGGCCTCGGGCCGCCCGGCACCGCGATACGCGTCGGTCGGCGTCTTGGTCGTGAACACCCCTTCGCTCACGAACCGGTACGCGGCGAACTTGTAGATCGCGTTGTACATGAACGCGCCGAGTACGGGCACGCTCGGACCGAACAGGCGGTTGTACGCGCCCATGTCCG
Organism: Jatrophihabitans sp.; assembly: GCA_035695205.1. GTDB lineage: Bacteria > Actinomycetota > Actinomycetes > Mycobacteriales > Jatrophihabitantaceae > Jatrophihabitans. The sequence goes on along the minus strand of DASSEP010000082.1, from coordinate 105,443 downwards.
CGTAGAGATGCACGTCGAGGCCGGTGACCGTTCCGTCCTTCTTCGCGGTGATCGTGATGTCCTGGATCTGGTCGCGCCCGTGGTGAGCCGAGAGCAGCGACTCAGACCGGGACTCCGTCCACTTCACCGGCTTGTTCAGCGCCCGCGCGACGAGCGTGCACAGCACCTCCTCCGGCATGACGGCGATCTTGCCGCCGAAGCCGCCACCGACGTCCGGGGCGATGACGCGCACCTTGTGCTCGGCCAGACCGAGCGTCGCGGCGAGCAGCGTGCGCAGGATGTGCGGGATCTGGGTGGCCGACCACATGGTCACTCCGTCGCCGACCGGCTGCACGACGGTCGACCGCGGTTCCATGAACGCCGGGATCAGCCGCTGCTGGATGAAGCGGCGTTGGACGGTCACCTCGGCGGTGTCGAGCGCCTCCTGGATCGGGATACCGGTTCCGGCGGCGCCGGACTCGAACTCCCAGGTGTAGATCTTGTTGGACGACGTACCGGGGTGGACGAGGTCAGCGCCATCCTTGACCGCCTCCTCCATGCCCAGCACCGGCGGCAGCGGGTCATAGTCGATCTCGATGGCCTCGAGCGCGTCCTGGGCCTCGTACTTCGACCGGGCAGCCACCACTGCGACGATCTCTCCGGCGAAGTTCACCTGGTCGACGGCGATGCTCGGTGTGCCGGGATTGACCAGGCCGTCCGGCGCCCAAGCGCAGGGGAGGCTGCCCTGGACGTCCTTGAAGTCCTGCCCGGTGAACACCCCGATGACGCCGCTGCGGTTCTTGGCCTCGGTCGTGTCGACGCTGGTGATCCGGGCGTGTGCGAGCGGGCTGCGCAGCATGGCCAGATGCAGCATGCCGGGCAAGGTGATGTTGTCGGTCCAGTTCGTGCGACCGGTGATCAGATGGCGGTCTTCCTTGCGGCGGCGGGACTGGCCGATCTCGGCGGCCGGACGGTCTTCCACGCTCGTCATCTCACGCCCCGCTTCCCGCGGCCGCCTGGACCGCGCGCACGATGTTCTGGTAACCGGTGCAGCGGCAGAGGTTGCCCTCGATGCCCTCCCGGATGTCGTCCTCGGTCGGGTTGGGGTTGCTGCGCAGCAGATCGCGCGCAGCCATGATCATTCCCGGTGTGCAGTAGCCGCACTGCAGGGCGTGGTTCTCGTGGAACGCCTTCTGCATCGGGTCGAGCGCGCCGCCCGGACCTTCGATTCCCTCGATGGTGGTGACCTCGCAGCCGTCGGCCTGGACGGCCAACACGGTGCAGCTCTTCACGCTCAGCCCGTCGAGGTCGACGGTGCAGGCGCCGCAGTTGCTCGTGTCGCAGCCGACGACCGTCCCGACCTTGCCCAACTGCTCGCGCAGGTAGTGCACCAGCAAGGTTCGGGGCTCGACGTCGTCGGAGTATGAGACGCCGTCGACTCGGACATTGATCTTGGTCATGCCGCCTCCACGCGTGCGATCTCCGGGTGGGAGCGACGCTACATAACTGGAGGCTGCAGCGGGAGGGGCCAACCGCAGCGAGCAGAGATCAATTTTCTCCGGCGGGCGTGTGCGCGGCATGGGCGTCGTGGTGGATCGGGCCCTCGCTGCGGCGCAGCTGGGTGCCCGAACCGCCCCAACGGGTGCCGATGATCTCGGCAGCGATCGACACCGCGGTCTCCTCGGGGGTGCGGCCGCCGACGTCGAGGCCGATCGGGGCGTGCAGCCGGGCGAGCTCCTCGTCGGTGACGCCGAGCTCGCGCAGGCGGTCGGCGCGGTCCTGATTGGTCCGGCGTGAGCCCATCGCCCCGATATAGGCGAGCGGCATCCGCAGCGCGATCTCGAGCAGTGGCACGTCGAACTTCGGGTCGTGGGTGAGCACGCACACGACCGTCCGTTCGTCCACCTCGGTCTTGGCCAGATAGCGGTGCGGCCAGGCCACGATGACCTCGTCGGCGTCCGGGAACCGCTTCTTGGTTGCGAACGTCGGCCGGGCGTCGCACACGGTCACCCGATAGCCGAGGAAGGCGCCGATGCGCGCGACGGCGGCGGCGAAGTCGATCGCGCCGAAGACGATCATCCGGGGACGCGGCGCATACGAAGCGACGAAGACAGCGATGTCGTCGCCGCGCCGCTCACCATCGCGGCCGTAGTGGACGACGCCGGTCGTGCCCTGGCGGAGCAGCCCCTGCACGTCGTCGCCGACGGCTGCGTCGAGCCGGTCGCTGCCGAGGGTCCCGGCGACCGCGTCCGGCCGGACGATCAACCGACGCCCGACGCGCTCCTGGTCAGGGCCGCTGATGACGGTGGCCACGGCCACCGGGCGTCCGGCCTTGATGTCCTCGGCGACCCCGCCGAGTTCGGGAAAGTTCTGCTGATCGATCCGCTCGACGAAGATGTCGATGATGCCGCCACAGGTCAGCCCGACCGAGAACGCGTCGTCGTCGCTGACCCCATACCGCTGCAGCACCGGCGTGCCGCTGTCGCGGGTGGACTCGGCGAGCTCGTAGACCGCGCCCTCGACGCAGCCGCCCGAGACGCTGCCGACCGCCGTCCCGTCCGGACCGACCAGCATGGCCGCGCCCGGCTGGCGCGGAGCCGAGCGCCACGTACCCACCACCGTGCCGAGTCCGACCGTCTCGCCGGCGCGCCACCAGCTCTCGAGATCGGACAGCACGTCACGCATGTGCGATCACATCCGCCAGCCTATGCAGCGCGTCCAAGGTGTGTCCGGCCAGCAGTTCGTCGCAGTGTGGCAGGGCTGCGCGCATACCGGAGGTGATCGGGGCGAATCCCTCCTTGCCGCGGTGCGGGTTGACCCAGATCAGCGAGTGCACGAGTCGCGAAAGGCGCGCCATCTGCTCACCCAGCAGGCTCGCGTCGCCTCGCTCCCAACCGTCCGAGGCGAGCACCACGACCGCTCCGCGAGCGGTACCGCGCTGGCCCCAGAGGTCGAGGAAGGCGCGCAGCGACTCGCCCAACCGGGTACCGCCGCTCCAGTCGGGCACCGCGCTCCCGGCGGCCGCAAGCGCCTGCTCCGGGTCGCGCAGCCGCAGTTGCCGGGTGATTCGGGTGAGCCGGGTGCTCACGGTGAACACCTCCGTCGTCGCCGGCGCGACCCGCACCGCGGCGTGCGCGAAGCGCAGCAGGATGTCGGCGTAGGGCGACATGGAACCGCTGACGTCGAGCAGCAGGACGAGCCGTCGCGGCTTGATCCGCGGCCGGAGGCGCGCCGGCTCCGCGATCTCGCCGCCGTCGCGAAGCATCGAACGCAACGTCCGCGACAGATCGACGCGATCGCGGCCGCGGGGGCGCCGGCGGCGAGTGCGCCGGGCGCCGACGCGCGGTGTCAGCAGGGCGATCAGCTCGTTGATCTCGTCCCGCTCGAGGTCGGTCAGCTCGGTGACGTCGCGGTGCCGCAGCACCTCGGTGTCACTCGCCGCGGTGCGCAGAACCTCGTCGTCGGAGTCCGCTTCGTCCTGTTGCTCGCCCTGGCCGCCGCTGAGCGGGCGCATTTGCAGCACCCGCGCCGGGCTGCCCCCAGCCGGCGGCGCGGCAGGGCGGGGGAGACGGCCCCGGAACCAGGCGTCGAACACGGCGTCGTAGCGGGGCAGATCGTCGGGTTCGCCGCACAACGTCACCCGACCCGCCCAGTACACCTGCTCGGCGTCGAGCGGGTCGATCAGGCCGAGCGCCTCGATCGCGGTCGTGAGCCGGGTGCCGTCCGCGGCCACCCCGCCGGCCCGCAGTGCGCGAGCGAACCCGGTCATGGTGACGACCGGGTCGGGAATCGGCGTCTCGGGCACGTCAGCTCCGGAACAGCGCGTCCAACTCGCGGCGGACGCGGGCGATGTCCTCGTGATACTTCAGCGCGGCGCCGAGGGTGCGGTCGGCGGTCTCTGGATCGAGATGCGTCACGCCGAGCACGTGCAGCGCCTGCGTCCAGTCGATGGTCTCGGCGATGCCGGGCGGTTTGAGCAGGTTCGCCTCGCGCAGGCGGGCCACGGCAGCCGCGACCTCGTTCGCCAACTGCTCGCCGGCCTCGGGGACGCGGCGCCGGACGATCGCGACCTCACGGGCGAAGTCGGGGTGCGCCACCCAGTGGTAGAGGCAGCGGCGCTTGAGCGCGTCGTGCACCTCGCGGGTGCGGTTGGAGGTGATGACGACCAAGGGCGGCGTCTTCGCGGTGATCGTGCCGAGCTCGGGGATCGTCACCGAGTTCTCCGCGAGCACCTCGAGCAGGAAGGCCTCGAACTCGTCGTCGGCGCGGTCGATCTCGTCGATGAGCAGCGCGGCGGGGCTCGTCTCGAGTGCCTGCAGGATCGGTCGGGCGATCAGGTAGCGCCGGTCATACAGCGACGCCTCGAGAGCCTGCGTGTCGCCGTCGGCGGCGGTGTCACCGCTCGCGCGCAGATGCAGGATCTGGCGGGGGAAGTCCCAGTCGTAGAGCGCCTGACTGGCGTCGATGCCCTCGTAGCACTGCAGCCGGATCAGCTCGGCGCCGGTGATCGTGGCCAGTGCCTGGGCCAGGGCGGTCTTGCCGACGCCGGGATCACCTTCGAGGAACAGCGGCCGGTGCATGCGCAGCGCGAGGAAGGCCGCGGTCGCCAAGCCCGGGTCGGGCAGGTAGCCGACCGAGTCGAGCGCCTCGGAGACGGCGACGGGATCGGCGAACGCGTCGGGCTGCATGCTTCGAGCATCACACAACCGCCGTAGCCTCGAGGCCGTGACTCGCGTGGCCGGCGCCGTGCTCGCCGCCGGGGCCGGTTCCCGGATGGGCCGTCCGAAGGCGGAGCTGCGTGTGGCCGGGCAGCGGCTGATCGACCGGGCGGTCGCCGAGCTGCGCGCCGCGGGGTGCGAACCCGTGCTGGCCGTGGTGCGCCCTGGGGTCGCCGTGGACGGCGCGACCGCGGTCGTGAACCCCGCTCCGGAGCGCGGCATGCGCTCCTCGCTCGCCCTCGCCGTCGCCGCTGCCGAGGGGGCAGGCGCCGACGCGCTCGCCGTACTGCTGGTGGACGCGCCCGGTATCGGTGCGGCGGCGGTGCGCCCGGTGGTCGCGGCATGGCGTCCGGACCGGATCGCGGTCGCGTCGTTCGGCGGGCGCCGCGGCCATCCGACGGTGATGTCGCCGCAGCTGTGGCGCGCCGCGCTCGAGCTGGCCGGGCCGGACGAGGGCGCCCGCGAGCTGCTGCGGCGCCGCCCCGACCTGGTCGGCGAGGTCGCGGTGTCGGGCGATCCGTCCGACCTCGACACACCGGACGATCTCGCTCAGTGGCAGGCCCGCGACCCCTCCTGACGGTCTCGGCAGGCCGTCGCCGGATCAGCCGAAGCCGCGGTCGTCCTGCTTGAGGGCGGTGTCCACCGACACCGCGGCAGCCACCACCAGCGAACGCATCGGGTCCTCGAGCGGGCGATGGATCTGCACGACGTAGTTGTCGGCCGTGGTGAACATCGTCTTCGCCAGGCCCTCCCACGTCTTGGTGATGCGGGCCACCTCGGTACCCGTGTGGTCCTTGATAGAGAAGTTCCACGCGCGCCAGTTCTCGCCCTGGATCAGACCGTGCGAGTAACCGCCCGACTCCAACCCGAAACGGATCTTGCCGATCGCGTTCTGCTGCACGATCTGGCCGATCTCCTGCCCGGAGGGGCTCTCGACGATGATCCGCGACTTGATGAACTTGGCGGGCCGGGTCAGCGACAGCTGCGGCACCCCCTGCATGTCGACGATCTGCAGTTTGTGGCTCATGAACTGGTCGTAGGACGTCAGGAACCGGGCGGCCTTCTTCAGCCCGCTCTGCCCCACCTCACGCACCGCGCCGATCTGCCGGGCGTGCTCGTCGTAGATCGCGTACTCGTTGTTGATCTCGATCAGCTTGGCCTTCTGGTTGACCACCAGAACGGGCTCGCTGAAGAGCGTGCCGCTGCCCTGGAAGCCGGCGATGCCGGCGCTTCCGGCGCGTTGCACGTCGCGCTGCACCTTCTCGGGCGCACGTTGCACGGTGGGGACGTGGCTCGGCGCGCCCGGCGCGTCGGTGCTCTGCCGGCCGTAGGAGTACACGTGTTCGGTCCACTGGCTGCCGTCGTAGTAGCGCTTTTCGTGCCTTCCGGACGGGTCGGCCTACCAACCCGCGGGGGGAGATGCCTGCGTCATGGGCTGCACCCTAACGGCGACCGAGGGTCGACCGGAATCGGCGAGATCGCCGGCGCGGCGCAGCCGTTCGGCTCGCCGTTGCCCGTCTTGTCTCGGCCTCGGTCACGCCCTAACGTGTGCTGTCCGATTCGTCTCCGACTGAGGGGTCCAAATGAGGAGAACCATCCGCGCCGGCGTCGCCGCGGTTGCCGCGGCCGGCGTCGTGACAGTGGGGCTGCTGGCCGGGACGGCGAGCGCCGCGGCGAAGCCGCATCCGCCCGCCTCGCACGGGGCCAGCGTCCACTCCGCGCTGGATCACGTCTTCGTGATCATGCTCGAGAACCACTCGCAGCACAGCGTGATCGACCAGCGCGACGCGAACGGCGACCTCGTCGCCCCCTACATCACCTCGCTGGCGCACCGCTACTCATGGGCGCAGAACTACTACGGCGTCACCCACCCCAGCCAGCCCAACTACATCGCGGCCATCTCCGGCAGCAACTGGGGCATCCAGGACGACAACCCGACGACTGTCGACGTGCCGAACCTGGTCGACCAGCTCGAGTCACACGGGCTGACCTGGGACGCCTACATGCAGGCCATCGACCCGCAGAACAAGCTCGCCGTCACCGCGCCCGGCAGCATCCCGCTCTACGCGATCAAGCACAACCCGTTCGTCGAGATGCAGGACATCCGCGACAACCCGGCCCGGATGGCGCACATAAAGCCGTACGAAGACCTGAAGACCGACCTCGCCTCCGGCAACGTCGGTAACTTCGTGTGGATCACGCCGGACCAGTGCAACGACATGCACGGCGGCGTCTACGTCTCCGTTCCGGGCCACCCCGAGACGCCGTGCCCCTACGGCGACGCGGTGCACAACGACGCCTACGACGTCGCGCTGCAGCAGAAGGCCGACGCCTTCGTGAAGACCACCGTGCAGGAGATCATGGCCTCGCCGGCCTGGACCGGGAACAGCGCCATCTTCGTCACCGCCGACGAGAACGACTTCGACGCGAGCAACCCGGCCGTCGGCGACTGGGAGGACGCGTCCGGCTGCTGCGACTCTCCGTACGTGCCTGCCGGCGACCCCCGGATCAGTCCCGACTGGCCGGGTGGCGTGTACGGCGGCGGCCTTGTTCCGGCGATCCTGATCACCACCCACAGCAGGCACCACTTCGTGAGCGACCGGGCGTACAACCACTACTCGTTCCTGGCGACGGTCGAGAAGTTGTGGCACCTCGGCTACCTGGCCAATGCCGGCGATCGGGCGAACGTCCCGACGATGGACGACATGTTCGCCCACTGACCGACAGATGCTGAGCGGCCCCTGGCGCATCCGCGCCGGGGGCCGCTCTACGCCTGCTACGGCTCTGGGATCTCGATCCGCTTGATGCCGGCCCGGTGCCGCTTGGCGAGCTCGGGGTAGTAGACCGGGTTCATCTTCACCCAGAACTCCGCCGGCGTGCCGGCGATCTCACGACGCACCGCCGCCGGCACACCCGCGGCCATCACACCGGGCGGGATCTCCACGCCGGACTGCACCAGGCTCATCGCCGCGATGAGCGAGCGCGAGCCGATGCGCGCCCCATCGAGTACCACGCAGCCGTTCCCGACGAGTGCCTCCTCCTCGATCACCGCGCCGTGGATCATGCACTGGTGCGCGATGGTGGCGCGCGGACCGATCTCGGTCGTGACCTGCGGCGTCGTGTGGATGACCGTGCCGTCCTGGACGTTCGCCTGCTCGCGCACCACGATCGGGCCGTCGTCGGCCCGCAGTGTCGCGCCGTACCAGATGGACGCGCCGGATTCGACGGTCACGTCGCCGATGAGCGTGGCGGTCGGGGCGATCCACGCGTCGCCGGCGACGGTCGGGCGCTTGCCCTCGTACTCGAACAGGTTCACCGGGTCTCCTTCGGCGGGTCAGCTCTGTGGCCGGGCGGACAACCCGGTGCAACTGCGGTCGCCGCGCAACTGGGCGAGGATGCGCCGCTTCTGGCTGCCGTGTGCCGGCATGGGGACGCCGCGGGCATCGAGATGTGACGGGTTGAAATGCGCGCGCACGACCTTGCCGTGATCGAAGGTGAGGGTGAGCACGCCGTTGTCGTCCTGGATGTTGCCGAAGGACTCCCACCACAGGTAGTTGCCCAGCCCGTAGGCCACGAACGTCCCGTCCTTCTTCCAGCCGTCGCCCTGCAGCACGTGCGCGTGCGTGCCGACGACCGCGGCGGCGCCGGCGCGCGCCAGCTCACTCGCGAGCCCGGTCTGGTCGGCCGACGGGCAGGTCTGGTACTCGATGCCCCAGTGGAGGTAGACCACGACGACGTATCCGGCCGCCCGGGCCCGGCGCACGTCCGTGACGAGCCGGTGCTCGTAGGCGTTGGCGACCCCGATCTTGTGCGGCCCGGCGCTGAACAGCGACAGCGTCGTCTCGTCCTGCACCTGGTCGGCGGCGAAGATCGCGACCTTCGTGCCGTTGAGGGTCGTCGTATAGGGGGCGAACGCTTGCTTGGCGTTCCGGCCGATGCCGATCACGGGGAAGTGGTGCGTACGGATCGCGCGCAGTGAATCGCGCAGCCCCGGCGTGCCGTAGTCGGCGCCGTGGTTGTTGGCCATCGTGGCGACGTCGATGCCGGCGTCGCGCAGCGCCGTCAGGGCCTTGGGCGGCGCTCGGAAGGTGAACTCCTTGTTCTGCTGCACGCCGCCGGTGGTGATCGCGGTCTCGAGGTTCACCATGGTGAGGTCGGCACGGCGCAACACCTTCGCCGCGGCACCGAACGCGGTGGCCGGATGCGCAAGCCGCTTGCGCACCCGTCCGGAGAAGTGGACGTCGCCGGCGAAGGACATCGTGAACACGCCCGGCGGTCGAGCGGGGTCCGGGGCGGCGGAGCGGCGCCCGCCGGCGTCATGCGGTTGAGCGCCGCCCGACGCACTCGGCGCGGTCGCCGCGCGACCTCCACCCGCCGTGCGGGCCGGGACCCCCGGCGCCGGCTGAGCGGTGCAGCCCGCCAATGCCAGCCCGGCCACGACCGCCGCTGCCGCAGCGCACCGCCTGATATGCGCTCGGGCATCTCGGATCACCGCACTAGCATCGCTGACGACGGATCCTCCGTCGGCACGCCCCACCGGTTCCGCACCCCAGGAGTTCTCTTTGTCAGCCAGCGTCCCCTCCACCGAGCGCGTCCGGACCGTCCAGGTCGCGGCCGGGACGACGGCGCTGGACGCGCTCCGCGAGGCGGGCGTCGAGCTCACCGGGCCGCACGGCGCAGTCGTGGTGCGGGAGCCCGGTGGCGCGCTGCGCGATCTGGACTGGGAGCCCGAGACCGACACCGTCGTGGAGCCGGTCTCCGCGGAGTCCCCGGACGGCCTCGCCGTGCTGCGGCACTCGACTGCCCACGCGATGGCGCAGGCGGTGCAGGATCTCTTCCCGGGCACCATGTTGGGCATCGGTCCGCCCATTGAGGACGGGTTCTACTACGACTTCCTGCCAGACCGCCCGTTCACCCCGGAAGACCTCGAGGCCATCGAGAAGAAGATGACCGAGATCATCAAGTCCGGGCAGCGGTTCTCCCGGCGGGCGATCTCGGACGACGCCGCGCGCGACGAGCTCAAGGGCGAGAAGTTCAAGCTGGAGCTGATCGGGCTGAAGTCGAGTGCGTCCGGCGAAGAGGCCACCGAGGTCGGCGCCGGCGGGCTGACCATGTACGACAACCTCGACGCCCGCACCGGCGAGCGCGTGTGGACCGACCTGTGCCGCGGGCCGCATCTGCCCAGCACCCGGCGCATCCCCGCGTTCAAGCTCATGCGCAGCGCCGCCGCCTACTGGCGGGGCAGCGAGAAGAATCCGCAGCTGCAGCGCATCTATGGCACCGCGTGGGCCACCAAGGACGATCTGAAGGCATACCTGCACCGGCTCGAGGAGGCCGCGCGCCGCGACCACCGCAAGCTGGGTCTCGAGCTCGACCTGTTCAGCTTCCCCGACGAGCTCGGCTCGGGTCTCGCGGTGTTCCACCCGAAGGGCGGCATCCTGCGCCGCGAGCTCGAGGGCTATGTGCGGCAGCGGCACATCGAAGAGGGCTTCGACTTCGTCAACACCCCGCACATCAGCAAGGACGGGCTGTTCCACACCTCGGGCCACCTGCCCTACTTCGCCGACGGCATGTTCCCGCCGATGCACCTCGAGAACTCCGAGTACCGGCTCAAGGCGATGAACTGCCCGATGCACAACCTGATCTACCGCTCGCGCGGGCGTTCGTACCGCGAGTTGCCGCTGCGGCTGTTCGAGTTCGGCAGCGTGTACCGCTTCGAGAAGTCAGGCGTGGTGCACGGCCTGACCCGCGTGCGCGGGATGACCCAGGACGACTCGCACAGCTACTGCACCCCGGAGCAGGCGCCGGACGAGATCAAGCACCTGCTCAACTTCTGCCTCGGGCTGTTCCGCGACTTCGGCCTGGACGACTTCTATCTCGAGCTGTCCACCAGGGACGACTCGAAGGACAAGTTCATCGGTTCGGACGAGCAGTGGGCGGTGGCCACCAAGGTGCTCGAGGACGCCGCCGCTGAAACGGGGCTCGAGCTCGTTCCCGATCCCGGCGGCGCTGCCTACTACGGCCCCAAGATCTCGGTGCAGGCGCGGGACGCGATCGGGCGCACCTGGCAGATGTCGACCATCCAGTACGACTTCAACCAGCCGGCCCGCTTCGGGCTCGAGTACCAGGATCACGACGGCAGCCGCAAGCAGCCGGTGATGATCCACTCGGCGAAGTTCGGTTCGATCGAGCGGTTCGTCGGCGTGCTCACCGAGCACTACGCCGGGGCGTTCCCGGCCTGGCTCGCTCCCGTCCAGGCCGTCGGCATCCCGATCACCGACGAGCAGAACGGTTATCTGGAGGAGATCGCGGCGAAGATGCGGGCTCGCGGCCTGCGCATCGAGATCGACGAGACCGACGACCGGATGCAGAAGAAGATCCGCAACGCCCAGCAGCAGAAGGTGCCGTTCATGCTCATCGCCGGCGCGAAGGACCAGGAGGCCGGTGCGGTGTCCTTCCGCTATCGGGACGGCAGCCAGCGCAACGGCATCCCCGTCGAGCAGGCGATCGACGAGATCGCCGACACCGTGGCGCGCCGCGTGAACGCCTCGCCGGCCGCAGAGCTCTATGGCTGACCCCGACGCGGAGTCGGCCGGCTCGTTCGCCGGCGAGCCGGACGCGTTCGGCCGGCTGTGGACCCCGCACCGGCTCGCCTACATCCGCGGTGAGAACAAGCCGGCCCATGGCGGCAGCGGCGACGAGTGCCCGTTCTGCGCAGCGCCGAACCGCTCCGACGAGCAGGGCCTGATCGTCGCGCGGGGCGAGCGCGTGTACGCGGTGCTCAACCTGTACCCGTACAACTCCGGGCATCTGATGACGGTGCCCTACCGGCACATCGCCGACTACCCGGATCTCGACGACGCCGAATCGCTCGAACTGGCGCGGTTCACCCAGCACGCGATGCAGGTGCTGCGCTCGGTCATGGGACCGCACGGCTTCAACCTCGGCATCAACCAAGGCCACGTGGCCGGTGCCGGCATCGCCGCGCACCTGCACCAGCACGTGGTGCCGCGCTGGGGCGGCGACACCAACTTCATGCCGATCGTCGGGCGCACGCGGGTGCTGCCTGAGCTGCTCGCCGACGCCCGCGACCAGATCGCCGCCGCCTGGTGAGCATCGGCGGGTCGGTAACGTGCGGCGCGTGGTGCTGCATGTGCGTGGTGTCTTCCTGCCGGACGAGGCCGAGCGCGACGCCTGGATCGTCGACGGCCGGCTGACGTTCACCCGTCCGAGCGCTGATGCCGAGACGGTGGCCGACCGCGGCTGGATCACCCCCGGCTTCGTCGACGCGCACTGCCACATCGGCCTGGCCCCGCAGGGGCACTTCCCCGCCGAGGACGCGCAGGTCGCCCAGGCGCTCACGAACCGGGATGCCGGGGCATTGCTGCTGCGCGACGCCGGCTCGCCCGTCGACAACCGGGCAGTGCAGCAGCGCGACGACCTGCCCCGGCTGATCCGCGCCGGGCGGCACATCGCCCGCCCGAAACGCTACATCCGCGAGCTCGGGGTCGAGGTCGAACCCGAGGAGCTCGTCGCCGAGGTCGAGCGGCAGGTGGCCGCCGGTGACGGCTGGGTGAAGATCGTCGGCGACTGGATCGACCGCGACCTCGGCGACCTCGCCCCGCTGTGGCCCGACGACGTGCTGGCGGCGGCCATCGGGCGCGCGCACGAACTCGGCGCCCGGGTGGCCACGCACGTGTTCGGCGAGGACGCGCTCCCCGGCCTGATCGCCGCCGGCATAGATTCGATCGAGCACGGCACGGGGCTGTCCGACGAGATGATCGCGCTCGCTGCGCAGTCGGGCGCCGCCGTCGTCCCCACCCTGATCAACATCGACAACTTCCCGCAGATCGCGCTGAGCGGGGCGGCGAAGTTCCCCATCTACGCGGCGCACATGCGTTCCTTGTTCGCGACTTCCCGGGAGCGTATCCGCAACGCGTTCGAGGCGGGGGTTCCCGTCTACACCGGCACCGACGCCGGCGGCTCGCTGCCGCACGGGCTCATCCGGGACGAGATCCGCGCGCTGGTCGGTGCCGGCATCCCGCAGGCCGAAGTGATCGCCCAGGCCTCCTGGCGGGCGCGGGCCTGGCTCGGCCTGCCCGGGCTCGACGAGGGCGCCCCGGCCGACCTCGTGGTCTACGACACCGACCCGCGCACCGACCTCGGCGCGATCCTCGCTCCGCGGCGCATCCTGATGCGCGGCGGGGTCGTGCACTGATCCGCCCGGGGGCGCCCGCTCGGGGGCGCGGCGAACAGTTGCCGGGGTTCTGGCAGAATGGCGGACTGAGTACCGGCCGGAGTGCGGACCCTCTCACCGCATGCCGTCCAGTCCACCCGGAATCCCGCCGCGCCGGCGTGCCCCACCCCGGCCCCGGGACGTCCACTCGACATCAGTCTGGAGCAACCACACCCGTGGCCACGAAGATCAAGCTCATGCGTCTCGGCAAGATGCGTGAGCCGCACTACCGCATCGTCGTCGCCGACTCGCGCACCCGCCGCGACGGCCGCTCGATCGAGACGATCGGCGAGTACCACCCGAAGAGCAATCCGTCCATCATCCGCGTCGACGGCGAGCGCGCCGCCTACTGGCTCGGCGTCGGCGCGCAGCCGACTGAGGCCGTCACCGCGATCCTCAAGGTGACCGGCGACTGGCAGAAGTTCAAGGGCTTGCCCGCCCCCGAACCCATGCAGCTGCCGGCCGAGAAGCCGGACAAGCAGGCGGTGTTCAACGCCGCGCTGGCCGAGGTGTCCGGCGAGCCCGAGACACCGGCCACCACGCCGCGCAAGAAGGCCGCGAAGGCGGCGCCCAAGGCAGAGGCCGAGCAGCCGGCGGAGGCGCCGGCCGACGAGTCGGCGGGCAGCTGAGGTGCTCGAGGAGGCCCTCGAGCACCTCGTGCGCGGCATCGTCGATCACCCGGACGACGTTCGCGTCGACATGATCGACAACCGGCGCGGCCAACGGCTCGAGGTCCGGGTGCACCCGGACGATCTCGGCCGGGTGATCGGCCGCAACGGCCGCACCGCCAAGGCATTGCGTCAGGTCATCACCGGTGTCGGCGGCAAGGGCATCCGGATCGACGTCGTCGACGTCGACCGCCGCTGAGCCCGGTGCGGTGACCTCAGGCACGTCCGACGACCGCGGCGAGATCCCCGAGGATCTCGTCGCGGTCGGCCGTATCGGCCCGGCCCGGGGGGTCCGCGGCGAGGTCTTCGTCGAACCCTGGACGGACGCGCCGACCGAACGCTTCGCGGCCGGCGCCGTGCTGCGCACGCAGCACGGCGGTGCGCTGACGGTGGCGGCGTCATCGGTCTCCAGCGGTAAGCAGGTGGTGCACTTCGCCGGGATCGACGACCGCACCGCCGCGGAATCGCTGCGCGGGCTCGAACTGTTCGTCCCGGCCGGCGACCGACCGGTCCTGCCCGACCCCGACGAGTTCTACGACACCGATCTGATCGGGCTCGAGGCCCGGACGGTCGGAGGGCAGCCGCTCGGGCCGGTGCGTGACGTGCTGCATGCCGGCGGCGCGTCCTACCTGGTCGTCGACATCGAGGGCCGCGAGCACCTCATCCCGTTCGTCGCCGCGATCGTCCCAGAGGTCGACCTCGCCACCGCGACGGTCACCGTCGATCCACCCGACGGGTTGTTCGAGCTGTGACCGGACAGCCGTCCCGCGTGCAGCTGCGGCTGGACATCGTCACGATCTTCCCCGACTACCTCGCACCGCTGCGGCAATCGCTGCTCGGCCGGGCCATCGAGCGCGGTCAGCTCGAGTTGGGGATCCATGATCTGCGGCGCTGGACCGACGACGTGCACCGCACCGTCGACGACACCCCGTACGGCGGTGGACCAGGCATGGTGATGCTGCCCGAGCCGTGGGGCCGTGCGCTCGACGAGTTGGCCCCGCCGGACGCACCCGTCCAGCCGAGGCTGATCGTGCCCACGCCGGCCGGCACGCCGTTCACCCAGGCCACGGCTGCCCGCCTGGCGGCCGAGCCCTGGCTGCTGTTCGCGTGTGGCCGTTACGAAGGCATTGACGCGCGCGTGGTGGAGTACGCGAGCCGGCGCATGCCTGTGGAGGAGATCTCGCTGGGCGATTACGTCCTCGCCGGCGGCGAGGCCGCGGTGCTCGTCATCGCCGAGGCGGTGACCCGGCTGCTGCCCGGCGTGCTGGGCAACGCCTGTTCGGCGGCCGACGACTCGTTCGGCGCCGGCCCGGGCGGGCTGCTCGAGGGTCCCGTCTACACGAAACCGGCCAGCTGGCGCGGCTTCGACGTCCCGGAGGTTCTGCTGTCCGGAAATCACGGCGCGATCGCCCGTTGGCGGGCCGACCGCAGCCGCGAACGCACCCAGGAGCGGCGTCCGGATCTGCTGTGAATCGGGGAGCCGATTTCGGCCGGGCTGCGCGGCTGTGGCATCATCGTGGGGTTGCCCGCTGCGTACCCACGCGCGGCAGCATGCCCGGAATCCGGGCTGAGCCGCCAGATTGCGGCCGTACGAACGAGACGACGAGAACGAGAGCGAAGCTGCGACATGAACACCCTGGACACCCTCGACGCCGCGTCGCTGCGCACCGACATCCCTGACTTCCGACCGGGCGACACGCTGAAGGTGCACGTCCGCGTCATCGAGGGCAACCGCTCGCGCATCCAGGTCTTCCAGGGTGCGGTCATCCGGCGCCAGGGCGGCGGCATCCGCGAGACCTTCACGGTGCGCAAGGTGAGCTTCGGCGTCGGCGTCGAGCGCACCTTCCCGGTGCACACGCCGGTCATCGACAAGATCGAGGTCGTCACCCGCGGCGACGTCCGCCGTGCGAAGCTCTACTACCTGCGTGACCTGCGCGGCAAGGCTGCCAAGATCAAGGAGAAGCGCGAGACCGTCGCGCGCTGACGCGGCGACTGCCATCGTCGCCGCACATACCGGATCGGGCATGCCAGACGACCCCGAGACCGAGCCCGGCACGCCCGAGATCGGGCACGAAACGCCGGACACCGGGCACGAAGCGCCGGAGACCGGGCACACCACGGCCGGCGACGAGCACGCCGCCGCGCCTGCCGAGACCGCGAAGCAGTCCGAATCGGCCCCCGTCGGCTGGTGGCAACGCCGCAGGCAGAAGAAGGCCGCCAAGCCGCACCGCAAGGCGCCCTGGTGGGAACTCCCGGCGCTGGTCGTGCTCGCCATCGGCATCGCGATCCTGGTCAAGACCTTCGTCGTCCAGCCCTTCTACATCCCGTCGGACTCGATGGAGAAGACGCTGCACGGCTGCCCGGGCTGCCACGGCGACCGGATTCTCGTCAACAAGCCGATTTACGACCTCCGCGCCCCGCACCCGGGCGACATCGTGGTCTTCCACGCCCCGCCGGGCTGGAACGACGAACCGATCACGCGCCCGCCGAGCAACCCTGTGCTGCGGGTGATCCGGGGGTTCGGGCAACTGATCGGGTTTGTGCCCCCTGACGGGCAGGTCCTGGTCAAGCGGGTCATCGCCGTCGGCGGCCAGACGGTCAAGGGCGATCCCGCGGGCGACGTCTTCATCAGCGACTCCGGCCCCGCTGGCCCGTACCGCAAGCTGAACGAGCCGTACGTGTATGCGCCGAAGATCGAGGGACCGCAGGTCGCATTCGGGCCGGTGACCGTCCCCAAGGGCCGGCTCTGGGTGATGGGCGATCACCGCACGGACTCGGCCGACTCCCGCTACCACTGCATCCCCAACGGGCCGGAGAGCACGGCCGACGACAAGCACTGCAACCCGTACTCGAGCACGGTGCCCATCGGCGACGTGATCGGCAAGGCCTTCGTCATCGCATGGCCGCCGTCCCGCTGGCGCACGCTCGGCACCCCGGCCACCTTCGAGCACGACGCCATGGCCGCTGCGCCGGCGCTGCCGAGCGCGGTGTCGATCGCGGCTGTCGCGCCCATCTGGCTCGCCCGCCGCAGACGCCGGCGTCGCCGCGGGCCGGCGCCCGGCAGGTAATCTCGGCGGGTCATGACCGCTTCCCCTGCGACCAACGGATTGCGCGTGCGGCCGCCGCGGTTGCTGGTCCGCCGGGACGGCCCACTGGGCGGCTACGAATCGGCTCTCGCCCGCGCCGGGTTCGAGCTGGTTGCCGGCGCCGACGAGGCGGGGCGCGGGGCGTGTGCCGGACCGCTCGTGGTGGCGGCCTGCATCCTGCCGCCGGGCCGGCGCGGCCGGATCGACGGGCTCGACGACTCCAAGGCTCTGACGCCGCAGGTGCGCGAACGGCTGTTCCGGCGCATCACGGCGCGCGCGCTCGCCTACTCGGTCGTCGTCATACCGGCGGCCGAGATCGACGCCTTCGGCCTGCACGTGGCGAACCTGGCCGGCATGCGGCGGGCGCTGTCGACCCTGGACCCGGCGCCCGACTACGCGCTGACCGACGGCTTCCCGGTGAGCGGGCTCGCGATGCCGTCGACCGCAGTGTGGAAAGGGGACGCGACGGTCGCATGCATCGCCGCCGCCTCGATCCTGGCGAAGGTCACCCGCGACGACATCATGACGCGGATGCACGACGAATGGCCGCAGTACGAGTTCGCCCAGCACAAGGGCTACGTCACCGCGACCCACGCCTCCGCCCTCGCCCAGTGGGGGCCCTGCCCGCAGCACCGGCGCCGGTACGTCAACGTGCGGCGGGCCCTGCGCGGCGTCGAGGCGGCGGGTCCGTGCGACGGGCAGCGGCCGGCCGGGCTCGACGAGGTCGAGGAGCCGGTCTTCGAGCTGATGAGGGACAATGAGGAGGTCGGCGTGCCGGACCTGGGAACGAGTGTGGAGATCGGATGAGCAGCACTTCACGCGAGGACGAGGTAGACGCGGCATGAGCGAGCGCCAGCGAGCGAGTCATCTGCGCAGTGTGCCTCGTGCCTCGTGCCGTCGCCCGCAGCGTAGCGAGGACGCGGCATGAGTGCCGAGGATCTCGAGAACTACGAGACCGAGATGGAGCTGCAGCTCTATCGCGAGTACCGCGACATCGCCTCGCAATTCAGCTATGTCGTCGAGACCGAGCGGCGGTTCTACCTCACCAACGACGTCGACCTGCGTCCGCACAACACAGACGGCGAGGTCTACTTCGAGCTCACGATGCGCGACGCGTGGGTGTGGGACATGTACCGTCCCGCGCGGTTCGTGAAGACCGTCCGGGTCGTGACGTTCAAGGACGTCAACATCGAGGAGCTCGACAAGCCCGACCTGGCGCTGCCCGACAAGCCCGGCTTCGACCGCTGATTATCCGGCATCCCCGCCGCCGGCTGTCCACAGCGCACGAATCCGTCCACAGCCTCCGCCGCGGCCGCACCTGGCACGAGGCCCGCCGGACACAGTGGCGGGATGCGAGTCAAGGACGCCGTCGGCCGCTTCGGGGAACAGGTTGCCGCTGACCATCTGAGCAAGGCCGGCCTGGAGATCCTGGAACGCAACTGGCGCTGCCGGGACGGCGAGCTGGACATCGTCGCTCGCGACGGCGCCGCGCTGGTGTTCGTCGAGGTCAAGACCCGCTCCTCGGTGTCCTTCGGGCTGCCCGCCGCTGCAGTCGACCGGCGCAAGATCGCCCGGCTGCGCCGGCTTGCGGTGCGCTGGATGAACCAGCACCGCGAGCTCGACAGGTTCTGGAGCTCGGTGCGGTTCGACGTCGTGTCGGTACTGCGGCGCGCCTCCGGCGGCCCGCAGGTCGATCACCTGCGCGGGGTCTGATGATGACGCTGTCCCGCACCCTCGGCGTCGCGCTGACCGGCCTCGACGGCCAACTCGTGGAGATCGAGTGCGACATCTCGGCGGGACTGCCCGGCATGTCGTTCACCGGGCTGCCGGACGCGTCGGTCGTGGAATCCCGCGACCGGTTGCGCGCCGCAGCGCTGAACTCGCGCGTGGCCTGGCCGGACCGGAAGATCACCGTGGCGCTGTTGCCCGCCGACGTCCGCAAGGTCGGCTCCCGGTTCGACCTCGCGGTCGGTCTGGCGGTCCTCGCCGCGTCCGGCCAGGTGCCGGCCGACGGCATTGCGGAGGCGGTGTGGATCGCCGAACTGGGTCTGGACGGCCGGCTCAGACCGGTCCGGGGTGTGCTGCCGTCGATCCTCGCCGCGCGCAACCAGGGCGTGAAGAAGGTCGTGGTCGCACGTGGCAACGGTGCCGAGGCCGCGCTCGTCGAAGGGGTCGACGTCCGCGCCGCCGACCATCTCGGCGATGTCGTGGCCTGGTTGACCGGCGCCGGCCCGGCCCTGGAGCCGGCGGCAGGCAAACCGCCCGGCGACGAGTCCGACGTGGCAGGAGCCGACCTCAGCGACGTGGCCGGTCAGTACGCGGCGAAGCGAGCGCTCGAACTGGCCGCGGCGGGCGGCCATCACCTGTATCTCGTCGGCGCGCCCGGCGCCGGCAAGACCATGCTCGCCGAGCGGCTTCCCGGCCTGTTGCCGCCGCTCGCCGATCCCGCCGCACTCGAGGTCACCGCCGTGCACTCGATCGCGGGCTTGCTGACCGAGGACGCCCGGTTGGTCCGCCGGCCGCCGTTGCAGGCCCCACATCACACCGCCTCGGTCGCGGCGCTGGTCGGAGGCGGGTCGCACCTGGCCCGGCCCGGCGCGATCAGCCTGGCGCATCACGGGGTGCTGTTCCTCGACGAAGCGCCCGAATTTTCGCCGCGCGCCCTCGACGCATTGCGGCAACCGCTGGAGACGGGGCACGTCATCCTGCACCGGGGCGGGGGAGCGGTACGTTATCCCGCCCGGTTCCAGCTGGTTCTCGCCGCGAATCCGTGTGCGTGCGCACGGCCTGCCGCGGACTGCACGTGCGCTCCGCAGGTCCGACGGCGGCATCAGCAGCGGTTGTCCGGCCCGCTCATGGACCGCATCGACCTGCGGGTGCAGGTGGAACCCGTCGCCCACGCCGAGCTGTTCGACCAGCTGGGGGCGCGCGAATCCAGCGCGACGGTCGCGGCGCGGGTCGCCGCGGCGCGCGATCGGGCGGCGGCGCGGCTGGCCGGTACGCCGTGGCGGACGAACGCCGAGGTACCCGGGGCGACGCTTCGCTGCTCCGACTGGCTGCCGCCGCCCGCGGTACTGCGCCCGGCCCACGAGTTCCTGGAACGCGGGCTGGTCAGCGCGCGCGGGTTCGACCGGGTGCTGCGTCTGGCCTGGACGGTCTGCGATCTCGCGGGTCGCGACCGTCCCACGGCCGAGGACGTCGGCGAGGCGCTGTTCTACCGAACGGGGGCGACCGAATCATGGGCGGCCTAGCGGCGCAGCCGAGCCTGGCGAACCCCGCAGACCGGCCTGTCGGCGCCGACGTCGACGACGAGGTGCTGCTCGCGCGGGCCTTCCTGACCCGGATCGCCGAACCCGCGTGCATCCCGCTGTGGGGCCTGGTGCGTCGCGTCGGCGCGGTCGAGGCGGTGCGTCAGATCAAGGCCGGCATCGCAGCCGACGAGGTCATGCGCGCCACCGCGCCGCGACTCGCCGAAACCGATCCGCACGCCGATCTGGACATCGCGCAGCGGTACGGGATCCGGTTGATCGTGCCCGAGTCGGCACAGTGGCCCCACTTCGCGATGTCCGCCCTCGAGCGCACCGGTGCGGCGCGGCTACGCGAGTACGAGAACGGCAAGACGACGCAGTCCGAGGCCGGGGAAGACATTCCGCCGTTGGCGTTGTGGGTGCGGGGCACCGCTGAGCTGCACAGTCTCGGCGTGCGCTCGGTGGGCATCGTGGGCGCCCGCGCTGCGACGGCCTACGGCGAGCGGGTCGCGGCCGACCTGGCGAGCGGGCTCGGCGCCCGCGGCTTCCCGGTGGTGTCCGGGGGCGCCTACGGCATCGACGCGGCCGCGCACCGCGGCGCGCTGGCCGCCGGTGCAGGGACGGTCGTGGTGTCCGCAGGGGGCCTGGACAAGCCCTACCCGGCGTCGAACCATCGGTTGTTCGAGCTGGCCGCCGAGACCGGCCTGCTGGTGTCGGAGAGCCCGCCGGGAGCCGCCCCTCGACGGCGGCGCTTCCTCACCCGCAACCGGCTCATCGCCGCGCTCTCGACGGGATGCGTCATCGTCGAGGCCTCCACGCGCTCGGGAGCCGGCAACACCGCCACCCACTGCCTGAAGCTGGGCCGCCATCTGATGGTCGTTCCGGGCCCGGTGACGTCGGCGATGTCGGCGGGCTGCCATGACCTGTTGCGCAAGCACGAAGGGACCGTGCGGTTGGTCACGAATGTTGCCGACGTCGTCGAGCACATCGGGACGCTCAGCGAGCTGATCGAACTCAGCGAGCCGGCGACCGCCGATCCGCGCCCGGCCGATACCGCCGCCGCCGCTGCTCCTGCCGACGCGTCACTTCGGCAGCGACTCGACGCGTTGGATGCGACGTCCCGGGCCCTGTACGACAGCTTCGGTGCCCGGCGCAGCTCCACTCCGGAGGAGCTCGTCTCGGCATCCGGCCAGTCGATCGCCGAGATCCTGCGCGGCCTGGCACTGCTGGAGGGAGCCGGGCTGATCGAGCGCCGGGCGGACGGCTTCCGGATCGTGCGGTAGCGCCGGTCCCGGTCCCGCGGCCCGGGCGATCCACTCGATCCGGGCACGTCAGGACCTCTTGCGTCACAGGGGCAGCACGATGTTCGCGGCGGGCGCCTATCCGGCGGCGGATGGCAGTAGCATCACGGGTGTCGCGAGCAGGCCGGGTGAGCAGTGATCGGCGGGGTGGTTCCCCGGTCGGCGTCGTGTCCGAAGGGTCGTTTCGCGTTCGGGAGGGGCGAGCGCTGACACCTGAGTCGACTGTGCATCCGAGGACGAGTACCGCCTGCCCCGCGTAGGACGGTCTCGCCACCCAGACCCCCGGGCCGGGTCCGGTCGAACCCCACCCCGATCGGACCCGGTTCCGGGCCTTCGATGCACAAGCCGGCCGCCCGCGCGGCGCCTTGACCGGGAGGCCCCGAGCGCGCACGGTCAGCGGATGAGCAGCGCAGCCGAGCCGAGGGTCGATCTCGCCGCGCTGCGCGAGCAGCTTCCACCGGCGCTGGCCCGAGCAGCCGACGCCTTCGAGCGGCACCTGCGCCTCGAACGCAACCGGTCGCCGCACACCGTCCGCGCGTACCTCGGCGACGTAGTCGGCTACCTCGACCACCTGGCCCGGCTCGGCGGACGCAAACCCGCCGACGCCGACCTGGCCACCTTGCGAAGCTGGCTCGCCCTGCTGCGCCGCCGCGGCGCCTCGCAGGCCACGATCGCCCGGCGCGCGGCGGCGCTGCGCGCATTCACGGCCTGGGCGCGGGCAAGTGGCCTGCACAGCGAGGATCCGGGGCAACTGCTGGCCAGCCCGAAGGGCCGGCGGACGCTACCCGCCGTGCTGCGCGTCGACGAGGCCGAGCAGCTCATGACCGCCGACGACGAGGGACTGCCCGAGCCGCTGGCCCTGCGCGACCGCGCCGTGGTCGAACTTCTCTACGCGACCGGCATCCGCGTCTCCGAACTGGTCGGTCTCGACGTCGACGATCTCGACCGCAACCGCCGGGTGCTGCGCGTGCTCGGCAAGGGCAACAAGGAACGCACCGTGCCGTACGGGCTCGCCGCCGACCGGGCCGTCGTGCGGTGGCTGGACGCCGGCCGCCCGCAACTGGTCCGTCCCGGCTCAGGCCCGGCGCTGCTGCTCGGCGCGCGCGGTGGCCGGATCGACCCGCGCACCGTTCGGCGCGTGGTGCACGCCCGGGTGTCATCGGTCCCCGGCGCCCCCGATCTCGGCCCGCATGGGCTGCGGCACTCGGCCGCGACGCACCTGCTCGAGGGCGGGGCCGACCTGCGCAGCGTGCAGGAGGTGCTCGGGCACGCCAACCTGGCGACGACGCAGATCTACACGCACGTATCGGTCGAGCGGCTGCGCCAGACCTACCGGCAGGCGCACCCGCGAGCATGACGCCTGCGGGCGGTGCCGCCGGCGCAGCTTCGTGCCACGGCAGAAGCCGCACGGGCTCGAGCGGGGCGAGCAAATCCAGTGGATTCAGGTAGGTGGCGCCGCGCCGCGCCCCCCAATGCAGGCAATGCGTGGCCGGGCAACCGGCGTGCCGGCCGGCCAGCCGGCCGAGCACCGTGCCCGCCGCTACCCGGGTGCCCGTGGTCACCGCCGGCTCCAGCGGTTCGTACTCGGTGCGAATTCCGTCCGGATGGGCGACGACCACCAGGCTGCGCCCGGCCACCGGTCCGGCGAAGGACACGACACCGGCGCCCGCCGAACGCACGACCTGGCGCGGAGCCACCGCCAGATCCACGCCGAGGTGCCCCGGGCCGTACGGCGACGCCGGCGGATCGAAGCCGCGCACCACATGCAGCGGTACGGGGACCGGGGCCACGTACGAAGCCGGCGCGGACAACGGGGCGGGCGCCGGCGCCCCTGGCCGCGGCGCCTGCGGCTGGGCTGCCCCATTCGGGCCGCCGGCCGCTCCCGCGGCGAGACAGGCCGCGAGCGCGGCGGTCGGCATGGCGAGGCGGAGCATCCGTCGAGGGTGACGCCGCGACAGCCGCCGGCGGCGGCGTCCCGCGGTAGCTGTGGACGAGGGCCGGCGCCGTCCACAGCGCGGGCGGGCGGCCTGGACCGTGGCGCCCGGACGTGGTAAGCGCCCACCGCCGTGTGGTCGGCGCGGCCCCGGCGACCGGCTAGACTGGACGGGCAGCTCGAGCGATCGGGCTGACTTCGCGTGCCCGCCTCGCCGACGCTGCGGACCTGATCCGCGGCGCAAGAGGTAGGCGGCCAGCCTCGGTCTGCCCTCAGCTTGATGGGGACGGCCACCTGACCGCGACACCGGGCACCAGGGCGAGCGGGTCACCCGACCTGCCCGCGACAACCGAGGCCGCATGGAGCGAGCGATCGCGCCGTGCACGAACGTACAAGGAGGAGGGCGCCATGCCCCCCGTCGTCACCATGAAGGAGATGCTCGAATCGGGCGTCCACTTCGGCCATCAGACCCGTCGCTGGAACCCGAAGATGAAGCGCTTCATCCTCACCGAGCGCAACGGGCTCTACATCATCGACCTGCACCAGACGCTGTCCTACGTCGACCGTGCGTACGAGTTCGTCAAGGAGACCGTGGCGCACGGCGGCACGGTGCTCTTCGTGGGCACCAAGAAGCAGGCCCAGGAGTCGATTGCCGAGCAGGCCACCCGGGTCGGCATGCCATACGTCAACCAGCGCTGGCTGGGCGGCATGCTCACCAACTTCCAGACGGTCTACAAGCGGCTGCAGCGGCTCAAGGAGCTCGAGGCCCGCGAGCAGGGTGGCTGGGAAGGCGTGGCCACCAAGAAGGAACAGCTGATGCTCACCCGCGAGAAGCAGAAGCTGGAGCGCTCGCTCGGCGGCATCCGCGAGATGAGCAAGGTGCCGAGCGCGGTGTGGATCGTCGACACCAAGAAGGAGCACATCGCCGTCGGCGAGGCCCGCAAGCTCAACATCCCGGTCGTCGCGATCCTCGACACCAACTGCGACCCCGACGAGGTCGACTACAAGATCCCGGGCAACGACGACGCGATCCGCAGCGCCGCGCTGCTCACCCGCGTCATCGCCGACGCAGTCGCCGAGGGCCTGGTCGCCCGCGCCGCGCAGGCGGCCAACGCCGGGCGTGACGAGAAGCCCGAGGCCGGTGCGGCCGGCCAGCTCGGGGCAGACGAGCCCATGCCCGAGTGGGAGGCCGAACTGCTCAAGCCGTCCAGTGGCGGCGAGACCGCGGCCGCCCCGTCGGCCTGACTCGACGGCAATTTTCCTGACAGACATACGAACGGATTCGAGAAAGAGAATGGCTAACTTCACCGCCGCGGACGTCAAGAAGCTTCGCGACGCAACCGGCGCCGGCATGATGGAGTGCAAGAAGGCGCTGGACGAGGCCGACGGCGACTACGACAAGGCGCTCGAGGTCCTGCGCGTCAAGGGCGAGGCCAAGGCTGCCAAGCGGGGCGCCGAGCGGGTGGCGAGCAACGGGCTCGTCGCCGCCGCCGAGGGCGCGATGATCGAGCTGGCGTCCGAGACCGACTTCGTCGCCAAGAACGAGCAGTTCCAGACCCTTGCCGGCGACATCGTCACCCACTTCGCAGCGTCCTCGGCCAGTGACGTCGACTCGCTGCTCGGCGAGACGCTCAAGGACGGCAGGAAGGTGAGCGAGAGCATCGAGTCGCTCGCCGCCGTCATCGGCGAGAAGCTCGAACTGCGTCGCGCCGTCAAGCTGGACGGCCAGGTCGCGACCTACCTGCATCGCAAGGCCCGCGACCTCCCGCCGCAGGTGGGTGTGCTCGTCCAGTTCACGGGAACGGACGAGAACGCCGCCCGCACCGCCGCCATGCAGATCGCGGCCATGCGCCCGGCGTTCCTCACCCGCGACGAGGTGCCTGCCGAGGTCGTCGAGACCGAGCGCCGGGTGGCCGAGGCCAAGGCCCGCGAGGACGGCAAGCCCGAGCAGGCGCTGCCCAAGATCATCGAGGGCAGCGTCAACGGCTACTACAAGAACAACGTGTTGCTCGAGCAGGCGTCGGTGGTCGACAACAAGAAGACCGTCAAGGCCCTGCTCGACGAAGCCGGCGTGACGATCACCAAGTTCGCCCACTTCGAGGTCGGCGCCCAGATCGGCTGAGCCAGAGGCGGAGCACATGCCGCGCCCGTCCTCCCCGTCCTGCGGATAGGGTCGGTCGCGACGCGGACCGACGACGAGAGGGGTCACCCAAGTGAGCGAGACCGAGGTGGCCCCTCCGTCGGCGCCGGCAGGAGCCGACGTCGGCCAGGCGGGCGAGTCCGGCTGGTACCGCCGGGTGCTGCTCAAGCTGTCCGGTGAGGTGTTCGGCGGCGGCTCGGTGGGCGTCGATCCGGATGTCGTCGCCTCGCTCGCCCGGCAGGTCGCCGAGGTCGTCGATGCCGGCGTGCAGGTGGCTATCGTCGTCGGCGGCGGCAACTTCTTCCGCGGCGCCGAACTCAGCCAGCGCGGCATGGACCGCGACCGCGCCGACTACATGGGCATGCTCGGCACCGTGCTGAACTGCCTGGCGCTGCAGGACTTCCTCGAAAAGGACGGCGTGCCCACCCGCGTGCAGACGGCGATCACGATGGGCCAGGTCGCCGAGCCCTACATCCCGCGCCGCGCCGAGCGGCACCTCGAGAAGGGGCGCGTCGTGATCTTCGGCGCCGGCGCGGGCCTGCCGTTCTTCTCCACCGACACCGTCGCCGCGCAACGCGCTCTGGAGATCGGCTGCGAGGTGCTGCTGCTCGGCAAGAGCGGAGTCGACGGCGTGTACGACGCCGACCCGAAGGTGGTGCCCGCGGCCACCAAGTTCGACGAGATCACCTACGACGAGGTGCTGCGGCGCGGCCTGCAGGTCGCCGACGCGACGGCGTTCAGCCTCTGCCGCGACAACAACATGCCGATCGTCGTGTTCGAACTCGCCGACGGCAACATCGCGCGGGTGGCGCGCGGTGACAAGATCGGTACCCGAGTGACTGCCGCGCTCGCTGTCGGCTGAGTTGCGGGCGTCCGCACTCCGTCCGGCAGAGGCCACCCAGGGAAAGGACATCCGGTGATCGACGAGATCCTCTTCGAGGCCGAAGAGAAGATGGAAAAGGCCGTCCACGTCGCCCGCGACGACCTCGCCGGTCTGCGTACCGGACGCGCCAATGCCAGTGCGTTTGCCCGGCTGGTCGTCGACTACTACGGCGCGCCGACTCCCATCCCGCAGATGGCCACAGTGAACGTGCCCGAGGCGCGCATGGCCATCATCAAGCCCTACGACGCCTCCCAGCTGTCGGCGATCGAGAAGGCGATCCGCGACAGCGATCTCGGCGTCAACCCGACCAACGACGGCACGATCATCCGTGTGGTGTTCCCGCAGCTCACCGAGGAGCGCCGTCGCGAGTTGGTCAAGGTCGCGAAGCACAAGGGCGAGGAAGCCAAGGTCTCCATCCGGTCGATCCGCCGGCACGCGAAGGACGCGCTCGACAAGCTGGTGAAGGACGGCGAGACCGGTGAGGACGACGTGCACCGCGCCGAGGGCGAGCTGGACAAGCTGACCGGCACCTACACCGGCCGCGTCGACGAAGCGGTGAAGGCCAAGGAAGCCGAACTGCTCGAGGTCTGACCCCGCCTACATGCCCTTCGACGAGTCGCATCCGCGCGAGCCTGCACCGGAGCACGAACCCGAATCCGAGCCGGCGCCCTCCGCGGTGTCGCGTGCCCGGCGCCTCGCCGGTCACGAGGCGCGGGTCGCACCGCCACCGCGAATCACGCAGCCGCCGCGCCCCGCGCGGCGGAGCGGGGCGCATTCCGCGGGTGCCCGCCCCTCGGGTTCGAGCTCCCAGGAACCGGCGCCGCCGAAGAAGTCGCGAGCCGGACGCAACCTGCCCGCGGCTATCGGTGTGGGCCTCGCTCTGGGCGCCCTCGTGGTGGCCAGCCTGTTCGCCTACCGGCCGAGCTTCGCGGTGCTCGTCGGCATCGTCTGCCTCTACGGCAGCTACGAGCTCTCGCACGCGATGCGCGCCGGGGGAATACGCATCACCCTGACGCCGATCATGGCGGGCGGCATCGCCGTGCTGGTCGCAGCGTGGGAGCGCGGCCCGACCGGGCTGGTGATCGCGGTGCTGGTGACCGTCGTCGCCGTGTTCGTGTGGCGCGTCGCCGACGGCGCGCAGGGCTATGCCCGTGACGCGGCGGCGTCGACGTTCGTCGTGCTCTACCTGCCGACACTGGCCGGGTTCGCGCTGCTGCTCGCGCGTCCCGACGACGGCGCGGCGCGGGTCCTCGCGTTCGTGGCCACCGTGGTCTGCAGCGACACCGGCGGCTACGCGGCCGGCGTGCTGCTCGGCCGGCATCCGCTGGCGCCGATCGTGTCCAAGGCCAAGACGTGGGAGGGCTTCGCCGGTTCGGTCGCCGCGTGCGTCGCCGCCGGCATCCTGTTCCTCACGCTGACCTTCCACGCGCCCTGGTGGCACGGCCTGCTGTTCGGGCTCGGCATCGTCGTCACGGCGACGCTGGGCGATCTCGGCGAGTCGATGATCAAGCGTGACCTCGGCGTCAAGGACATGGGCCGGCTGCTTCCGGGCCACGGCGGGATCATGGATCGCCTCGATTCGCTGCTGCCGTGCGCGGCCGTCGCCTACCTGCTGCTGTCCGTGTTCGCGCCGGTGTGATGGCTGGCGCGCGGGTCTCGCAGCAGGAGGCGATCGCGCGTGCGGCGGCGCTGCCGCCGCCCGCCCGCGACGGCGTGGCGTTCATCGGCGTCGACGGCTTCGGCGCCTCGGGGAAATCCACCTTCGCGAGGCGGCTGGCCGCGCAGCTGCCCGGATCCCGGATCGTGCACATCGACGACTTCGCGGCTCCCGGGGTTCCGGAGTGGGACTGGTCGCGCTTCCGCGAGCAGGTGCTCGTCCCGCTGCTCGCCGGCCGGAAGGCCCACTACCTGCGCTGGGACTGGCACCGCGACGAAGCCGTCGGGTGGCGAGAGATCCCGCCCGGCCGGACCGTGGTGGTCGAGGGGGTGTCCTCGACCCGGCGCGAGACCGGCGCACCCTGGGCGCTGACCGTCTGGGTGGATGCCCCGGCCGAGGTGCGGTTGGCGCGCATCCGGCAGCGCGACGGCGAGCGGCTGCTGCCGACGTGGCTGAACCGGTGGATCCCCGAGGAGAACGCCTGGGCAGCGCACGCGAAACCGCTCGACCATGTCGATCTCGTGGTCAGCGGCACCGAGCCCGACCCGGCATCCGGTGTCGGTGGCCGGTGGCAGGGTGCGCGGCATGCACGAGACGTCCGCCGAGCTGGAGGCGCTGCAGGCCCTGCTGGATGACAGCTTCGCCCGCGCGTCGAGCCACCTACTCTCGATCATGACTCCGCCCGGCCGGCTGCCGGCCGAGCGTCTGGCCGCCGAGCTGCCGGCGCCTGCGGTGCTGAACATCGCCACCGTCACGGCTACCGGCGAGCCGCGGATCTCGGCGGTCGACGGCCACTTCCTGCACGGCCGGTGGTATTTCACGACCGCCGCGGAGTCGCCGAAGGCCCGGCAGCTGCGAGCCCGCCCGGCGATCAGCGCGGCGTACACGCCGCGCGACGGGTACGGGGTGTTCTGCCACGGCCGTGCGGCCCTGCTCGCGCGGGACGACCCGCAGCGGCGCATGGTGATCGACCAGTTCGTCGCGGTCTACGGGCAGTCGCCGGAGGACTGGGGCGGCGAGATTCTCTTCGCCCGCATCGACCCGGCGTGGATGGTGGGTTTCGCCATGGAACAGACCTGACTGCTCGTTCTGGGACAATGGCAGTGCCATGACCGCCCTCCCTCTCGTCTTCGACGCCCCCCGCCGCGGCAAACCGCCGGCCCATCTCGCCGATCTCGATGCCGCCGGTCTGCGCACCGCCGTCGGCGAGCTCGGGCTGCCTGGCTTTCGCGCCGACCAGCTCGCCCGGCACTACTTCAACCGACTCGAGGGCGATGCCGCCGCGATGAGCGATCTGCCCGCGAGCGTCCGCCGGCAGGTCGCAGCGTCGCTGCTGCCGCCACTGCTGACCGAGGTGCGCCACACCGAGACGGACTCCGGAACCACCCGGAAGACGCTGTGGCGGCTGCACGACGGCGCGCTCGTCGAGAGCGTGCTCATGCGCTACCCGGCCCGCCGGAACGCGCGCGAGCGGATCACGGTGTGCATTTCCAGTCAGGCCGGATGTGGCATGGCGTGCCCGTTCTGCGCGACCGGGCAGGGCGGGCTGACCCGGAATTTGTCCACCGCCGAGATCGTCGAGCAGGTGCGGATCGCCGCGCGGGCCGCCGCGGGCGGGGAGCTCGGCGGGGGCCCGGGCCGGCTGTCGAACGTCGTGTTCATGGGCATGGGCGAGCCGCTGGCGAACTACCGTCGGATCCTTGCTGCGCTGCACCGACTCATCGATCCGGCGCCGCACGGGTTCGGGCTGTCCCGTCGCTCGATCACGGTCTCGACGGTCGGTCTCGTGCCCGCCATCGACCGGCTGGCCGAGGCCGACCTCGGCGTCACCCTCGCGGTGTCCCTGCACGCCCCGGACGACGAGCTGCGCGACACCCTCGTCCCGGTGAACACCCGGTGGAAGGTCGGCGAGGTGCTCGGCGCCGCCGATCGCTACGCCGCCCGCTCCGGGCGGCGGTACTCGATCGAGTACGCGATGATCCGCGAGGTCAACGACCAGCCGGAACGCGCCGAGCTGCTCGGCGACCTGCTGGCCCCGCGGCTCGCGCACGTCAATCTCATCCCGCTCAACCCCACTCCCGGCTCGCCGTGGGACGCCTCGCCGAAGCGCATCGAGCGCGAGTTCGTGCGACGGCTCGAGGCGCGTGGCGTGCCGGTGACCGTGCGCGACACGAGGGGTAGGGACATCGACGGTGCCTGCGGCCAACTGGCGGCCACCCCCTGAGCGCACCGGCGGGAACCGCGTCGGACGGTGATCCGCCGCCGTCCACGGCCGCCGTCGCCCGCGTGTCGCTGGCCGGTCTGCTGCGCAGCGCCGCCCGGCTCGACCGCGCGCAGTCCGACCCGGTCGTCTCGCTACGGAACGCCGTCGGCGTCGCCGCGCCGCTCGCGGTCGGCACTTTGCTCGGTAACCCCGCGTTCGGTCTGCCCACCACGATCGGCGCCATCCAGTGCGCGTTCGCCGACCGGCCCGGGCCCTATCGGTTGCGCACCCTGCGGATGCTGGGCACCGGTCTGGCGGCAGCGGTCACGAGCGGGCTGGCCGTGGCCGCATCGACCTCGGACGCCGGTTCGGTCGTGCTGCTGTTCGTCCTCGCCTTCACCGCGGGCATGCTGCAGGCCGGTGGCCCGAGTGCGACCCAGGTGGGCACTGCGAGCGTTGCCGCCGCCCTGGTCATCGGCCACGCCCCCCAGCCGCCCGGCGTCGCCGTGCACGTCGCGCTGCTGGTGCTCGCCGGCGGTGTGCTGCAGACGGTGCTCGCCGTCGCCGCCTGGCCGCTCGGCCGGCACCGTCCGGAGCGGCTCGCCCTGGGGGCCCTGTACCGGGAGCTGGCCCGCGCCGCGAAGCAGCCGGCCGGCACCCGGATCGGCCCGCCGGCCGGGCAGGCGCTGCTCACCGTCCGGGACACCCTCTACGGGCTCGGCCACGACCACGGGTCGAGCGTCGAGGCCTACCGGGTGCTGCTCGACGAAGCCGAACGCATCCGCCGCGAGATCCTGATCGCCGGCGCGCTGATCGAACGGTTGGCGGCGGAGCGGAACCCCGTGCTGGCCGGACTGGTGCGCTCGGGTCTGAGGGCGGCCGGCGACGTGCTCGATGAACTCGCCGCGGCACTCGAGCACGCCCGGCCGGTCCAGGTGGGGGTCGTGAACACTGCCGAGGGCGCGCTGCGGCACGCCACGGCCCGGTTGCGGGACGACGCCGACGCTCCCGGGGCGCTGACGCGGCAGGCCGCGGCGGCCCGGTTGAGTGCACTCGCCGGCCAGCTGCGCGCTGTGGTCGAGAGCGCGCGGACCGGCGCCAGTGAGGGCAGCGTGGCCGAGGAGCGGGTGGCCCCGTCGGCGCGGTTGCTGCGCGACCCGTGGGCGATCCTGCGGGCGAACCTGACGCCGAACTCCGCGGTGCTTCGCCACGCCGTGCGCGTCTCGGTGCTGGTGGCCGCCTCGGATCTGGTCGTCCGGCTGGCCGGCGCCCCGCGCGGCTACTGGGTGCCGCTGACCGTCCTCGTCGTGCTCCGCCCGGACTTCGGCACGACCCTGCAGCGAGCTGTCATGCGCACGGTCGGCACCGCGCTCGGTCTGCTGGTCGCGACCGAGCTCGTGCACTGGGTGCCCGGCGGATCGTGGTGGCTGGTCGCGCTCGTGTTCGTCTTCGTGTTCGGGATGCGGTTCGCGGGACCGGGCAACATCGGACTGACCGCGGTGAACATCTCCGGCATGGTCGTCGTGCTGCTCGACATCGCGGGCTATCCCGCCCACGCGACGCTCGTCGACCGATCGATCGCCACGCTGATCGGCGGTGCGCTCGCCGTCGGCGCGGTGCTGGCCCTGCCCGCCTGGGAGCGGCAGTACCTGCCCGCCCGTCTGTCGGCCCTGGTCAGCGCATATCGCGACTATTTGCTGGCGGTGGTCGACGTCGACGCGCCGGACGCGGGGCGCGAGCAACTGCAGCGCACCCGAGCGCGCTCGCGAGTGGCCCGCACCAACGCGCAGGCATCGATCGACCGGGCCCGCACCGAGCCGGTGCCGGCGGACGCGCTGATCGACCTGGGCCGCACCATCCTGGCGCAGACACACCGGTTCGCCCACGCCACGCTGGCGATCGACGCGGTGCGGCGCACCGTGCGCGAGGCGGGCGGGTTCGCGAAGCTACGTCCGTTCCTCGACAGCGCGGCGGACGTGCTGGCCGGCATCGAGGTCGCCGCGCGCACCGGAAGGATCGCCCGGGCAGTACCCCGGCTGCGTCCGCTGCAGGAGGAACTCGCCGACGTCCTCGCCGACGATCCCGAGGCGGTGGGCGGCGTGGCGACCGCCGCCATCCTCACCGAGGCGAGCGACCGGATCACCAACAGCCTCGACACGCTGGTCGCGGAGCTACGCCGCCGCACCGAACGCCCGCGTCCGGATGCCGCGCCGGCGCCCAGCGGCGACCGGTGAGCGGCGCGCCGGGAACCGTCAGTGACCGTCGACCAGCGCGAGCACCGACGGCGGCACGGCGATACCTGCGCGCAGGTCCGGGGTGGCCAGCGGTGCGCGGTAGCCGGCGGTCATGGGGACGACGCCGGCCCAGGCCGGGCCTGCGACGTCCTCGGGCGGATCCTCCGGCCAGTCCGCGGAGATCTTCAGCGACCATTGCTGGATCGGGAGGGCGAGCACCAACGTCGCGTCCAGCTCGCGGCGCGTCGGCCGGCGGATCTCGGCGGTGCGGCCGGGCAGCAGCCGCTCGGTGATCAGGTCCAGCGCCCGCTCCCGCTCGCCGGAGGCCACCGGCGCGCATGCGCCGAACAGCACGGCACTGCGGTAATGCAGCGACGACTCGAACGCGGACCGGGCGACGACGAGCCCGTCCAGCGCGGTGACCGTCAGGCAGGTCGGTGCTCCGGCGGCGAGTCGCCGCATCCAGCGGGAACCGGTGGAGCCGTGCGCCAGCACGCGGTCCCCGTCGCGGACGACGGCGGTCGGGATCACCACCGGGTGCCCTGTGGCGTCGACGACGCCGAAGTGCCCGACGAACGTGGAGTCGAGCAGCGCGTCGAGCGCGGCGCGGTTGGTGCTGCCCTTCTCGCGCAGGCGGGTGATCGCAGTGCGCGATGCGGCGGGGTCGCTCATCGTCCCATCATCGCGTTGACGAGCCCGGCGAGGCGGGAGGGCCTGCCGCGCCGGTTCTCCGACCGGTCGGCCCAGGTCATTGCCTGCAATCCGAGGTTGGCGCCGATCCAGCGCAGCGGCTCGGGTTCCCAGTACCGGGACCGGTGCCCGACCCAGGGCAGCGTGGTCAGCGGTGTCTCGCGGCCGGTCGCCAGATCGGCGAGCGTGCGGCCGGCGAGATTCGTGGTCGAGACACCGTCCCCGACGTAGCCGCCGGCCCAGCCGAGTCCGGTGCCCCGGTCGAGCCCGACCGACGCGTGCCAGTCCCGCGCGACGCCCAGCGCGCCGCCCCACCGGTGGGTGAACCGCGTTCCGCGCAGCACCGGGAACAGCTCCTGCACGGTGCGCTCGAGCGCGGCGAACACTCGCGGCACCCGGTCGTAGTCGGCTCGGATGCGCGAGGCGTAGTGGTACGGCGCCCCGCGCCCGCCGAAGACCAGCCGGTTGTCGGCGGTCCGCTGCCCGTAGATGATCAGGTGCCGGTGATCGCTGAACGTCTCCCGCTCGCGCAGGCCGATCTCGTCCCACACCGAGTCGGGCAGCGGCTCGGTCGCCACGATGAGCGAGTAGACCGGCGCCACCGCGCGCCGCAGCCCGGCCAACTGCGCGGTGTAGCCCTCGGTGGCCCGCAGTACCGTCTTGGCCCGCACCCGGTGCCCGGCGGCGGTGTGCACGACGCCCGGCTCCAGACGGGTCACCGGGGTCAGCTCGTACACCGTCACCCCGCGGCGTTCGACGACCTCGGCCAGACCGCGCACCAGCTTCCCCGGCTGGATGGCTGCGCAGTGCGGGGTGTACGTGGCTCCGAGCACCTCGGTTGCCGCCAGCCGGGCCCGAGCGGCGTCGGCATCGAGCAAGGCGATGTCGAGCCCGAACCGCTGCGCCTCCGCCGCCTCCTCGCGGGCCCGGGCGAGCTGGGTTCGGCTGCGGGCGAGCACGATCGTTCCGCCGTGGGCGACGTCGGCGTCGATGCCCTCGGCGCCGGCCACCCGAAGGACCTCGGCCACGGAGTCGCGCATCGCGAGGTACTGCGCCACGGCGGCATCGCGGCCCGCCTCGGCGGCGAGCGTGCCGATGCTGACCGGGTAGAGCGCCGAGCACCATCCGCCGTTGCGGCCCGACGCGCCGAAGCCCGCGATCTCGGCCTCGACGACCGCGACCCGCAGCGTGGGGTCGATCTCGGTCAGGTAGTACGCCGTCCACAGCCCGGTGAAGCCGGCGCCGACGACGGCGACATCGACGTCGATGTCGGACGTCAGCGCCAGCCGCGGGCTCAGTGGTTCGGCGAGCTGGTCGAACCAGAGCGACAGCGAACGGTAGCCGGACACCTCAGGCGAGGACGTCCTCGAGGGCCACCGCCTGGTAGCCGTGCGCCTCGGCGACCGGCTCGTTGGTGAGCTGGCCCTCGTGGGTGTTCAGCCCGAGCGAGAGCGCGTGGTCGCGGCGCAGCGCGTCGCGCCAGCCCCGGTTGGCGAGCTCGACGGCGTACGGGAGCGTGACGTTGGTGAGCGCGTAGGTCGAGGTGTGCGGCACCGCCCCGGGCATGTTCGCCACGCAGTAGAACACCGAGTCGTGCACCCGGTAGGTCGGCTCGGCGTGCGTGGTGGGCCGGGAGTCCTCGAAGCACCCGCCCTGGTCGATGGAGATGTCGACGAGCACCGAGCCTGGCTTCATCCGGGAGACGAGCTCGTTGCTCACCAGCGTTGGCGCCTTGGCGCCCGGGATGAGCACCGCGCCGATGACCAGGTCGGCGTCCAGCACGGCCTTCTCGACCTCGTAGGCGTTCGACGCGACGGTCTGGCAATGACCCTGGTAGATGGCGTCGACCTGCCGCAGGCGGGCGACGTTCTTGTCGAGCAGCAGCACCTCGGCCTGCATGCCGAGTGCGATGGCCGCGGAGTTCTGGCCGGAGACGCCGGCGCCGATGACGACGACCTTCGCGGCGTAGACGCCGGGGACGCCGCCCATGAGCGTGCCGCGGCCACCGCCCTGACGCATCAGGTGGTAGGCGCCGACCTGCGGGGCGAGGCGGCCGGCGACCTCAGACATGGGGGCGAGCAGCGGCAGCGAACCGTCGGCGAGCTGCACGGTCTCGTAGGCGATGCCCGTCGTGCCGGCGGCGAGCAGCGCGTCGGTGCACGCCTTGTCGGCCGCGAGGTGCAGGTAGGTGAACAGCACCTGGTCCTTGCGCATGCGGTGGTATTCCTCGGCGATGGGCTCCTTGACCTTGAGCACCATGTCGGAGCTGCCCCACACGTCATCGGCCGTCGGCAGGATCTGGGCGCCGGCGGCGACGTAGTCGTCGTCGCGGATGGCCGAACCCACCCCGGCCTCGCGCTCGATCACCACCTCGTGCCCGGCGGTGACCAGCTCGTGCACACCGGCAGGGGTGATCGCGACCCGGAACTCGTTGTTCTTGACCTCGCGGGGGATACCGACCCTCATGACGCCTCTCCTCGAGAAAATTCGGCGAATCCCCACAGGATGAACTAAGCGCGCTGAAAGAGCTACATCATCGCCGAAGATTCGCTACGGTGGCTCAATGACGAGCGGAAATTCGGGCAGGCGCGGCGTCGCGGCGCGTTCAGCGAATATCGTTCGAGCCGATCTCGACGAGGTCGACCGCACCCTGCTCCGGCTGCTGGCCGACAACGCGCGCCTGCCGAACAACGCGCTCGCCGAGCGCGCCGGCATCGCGCCGTCGACCTGTCTGGCGCGGGTGCGCGCCCTGCGCGAGCGCGGCGTCATCCGCGGCTATCACGCCGACGTCGATCCCGCGGCGCTCGGCAGGCCGATCCAGGCGATGATCGCCGTGCGCCTCCAGTCGCACGCCCGCGGGCACATCGCGGAGTTCATGGCGAAGATCGCCGCGCTGCCCGAGGTCCTCAACGTGTTCTTCCTCGGCGGCGCCGATGACTTCCACGTCCACATAGCCGCGACGAGCACCGACAACCTGCGGGATTTCGTCGTCGTGAATCTCAGCGGCGATCCCGACGTCGCCCTCACCGAGACCAATCTGATCTTCGAGCACGTGCGCGCGGGGATCGCGCACTGACGCGGCGCCGCGACCGGAATATCGGTACCAGACCTCGCTACCGCCGGGCAGCCTCGTCCAGCTTGGCCAGCAGCCGCTGCGACGCGCGCAGCACGTCGGACTCCTCGTGGCCGAAATCCGCGACGTAGGACTGTATGGCGCTGCGCAGCAGGCGCATCTCCTGCTCGGTGAACTCGACGCGAATCACGCTGGGTGCGCTCATGACGTCCTCCTTCGCTCACCCTCAGTCTCGCCGTGATCGATCACATGCAGGCAGGGCGCAAGGGGCCCGGGCACCGGGACCTTCGACGCAGGGCGGGCGTCGCCGGGGCGATCGCGAGATACGTTGAGACGGGACCACGTGGCCGGCGGTCCGGCCGGCCCGCCGCTCCACGCACCCCCAGCGAGGCCGCGATGCACAGCAACGAGGACGCCGGTGTCCTCGTTCCGGTGGGCGACAGCGGGCGGCGCAGCAGCTCCGCACTCGGCCGGGCGCTTGTGGCCGACGCCCTTCGGGGGGTCGACGGCCCCGGCGCCGCCGCGGCCGAACGGGTGACGAACTGGCGCAGCGGTTACCTCGGGCCGTTCCGGCGTCTCGTGGAGGCCGGGCTCGGCTCGCGCGCGGCCGCGCTGAGCATCGCTGCAGACGGGCTGAGCGCCGCGCACCGCCGGATGACCATCCGCGGCGCGGACGGGGCCGAGGTGCCGCTCGCTGCGTTCGATCCTGGCGAGCAGCAGCCCCGCCGGCTCGCCACCACGGAGGTTGCCGGCGACGCGGCGCCGGAAACGGAGCTCACCGTCCCGCTGCGCGGCAGCCGCCTCGGCGGTGCGGAACTGTCGCGCCGGCTGGATGCGTGGTGCGCCGCGGGCGTGCTCGAACCGTCGGCGGCCGAGCGGATCCGCGAGGTCGCCGCGCACCCGGAGTGGCTGCGATTGGAGGGGCGCACCGTCGTCGTGCTCGGCGCGGGCGCGGAGATGGGACCGCTTCCGGCATTGCTGCGGTGGGGAGCGCGGGTCGCCGCTGTCGATCTGCCGATCGCCGACATTTGGCAGCGCATCCGCAAGGTGCCGAGCGCCGGCCGGCTGCTCCTCCCGACGGATGCGGCGGGCCGGTCGCCGGAAGCCGGGCTGGACCTGCTGACCGAGCCGGACGCCGCCGTCGGGTGGATCGCGTCGCTGGACGGCGCGCCGGTGCTCGGCAACTACGTGTATGCCGACGGGGTGACGAATCTCCGGCTGTCCTGCGCGGTCGACCTGGTGACCGATCTGCTGCAACGGATCCGCCCCGAGGTGGCGCTCGCGTTCCTCGCCACCCCGACCGATGTGTTCGCCGTCCCGCCGGAGGCCGTGGAGTTCGCGCTGACCGCCTACGCGAACCGGTCGCGGACGGCCAGACTGCTCGGCCGGCCGCTGCGCGCGGTGTCGGCCGGTCGCTTGCTCCGGCGGCCGTACGTGGCAGGTGTCGAACCCGGCATCAACGACGCGCTGGTGCCGCAGCAGGGCCCGAACTACGCGCTCGCGAAGCGGCTGCAGCGCTGGCGGGCAACGGTGGCCCGCGACCGCGGCACCCTCGTGTCGATGAACGTCGCCCCACCCACGCGCACCCGCTCGGTGGTGAGGAACCGCGCACTGGCCGCCGCATACGCCGGTGCCCACCGGTTCGGCGTCGAGGTCTTCGAACCGGCGACCGCGAACACGTTGATGGCCGCGTTGCTGGTCGCCGACCTGCACACCGGCGGAGGTCCGGCGCACCCGCATCCGTGGCAGGACGAGGCGTTCGCCGCGGTGCACGGCGGGCTCTGGCGCACGCCCTACGAACCGCGCAGCGCCCTCGGTCTGGCCGCCGTCCTCGGTTACGGGGCGGCGCGCGCCTAGCGCGCCGCCTTCCAGCCGAGCGTCAGATCCGCTGCCACGCCTCGGTGAGCACCGAGCGAAGGATCTGCTCGATCTCGTCGAACTCCGGCTGGCCGATGATCAGCGGCGGGGCGAGCTGGACGACGGGGTCGCCGCGGTCGTCGGCGCGGCAGTACAGGCCGGCCGCGAACAGTGCCTTGGACAGGAACCCGCGCAGCAGGTGCTCGGACTCCTCGTCGGTGAACGTCTCCTTCGTGGCCTTGTCCTTGACCATCTCGATGCCGTAGAAGTACCCATCGCCGCGGACGTCACCGACGATCGGCAGATCGGTGAGCTTCTCGAGGGTCGCCCGGAACGCCCCCTCGTTCTTCAGCACCTGCTCGTTGAGCCCCTCGCGCTCGAAGATGTCGAGGTTCTTCATCGCGACCGCCGCCGAAACGGGGTGGCCGCCGAAGGTGTAGCCGTGCGGGAAGTAGTTCTCGCCGGTCCAGAACGGCTCGGCCACCCGGTCGCTGACGATGCACGCGCCGATGGGGGAGTAGCCGCTGGTCAGGCCCTTCGCGCAGGTGATCATGTCGGGCACGTAGCCGAACTTCTCGCAGCCGAACATCGTGCCGAGGCGGCCGAAGGCGCAGATCACCTCGTCCGAGACCAGCAGTACGTCGTGCTTGTCACAGATCTCGCGCACCCGCTGGAAATAGCCGGGCGGCGGCGGGAAGCAGCCGCCGGAGTTCTGCACCGGCTCGAGGAACACAGCGGCGACGGTTTCCGGGCCCTCCATCTCGATCGCGAGGTCGATCTGGTCCGCAGCCCACCGACCGAAGGCCTCGAGATCGTCGCCGTGCTCGGGCGCGCGGTAGAAGTTGGTGTTGGCCACCTTGTGGCCGCCGGGCACCAGCGGCTCGAAGTACATCTTCGCCTCGGGGATGCCGGTGATCGACAGCGCACCCTGGGGCGTGCCGTGATAGGCGACCGAGCGGCTGATCACCTTGTGCTTCATCGGCTTGCCGACGAGCTTGAAGTACTGCTTGGCGAGCTTCCACGCCGTCTCGACGGCCTCACCGCCGCCGGTCGTGAAGAACACCTTGTTGAGATCGCCGGGCGCGTAGTCGGCCAGCCGGTCGGCGAGTTCGATGGCCTGCGGGTGCGCGTAGGACCACAGCGGGAAGAAGGCCAGCTCGCTCGCCTGCTTGTACGCGGTCTCGGCGAGTTCGGTGCGGCCGTGGCCGGCCTGGACGACGAACAACCCCGACAGGCCGTCGATGTAGCTCTTGCCGTGGGCGTCGTAGATGCGCGCGCCCTCGCCGCGCACGATGGTCGGCACCGCGGCGTGGGCGTAGGAGGACATGCGGGTGAAGTGCATCCACAGGTGTTCGCGGGCGAGTTCGGAAAGCCGGTGCCCGTCGTAGCGCGGTTCGGGCTCCTGGTTGGATTCGGCGGTCTCGATCGGTGTCGTTGTCACTGCATGCTCCGTGGTCGGTTTCGTCCGGGTCGGCGCGTCGGCGAGCGCCTGGGTGTCGTGTGGGTCGTTCTGATCCGGGTGGGCGCGTCAGCGAGCGCCCCAGTTGTAGGTCTGTTTCACCAGCTTCAGGTAGAGGAAGGACTCGGTTCGGGTCACGCCCGGGATCGAGCGCATCCGCCCGTTCACGAGCGACAGCAGGTGTTCGTCGTTCTCGACCACCACCTCGGCGATGAGGTCGAACGACCCGGCCGTGATGACGATGTAGTCGACCTCGTCGATCTTGCTGAGCTCCTCGGCGACGGCCTCGACGTCACCGACCGTCTCGAGCGCGATGAGGGCCTGGCGGGCGAAGCCGAGTTGCATCGGGTCGGTGACCGCGACGATCTGCATCACGCCGCTGTCGACGAGCTTCTGCACCCGTTGCCGCACGGCCGCCTCGGAAAGCCCGACGGCCTGGCCCACGGCGGCGTAGGAACGCCGGCCGTCGGCCTGCAACTGTTCGATGATGGCGCGAGACGTAGCGTCCAGCCGTTCCTGCTGCCCGTTGCGCGCCATGATGATGTTTTTACTTGTTTAGGAGCAGTCGGGCAAGCGAATCCGTTGCCTGACCCGATACTAGCGACGGAATCGCTTGAATCTGCTAGTTTTCCAAACACCAACCACCGAGCCTGCGCTGGAGCCCCATGGACGCGACGAAACCGGCCACCGCCGATGTCGAGAACACAGGTTCTGCCGTCCCGCACGATCAGCCGGCAACCGGCTCCGCACCGGCCCCGGCCGGAACGGCGGCCGCGATCGAACTGGTACGCACCGCCAAGCGGTTTCACTCCCGGCACGGAGTCGTGACCGCCGTCGACAGCATCGACCTCGCAATCGAGGAAGGTGAGTTCTTCTCCCTCCTCGGCCCCTCCGGGTGCGGCAAGACGACCACCCTGCGCATGATCGGCGGGTTCGAGGAGCCCAGCGAGGGTGAGATTCTGCTCTACGGGCGCAACGTCGTCGGCGTGCCGCCGAACCATCGCGACGTCAACATGGTGTTCCAGTCCTACGCGCTCTTCCCGCACATGTCGGTGTTCGAGAACGTCGCCTTCGGACTGCGCCGCAAGGGTGTCGAGCGCAACGACCTCAAGCAGCGGGTCAACGAGATGCTCGAGTTGGTCCAGCTCGAAGGCAAGTCCTCGCGCAGCCCGCGGGAGCTCTCCGGCGGCCAGCAGCAACGTGTCGCACTCGCCCGGGCGCTCGTGAACCGCCCCCGCGCGCTGCTGCTGGACGAGCCGCTGGCCGCCCTCGACCTCAAGCTGCGGCAGGCGATGCAGCTCGAGCTCAAGCGCATCCAGCGCGAGGTCGGCATCACCTTCGTGTTCGTCACGCACGACCAGAACGAGGCGCTGACCCTCTCCGACCGGCTGGTGGTCATGAACGCCGGCAAGATCGAGCAGCTCGGGGCGCCCCGCGAGGTCTACGAGCACCCGCGGACCCGCTTCGTCGCGGGCTTCATCGGTACCTCGAACCTCATCACGGGCACGGTGCGCGAGCTCGACGGAACCACTGCAGTGCTCGAGGCCGGCCCGGAAGAGACCGTGCTGGTGCCCGACGCGGTCGCAGTCGGGGCG
This sequence comes from Jatrophihabitans sp., assembly GCA_035695205.1. Classification (GTDB taxonomy): domain Bacteria; phylum Actinomycetota; class Actinomycetes; order Mycobacteriales; family Jatrophihabitantaceae; genus Jatrophihabitans. Next base: position 64,483 of record DASSEP010000082.1, on the reverse strand, counting down.
GCGACGGGTGGGCCGCTCGACATCACGATCCGTCCGGAGAAGATCCGGCTCACTCCGCAGCCGCCGGAGCCCGGCCGCTGCGGAGTCCGCGGGCGCGTGAGCGAGGTCGTCTACCTCGGCACGTCCACGCAGTACGCGGTGCGTACCCGATCGGGAAGTGAGTTGTTGGTGTACGTGCAGAACGCGAGCGACTCGAGCGACCTCGCCCGGCGCGACGAGGACGTCTGGTTGTCGTGGCGCCCCGAGCACTCGCTGGCGATCGCCCCGGGGCCGTCCGACGCGGCCTCCGGCGCCCCGAAGGCGGTGCTGTCATGACCGACCAGCAACGGCCCGGCGAGCTGCCGCCCGACCTGCTGCGCGGACTGACCAACCCGCGGATGTCACGGCGCAGCATGCTGAAGCTCGGCGGCCTCGCCGCGTTGGGGCTACCGCTGGCGGCCTGCGGCATTCCGGGCAGCACCGGCTCGTCGAAACTGGGACTGGCGGCCGCCCGCCAGCAGATCGAGGACTTCTGGGCCAAGCAGAAGAAGCACGGCCACTTCAACTTCGCCAACTGGCCGCTCTATATCGACGTCGTCAAGGGCGGCAAGCACCCGTCGCTGGATTTGTTCACCAAGGAGACCGGGATCAGCGTCACCTACGACGAGGTGATCCAGCAGGACGACACCTACTACGGCAAGATCGCTCCGGTGCTCGCGGCCGGCCAGGGCACCGGCTACGACGTCATGGTCATCACCAACGGCATCTACCTCGATGACCTCATCGAGCGCGACTACCTGATTCCACTCGATCAGGCGCGGATGTCGAACTTCTACACCTACGCCTCGGATCTCGTGAAGGACCCGAGCTTCGACCGCGGCAACGTCTACACGATGGCCTGGCAGTCCGGCGTCACGGGGATCGGATACAGCCCGAAGCTCGTCGGCAAGAAGATCACCAGCTGGAACGACCTGCTCGACCCGAAGTTGTCGGGCAAGCTCGGCATGTTCGGCGACAACGAGGATCTCCCGAACTCGGCGCTGTGCGCGATCGGCGTCAACCCCGAGACGTCCACCCCGGCCGACTGGAAGAAGGCCGCCGACTGGCTGACCAAGCAGCGGCCGCTGGTCCGCAAGTACTACCAGCAGGACTACGTCGCGCCGCTGTCCAAGGGCGACCTGTGGGCGTCGCAGGCGTGGTCCGGCGACATCTTCCAGGCCAACGCCAACGGAGCCGAGCTCGAGTTCGTCGTCCCGAAGGAGGGTGCGCCGATCTGGACCGACAACATGTGCATCCCGGCGCACGCCCAGAACCCGCTCGACGCGATGATCTACATGGACTGGGTGTACCAGCCCCGCGTCGCGGCGATGATCGCCGACTGGGTGAACTACATGACACCGGTTCCGGCGGCCCAGCAGGTCTTCCTGCACGAGGCCGCGACGGCGAAGACCAAGGCCGACAAGACCTACTACACGGGGCTCGCCCACAGCCCGCTGATCTTCCCGCCGAAGTCGGAGTACACCCGGCTGCACCGCTACCGCGTACTCAGCACCGCTGAACAGAAGGTCTGGAACGACCTCTTCGAGCCCATCTATCAGTCATGAGCGCACGGTCGCTGCGGGGAAAGCTCGCTCCCTACACGCTGATCCTGCCGGGCTGGCTCTGGCTGGTGATCTTCTTCGTCGTCCCTGTCATCACCATGCTCTCGGTGTCGACGATGACCGGCAACGACCTCAACGGCTTCAGCCAGACCTTCCATTTCAGCACCTACGTCGACGCCTGGAACAGCTTCCACGTCCAGATCATCCGGTCACTGGCCTACGGGCTGATCGCCACAGCGATCTGCATCCTCATCGGCTACCCGGTGGCGTACTGGATCGCGTTCCGCGGCGGTAGCTACAAGTCCACGCTGCTGTTCCTGCTGTTGCTGCCGTTCTTCGTCTCGTTCGTGATCCGCACCCAGTCGTGGGAGTTCATGCTCGACGACCACGGCATGGTGCTCGGCCTGCTGCGCACCCTGCACCTCGTGAGCTCGAACGCCAGCATCCTCCAGACCCCGGTTGCCGTGGTCGGTGGGCTCGTCTACAACTTCCTACCGTTCATGGTGCTGCCGATCTACGTGGCACTCGAACGCATCGACCCGGTGCTGCTGGAGGCCTCCGCGGATCTCTACGCGCACAAGGCGACGGCCTTCCGCAAGATCGTGCTGCCGTTGTCGAGCCCGGGTGTGTTCGCAGGGGTTCTGCTGACCTTCGTGCCGGTCGCCTCCGACTACGTCAACGCCACGATCCTCGGCGGCACGAACACCACGATGATCGGCAACGTCATCCAGACGCTGTACTTCACCAACCTCGACTACCCGACGGCGGCAGCGCTGTCGTTCATCCTCATGGGCGTGCTGCTCATCGGAGTGTTCGCCTACGCCCGGGCGCTCGGCACCGACGACGTCCTGGAAATGGCCGCCGCATGACCACCGACGCGTGCACCCTGACGCCCCTGGAGACGCCATGACCGCGATCGCCGGCGAAGCGCTCGAAGAGGCCTTCGAGCAGGATCACCGACCAGTCCCGGGCCGCCCACGTCGCCGGCTGCGCGGCGGGTGGCTGCTCACCGTGTGGGGCTGGATCGTCATCCTCTGGCTGGCCTCGCCGATCGTCGTGATGATCGTTTTCGGGTTCAACGACGGAAACGGCCGGGCCACGAGCGTCCACTGGAACGGCTTCACCCTCAAGTGGTACGAGAATCTGTTCGTCTACCCCGATCTCACCTCGGCGCTCGAGAACTCGATCACGATTGCGCTCGCGACCACTGCCATCGCCGTCGTGCTCGGCACGTTGATGGGTGTGGCGATGGGCCGCTGGAAGTTCCGCGGCGTCGGGTCGGTGAATCTGCTGCTGTTCGCCAACATCGCCGCGCCGGAGGTCGTGCTCGGCGCCGCGCTGCTCAGCCTGTTCCTGACCCTCAACATTCCGCGCGGCTATCTCACGATCCTGCTTGCGCACGTGATGTTCAGCATCGCCTACGTCGTGGTGACGGTGCGCGCCCGCATGTCCGGCCTCGACCCGGCGCTCGAGGAGGCGTCGCGCGATCTCGGCGCCGGCCCGATCACCACGTTCTTCAAGGTCACCCTGCCGATGATCAAACCGGGTGTCATGGCCGGCGCCCTGCTGGCCTTCGCGATGTCGATCGACGACTACATCATCACGTCCTTCAACAACGGCTCGACGCAGACGTTTCCGCTGTGGGTCTACGGCGCCGCGCAGCGCACCGGCGGCAGCGTGCCGCCGCAGGTGAACGTCATGGGCACGCTGATCTTCGCCTTCGGCGTGCTGCTGGCCGTGGCGGGGGCGGTCAACGCCCGCAAGCAGGCCTGACCAGCTTGGCGATGACAACCGACGCCCTCGGACTCGCCGAGGCGCAACCTGTGCCGTTCTGGCTCGACTCCCCGCACCGCCCGGCCCCCGTCGCGCCGCTCCGCGAGCCCACCACCGCCGACCTCGTGGTGGTCGGGGCGGGATTCACCGGGCTGTGGACGGCGCTGCTCGCCAAGGAGGCCGATCCGACCCGCGACGTCGTCCTCCTCGAGGGCCGCACCGCCGGCTGGGCGGCCACCGGGCGCAACGGTGGTTTCTGCGCCGCCAGCCTGACCCACGGGCTCGACAACGGGTTGTCCCGGTTCCCGGACGACATGCGCGCGCTCGAACGGCTCGGCGCCCAGAACCTGGACGCCATCGAGAAGGCGATCTCCGACCACGGCATCGACTGCGCCTTCGAGCGCACCGGCGAGCTCGAGGTGGCCACCGAACCGCACCAGGTGGAGTGGGCGCGGGACAGCGTGGCCGCGGCCCGGCGATTCGGTCACGACGCCGGCTTCCTCGACCGCGACGAGATCCGCGCCGAGGTCGCCTCACCGACCTACCTCGCCGCCGCCTGGCACCGCGACCGCGTCGCCATGCTCGACCCCGCTCGGCTCGCCTGGGGCCTGCGCGACGCGTGCCTGCGGCTGGGCGTCCGGCTCGCCGAGAACACGCCCGTGGAGTCGCTCGAGCGGCACGGTGCGGGGGTGCGGCTGCGCACCCCGGGTGGGACGGTCACGGCGGCGAAGGCGGCGCTCGCGACCAACGCGTTCCCCGGGCTGCTGCGCCGGATGCGGCCCTACACGGTGCCGGTCTACGACTACGTGCTCGTCACCGAACCGCTCGACGCCGAGCAGCGGGCGAGCATCGGCTGGCGGCACCGCCAGGGCATCGGCGACACCGGGAACCAGTTCCACTACTACCGCCGCACCGCCGACGACCGGATCCTCTGGGGCGGCTACGACGCCATCTACCACTGGCGCAACGGGCTGCGCGACGACCTCGACCAACGCCCGGAGACCTTCGCGAAACTGGCCGAGCACTTCTTCGCCACGTTCCCGCAACTGCGCGGCCTGCGGTTCTCGCACCGCTGGGGCGGCGCCATCGACACCTCCACCCGGTTCTTCGCGTTCCAGCGTGCCGCGCTAGGCGGCCGCGTCGCGTACAGCGTCGGATACACCGGGCTCGGGGTCGGCGCGTCGCGCTTCGGCGCCCAGGTGATGCTCGACCTGCTCGACGGGCGCGCGAGCGAGGCGCTGCGGTTGAAGGCCGTCCGCTCCCGGCCGCTGCCGTTCCCGCCGGAGCCCGCGCGCTGGGCGGGCATCGAGTTGACGCGCCGCGCGCTCGCCCGCGCCGACGCGAACGCCGGCCGGCGCGGGCCGTGGCTGCGGTTGTTGGACCGTCTCGGCATGGGCTTCGACTCGTGAGATCACCAGCCGGGAGAATCGCCTGATGGCACGCTACGGGGCCCAGTTCGGGCCGGACATCACCTTCCTGGGCGTCGAGCGCTGCGACTGGGCCGAACCGGACAGCTACGCCGACGCCGACGTCGTCATCCTCGGTGCTCCCTTCGACGGCGGCACGTCGCACCGGGCAGGCACCCGCTTCGGCCCGCAGTACATCCGCCAGACCTGCTACCTGGCGCACGACGGGTCGCGTCCGTCGCTGGCCCTGCGCGTCGACGGGCTGAAGGATCTTCGCGTCTACGACGCCGGCGACGTCGAGATGTACTCCGGCGACGCGGCGCGCTCCGTGCGCGACCTGCAGGTCGCCGTGCACGCGGTCACCGCGGCTGGCGCGATCCCGCTCGTGCTCGGGGGTGACCACACGATCGCGTGGCCCGACGCGGCCGGCGTGGCGCAGCATCTCGGTCAGGGCCGCGTCTCCATGATTCACTTCGACGCGCACGCCGACACCGGCGACATCGAGTTCGGCTCGCTGATCGGCCACGGGCAGCCGATGCGCCGGCTCATCGAATCCGGCGCCGTGCGCGGTGACCGGTTCCTGCAGATCGGGCTGCGCGGCTACTGGCCGCCGCCGGAGACGCTCGACTGGATGGCGCAGCAGCGCATGCGCTCCTACGAGATGACCGAGATCACCGCCCGCGGGTTGTCCGAATGCCTCACCGAGGCCTTCGCCACCGCCGTCGACGACTGCGACGGCGTGTTCCTCTCGGTCGACATCGACGTCTGCGACCCCGGCCACGCGCCCGGCACCGGCACGCCGGAACCGGGCGGGCTCACCGCGCGCGAGCTGCTCGACTCGGTACGCCGCATCGCCTACGAGCTGCCGGTCGTGGGTATGGACGTCGTCGAGGTCTCGCCGCCCTACGACCAGGCCGAGGTCACCTCGTTCCTCGCCAACCGGGTGGTGCTCGAAGCGTTGAGCGGCATCGCCCGCCGGCGCCGCGACGCGGCCGACGGCTCCACGTGGGATCCGCTGCAGCCGCTACTGGACGGTAGGTGAGCGACGGGCTCCTCCTCGAACCTACGGGCGCGTAGGTTCGAGGAATGACGACGCTCGATCCCGCCACCACCACGTCCGGCGTCCAGCAGCGGCTGCTGCACGAACTGGAACCAGTCGTCGCAGCGAACCTGGAGCGTCACCTCTCGCTCGCCAAGAACTGGAACCCGCACGACTACGTGCCGTGGAGCCAGGGCCGCGACTTCGCCTTCCTCGGTGGCGAGGACTGGACGCCCGAGGACTCCACGCTCGACCCGGTCGCGCAGACCGCGATGACGGTCAACCTGCTGACCGAGGACAACCTGCCCTCGTACCACCGCGAGATCGCCACCCGCTTCGGCCGCGACGGCGCGTGGGGGGAATGGGTCGGCCGGTGGACTGCGGAGGAAGCCCGCCACGGCATCGCGCTGCGCGACTACCTCGTGGTCACCCGCGGTGTCGACCCGGTCGCGCTCGAGGAGCTCCGGATGCAGCACATGCAGGCCGGCTACGACTCCGGCGACAAAACCGCGCTCGAAGCGCTGGTCTACGTCTCGTTCCAGGAACTTGCGACCCGCGTGTCACACCGCAACACCGGCGCGGCCACCGGCTGCCCGCTGGCCGAGCAGCTGCTGTCCCGGATCGCGACCGACGAGAACCTGCACATGGTCTTCTACCGCAACCTGGTGGCGGAGGCCCTCGACCGCGCCCCGGACGTCGCGATGGAGGCGATCCGCGACGAGGTCGTCGGGTTCCGCATGCCCGGCCAGGGCATGCCCGGGTTCGCGCGCAACTCGGTCACCATCGCGAAGGCGGGCATCTACGACCTGCGCCTGCACCACGACGAGGTGGTCGCGCCGGTGCTGCGGTTCTGGAGGATCTTCACCCGGGACGACCTCGGCCCGGCCGGTGAGAAGGCCCGTGAGGAGCTGGCCGAGTTCATGGCGGGGCTGGACGCGCAGGCCGCACGGTTCGTCGAGAAGCGGGAGCGCGCGGCCGCACGCGGCTGACCCGCTGCCGCAGGCAGGTACCCGCCAGGAGCTACTTCCGCTACTTGCGCCAGGAGTTCTTGCGCCGGTGGTGATCCCAGAACATCACCACGACGATCGCCGCGGCGAAGATGCACAGGTAGAGCGTGCCCATGTTGTTGTAGTGGGTCGCGGTGATCATGAGCAGCAGGATCGCCGCCACCACGAAGCCGCCCCAGCGCGAGGACTTGCCCCACTCGGCGTGCCAGCCCCACATCCCGGGGTGCTCGTCCGGATGGTCGTGCCGGTAGTCCTCCGGGGAGGCGAGATCCTTGGGTTCGCTGTCCGGGTTGAGGGCCACCGAGGAGCTCCTGTCAGATCCGTCGCGGATGGGGCTACCTCATTCTGGCACCTCGCCCTCCGGATACCGTGAGCGCATGCGCATCACCGGCCTCGGCCACGCCAGCGTGCTGATCGAGACAGCGGCGGGCACCGTCCTGACGGACCCGTGGGTCAATCCCGCCTACTTCGGTGCGTGGTTCCCGTTCCCGGACAACTCCCGGCTCGACTGGGACACCTTCGGCAAGGCCGACTACCTGTTCGTCTCCCACCTGCACCGCGACCACTTCGACCCGGAGCACCTGAAGAAGCACGTGTCGAAGAAGGCGACCGTGCTGCTGCCGGAGTTCCCCACCACCGAACTCGAGGACGCGCTGCGCGACTGCGGCTTCACCTCGTTCGTGAAGCCCGAGTCGGAGGAGATCGTCGAACTCGACGGCCTGGAGATCATGATCCAGGCGCTGACCTCGCCCACCGACGGGCCGATCGGCGACTCGTCGCTGTGGCTGTCCGACGGCAGGCAGCGGGTGCTGAACCAGAACGACGCCCGGCCCTCGGAACTGTCGCTGTTCCGCGAGCTGGGACCTGTCGACGGCTACCTAGTGCAGTTCTCCGGCGCGATCTGGTTCCCGATGGTCTACGAGCTGCCGGCCCGCGCCAAGCAGGCCATGGGCCGTTCGAAGCGGGAGCGGCAGTTCGACCGCACGCTGCGCTACATCGAGGAGCTCGGCGCGAGCTTCGTGTTCCCGACCGCCGGGCCGCCGTGCTTTCTCGACGAGGAACTGTGGGGCTTCAACGACATCTTCGGCGACGAGTCGAACATCTTCCCCGACCAGACGGTCTACCTCGACTGGCTGCGCGAGCAGGGGCACGACGAGGGCCGGCTGCTGCTGCCCGGCACGGTGGCCGAGCTGGACGAGCCGGACTGCCCGGTCGTCCACCCGTACGACCCGCACACCGTCTACGCCTCGAACGAGACCAAAGCGGCGTACCTGCACGACATGCGCGAGCGCCGGATGCCCGAGGTGGAGGCGGCCAAGGCGGGCTGGGCGCATCCCGAGATCGACATCCTGGCGTCGCTGCAGGAGTGGCTGACACCGCTGCTGGCCGAGGCCGAGCACATCGCCCGCGGCATCGACGGCGGCATCCGGTTCACCTGCGAGGACGAGCGCCGCGGCGACGTCGACATCGTCATCGACTTCGTCGCCCGCGAGGTGCGCGCGTATGCCGGCGAGAAGGCGCGTTACCGGTTCCGGACCCGCCGCGCCTACCTCGAGCAGCTGATCGCCGAGCACGAGATCGACTGGGTGAACTCGCTGTTCCTGTCGTGCCGGTTCTCCGCACAGCGGATCGGCCCGTACAACGAGTTCGTCTACGTGTTCTTCAAGTGCCTGTCCGAGGAGCGGCTGAACTACGCCGAGGGCTGGTTCGCCGAGCAGAACGCTGCCGAGGCCGCCGAGACGATCACGTTGGACGGGTGGGAGCTGCAGCGCCGTTGCCCGCACCTGAAGGCGGATCTCTCCCGGTTCGGGCACATCGAGGAGGGCGTGCTCACCTGCCAGATGCACGGCTGGAAGTGGCGCCTTGCCGACGGCAAGTGCCTGACCTCGGTGGGCCACGACCTGCGCTGTGCGCCTGAGGGGCAGCCGATCCCGGGCGCCGAGCCCGTGCTGCACGACGACCACCGCGACCAGCACGAGATGACCGAATCCGCCTGACCGGTACCACTGCCGAACCTAGGACGGCAGGAAGACGGTCGTCCCGGGCAGCCGGCGACGCATGATGTCGATCGCTGCAGGGTTGCGCTCGACCAGCAGGAAGCGGCGCTGCAACGCCGAAGCCACCGCACCGGTCGTCCCGCTGCCGGCGAAGAAATCCAGCACCCGGTCGCCCTCGCGCGAGGACGCCTGCACGATCCGGCGCAGGATGCCCTCGGGCTTCTGGTTCGGGTAGCCGGTCTTCTCCGCACCGTTGGTGGGGACGATGGTGTGCCACCACACATCGGTCGGCAGTTTGCCGCGCGCGGCCTTCTCCGGGCCCACGAGACCCGGCGCGAGGTAGGGGATGCGCTCGACGGCGTCCTGGTCGAAGAAGTGCCGCCCGGGGGTGCGGACGTAGACGAGGATCGTGTCGTGCTTGGCCGGCCACCGGTCGCGCGCCCGGCCACCGAAGTCGTAGGCCCAGATCAGCTCGTTGAGGAAGGCCTCCCTGCCGAACACCGCGTCGAGCAGCAGCTTGACCGCGTGGGACTCCCGGTAGTCGATGTGCAGGTACAGCGTGCCGCTCTCGCGCAACAGCCGGCGGGCCTGCCGGAGCAGGGGCTCCAGCATGCCGAGGTAGTCGTCGTGCACGTCGAGGTAGCCGTGCCGCGACAACTCGGTGGTGGCGTAGCGCCGGCCCTGGAACCCGGTGCGGTCGCCGCCGGCGTCGCGGACGGTACGCACCATCCGGCGCTGCTGCACCTTGCCGGTGTTGAACGGCGGATCGATGTAGATCAGCTGCACGCTGGAGTCGGGCAGCGTGGGCAGGACGCTCGCACAGTCGGCATGAACCACGTAGTTCCGGTCGCCGCCGACGTCCAACGCCTCGCTCGCGCACATCTTTCCAAGCATCTTTCCAAGCATCAGGTCCGATGAAATCAGCAGTCCCGGGGGTGCGTCCCCCGCGACGCGCGCACGGCACGAAACAAGTGCCTGCGCCGGGACCTTTTGCCGTGGGTCGTCCGCCTTCAGTCACTTGTCCCGCACATCAGGGGCTTTGTAGCCCTGGAAGACGGTGCCCCGACCGATCAGAGTCGACACGGTCAGGGGTCCCCAGCGAGCACGAAGCGTTGAGGTTTCGGCCCTTCCCTTCTCCCGCTCTCGACCCGCGTCGCCCGTGCGGGTGGGAGACGCCCGCATGGGCTTCCACAAAGGGGGAAACTGATGACCCGTAGATTCCGATTCCTCGGGCTTGCCGCCGGAGTGGCGCTGGCGCTCGCCCTGGTCGGCGTCGGCACCAGTGCAGCGACGGCGTCGCCCACGCAGCCGGCACACCACCACCACGTCAGTACGAACAGGCTGTGGGTGAACTGGTGGGACGGTTCGGCGTGGCACTGGACCGACCAGGGCAGGCCGCCCGGTGGCATCGCCTTCGGTGCGGGCGCGCTCACCTATCAGGGCAACCCGTACGCCTTCGTCCGCACCCACTACGGCGCCCTATGGGCCAACTGGTGGGACGGCGCGGCATGGCACTGGGCAAATCTCGGCAAGCCGAGCGGCGGGATCGCCGGCTCGATCGGCACGATTGCCTACCAGGGCAATCCGTACGTGTTCGTCCGCACCTACACCGGCCACCTGGCGGTGAGCTACTGGAACGGCACGACGTGGCAGTGGGCCGACCAGGGCACTGTGCCGGGCGGCGTTGCCGGCTCGGTCGGGACCGTGCTCTACCAGGGCAACCCGTACGTGTTCGTCCGCTCCGGCAGCGGTGAACTCTGGGTGAACTACTGGGACGGCACCGCGTGGCACTGGGCCGACCAGGGCAAGCCGGACGGCGGCGTCCAGTTCGGCGTCGGGGTGACGACCTACCAGGACAACCCGTATGTGTTCGTCCGGGCTTCCGACGGGCACCTCTGGGTGAACTACTGGGACGGCACCGCGTGGCACTGGTCCGACCAGGGGACCCGGCCGTACGGGATCAAGGGCGCGGTCGGCGTCACGACCTACCAGGGCAACCCGTACGCGTTCGTGCGGACCGGTGCCGGCAACCTCGCGGTGAACTACTGGGACGGCAGTGCGTGGCACTGGGCCTTCCAGGGTCACCCGGACGGCGGCATCCGCTTCGGTGTCGGCGTCACCACCTACAACAGCAACCCCTACGTGTTCGTCCGCACCAGTGACAGTCACCTTCGGGTGAGGTTCTGGGACGGCAGCGCGTGGCACTGGGCCAACCAGGGCACCGTGCCCGGCGGTATCGCGGGGCCGGTGGGGATCGCCGCCTACAACGGCAACCCCTACGTGTTCGTGTTCAGCCCCTCGTCCGACGACGACTGACCGGACATCCGAGAAGTAGGAACACGAACGGGCCGGCCCCTGAGGGAGCCGGCCCGTTCGTCGAGGTCTTGCGTGTGCCGGCTCGACTCAGCGTTTCAGGCAGCGGGTGCGAGTCGTGTGCAGGATCGACCGGAAGGCGTGCAGCTTCGCCGGGGTGTTCAACGTCCAGTTCGCGATCGAGTTCAGCGACGAGTCGAAGTACGACAGCGCGACGCCGCCTGTCGCACGCAGGTCCCGGTACTCGGTGATCAGCCAGTTGGGATTGCGGGCCACGGCCGGCGGCGCGTACCCCGTCTCGGCGATGGCCCACTTGACGTGATGGGCACGCGCGAACCGGCTGATCGGCCGGAAATCCTTCATGGGATCCAGCATCGGCAGGCCGCTCTGGCCGCCACGGTCGGTTCCGTAGCTGTTGTACATGTCCATACCGAGCACGTCGACGTACTTGCTACCCGGCCACACCCGCGACAGGCGGTACTGCTGCGGGCCGAACAGGGCGTCCCAGGCGGTCAGGATGATGGTGTACGCGACGTTGTTCGTGCGGGCGTGGATGATCGGGGCGAGGTGCTGCTGCATCCGCTTCCAGACGAGTTCGTTGCCGTCGCCCTCCGGCTCGTGGTGGAACGCGAGCCACACCGGTCCGGGGAGCCGGGCGAGCTTGTCGGCGAGGTTGCGCACCCATGCGTCGCCGCGTCCGGCGGCCATGGCCGCCCAGGAATACGGCAACTTGAAGCTGATCCAGGGTGTGCGGCCGGCGAGCAGGTCACTGCGCGCGGTGCGCACCGCGTCGTCGACCTGGCCGGCGCTGTAATACGTCCGGTGAATGCCGAGGCGACCGGCCTGTTGCTCCAGCCGGGGCAGTTGCTGCGTGCCGCCGACCGCGGCGCCGACGTACGCGCCGAACTGCGGAATGCCCTCGTGGTTCCACACGCAGTGCACGTGCCTGCCGGGCCGATGGAGTTGGGTGGCGAGGTTCGCCGGGTGCGACGGGCCGGGCGACCACGGGGCGCCGGCCACCGCTGTCATGGCGAGCGCGGCGATCGGCACGACGGCCAGGACCGCGCGACGGATTCTTTCGAGGCTTCCCGGGGCGCGGCGGTGCTTCGGACGGGGGGGCAGGAGCCAATCGGGCATCAGGTCTCCTCGGGGGGTAGGAGAGTAGGGCCGTACCTATGGCATCGGCAGAACGGTTCACGCACGAAAATCCGGCAACTGAGCGCGCGCTGGCCGGTACGCTAAGGCCTAGAGACCCTATTGTTACCTGATCTTCAGTACTCGCACAGGAAAACCCGCATTCGGAACCGGGCGCGGCGAGCTGGGTAGGGCCGGGGGGATTCGAACCCCCACTGTCACGGACCTAAACCGTGTGCCTCCTGCCAGTTGGGCTACGGCCCCAGCGCGGACAGCCTACGAGGCCGGGTGCACCGGAGCGGGCAGGGCTGCTCAGCTCGCGGCCGTGGCGCAGTCGATGCAGCGTTCGGCGGTGGGGCGCGCCTCGAGCCTTTCGGCGCCGATCGGTTTGCCGCAGGCGGCGCACACCCCGTAGGTGCCGGCGTCCACCCGGGCGAGCGCGGCATCGACCGCCGAGAGGCGCTCGGTGGCGGCGTCCAGCATCGCCTGCGCCTGCGCGCGCTCGAAGCCGATCGTCGAGCCCTCGGGATCGTGCTCGTCGTCACCGGTGGTGGACGTCGCCGAACCGAGGACGTCGTCGAGCTCGCGGCGCAGGGCGGCGATCTCGTCCAGGGTGTCCGCACGCTGCTCGAGCAGGCGCTGTCGTGGCCCGCTCATTGGACGCCGAGCTCACGCCGCAGCTTCGCGACGTGTCCGGTGGCCTTGACGTTGTACTGGGCGAGCTGGATGCGGCCGTCCTCGTCCACCACGAAGGTCGAGCGGATGACGCCGGTGACGGTCTTGCCGTACATCGTCTTCTCGCCCCACGCGCCGTAGGCGGTGAGCGTCTCCCGGGAGGTGTCCGAGAGCAGGGGGAAGGTCACCGAGTCCCGGTCGCGGAACTTCGCGAGCTTGTCCGGCTTGTCGGGCGAGATGCCGAGGACGGCGTAGCCCGCGGCGGCGAGGGAATCCAGGCTGTCGCGGAAGTCGCAGGCCTGCTTGGTGCAACCGGGTGTCATCGCGGCCGGGTAGAAGTAGACGATCACCTTCCGTCCGCGCAGGTCGGCCAGCGAGACCTCCTTGCCGTCCGCGTCGGGCAGGGTGAACAGCGGCGCAGCGTCGCCTGGCGAAAGACGGGTCATGTCACAACGCTACCGAGCTGACCATGCACACGCCCGAGCCATTAGGCTCAGCGCGCAGGCCGAAAGCAGGCGAGGATCCGGACGGAGGGCCACCGTGGCCGTCGAGCGCAACGCCGAGGACATTCAGCGCGACATCGAGCAATCCCGTGTCGCGCTGGCCGACGCGGTGGATCAGCTCGCCTACCGCATCAACCCGAAGCGGGTCATGGAGAACGTCAAGCAGACGCTGCTCGAGAAGGCGCAGTCCACGCAGGGCCGCATCGTGCTCGGCGTGGCCGGCGGCCTGGTCGTCGTGCTCATCGTGCGGCGCGTCCGCAAGGGCTGAGCGCTCGGCTCGTCGTGGCCACTGCTGTCCTGCTGCTCTCGTGCCCTGACCGGCCCGGACTCGTGCACGCCGTGGCCGAGTTCGTGCTGAGCCGGCGCGGCAACATCGTGCACGCCGAGCAGCACATCGACCGCGAGACCGGCGTGTTCTTCCAGCGTGTGGAGTTCGACGTTCCCGCCGGCGATCCCGACACCGCCGCGCTCGCGGAAGCGTTCGCTCCGGTCATCGAGCGGTTCGGCATGTCGGCGCAGGTGCGCCGATCCGACGAGCGGCCCCGCGTCGCGGTGCTCGCGTCCACGCAGCCGCACTGTGTGAGCGATCTGCTCGCTCGGTGGCGGTCCGGGGAGTTGCCCGCCGAGATCGTCGCGGTCGTCAGCAACCATGCCGAGCATGCGGAACTGGCGCGGTTCCACGGCCTGCCCTTCCACCACCTGCCGGTGACGCCGGAGACACGCGTCGAGCAGGAGGCCGCGCTGCTCGACGTCCTGGCCGGCCACCGCACCGAGCTCGTGGTGCTCGCCCGCTACATGCAGGTCCTGTCGCCGCGCGTGCTGGCGGCCTATCCGTCGCGGATCATCAACATTCACCACTCGTTCCTGCCGGCCTTCGTCGGTGCCCGCCCGTATCACCAGGCCCAGCAGCGAGGCGTGAAGCTGGTTGGCGCGACGGCGCACTACGCCACCGAGGATCTTGACGAGGGCCCGATCATCGCCCAGGACGTCGCGCCGGTCAGCCATCGCGACTCGATCGACGATCTGGTACGAAAGGGACGCGATCTCGAGACGGTGGTGCTGGCCCGCGCCGTGCGGGCCCACGTCGAGCACCGCACGCTCGTGTTCGGCAACAAAACGATTGTGTTCGGGTAAACGACGAACGGCGGGGGAGTGGACGACTGACCCGCCCGCGCCGATACGCTCCACACCGTAATCTCCCGTCCCGAGGAGCATCGTGCCTTTCCGACTGACGCCGCGCGACAACGCGTTCTACGCGATGTTCGCCGAGGCGGGGCGCAACGTGGCCGCCGCCGTAGACATCCTGAGCGAGCTGCGGGATCCGAACGCGAACCGTGAGGCGATCGCCAAGCAGCTGCGTGATCGCGAGCACGCGAACGACTCGGTCACGCACCGCATCATGCGCCAGTTGAACACGAGCTTCGTGACCCCGTTCGACCGCGAGGACATCTACCGGCTCGCCTCGGCGCTCGACGACGTGGTCGACGCGGTAGAGGGCGCCGCCGACTTCGTGGTGCTGGCCGACGTCGGGAAGCTGCCGCCGTTGATGATCGAGCAGATCGAGCTGCTGCAGCGCTCGGCGAAGGAGACCGCCGAGGCGATGTCCCGGCTGAAGACGCTGCGCGATCTCGAGCCGTACTGGATCGAGGTCAACCGGCTGGAGAACGAGTCCGACCGGGTCTACCGCAAGCTGCTGTCCAAGCTGTTCAGCGGGGACTACGACGCGCTGACCATGGTGAAGCTGCGCGAGGTCGCCGACGGCTTCGAGGACGCCGCCGACAACCTGGAACGCGTCGCCAACGCGGTCGAGTCCATCGCGGTCAAGGAGTCCTAGGCCTTGGGTGCCACCGCCCTGGTGATCATCATCATCGCCGTCGCGCTGAGCTTCGACTTCACCAACGGCTTCCACGACTCCGCCAACGCGATCGCGACGTCGATCTCCACCAAGGCGCTCACCCCGCGTATCGCGCTCGCGATGGCCGCGGTTTTCAACGTGGTGGGTGCGTTGATCTCGACGAAGGTCGCCGCCACCATCGGTTCGGGCATCATCCCGCCGCCGACGCAGGGCACGGCCGGCCTGATCGTCGTGCTCGCCGCCCTGGGCGGTGCCATCGTGTGGAACCTCGGCACCTGGTACTTCGGGCTGCCGTCGTCGTCCTCGCACGCCTTGATCGGCGGGCTGGTGGGCGCGGCGGTCGCGTCCGCGGAAACAGTCAGCTGGTCGGGGGTGGTCGACAAGGTCGTCATCCCGATGGTCGTCTCGCCGCTGATCGGCTTCACACTCGCCTACCTGTTCATGCTCGCCATCCTGTGGGTCTTCCGGAAGTGGAACGCGTCCAAGATGAACCGGGGATTCCGGTGGGCGCAGATCCTCTCTGCGGCGGCGATGTCGTTCGGGCACGGCACGCAGGACGCGCAGAAGACCATGGGCGTTATCGCCCTGACGCTCGTCGTGTCCGGGCACCTCGGCGCCAACGCGGGGATCCCCCTGTGGGTGATCCTCTCCTCGGCGGGTGCGATCGCGGCGGGTACCTACTCCGGCGGCTGGCGCATCATGCGCACCCTCGGCCGGCGCATCTTCTCGCTGACACCCGCGCACGGGTTCGCCGCGCAGACGGTGGCGAGTGCCGTGCTGATCGGCAACGCGCAGCTCGGCCTGCCGATCTCGACCACCCACGTCATCACCTCGTCGGTGATGGGCGTGGGCTCTACCCGGCGCTTCTCCGCGGTCCGCTGGGGGGTCGCGGGCAACATCGTGATGGCCTGGGTGCTGACCATCCCGGCTGCCGGCCTGGTCGCCGCCGCCCTGTGGGCGATCTTCAACGCGTTCCTGTGAACGGCGCGGGCGCCCCTCACACGGTGGCGGCCAGCTCGTCCAGCATCCGCCCGATGGCGCCTACGGTGACCGAGAGATGTCCCTCGCCGTCGAGCAGGTGTGCCGTGGCCCCAGGTAGGTGCGCGGCGAGCCATTGCCCGTGGGCGAACGGCACCATCAGGTCGGCGCTGCCCTGCCAGCTGAACGTCGGAACGGTGATCTCCGTCAGGTCGAACCCCCACGGCCGGGTGAAGGCCAGGTCGTCGTCGAGCCACCCGTCGACGCCGGTGCGCAGCGCCTCACGGAAGTTCGCGGCCATGTCCTCGCCGAACTCGTCGGTGAGCACGGCCTGGTCGACCTCCGGCAGGATCGACTGCAACGAGGCGACGATGCCGGCCGGCGTGGGGTCGGCGAGTTCCCGGGCCGCGTCCTCGAGGAACGGCCGCAGGCTCGCCTCGCCGTCCAGGGCGCTGCCGAACTCGGCGATGTTGTCCGCACCCATGCCGGCCAGGAAGTCCAGGCCCTCGGCGGTGTAGGGCGCCACGCCGGCGATGCTCACCACCCCGGCAACCCGCTCCGGCAGCCGGGCGGCGGTCGCCAGCGCGTGCGGCCCCCCGCCGGACCAGCCGGCCACCACGCACCGCCGCGCACCGAGGTGATCGAGGAGAGCTCGTACGTCGGCGACGACGTCGACCACCGTCCGGCCGGGCTTGCGGGTGGAGTCGCCGTACCCGGCGCGGGAGTAGGTGACCATCCGCAGCCCGCGCTCGGCGGCCGCGCGCTGCGCCGCCCGCAGCTGCGGAACCGCCCCCGGAGTGCCGTGGTGGAACACGAGCGGGACGCCGTCCTCGGGCCCGCTGACCTGGATGTCGAGGAGTCGGCCGTCGGGCAGTTCGATCACCGTCATGCTTGCATGCTGCCATGCCCTCGCCCGGGCAGCCGGGGCGCGCGATGATGCAGCGTATGGCCATTCGATCTTCCCTGCGGCCGGTCGCATGAGGCCGCGGGCCTGGACGGTGCTTTCCGCGGTGGCGGCGCTGGTCGGCCTGCTCGGCGGGTGGCTCGCCGCCGAGACGGTCCAGCCCCCGGGCTACGACCCGGTGCAGATGACGATCAGCGCGCTGGCCCGTCACGGCGCGCGGGATCGGTGGATCATGACGGCGGGTCTCTACATCGTCGGCGTCGCCCATCTCGCGACCGCCGCCGGGTTGAGCGCGCTGCGCCTCCCGGCGCGGGTGCTGCTGGCGCTCGGCGGCGTCGCGGGGCTCGGCGTCGCATTCTGCGCACAGCCCGCGCACGGCTCCGCCGACGCCCACCTGGCGTTCGCCGTGCTCGGCGTCGTCGCGCTGGCGCTGTTCCCTGTGGCGGTGTGCCGCCGCGAGGCGGCGGCCTTCCCGCTGCGCATCCGTGACGCCGTGGCCTCGGCATGCCTGTCCGTTGCGCTGCTCGCCTGGCTGATGCAGGCGACGGACGGGGCGACGTTGGGCCTTGCCGAGCGGGCGATCACGTTCCAGCAGACGCTGTGGCCGGTGCTCGTCGTCCTCGCCCTCCGGCGGGAGCTGAGGACGACGGCCGCGTCGGTCGATCCGGTGAGGTTGCGACAATTCCGCTATGAGTGATCGTCGCGACGTCGTGTTGCTGGGCTCCACCGGCTCGATCGGCACGCAGACCGTGGACGTGGTCGCCGCCGCACCGGAGCGCTTCTCGATCAGCGCGATCGCGGCGGGCGGCAGCGACCTGGCGCTGCTGGCCGACCAGGCCGCGCGGCTGCGGGTCCGCGCGATCGGCGTGAGCCGGGACGACGCCGTGCCGGCGCTGCGTGAGCGCATCGCGGCGGTGTGGCCCGGTGAGCTGCCCGAGCCGACCGTGCTCGCCGGCCCCGACGCGGTCTCCGATCTCGCCGCGCGGGGCTGCGACGTGGTGCTCAACGCGGTCGCCGGAGCGCAGGGGTTGCGCGCCACGCTCGCCGCCCTGGACGCCGGCCGGGTCGTCG
Organism: Jatrophihabitans sp.; assembly: GCA_035695205.1. Lineage (GTDB taxonomy): Bacteria > Actinomycetota > Actinomycetes > Mycobacteriales > Jatrophihabitantaceae > Jatrophihabitans. The sequence continues at coordinate 46,248 of DASSEP010000082.1, read as the reverse complement.
CGCTGGCCAACAAGGAATCGCTGATCGCGGGCGGGCCGCTCGTCCTCGACCGAGCCGCGCCGGGTCAGCTCGTGCCCGTCGACTCCGAGCACTCGGCGATCGCGCAGTGCCTGCGGTCCGGCAGCGCCGAGGAGGTCGCCCGGCTGCTGGTCACAGCGAGCGGGGGCCCGTTCCGCGGCCGCACGCGCGACGAGATGGCCGACGTCACGCCGCGCGAGGCGCTGGCCCACCCGACGTGGGACATGGGCAAGCTGATCACCACCAATTCGGCGACCCTGGTCAACAAGGGGCTGGAGGTGATCGAGGCGCACCTGTTGTTCGGCATCCCCTTCGAACGCGTCGACGTCGTCGTCCACCCGCAGTCCTACATCCACTCGATGGTCGAGTTCGTCGACGGCTCGACCATCGCCCAGGCCTCGCCGCCGGACATGCGACTGCCCATCTCGCTGGCCCTGGGCTGGCCGCACCGGGTCGCCGACGCGGCTCGTTCGGTCGACTGGAGCACCGCGCAGACCTGGACCTTCGAGCCGCTCGACTCCGCTGCCTTCCCGTCCGTCGACCTGGCCCGGCGCGCCGGCGCGGCCGGTGGCTGCGCGCCGGCGGTGTACAACGCCGTCAACGAGGAGCTCGTCGACGCGTTCCACGCCGGCGCCGCCCGATTCCTCCAGATCGTCGACACGATCGGCGACGTGCTGGACGAATGGCTGAACGAACACCATCAGGCCGCCGGGAACCCAGGTACCGTCGAGGACGTAGAAACAGCGGAGACCTGGGCGCGGCAGCGCGCTCGCGAAATCATCGCCGGTTGAGCAGGTCTCCGCGACGAGCGCGAGCGTCTCGCGGGTCGGGAGGAGGTACCGGGTGCCGTCCTGGGCGCTTTACACCCTAGGCGTGGTGATCTTCGCCTTCGGCCTGCTCGCCTCCATCGCGCTGCACGAGATCGGCCACATGGTGCCCGCCAAGAAGTTCGGCGTGAAGGTCACCCAGTACATGGTCGGGTTCGGGCCCACGCTGTGGTCGCGAAAACGCGGTGACACCGAATACGGCATCAAGGCGATCCCGGTCGGCGGCTACATCCGCATGATCGGCATGGTTCCGCCCCGCGCCGACGGCAGCCGGTCCCGCTGGCCGCGCCGGCTGGCCACCGCGATCGAGGACTTCCGTCAGGTCAGCCGCTCCGAGGTCGAGCCCGGCGACGCCGACCGCGAGTTCTACCGGCTGACGCCCGGCAAGAAGATGATCGTGATGCTGGGCGGGCCGACGATGAACCTCGTCATCTACCTCGTCCTCACCACGATCCTGCTGCTCACCCTCGGGGTGGCGCACAACGATCCGACGACCCGGATCCACGATGTCGTCAAGTGCGTCGTGCCGGCCACCTCCAAGGTGGCGACCACGGGACGCTGCCCGGCCGGCGCCAAGCCCGCGCCGGCCTTCCACAAGCTCCATCCGGGCGACCGCATCGTGTCGGTCGACGGCACCCACATCCGGAACTGGGACCAGCTCGTCAACATCGTCGAGGCGTCGGCCGGCAAGAAGTTGACCATGGTCGTCCGCCGCGACGGCGCGCCGACGACCCTCACCATCACGCCGGTCGAGAACGTCAAGTACGCCAACAACTCGCTGACCAAGACGATCAGGGCCGGTTACCTGGGCGTGGCTCCGACCACGCACCACTTCTACAAGGGGCTGTCGATCACCCAGGTGCCGGGCCAGATCGGCAGCCAGATCGATCTGGGCCTGCACGCGATCGGGCAGTACCCGGCCAAGATCGCGAACCTGTGGGGCGCGGTCTTCGACGGCCAGAAGCGCGACCCCAATGGCGCCGTCGGTGTCGTGGGCATCGGGCGGATCTCCGGCGACTTCGCCAGCAGCAACCTGCTCTCGGTCCAGGACAAGATCTACACGCTGATCGGCCTGCTCGCGAGCGTCAACCTGCTGCTTTTCTTCTTCAACCTGCTGCCGCTCCTCCCGCTCGACGGCGGGCACGTCGCCGGAGCGATCGTCGAGGCGATCAAACGCGGACGCGCGCGACTGCGGGCCCGCAAACAGGCCGACAACCGCGCCGGCCGGCCCCAGATCTTCGTCGACACCGCACAGATGCTGCCGGTCATGTATGCCGTGGCGTCCGTGCTCGTCGTGTTGACGCTGCTCACCCTCTGGGCGGACATCGTGAAGCCGATTAACCCGTTAGGCGGATAATCAACCTCGTGAGTATCAACATCGGAATGCCGTCAGCACCCGCGCCCGTCCTCGCGCCGCGCCGCAAGTCGCGCCAGATCAAGGTCGGCTCGGTCGCAGTGGGCGGCGACGCGCCGATCTCGGTGCAGTCGATGACCACCACCCTCACCGCGGACGTGAATGCCACGCTCCAGCAGATCGCCGAGCTCACCGCGGCCGGGTGCGACATCGTGCGGGTGGCGTGCCCGTCCGCCGACGACGCCGAGGCGCTGCCGGCCATCGCCAAGAAGTCGCAGATCCCGGTCATCGCCGACATCCACTTCCAGCCGAAGTACGTGTTCGCCGCGATCGACGCCGGCTGCGCCGGGGTGCGGGTCAACCCCGGCAACATCAAGGCCTTCGATGACAAGGTCGGCGAGATCGCCAAGGCGGCCAAGGACGCCGGGGTGTCGCTGCGCATCGGCGTCAACGCCGGCTCGCTCGACAAGCGGCTGCTCGCCAAGTACGGCAAGGCCACGCCCGAGGCGCTGGTCGAGTCCGCGCTGTGGGAGGCCTCGCTGTTCGAGGAGCACGACTTCCGCGATTTCAAGATCTCGGTCAAGCACAACGATCCCGTCATTATGGTGCGTGCCTACGAACTGCTCGCCGAGCAGTGCGACTACCCGCTGCACCTCGGCGTCACCGAGGCGGGACCCGCGTTCCAGGGCACGATCAAGAGCGCGGTGGCCTTCGGTGCGCTGCTGTCGCGCGGCATCGGCGACACGATCCGCGTCTCGCTGTCCGCCCCGCCGGTCGAAGAGGTGAAGGTCGGCACCGCGATCCTCGAATCGCTCAACCTGCGCCCGCGCCGCCTCGAGATCGTCTCGTGCCCGTCGTGCGGACGCGCCCAGGTCGACGTCTACACGCTGGCCGACAAGGTGACCGCGGGTCTGGAGGGCATCGAGGTGCCGCTGCGCGTCGCGGTCATGGGCTGCGTCGTCAACGGTCCCGGCGAGGCCCGTGAGGCCGACCTCGGCGTGGCGTCGGGCAACGGCAAGGGCCAGATCTTCGTCAAGGGTGAGGTCATCAAGACCGTGCCCGAATCGCAGATCGTCGAGACGCTGATCGAAGAGGCCCTGCGCATGGCCGAAGAGATGGGCGCCGCGGGCGTGCCGTCCGGCGAGCCGAGCGTCTCGATCGGCGGCTGAGCCGCGTAGCCTGCCCGCCATGGGCTCGTCGGTGTCGTCGCAGGCACGCGCCGGCGCCGGCTGCGAGGTCTGCCAACTCGGCCAGGACGACCGCGCCGAGTTCGTCGAGTTGCTCGACCGGGATCCGTTGGTCAACGCGGTGCTGCGCGCCCGCATCGACGCGGTCGGGTCCCTCGAGGCCGCCCACTTCGGCGGCTCGGTCCTCGGTGTGCGCGACGCGTCCGGCGCGTTGCGGGCCGCATTGTTCAGCGGCGGGACCCTGATGCCGGTGGGCGGCGGCCCGCTGCAGTGGGCCGCGCTCGCCGAGAAGCTGCGGCTCCGGCACCGGGTCTGCAGCTCGATCGTGGGGCGCGCGTCGGCCGTGTCCGCGTTGTGGCGGGTGCTCGCCGAGCCCTGGGGCCCGGCCCGGGCGGTCCGGGGCGCGCAGCCGTTGCTCGCGCTCGGCCGCGAGTCCGCCGGCCAGCTCGGCGTGCGGGCCGAAGGACTGCGGTTCGCCGCGCCGCGCCCGGTCAGCCTGGCGGAACTCGACACCTACCTGCCCGCCGCGGAGGCGATGTTCGCCGAGGAGCTCGGCATCGTTCCGGCCGGCGCAGCGGGCAAGGCCGAGTACCACCGGCGAGTCGCCCGCACGATCGCCGAGCAGCGGGCGTACGCCGTGTTCGATGCCGGCGGCGCGATCGTGTTCAAGGCCGACCTGGGCGCGGTGACCGCGCACACCTGCCAGGTCCAGGGCGTCTGGACCCGCCCGGACCTGCGCGGGCAGGGCCTCGCCACCGCCGCGCTGGCCGGCGTGTTCCGGCATGCGCTCGAGCTCGCGCCGACCGTCAGCCTGTACGTCAACGACTTCAACACCCCCGCGCGGCGGGTCTATCGACGATTGGGGATGCGTTCCGTGGCCACGCTCTCGACGGTGCTCTTCTGATGGGTGTCCGCGCCGTGATCTTCGACTGGGGCGGGACGCTGACGCCATGGCACACCATCGAGCCGCGCGCGGCGTGGGTGGCCGCCGTCGGAGACGAGTCGCTGGCCGACCGGCTGCTCGCCGCCGAGCGTGAGGTGTGGGCCCGGTCCCGCGACCACCACCTCAGTGCCGCGCTGCCGGACGTGTTCGACGCCGCGGGGGTGCGACACACCGACGAGATGCTCGCTGCGCTGAGCGCCTGGTGGGAGCCGCACACTCACCTGGATCCCGACGCGCCGGGACTGTTCGCGGCCCTGCGCGAGCGCGACATCCGTATCGGGGTGCTGTCGAACACCCTGTGGTCGCGCGACGAGCACGAACGGATCTTCGAGCGCGACGGCGTGTTGCACTTCATCGACGGCGCGGTCTACACGTCCGAGATCCCGTGGACCAAGCCGCACCCGGAGGCGTTCCGCACCGCACTGCGGGCTGTCGAGGTCGACGACCCGACCGACGTCGTGTTCGTCGGCGACCGTCCCTTTGACGACATCCACGGTGCGAAGTCGATCGGTATGCGGGCCGTGCTCATCCCACACAGTGACATTCCCGAGGTGCAGAAGGGCCCGGTCGAGGGCGAGCCCGACGCGGTGATCCCCGCCCTCGCCGACCTGCTCGCGGTCGTCGACGCCTGGCAGTAGCTCCGCACGTCCTGCCCGGTCAGATGCCCGGAAACGCGGTGGTCGCGTCGTGCGGATCGATCAGCAGCCGCCACTTGGTCGCCCGGACGGCGCTGGCGGTGAGCGCGGCCTGCGCCTCGGCGCGCCGTGCAGTCGCTGCCGGTCCGGGAGCGGAAGCCGCCTGGGCGTAGAGGAACCGCCATGCCGCGGCGCAGCCCTGTTCCAGGCGGGCGGCGAGCCGGCGGGCGCTGGCGGCGTCCGGCACGGGATACAGCCCGGGATAGTCGGCCCGCGGCGACACCGGTGTCAGCCCGGCCTGCCACATCGCCTGCTCGGTCGCATCCCGCAGGCTCTCGTGGGCGTTCGAGCAGGCCACCGCCAGCTGCTGCGCGGCGCCGGTCAGCTGCGGGCCGAGCAGCGTGTAGCCGAACACCGCCTCGTGCTCGGCGGCGAGAGCGTCCTGCCAGGCCGCGGTCAGCGCGGTGTTCCGGGACGCGCTCATGTCAGCAGCTCCGCGTGCGTCGCCTCGCACGCCGCGATGCTGGCGAGCAGGGTCGCGTCCCGCCCGCGAAGCCGGGCGGCGCGGGCGGCGCCGTCGTGGGCTTCCTGCGATTCGGCCTTGCGCAGCGCGGATGCGGAGATCGGCGGGACGGTCCTGCGGGGCGACGGCCGCTGCTCACGCCGCGGCAGCGGGTCGTACGCGGCCAGCGCGGCGTGCAGCGCCTGAAGATGCGCACGGTGGTCGCTTTGGATCTGGCTGAGCGCCGCGGTGTCCGCCGATCGCGAGCGCGAAGCGTCGGCCAGCAGCGCTTCCTCGGCGGCCAGCGCATCGACCAGGTCCCGCGGCGCAGGGTTGGGTGGCGGCTTGGCGGGCTTGCGCAGGAATTCGGCGCCGACACCGCCGCCGGCGCCGATCAGCACCGCTGCGGTGCCCGCGAGGAACCAGCGCCGGGTGCGGCGGGGCGGTGCGACGGCCAGCACCGGCAGCGGAAACACCGGCTCGAGCCGCGCCGGGCCGGAACCCGGCCCCGGGCCCGGGCGGGGTCGGCCGGAGCCGGCCGCCGGGGAATCGGATCCCCGGGACCAGGCGTCCGGAGCGTCGCCGTCAGTGGTCATCTCATGAGCCAGTTTGTCAGAACAGATAGGCTCGTCGGTCACAATTGCACGTACGTACGAGTTGGGAGCCGATCATGTCGCCCGCGACCGCCGGAACGTCCGCGGCGAAGGCCAGGGAGCACCTGCTCGAACTGCTCGGGCCGCTCGTCACGGAAGCCGGCTACGACCTCGAGGATGTCACGGTCGCCGCCGCCGGACGCCGCAGCCTGGTGCGGGTGACCGTCGACGCCGACGGCGGCATCGATCTGGACGCGGTGGCCGCGGTGAGCCGTGTCGTTTCCGACGCGCTGGACGCCGACGCCGCAACCAGCGCCGTACTCGCCGGCTCCTACGTCCTCGAGGTGAGCTCGCCCGGCGTCGACCGGCCGCTGACCGAACCGCGCCACTGGCGGCGGGCGGTCGGCAGGCTCGTGGCCGCAGACGTGCTCGGCGGCACCCGCAAGGATCCGCGCCGGATCACCGGCCGGGTCGTGGCCGCGGACGACGCGGGCGTCCGGCTGGATGTCGACGGCACCGAGCGCGAGATCCCGTGGCCGGAGCTGGGCCGCGGCAAGGTGCAGGTGGAGTTCAACAGGTCGGAGGGGGAGTAGCGATGGTTCACGTCGACCTCGGCGCCCTGCACAGCATCGAACGCGAGAAGGAGATCTCGTTCGAGACCCTCATCAGCGCCCTCGAGACGGCGCTGCTCACCGCCTACAAGCACACCGCCCACTCGATGCCGCACGCCCGGGTCGCGATCGACCGCAAGACCGGCGAAGTGATCGTGTGGGCGCAGGATCTCGGCCCGGACGGCGAGATCGTCGAGGAGTACGACGACACCCCCACCGACTTCGGCCGGATCGCGGCGATGACGGCCCGGCAGGTCATTCTGCAGCGGCTGCGCGACGCCGAGCACGACCAGACCTTCGGCGAGTACTCCGGTCGCGAGGGCGACATCGTCACCGGCGTGGTGCAGGCCGACGCCCAGGCGGCGCAGCGCGGGTTGGTGCTGGTCGACATCGGCAAGGTCGAAGCTGTGCTCCCGCAGTCGGAGCAGGTGCCCGGCGAGCAGTACACGCACGGCACCCGCATCAAGGCCTACGTGGTGGGCGTGTCCCGTGGCATGCGGGGCCCGCAGGTGACGATCAGCCGCACCCACCCGAACCTGGTCAAGAAGCTGTTCGCGCTCGAGGTCCCCGAGATCGCCGACGGCAGCGTCGAGATCGTCGCCGTTGCCCGCGAGGCCGGGCACCGCAGCAAGATCGCCGTGCGCAGCACCGTCGACGGGCTCAATGCCAAGGGCGCATGCATCGGCCCGATGGGTCAGCGGGTACGCAACGTGGTCGCCGAGCTGCACGGCGAGAAGATCGACATCATCGACTGGGCCGAGGATCCGGCCACCTATGTCGGCAACGCGCTGTCCCCGGCGCACGCTTTGCACAGCATCGTGGTGGATCCGGCCACGATGTCGGTGCGGGTCGTCGTCCCGGATTTCCAGTTGTCGCTCGCGATCGGGCGCGAGGGCCAGAACGCCCGGCTTGCCGCCCGGCTCACCGGCGCCCGCATCGACATCCACAGCGATGCCGAAAGCGATGCCGAGGATGATGCCGAGGAACGGGCCACGCCGGGGCCCGCCGGGGCCGCCCCGGCAACCTCCGCCGGGGAGTAGACTGACCAATGGCCGTCGGTGCGTCGACGGCGTCTGGCATGCCGCCCGCGGGGTCGTCCGGCCCCGTGCGAACGTGCGTCGGATGTCGCCAGCGGGCTGCGGCCGCCGTGTTGCTCCGCGTCGTCGTGGCGCCGGACTCGGCCGGCAGGCCGGCGGCGGGCGCCCGTAACAGCGGGCAGGCCCGATCCGCTGCACTACCGGTTGTGCCCGACCCGCGGCGTCGGCTTCCGGGGCGAGGTGCATGGGTGCATCTCGATCCGGAATGCGTAGAACTCGCGCAGCGGCGACGGGCCTTCGCCCGGGCACTCCGCGTGCCCGGCCCGATCGATCCGTCGGCGGTGTCGGAGTTCCTCGCCCGGATCGCCACGGTAAGACCGCCAGCGGACAACCGCAGGAGATGAACAGCTTTGGCCTCGCGATGAAGCGCCAGCGATGAGAACCACCACCCCCTAGAGGGTCGCGCGGGATGCCGCACGGCCCTGACGAAGGAGACACGTGCCAGGCAAGACCCGCGTATCCGCGCTCGCCAAGGAGCTCGGAATCACCAGCAAGGAAGCGCTGGCGAAGCTCACCGAGATGGGTGAGTACGTCAAGACCGCGTCCTCCACCGTCGAGGCGCCGGTCGCCCGCCGCCTGCGCGAGGCGTTCCCGAACGCCGCGCCGGCGGCCGAGCAGAAGGCGCCGGCGAAGGCCCCGGCCAAGAAGACCGCTGCGCCTGCCCCGGTCGAGCCCGCCGCGCCGGCCGAGCAGCCGGCCGCGCCGAGCCCGGCAGCGGCGGCGCCCACCCCGGTGCCCGAGACGCCCGCTCCCGCCGAGCGCGCTCCCGCGCCCGAGACGGCCCGGCCCGCGGCGGCATCCACGCCGACCGCCCCGCCGCCGGCGGCACCCCGCCCGGCGGCTCCCGGCCCGCGCCCCGGCCCGCGCGTCGGCAACAATCCCTTCGGCGTCGGGGGCGGCAGCCCCGCGCCACGCCCGCCCGCACCCCGGCAGCCGGGCGCCGGCAACATGCCGCCGCGCCCGGGCGGCCCGCGCCCCAACCCGGGCATGATGCCGCCCCGGCCGAATCCGGGCATGATGCCGCCCCGGCCCTCCGGACGCGGCGGCCCGGGCGGCCCCGGCGGTGCCGGCACCCGTTCCGGCGGCCCCGGCGGCCGGCCCGGCACGAGCAGCCGCGGCGGTTACCGCGGCGGCCCCGGTGGCGCCCCCAGCGGCGGCCCCAGCGGCGGTGGCGGCCCTTACCGCGGCGGTCCGGGTGGCCGTCCGGGTGGTCGCGGCGGTCGCGGCGCCAGCACGGCCGGCGCGTTCGGCCGGCGCGGCGGGCCGGCCAGCAAGGGCCGCAAGAGCAAGAAGCAGCGCAGGCAGGAGTTCGACAACATGTCGGCGCCGTCCATCGGCGGCGTGCAGGTCCCGCGCGGCAACGGTGAGGTGCTGCGGCTGCCCCGCGGCGCGTCGCTGTCGGACTTCGCCGACAAGATCAACGCCAACCCCGCCTCGCTCGTGCAGGTGCTGTTCCACCTCGGCGAGATGGTCACCGCGACCCAGTCGGTCAACGAGGACACCCTGCAACTGCTGGGCGCGGAGCTCAACTACCAGGTACAGGTGGTCAGCCCCGAGGACGAGGACCGCGAGCTGCTCGAGTCGTTCGACCTGACCTTCGGCGAGGACGAGGGTGCGGACGAGAACCTGTTGGCACGCCCGCCGGTCGTGACCGTGATGGGTCACGTCGACCACGGCAAGACCCGCCTGCTGGACGCGATCCGCAAGACGAACGTGCACAGCGGCGAGGCCGGCGGCATCACCCAGCACATCGGTGCCTACCAGGTGCACGTCGAGCACGACGGGCAGGACCGTCCGATCACCTTCATCGACACCCCGGGTCACGAGGCGTTCACCGCCATGCGCGCCCGCGGTGCGGCCACCACCGACATCGTCGTGCTGGTCGTCGCGGCCGATGACGGCGTCATGCCGCAGACGATCGAGGCGCTCAACCACGCCCAGGCGGCCGACGTGCCGATCGTGGTCGCGGTGAACAAGATCGACAAGGAAGACGCCAACCCGGCCAAGGTGCGCCAGCAGCTCACCGAGTACGGGCTGGTTGCCGAGGAGTACGGCGGCGACACGATGTTCGTCGACGTCTCGGCCCGGTCGAACATCAACATCGACGGCCTGCTCGAGTCGATCCTGCTGACCGCGGACGCCGCGCTCGACCTGCGCGCGAACCCCGACCAGGACGCGCAGGGCATCGTCATCGAGGCCCGGCTCGACCGCGGTCGCGGTCCGGTGGCCACGCTGCTCGTGCAGCGCGGCACGCTGCACGTCGGTGACTCGGTCGTGGCCAGCGACGCCTTCGGCCGCGTCCGGGCGATGCTCGACGAGAACGGCGACAACGTCGACGAGGCCGGCCCGTCGCGACCGGTGCAGGTGCTCGGCCTGACCTCGGTGCCGAACGCCGGTGACTCGTTCCTCGTCGTCGAGGAGGACCGCATCGCGCGCCAGATCGCCGATCGGCGGCAGGCCCGCGAGCGCAACGCCCAGCTGGCCGCCGGCCGTCGCCGGATCTCGCTGGACGATCTCGACAAGGCGCTCGCCGCCGGTGAGGTCGAGCAGCTCAACCTCATCATCAAGGGCGACGTCGCCGGTTCGGTGGAGGCCCTCGAGGACGCACTGCTCAAGATCGACCTCGGAGAGAGCAACGACGAGGTGTCGCTGCGCGTGATCGGCCGCGGTGTCGGCGCGATCACCGAGAACGACATCAACCTCGCCGTCGCCTCGGACGCCGTCGTGATCGGGTTCAACGTCCGGCCCGAGGGCAAGGCGCGCGAGGCCGCCGAGCGCGAGGGCGTCGACGTGCGCTACTACACGGTCATCTACCAGGCCATCGACGAGATCGAGGCTGCGCTCAAGGGCATGCTCAAGCCCGAGTTCGAAGAGGTGCAGCTCGGTACCGCCGAGGTCCGCGAGGTGTTCCGGGTGCCGCGCGTCGGCAACGTGGCCGGCTCCCTGGTCCGCAGCGGCCTCATCCGGCGCAACACCAAGGCCCGGTTGATCCGCGACGGTGCGGTCGTCGCCGACAATCTGACGATCGACTCGCTCAAGCGGTTCAAGGAGGACGCGACCGAGGTCCGCGACGGCTTCGAGTGCGGCATCGGTCTCGGCTCGTACAACGACATCAAGGTCGGCGACGAGATCGAGACGTTCGAGATGCGGGAGAAGCCGCGCAGCTAGTCCGGTAGCTGATGCCGGGCGCCCACGGCCGTCCTGCCAGACTGGCGGGGTGGTCGTGGGCGTGCTGGTCGCCGATCTGCTGCTCGGCGACGTTCGGTCGCTGAAGCAGAAGCGGGCGGTGGTACGTCCGGTGGTTGCCGAGCTGCGGCGCCGGTTCGAGGTTTCCGTCGCCGAGACCGGGGCGCAGGACCTGCACCGCCGCGCGGAGGTGTCGGTGGCGCTGGTGACCGGCGATCACCGGCACGCCTGCGAGGTTCTGGACGCCTGCGAGCGGCTGCTCGCGCAGCGGCCGGAACTCGACCTGTTGGCCACGCGCCGGCGGGTCCTCGACGACGACGATCTGGAGTGAGGGGAGCACGCTGATGGCGGACGCCGCACGCGCACGACGACTGGCCGGGCGCATCAAGCAGATCGTCGCGACCGCGATCGAGATGCAGGTCAAGGATCCACGGCTGGGCATGGTGACGATCACCGACGTCCGGGTCACCGGCGATCTGCACGACGCGACGGTGTTCTACACCGTCTTCGGTGACGAAGAGCAGCGTGCCGCGTCAGCGGCCGCCCTCGAATCGGCCAAGGGCATCCTGCGCAGCGAGGTCGGGCGGCAGACCGGTGTCCGGTTCACGCCGTCGCTGACGTTCACGCCCGACGCGTTGCCCGACACCGCCCGCCAGCTCGAGGACCTGCTCGCCGCCGCAGCGGCGGAGGACGCCCGGCTGGAGGCCGTCCGCCGCGGCGCGCTGCCGGCCGGCGAGGCCGACCCGTACCGCAAGCCGCGGGTACTGCCCACCGACGACGAGTGAGCGAGGCACGCTGAACCCGCAGACGTCTGCCGCGCCGGCGCGACGGGTGATCGCGCTGGCGGCCTCGGCCTTCGCGGTGCTGGCCGCCGAGCCGCTGTATCTGCTCGTCGACACCGCGGTCGTCGGCCACCTCGGCCCGGAGCCGCTGTCCGGGCTCGGCGTCGGCGCCGCGTTGATGGGGCTGCTGACGATCGTCGGGGCCTTCGTGGAGTACGGGACGACCTCGCGGGCGGCGCGCTGGTACGGCGCCGGGCGGACCGAGGCCGCGCTGCGCGAAGGCGTGCAGGCCACGTGGCTGGCGCTGATCATCGGCATTGCGGTGGTGGTCCTCGGCGAGGTGTTCGCCGCGCCGCTGACGGCGCTGCTCGCCGGCGGGCCGGGCGCCACGCAGCGCGCCGCGCTGGTCTGGTTCCGGATCGCGGTGCTCGGCATGCCGGGCATCCTCGTGGTGCTCGCCGGCAACGGGTGGATGCGCGGTGTGCAGCGCACCCGCGAACCGGTGTGGATCGTGCTCGCCGCCAACGGGTTGTCCGCGGCGTTGTCGCCGGTGCTGGTCTACGCGGCCGGCATGGGGCTGACCGGTTCCGCGGTCGCGAACGTGGCGGCGCAGGTGGTCGGCGCCGGGCTTTTCCTGCGGGCGTTGCACCGTACCCGGGTGGGGCTGCGACCCGACCGTGGCGTCATGCGCGCACAGGCTGTGGTGGGCCGTGACCTGATCATCCGCTCGGCCGCCTTCCAGGTCGCCTTCCTGACCGCAGCGGGCGTGGCGTCCCGGATGGGCACCGCGCAGATCGCCGCGCACCAGATCGGGTTGCAGCTGTGGGAGTTCACGGCGCTGCTGCTCGACTCGTTCGCCATCGCTGCGCAGTCGCTCGTCGGCGCCGCGCTCGGCGGGGCGGACGCCGACGGTGCCCGCCGGCTCGCCTGGCAGGTGTCGCGGTGGGGGCTCTATGCGGGCCTGGGCTTCGCCGCGGTGTTTGCCGCCGGCTGGGTGGTCATCCCGCGGTTGTTCACCTCGGCACCGGATGTCCTCGCCCAGGCGCACGTGCTGTGGCCCTGGTTCGTCGGGATGCTGCCGGCCGCGGGCGTCGTTTTCGCCCTGGACGGCGTGCTGATCGGCGCCGGCGACGTCGGGTTCCTGCGCACCATCACCATCGCCGGGGCAGTGGGCGCGTTCGCGCCGCTGAACCTCGCCGCGCTGCACTGGGGTTGGGGACTCGGCGGCGTGTGGGCGGGGCTGACGGCGTTCATCGGCGTGCGCCTGGTGGGTATGGTGTGGCGCGCTCGCGGGGGTCGTTGGCTCGTGCTCGGCACCGAGGGCACCGAGGGCACCGGAGCCACCGGAGCGGCGGAGGTGGCCTGAACATGGCGAACCCCGGCCCGCCCGCCCGCGACGGCATCGCGGTCGTCGACAAGCCACCGGGCTGGACGTCGCACGACGTCGTCGCGCGGATGCGCCGGCTCGCCCGCACCAAGCGCGTCGGCCACGTCGGCACGCTTGATCCGATGGCAACCGGCGTGCTGGTCCTCGGCGTGGGTGCCGCGACCCGGCTGCTCCATCACCTCGTCCTCGCAGACAAGGCCTACACGGCGACGATCCGCCTCGGGCAGCGCACCGTCACCGACGACGCCGAAGGCGAGGTCACCGGCGGCGCGTCCGCCGCGACCGTGGCCGAGTCGGCCGTTGCGCCGGCCATCGGGCGGCTGACGGGCGAGATCCTGCAGGTGCCGAGCGCAGTCTCGGCGATCAAGGTGGACGGCCAGCGCGCCTACAAGCGCGTCCGCGCCGGGGACGCCGTCGAACTCGCCGCCCGGCCGGTGACCGTCTCGCGCTTCGACCTGCTCGCGCTCACCCGCCCGGCGCCGGAGCTGCTCGACCTGGACGTCGCGGTCGAGTGCAGTTCCGGCACCTACGTCCGCGCGGTCGCCCGCGACCTCGGCGAGAACTTGGGTGTCGGCGGACACCTCACCGCGCTGCGCCGCACACGGGTCGGCCCGTTCACCCTCGAGCAGGCCGCCACCCTGGACGAGCTCGCCCGGCGCGACGACCCCGTCGCCCTGCCGCTGGCCGACGCAATCCGGCTGGCGATGCCGGTTCGCGAGATCGGTCCCGGCGAGGCCCGCGAGCTGTCCTTCGGGCGCCCGCTGCCGGCGCTGGGCATCGCCGGCGTCCACGGCGCGCTGACCGGCGACGGGGTCGCCGTTGCCCTGCTGCGGGAGTCCGACGGGCTCGCTCGTCCGGCTCTGGTCTTCACCCCGGCCGGTTGATCCGCGACGCGGCCGCGCCGCGACCCCATCGAGACCCCATCGAGACCCAGTAGGCTTCGGGCGTGCAGCGCTGGCACGGGCTCGACGCGGTGCCCTCCGACTGGGGGCACTGTGTCGTCACGATCGGGGTCTTCGACGGCATCCACCGCGGCCACCAGGCGATCATCTCCGACGCGGTGAAGCTGGCGGCCGAGCGGGGCGTGCCCAGTGCGTTGCTCACCTTCGTGCCGCACCCGTCGGAGGTCGTGCGCCCTGGCTCGCACCCGCCGGTGCTGACGACGATCGTGCGGCGGGCCGAACTGGTCGAACAGCTCGGCGTGGACGTCTTCTGCGCCCTGCCCTTCACGCTCGAGTTCTCGCGCATGGGGCCGAACGAGTTCGTGCACCAGGCCCTCGTCGAGCAGTTGCACGTCTCGGCGGTCATCGTGGGGGAGAACTTCCGCTTCGGTCACAAGGCCGCCGGCGACGTGGCGCTGCTGCAACGGCTGGGCCGCAGCTTCGGGTTCACCGCCCACGGCGTGCGCCTGCTGCAGGAGGGCGACACCCCGCTCAGCGCCACATACGTCCGGTCGTGCGTCAAGGCCGGCGACATGGAGACCGCCGCCGTGGTGCTCGGCCGTCCGCACCGGGTCGACGGCGTCGTCGAGCGTGGCGACCGGCGGGGCCGCGAGCTCGGCTATCCGACCGCAAATCTGCGCACCGACGACTGGGCCGCAGTGCCTGCCGACGGCGTGTACGCGGGCAGGGTGGTGCGCCTCGACGAGTGGGGCCGCACCGCCGACGCGCCGCCGCTCGGCACGGCCGCGATCTCGGTGGGTACCAACCCGACCTTCGAGGTCCGCAAGCGCCGGGTCGAGGCCTTCGTGCTCGACTTCGACGGCGACCTCTACGGCGACAACATCGGCGTCGAGTTCGCACACCGGCTGCGCGGCATGGACAAGTTCGACACCGTCGAGGCGCTGATCCGCCAGATGGATCGCGACGTCGCCCAGACCCGCGAGCTGATGGCGGGCCCTTAGGGCGAGTCGAGGGGGTTGCCGGCGATGCGGCCGGCGATTCCCGAGGCGATCGCCGTCGCCGCCGAGCTGCCCGGTTTGCGGGCCGCCTGGTCGGCAAAACAGCGCACGAACTCGGATGCGAGATCGAGGCGCGGGTACTGCGCGAGCACCGCGGTTTTGAGCTCGTCCGGCCACGACTGCGCGGACCGGCCCGAGATGTCCAGCCCGGTGGCGACGGCCAGCAGGTAGCCCTCGGTGTTCTCCTCGATCGTGACGTCGTCGCGCATGTGGTCGACGATGGTGCGCGCAACGTGGTCGCGTCGGGCCGGCGGCCAGCCTGCCCCGGCCCCGAACATCCACGCGACGTGCCCGCCGGCCACCTCGAACGGCAGCCGGTGGTTGTCGAACGACGGGGTGAGCGCGATGTCGTGCAGCACCGCGGCGACGTAGAGCAGCTCCGCGTCGAACTCGATCCCGTGCCCGGCGCCGTAGGCGGCTGCCCACAGGTAGGAGCGGACGCCGTGGTTCATGAGCGCCTGCGAGCTGAACGTGCGCGCGGCCTCAAACGCGAGTGCCGCGACCGGCGAGTCGGGAAGGGGCGGCACCGCGCCGGGATCTGGGGCGGGCCCGCTCGCCTCAGTCATCGAGCAGCTTCCGCAGCACCCGCCCGAACAGCAGCCGACCCGAGGCCACCGACGCCGGCCGGGCGAAGGCCGGCAACCGGGCCGGTGTCGCGTCCTCGCGCCACGTCGCGCGGGAGCCGCCGTCATGGGGTTCGACGCGGAGTTCGGCCCAGCCGAGCATCACCCGGCCCCGCTTCTCGATCCGGCACCGTCCGCCCGCACCCGCCGACGGCGGTTGCCACTCCACGATCTCCATCGGGTCGTCGAAGCCGAACCGGCCGACGCCGGTGCGGGCGACGAAGACCGTGCCCACCCCGTCCGGGGAGCTCTTGACCACCGACATGGTGGTCAGCGGGACATAGCGGGCGTGACGCTGCCAATCGGTCAGCCGAGCCCAGGCCTGCTCCGGCGACAGGGGGGAGTTCCGGCTGACCTCGAAGGAGCTCACGGCCCATACTCTAGGCAGCGCCTGCGAGCCGTGCCGGAGCGATGAGCTGAGCGATGAGCTGCTCGACCGCGCGTACCTGCCCTTCCCCCGGTTCGAAGGTGGGCCGGTCCGCTGGTAGCCTAGGAACGGCGGGTGCTGTCCAGCATCCGCCGTTGCAGTGCGTGTCACGAATTCACCGTGAGTCCGACCGGTGGATCGCGCCTGTGCAGACTGTGAAGGAGTCGTCCGTGGCGCTTGCCCAGGATGTGAAGAAGCAGATCATCGCCGAGTACGGCTCCGCCGAGGGCGACACCGGTTCGCCCGAGGTGCAGGTCGCGCTGCTGTCCCGGCGCATCAGCGATCTCACCGAGCACCTGAAGACCCACAAGCACGACCACCACAGCCGCCGCGGGCTGCTGCTGCTGGTCGGCCAGCGCCGCCGGCTGCTGAACTACCTGGCGAAGACCGACATCAACCGCTACCGGTCGATCGTCGAGCGTCTCGGCCTGCGCCGATAGCTGACAAGGGGAGCGACACGAGTCGCTCCCCTTCGCGTTTTCGCGAGACAACCGAACACCACCGCCGGGCGCACAGTGCGTCCTCGCGACGACCGACTGCCGAGTGAGGCCGGTCCTCGGTAGTGGCGGCCGGAGCGGCAGTTCCTCCCGGAGCCCGCCCGCCCGCTTCGATCGAAGACCGGCACCCGACGACAGGGGCCGGCTCGTACGTCGCATGTGCGCCACCGGCACGTACGAGAGGAGGACTCGTGACAGAGTCCGTCGACGCCGACAAGGGCGTCACCGAGATCGAAGCCGTCATCGACAACGGCCGCTTCGGCAAACGCACCATCCGTTTCGAGACCGGCCGCCTGGCCAAGCAGGCCGCCGGTTCCGTCGCCGCCTACCTCGACGACGAGACCATGCTGCTGTCGGCCACCACGGCCGGGAAGTCGCCCCGCGAGGGCTTCGACTTCTTCCCGCTCACGGTCGACGTCGAGGAGCGCATGTACGCCGCGGGCCGCATCCCCGGCTCGTTCTTCCGCCGCGAGGGCCGGCCCAGCGAGGACGCCATCCTCACCTGCCGGCTGATCGACCGGCCGCTGCGCCCGACCTTCGTCAAGGGCCTGCGCAACGAGGTCCAGGTCGTCATCACCGTCATGGCGCTGCACCCCGAGCACGCCTACGACGTGCTGGCCATCAACGCCGCGTCGGCGTCCACGCAGCTGTCCGGCCTGCCGTTCTCCGGCCCCGTCGGCGGCACCCGGGTCGCGCTCATCGACGGCCAGTGGGTCGCCTTCCCGACGCACAGCGAACTCGAGCGGGCCACCTTCGACATGGTCGTGGCCGGCCGGGTGCTCGAATCCGGTGACGTCGCGATCATGATGGTCGAGGCGGAGGCCACCGACAACACCATCGAGCTGATCGCCGGCGGTGCCACCAAGCCGACCGAGGAGGTCGTCGCCGAGGGCCTCGAGGCCGCGAAGCCGTTCATCGCCGAGCTGTGCCGCGCCCAGGGCGAGCTCGCCAAGGCGGCGGCGAAGCCGACCGTCGAGTTCCCGATCTTCCTCGACTACGAGGACGACGTCTACGACGCGGTGTCGTCCGAGGTGTCCGAGCCGCTCGCCCAGGCCCTGACGATCGCCGACAAGCAGGAGCGCGAGGCCCGCCTCGACGAGATCAAGGAGCAGGCCAAGGCCGCGCTCGCGCCGCGCTTCGAGGGCCGCGAGAGCCAGATCAGCCCGGCCTACCGCGCGCTGACCAAGAAGCTCGTGCGCCAGCGCATCCTGCGCGACAAGGTGCGCATCGACGGCCGTGGCCTCGCCGACATCCGCACGCTGTCGGCCGAGGTCGAGGTGCTGCCGCGGGTGCACGGCTCGTCGCTGTTCCAGCGCGGCGAGACGCAGATCCTGGGCGTCACCACGCTGAACATGCTGGGCCTGGAGCAGAAGCTCGACACCCTCAGCCCTGTGCGCACCAAGCGGTACATGCACAACTACAACTTCCCGCCGTACTCGACCGGTGAGACCGGCCGGGTCGGCTCGCCCAAGCGCCGCGAGATCGGCCACGGCGCGCTGGCCGAGCGGGCGCTGGTGCCGGTGCTGCCGGGCCGCGACGAGTTCCCGTACGCGATCCGGCAGGTGTCCGAGGCGCTCGGCTCCAACGGCTCCACCTCGATGGGCTCGGTCTGCGCGTCGACGCTGGCGCTGCTGAACGCCGGCGTGCCGCTGAAGGCCCCGGTCGCCGGCATCGCCATGGGCCTGGTCTCCGACACCGTCGATGGCAAGACCGAGTACGTGGCGCTGACCGACATCCTCGGTGCCGAGGACGCCTTCGGCGACATGGACTTCAAGGTCGCCGGCACCAAGGAGTTCGTCACCGCGCTCCAGCTCGACACCAAGCTCGACGGCATCCCGTCCGAGGTGCTCGGCGCGGCGCTCAAGCAGGCGCGCGACGCCCGCCTGCACATCCTCGACGTGATGGCCGAGGCCATCGACCGTCCGGACGAGATGAGCCCCTACGCGCCGCGCGTCACGGTCGTGAAGATCCCGGTCGACAAGATCGGTGCGGTCATCGGGCCGAAGGGCCAGATGATCAACTCGATCCAGGACGAGACTGGGGCCGACATCACCATCGAGGACGACGGCACGATCTACGTCGGCGCTGCCGACGGCCCGTCGGCCGAGGCCGCGGTCGACCGCATCAACGCCATCGCCAACCCGCAGCTGCCGAAGGTGGGCGAGCGGTTCCTGGGCACGGTGGTCAAGACCGCCGCGTTCGGTGCCTTCGTCTCGCTGCTGCCGGGCAAGGACGGGCTGGTGCACATCAGCAAGCTGGGCCGCGGCAAGCGGATCGGCAAGGTCGAGGACGTCGTCAACGTCGGCGACAAGATCCAGGTCGAGATCCTCGAGATCGACCAGCGGGGCAAGATCAGCCTGGGCCTCGTCGACGAGGACAAGCCCGCCGAGGCGGCGAAGCCCGACGAGGGTCAGCCCGCCTGACCATCGCAGTGAAGTAGCTCGACGAGAGACGGGCCGGAACGCGTACCGCGCGTCCCGGCCCGTTTCGGCTCTGTTTCCGCACTTCCGTCGAAGGGAGGCCTCGCGTGCGGCCGCTGCGTGAGCTCCCCGCCGAGGTGCGTGCCCTGACCGGCGTCGGGTTCATGGTGGCGCTCGGCTTCGGCCTGGTCGCCCCGGCGCTGCCGCTGTTCGCCCGGCAGTTCGGCGTCGACAAGGCACTCGCCGGCGCGGTCGTCAGCGCGTTCGCGCTCATGCGGCTGGCGATGGCGCCGTTCGTGGGCCGCCTGGTCAACGCCTTCGGCGAGCGGACGATGCTGGCCACCGGCATCGGCGTCGTCGCGGTGTCCAGCCTGCTCGCCGGACTGTCCCAGTCCTACTGGCAACTGCTGGTGCTGCGCGGCGCCGGCGGAGTCGGCTCGATCATGTTCAGCGTCAGCGCCGCCAGCCTGCTGGTGCGGGTGACACCGGACCACCTGCGGGGGCGCGCACAGGGCGTCTGGGCGGGCTCCTTCCTGCTCGGCATGATCGCCGGACCCGCCGTGGGGACGATCGCGACGTTCTCGCTGCGTGCCCCGTTCTTCCTCTACGCGGGCACCCTGGTGGGGGCCGGCGCGATCGGCCTCACCGCACTGCGGCACAGCGAGTTGGCCGCGCCGAGCAAGGCTCGCCAGGCCGCCATCACGCTGCCCACGGCGCTGCGCAACCGTGCCTACCTCGCCGCACTCGCGGCGTCCTTCGCCGGCGACTTCGCGCTGGTCGGCGCGCGGTCGGCGATCCTGCCGCAGTTCGTCACCGACCGGCTGCACCTCGGCACCGGCTGGGCGTACGCGGCGTTCCTCGTCATCAGCCTGGTCAGCGGCGCGTTGCTGCTGCCGCTGGGCCGCTTCGCCGACACCCGCGGACGCCGGCCGGTGATCGCCGGCGGTCTGCTGGTCGGCGCGGCCGGGTTCGCCGTGTTGCCGAGCGTGCCGGTTGCGGCCGGCCTGGTTGCCGGGGCGGTGCTGCTCGGCGTCGCCGGCGCCGCCGACTCCGTCGCGCCGGGCGCGGTGATGGGCGACGTCGTGGTCGGTCGCGGCGGCACGGTCGTCGCGGTATTCCAGATGGCCGGTGATCTCGGTGCGGTGCTCGGCCCGGTCGTCGCCGGCGCGATCGCCGACGGCGGCGGGTACGGCTGGACGTTCGCCATCAGCGCCCTGGTCTGTTTCCTGCCGGTACTCGCGGTGGCCGCCGCGCCGGAAACGCTGCGCCGGGCGAGTCCTCCGGCCGCGGCCCTCGGCACTGCGGCAGGATCAGTCGCCGACCCGGTTCCGGAGGGGCCGTGACCGGCGGAGCGGACGCGGCTGTGCGGCGAACGCGTCTGGGAGGATGAGGCGTGCAGATCTCGGCGAAGACCGACTACGCGGTACGCGCGCTGCTGAGCCTTGCCGCGCGCGAGCCAGAACTCGTGAAGATCGACACGGTGATCAGCGAGCAGGGTCTGCCGCGCAAGTTCGTCGAGGCCATCCTGGGCGAGTTGCGGCGCGCAGGTCTGGTGCGCAGCCAGCGCGGCGCCGAGGGCGGCTACGCGCTGGCCCGCCCCGCCGCGGAGATCACCCTCGGCGCGGTCATCCGCGCGGTCGACGGCCCGCTCGCCGAGGTGCGCGGGCTGCGGCCGAACGAGACCACCTACGCGGGCGTGGCACAGCACCTACCGGCAGTGTGGGTGGCGGTGCGCGCCAGCCTGCGGCGCGTGCTCGACGAGACCACGATCGCCGACGTGCTCTCCGGCGCGCTGCCCGAGCACGTGCACCGGCTCACCGAGGCACCGGACGCCTGGCTGCCGCGCTGACGGTTGTCGCGCCGACACCGCGCGAGCGGAGCCCGTCCGGGCAGGGCGCACCCCGCCCGTAGGATCGAGCGGTGACTTCCTCCGCTGTCTCCCGTCCGCTCGCGCGGGCGAGTACACGTCGTCTCGATCAGGCGACCGGCGGAGGCGTCCTCTGCCGTACGGTGCTGCCCGGAGGGCTGCGCGTCATCACCGAAGCCATGCCGGGGGTGCGCAGCGCGAGCGTGGGCATCTGGGTGCCGGTCGGGTCCCGCGACGAGTCGCGGTCACTGGCCGGTACCAGTCACTTCCTCGAGCACCTCCTGTTCAAGGGCACCACCACGCGCACGGCCTTGGACATCGCCAGCGAGATGGACGCGGTGGGTGGCGAGTTCAACGCGTTCACCGAGAAGGAGCACACCTGCTATTACGCGACGGTGCTCGATCGCGACCTCGAGCTCGCGCTGGACATCGTCAGTGACGTCGTCCTCAACGCGACGATCGATGCTCAGGACGTCGACGTCGAGCGCAACGTCGTGCTCGAAGAGATCGCGATGCGCGACGACGACCCGGCCGATCTCGTGCACGACGAGTTCGCGGCCGCGCTGTTCGGCGCCGCGCCGCTGGGCCGACCGATCCTCGGCAGCGAGGACTCGATCCGCGCGCTGACCCGACGCCAGGTCGCCGGCTACTACAAGCGCCGCTACGCCACCGACGGCATGGTGGTCGCGGTTGCCGGCAACGTCGAGCACGCCCGGGTCGTCCGGCTGGTCCGGCGCGCCTTCCGCGACCGGCTCGACCCGGCCCTGCCACCGCTGCCCCCGCGTGCCGCCGGCTCGAACCACCACCGTCCAGCCATGCCCGACCGCCCGGTGCACGTGGTCGCCGACGACACCGAGCAGGCGAACCTGATCCTGGGCGCCACGGGGATGTCCCGGCACGACCCGCGCCGGTGGGCGCTCGGGGTGCTGTCCGCGGCGCTGGGTGGCGGCATGAGCTCGCGGCTGTTCCAGCGGGTGCGCGAGGAACGCGGGCTGGCGTACTCGGTCTACTCGTTCACCGGCGGCTTCGCCGACGCGGGTCAGTTCGGCGTCTACGCCGGCTGCCAGCCGGGCAAGACCGAGGAGGTGCTCTCGCTGATCGTGACCGAGCTCGACCACGTCGCGTCCGGCGATCTCAGCGAGGCCGAGATCGAGCGCGGCAAGGGGCAGATGCGCGGCGGGCTCGTCCTCGGCCTGGAGGACGCCGGATCGCGGATGACGCGCATCGGCAAGAGCGAGATCGCCTACGGTGACGTCCTCGGCCTCGACGAGATCCTCGCCCGCATCGACGCCGTCACGCCGGCGGACGTCGCCGCCGCCGCGCGCGACGTGCTGTACCGGCCGCGCTGCCTGACGGTGGTCGGCCCGTTCGGCGAGCATGACTTCGACGGCGCGGTCTGAGCGGCCACCGGTGATGCGCCGCGGTACCAGTGCAGGCCACGGCACCGACGACAAGGAGGCGGGATGAGCGAGCCGATCCGGGTGGGCGTGCTTGGCGCGCGAGGCCGGATGGGGCAGCAGGTGTGCAAGGCGGTGGACGCCGCCGACGACCTGGAGCTGGTGGCGATGGTCGACGCCGGGGACTGGCTGTTCAGCGTCGCCGACGCCGGCTCGCAGGTCCTCGTCGACTTCACCCACCCCGACGTGGTCATGGACAACATCCGCTTCGCCATCGACCAGCGGATGCATGCCGTCGTGGGCACCACCGGTTTCACCGCCGCACGACTGGACACCATCCGCGATTGGCTCGCCGACGTCCCGGATGTCGGGGTGCTCGTCGCGCCGAATTTCGGGATCGGCGCCGTCCTGTCGATGAAGTTCGCCCAGCTCGCCGCGCGTTTCTACGACTCCGCCGAGGTCATCGAGCTGCATCACCCGGGCAAGGCCGACGCACCGAGCGGCACGGCGGTACGTACCGCGCAACTGATCGCCGAGGCCCGGCATGCGGCGGGGCTCGGCGCCGCGCCGGACGGCACCAGCCATGCGCTGGACGGCGCCCGCGGTGCCGATGTCGACGGCGTGCATGTGCACGCGCTGCGCGTCGCCGGGATGGTCGCGCACCAGGAGATCGTGTTCGGCGCGCAGGGCGAGACGCTCACGATCCGGCACGACTCGCTCGACCGGAGCTCGTTCATGCCCGGCGTGCTGCTCGCCGTGCGCGACATCGTGTCGCGTCCAGGGCTGACGGTCGGACTCGAGCCGCTGCTCGATCTCTGAGTCTCTACCTAAGTCGACCAGCCGGATTCACGCATGCCGCTTCGCGATCTCCTCGCGCCGGGGCTGCGGGTCGTCATCGCAGGCACGATCGCCGCGTGGCATCGCGAGGAGCGTGAGCACTACTACGCGGGGACGGGCAACCACTTCTGGACCCTGCTGCACGAGAGCGGGTTGGTGGCCCGCCCGCTCGGCCCGGAGGACGACCACCTGCTGCCGTCGTTCGGCATCGGCCTGACCGACCTCGTCCGCACGAGGCGATCAGCGCCGGGGGAGCCACCCGTGTACGACCTTGCCGGGTTCCGCCGGGCGGTGCGCCGCGCCGACCCGCTGGCGGTGGCCTTCGTCAGCAAGGCGGCCGCCGGCTCGTACGCGCGCTGTGCGGGGGAGCGGCAGCCGCGCGACTACGGCCCGCTGTCGTGGCAGGTCGCCGGCCGGCCCGCGTTCGTGCTACCCGGCCCGTCCGGCGCGAACAACGGCATGCCGTTGCCGCTGCGCATCGCGCTCTGGCGCGACCTCGCGGACTTCCTCGACACGCTCTGAGCGGCGGTCCCTTCGGCCCGAGCCAGGTCCGTAGGGCCTGCTCGGCAGGGCGCCGGGGACGCATCCCGATCTCCGCGTGGCCTTGGGCTCTGCCCCAGCCGCGATCTTGGTCAAAGAGTGTGATCGAGATGCAATTCCTCGGAGGTGATGACCGTGTCCGGCACGTGGTGGCGCAGACATGGATTCGGGTTCACGGGCGTGGTGGTCGGCACGGTCGCCGTCCTCGTCGTTCCGGTGGCCCTGGCGACGGACGCGAACTCGGCGCCGCAACCGGCCCGGGTGCTCAGCAGTTCGCTGAGCGCGCAGCTGGCGGCGATCCAGGCGGAGAAGGCGAGCCGTACACCTGCGCAGCAGAAGATCGACAGCCATCTGCTGTACGCCGAGAAGAAGGCCGAACATGCGCTGCCGGCCGGGTTCCCGCAGGTGCGGCAGGATGTCCCTGTCAGTCCCCGGGGGAGCGTGGTCGTGGACGTCAGCGGCGCGATGACCACGCGACTGCTCTCGCGCGTGCGCACCGTGGGCGGCGAGGTGACCCAACAGGTGCCGGGAGCCGGAACGCTGCGTATCCGCGTGCCGCTCACCAAGCTCGACGACCTCGCTAGGTCGCCGGACGTCACGTCGATCGCGCCGCCGGCCACGCCCGCACTCGCAACCGGCAGCGTCGACTCGGAAGGCGATGTCACGCACCGGGCGGACACAGCGCGGTCCACCTTCGGGGTGAACGGATCGGGCGTGAAGGTCGGCGTGCTCTCCGACGGGGTGAGCTCGTTGTCGGCGGCACAGAGCACCGGCGATCTCGGGCCGGTGACCGTGCTGCCCGGGCAGGCCGGCCCCGCGGGCGGTGACGAAGGCACCGCGATGCTCGAGATCGTGCACGACATCGCGCCCGGGGCGAAGCTGTACTTCGCGACCGCGTTCAACAGCGAGTCGAGCTTCGCGAACAACATCCGTGCCCTGCGTAACGCGGGCTGCGACGTCATCGTCGACGACGTCTACTACTACGACGAGGGTGTCTTCCAGGACGGCCCGGTCGCGCGCGCGGTCAACGCCGTGACGTCGGACGGCGCGCTGTACTTCTCGTCGGCCGGCAACTCCGGCAACCTCGACGACGGCACGTCGGGCGAGTGGCAGGGCGACTTCACGCCCTACACCGCCCAGAACGGAGACGTGTGGGCCGATTTCGACCCGACCGGCGGGATCCAGAACGCCGACCCGGTCGCTGCCTCGTACGGCGCGCACCCCGCGGTGTTGCAGTGGGCGGACCGGCTGAACGGCTCGTCGAACGACTACGACCTGTACCTGTTCTCGGCGGACGGCTCGAGCATCATCGGTTACTCGACGAACACCCAGAGCGGATCGCAGAGCCCGTTCGAACTCGTTGGTGTGCCTGCCGGCGGTGGCCTGCTGGCGATCCAGAACTACCAGGGGCAGGCCGCACCGAGGTTCATGAGCCTCACCCTCAACCGGGGCACGTTCGGCTCGCGCGGCGGGTTCACCGCCTACGCGACGGCCGGACAGACCTCGGGGCACAGCGCGGCGGCCAGTGCCTTCAGCGTGGCGGCCACGCCTGCGCACGACGCCTTCGGGCCCGGGGAGCCGACCGGACCGTTCCCGGGCGTGTTCAGCACCGCCGACGTGAGCGAGACCTTCACGTCGGACGGCCCGCGGAAGATGTACTACGCGGCGAACGGAAGCGCCTACACGCCGGGCAACTTCACGTCGACGGGGGGCATCGTCCGGCAGAAGCCGGACATCACCGCCGCGGACGGCGTCGCGACGAGCGTGCCTGGCTTCCAGCCGTTCTTCGGCACCTCCGCCGCGGCGCCGCACGCCGGTGCGATCGCCGCGTTGATGCTGCAGGCGCACCCGGGGTTGTCTCCCGCCCAGGTGCGGAAGGTGTTCGCGCCGACCGCCATCGACATCGAGGAGCCGGGTTGGGACCGCGACACCGGTGTCGGGATCGTCGACGCGTACGCCGCGGTGCAGAAGGTGATCGGGTCCGGCACCCACGTGTCGAACCTGTCGATCGACGCGCCCGCGGCAGTCCAGTACGGCGCGTCCGCCACGGTGTCGGCGAAGCTCACCGATGCGCAGACCCACGCCGCACTCGGCGGGCAGCAGGTTGCCCTGTACCGCAGGGCGAGTCTTGGCAAGCCGTGGGGTCTCGTTGGTCGGACGAACACCTCGGCGTCCGGAGTGGCGAAGGCGGCACTTCGGCTGACCGCGAACACCCAGTTCCGGTGGCGGTTCGGCGGCACAGCCGGGCACGCCGCGACGACGAGCCCGACGGAAAGCGTGGCCGTCACCCAGGTGGTGTCCGTGGCCCAGACCGCGAAGTCGATCAGCCGCGGCCAGACGGTGCGCTTCTACGGCACCGTCCGGCCGGCCGGCGCGGGCCAGCAGGTGTACCTGCAGCAGCTCTCGGCCGGCAAGTGGGTCTCCAAAGGCAGTGCGGTCATCCACCGGCAGCAGCTGCCCGACGGGCGGCGGGTCGTCGGCTACGTCCTGCCGATCAAGCTGCGGGCGCGCGGCACGCTGACCTTCCGCGTCCTCAAGCCCGCCACGCCCACCCTCGCCGCGGGTCACTCGGCCGCGAGAAAGGTCAAGGTCAGTTGAGCTGAGGAATCCAGTACGTCGGCCGGGACCGTTTCGCGTCAGTCCCGGCCGACGTGTGTGTCCAGCCAGGTGACGAGTGGATCCAGCGCCCGCCACACCCGGCTGATCTCGGTGCGTGCCTTCGGTGTGGCCAACCAGGCGGGAGCCCCGAGCTCGCGCGCCGCGGCGAGCGATTTGTACCGGAGCAGTTCGGCCCGCGGGTGGTCTTTCGGGTACCCGGCCGGGACCCGCGTGATCTGCTCGCCGCGGATCTCGAACCCCTTGCGCCGCAACCCGTTCACCGCGCGCTCCAGGGCCGGTCCGGCGACGTCGTCGGCCACCGCGCGGCGCAGGCGGTCGACCTGGGCCGAGGACGTGCCGTAATAACCGCCGGCGAGAAGCAAGCCGGCTGCCGACACCTGGAGGTACCGGGACGACTCGGCGAACCACACGCCCTGATGCGTCTTGTACGGCGTCTTGTCCTTGGCGAACCGTACGTCACGGTACGGTCGGAAGATCTTCGCCGACCCGAAGGGCTTTTCCAACTCCGCGGCCAGCGCCTCGAGCGGTGCTTTCACCGACTCGTCGTAGACGCTTTTGTGGGCGGTCCAGAACGACTTGGTGTTGTCCGCCTCGAGATCCTCGTAGAAGTCCAGTGCGGCCAGCGGAATCCCCGCGAAGCTCACGTCGTCCCCTCCGGGTCGTCCACCAGTGACGTGTGCAGGCGGATCTCGCGCAGTTCGCCGGCGCCGGTGTCGAGGGCGCGCACGAGACCGTCGGGGGCCCAGCCGGCCGAGAGCAGGAACTCGCGCGAGGTGTTGTCGCTTTCCGGGATCCACGCGATCGCCCGGGTCATGCCGTCCGCTCGGGCGTGGTGAACGGTCGCGGCGAGCAGCCGTGATCCGTGCCCACGCCGGCCCCACCGGGGTTCGACGAGGATCGGGGCGATCGCGACGGTGGTGTCGCGGTCCGGGTCGTCCGGCTCGAGATCCGTGGCGGGCCCGAAGGCGGCGAAACCGACCCGCCACTGGCCCTCGACGGCGACGAGGACGTGGTGCGTGCTGGTCGGTGGCTCGGCGATGGCCGCCGACCAGACTGCCTGCGCCTGTTCCTCGGACAACCCGGCGAGCACCGGTGCGGGCAGCAGGTCGACGTAGGCGGTCTGCCACGTGGTGATCTGGATGCGCGCGACCTCGCCGGCGTCGTCGGGTCGGGCTGGGCGCACACTGACATCGGCCATGGCACGACCCTATGTCTCGCCAGAACGGGTCAGTCCGAGTGCTTCGTCGACGACTCGACGGTCGACGAATCCTCGCCGCGGGCGAAGGCGGCGGCCTCGGCCTTCTCCCGCTTGCGCTTGCGGAGATGCAGCGCCAGGTAGATCAACGCCACCACCGCGATGATCGCCAGCGGCGCCCACGTGAGCGTCTTGCCGACAGCGGCCAGCGACGTCGAGAACGCATAGCCGAGCAGCACGCAGCCGGGCGCCCAGATCAGCCCGCCGGCGGCGTTCCAGGCGAGGAACGTGCGATAGCGCATGCCGCTCATCCCCGCCATCGACGGCACCAGCGCCCGGAACAGCGCGGTGAGGCGTCCGATGAAAACCGCCTTCCCGCCGTGCCGGTGCAAGAACCCGTCGACCATCGACCACCGCGGTTCACCCACCCAGCGGCCGAGTTTCGAGCGGCGCAGGCCGGGGCCGAACTTCTTGCCGAACTCATAGCCCACGGAGTCCCCGGCGATGGCGCACACGACCGCGACGACGATCATCACGGGCAGGCTGAGAACGTTGCGCTGGCAGAACACCCCGGCGACCAGCAAGGCCGTCTCACCGGGCAGGACCATGCCGATCAGGATCGCCGCCTCGCCGAAGCAGAGGGCGCCGGCGATGACGTACAGCCAGGCGCCGACGGCATTGCCGATCTGCTCGACGAGATGCTCGAACATGACGGCATCCTGTCATGCGCCGCTTGGCGGTTCCGATGTCCGAGCCGGACCGTAAGGTCGCGGCCATGCCCCCGTCGACCCGGGTCTCCGCTGCGCAGGCCCGGCGCATCGCGCTCGCCGCGCAGGGTTTCGCCGACCCACGGCCGACCGGGCGGGTCGATGCCCGGCACATCCGGCGGGTTCTCGACCGGGTGGCGCTGCTGCAGATCGACTCGGTGAACGTGTTCTCACGCAGCCACTACCTGCCGGTGTTCGGCCGCCTCGGCCGCTACCCGCACGCGCTGCTCGACCGCATGACCGCCTACACCGACGGCGCGCATCGCGCGGAGCTGTTCGAGTACTGGGCGCACGCCGCCTCGCTGATCCCCGTCGGCTACCACCCGCTGCTGCGCTGGCGGATGCGTCGCGCGCACCTGGAGCACTGGGCGGGCGTCAGGCGCTTGGCGCGGGAGAAGCCCGGCCTCGTCGAGGAGATGTTCCGCCTGGTCGCCGAGCAGGGCCCGATCGTCGCCGGAGACACCGGCATTCCCCGGCCGGCGCCTCGGCCAGGTCACATGTGGAACTGGCACGAGGGCAAGACCGCTCTGGAGTACCTGTTCTACGAGGGACGGATCACCACCGCGAAGCGGGTGAACTTCGAGCGTTACTACGACCTCGCCGAGCGCGTGCTGCCCGCGGAGGTCCTCGCCGCCCCGGAGCCCCCCGAGCCCGAGGCGATCCGCGACTTGGTCCGCATCTCGGCCCGGGCGCTCGGCGTCGCCACCGAGGCGGACATCCGCGACTACTTCCGCCTCTCGCACCGGGCGTCGAAGCAGGCGGTGGAGGAGCTGGTCGCCGGCGGCGAGCTGGTGCCGGTCGAGGTCGCCGGCTGGGGCGCCGCGGCGTACCTGTGGCACGAGGCGCGGCGCCCGCGCAGCGTGGCGGCGCGCGCGCTGCTCTCGCCGTTCGACTCGCTGATCTGGTTCCGGGAGCGCACGCTGCGCTTGTTCGGCTTCCACTACCGCATCGAGATCTACACTCCCGGCCCGCAGCGGCGCTTCGGCTATTACGTGCTGCCGTTCCTGCTCGGCGAGAACCTCGTCGGCCGCGTCGATCTGAAGTCCGACCGGCACGCCGGCGCGCTGCGCGTGCAGAGCGCGTGGCTCGAGCCTGGCAACGACCCGTGGCACGTCGCCCGGGAACTCGCCGAGGAACTCGCGGCGATCGCCGGTTGGCTCGGCCTCGCCACCATCGAGGTGATGCCGCGCGGCGACCTGGCCCCGGCGCTCGCGGCCGCGGTCGGCTGAAGCGATCAGGCGGCGCGGAACACGTGCACGTCGCCGCTACCGGTGCGGGCGCGCAGCGTGATCGCCCCCGAGCGGTCGACGGGCTCGTCCTCGATCGGCAGCTCCGAACGCAGATCGCCGGAACCGGTGTGGACGTCCACCCGGGCCGTGACGCCCTTGGGCAGGCCGACGCTGATCGCCCCGGAGCCGCTCGCCAGGTCGACGTCGCCGTAGACCGCGCCGAGGCGTGCCTCGCCGGCGCCGCAGCGCGACTTGACGCTGCCGCGCACCGCCGCGGCCTCGAGCCGGCCGCTGCCGCACGCGCACTGCAGGTCGCCGCCGATCTCGCCCAGCCGCGTGTCACCGGAGCCGGACTTCACGATCGCCGACCCGCTGACCCGGCCTATGACGGAGTGGGATGCGCCGTACCGCAGCCGCAGGTCGCCGTCGACGTGGTCGAGCTGGATCCGGCCGGTGCCGGTCGCGACGTCGGCGCCTGCGCAGCGGCCCGTGACGGTGATGTCCGCGGTGAACGACGAGATCTTCAGCGCCGTCCCGCTCGGCACGGTCACGTCGATGTCGACCGATGCACCGGTGCGCCAGCGATCGCCGAACAGGTCGAACACCCCGCCCTGGCGGGGCGCACTGATGGTGAGCGTCGGGCCGTCCATCTGCACGGTGATGCGCTCCAGGAACTCCCCGGACCCCTTGCGGGAGGCCATCTCGACGCGCGCCTCGGTGAGGTCGTCGACGCAATGGACGGTGAGTGAGCCGTGCCCTACTCGCGCGGCGAGGTTGATCGGCCCGGACAGCGCGAAGGTCTTGGTGGTCATGCGTTCTCCTGTGAGGTCGGTGTCGGCGCTCAGCCGTTGATCCAGCCGGTGATGTTGTGGCCGCCGCCGCGCCGGCCCCCGCTTGGACCGGGTCCGCCCGGCGCGTTCCATCCGCCGCCGAACGGGCCGAATGCGCCGAAGGCACCGGACCCGAACCCGGCGAACGGCCCAGGACGCAGGGCGGCGGTGGCGGCGCGCACCAGCCAGGTGTTGACCGACACGCCATCGCGCTCGGCCGCCGCGTCGATGTCGGCTTTCAGGGCCTCGCTGAGCCGCAGTGAAATGCGCGCGCTGGCCTCGCCGTCGTCGGTGCGGGGCGGCTCGGCCTCGGTGGCCGCGGTGGCGCGCACCTCGATGCGCACCTCGTCGCCCTCGAGCCGGGTGGCCACCGCGGGGGAGCCGGGGTAGTCGAGCAGCGCAGCGGTGATCTCGTCGGCGGCTGCCGAGATCGCGTCGAGGATCGCGAGCCGCACCGCCGGCGCGGCGGCGGTGGCGAGCGACGCGGCGATCTCCCGGGTGCGGTCGTCGCCGAGCGCGGCTGCTGCGGTGAGCTGGTCATGGACGGCGGCGACGTGAGAATCCAGATGCATGACGCAAGCATGACATCATCATGATGTCACCGCAACACCAGCCGGTCGATCGCCGCGTCGCAGGCGGCCGGAGTGAGCGCGGCGGATAGGCTGCCGAGGACCCATCGATTCCCGGCCGCCGCGCTGCGCGCGAGCCGGCCCGAGCCAGGGGAGAGCGGCGTGCCCGACATCGTCCCGATGCAGGTCCAGGCGATCGCGTGGACGCACTTCGAGCCGCCCGCGGAGGTGCCGTGGGAGACCGATGCCGCGGGAGGTGAGGCGCTCGCCGAATTCGCCGGCCGGGCCTGCTACCAGTCCTGGAAGAAGCCGAATCCGGCCACCGCCACCAACGCCGGCTACCTGCGGCACATCCTCGAGGTCGGCCACCTGTCCGTGCTCGAGCACGGCTCGGTGACCTTCTACCTCTCGGGCATCTCCCGGTCGCTGACCCACGAACTCATCCGGCACCGCCACTTCAGCTACTCGCAGCTCTCGCAGCGCTACGTCCCCGAGAAGGACGCCGCGATAGTCGAGCCGGACGTCATCGCCGACGACCCGCAGCTGCACGCCAAGTTCGTCGCCGCCTCCGAGGCCGCTGTGGCCGCCTACACCGAACTGCTCGAAGGCCTGGAGAAGAAGTTCGCCGACGTCGAGCACGCCACGCTGCGCCGCAAGCAGGCGCGGCAGGCCGCGCGCGCGGTGCTGCCCAATGCCACCGAGACCCGCATCGTGGTCACCGGCAACTTCCGCGCGTGGCGGCACTTCGTCGCCATGCGCGCCTCCGAGCACGCCGACGTCGAGATCCGCCAGCTCGCGATCGCGTGCCTGCGCGAGCTGCAGCGCATCGCCCCCAACGCATTCGCCGACTTCGAGATCGTCTCGCTGCCCGACGGCACCGAGGTCGCCTCCAGCCCGCTCGTCCAGGAAGGCTGATCCGGCCCGGCACCGGCGAATCGGGCACCCGCCCGCGTAAGCTCCAGCCCGTGGGATCCAGTGCTACGCGACCGTTCGGTCGTCTGCTCACGGCGATGGTCACCCCGTTCGACGTCACCGGCTCGCTCGACCTCGACAAGGCCGCCGAGCTCGCCGCCTACCTCGTCGACGAGCAGCACAACGACGCGCTGGTGATCAGCGGGACCGGCGGGGAGTCGCCCACCACGACCGATGCCGAGAAGGCCGAGCTGGTCAGTGCGGTCGTGGCCGCCGTCGGCGACCGCGCCCAGGTGGTCGCCGGGGTCGGCACCTTCGACACCGTCCACTCCGTGCATCTCGCCCAGCAGGCCGAGAAGGCGGGCGCGCACGGGCTGCTCGCGGTCACCCCGTACTACTCCAAGCCGCCGCAGGCCGGCCTCCTCAGCCACTTCCGTGCGATCGCCGACGCCACCGATCTCCCCGTGCTGCTCTACGACATCCCGCAGCGCAGCGCGATCCCGATCCAGACCGAGACGATGCTGCGCCTGGCCGAGCACGAGCGCATCGTCGCGGTGAAGGACGCCAAGGGCGATCTCGCCGCGTCCTCACGCGTGATGGCCGAGACCGACCTCGCCTATTACAGCGGCGACGACTCGATGACGCTGCCGCTGCTGTCGGTGGGCGGCGTCGGCGTCGTGGGCACCTCGACCCACTTCTGCGGGGCGCAGGCCAAGCAGATGATCGAGGCGTACGAGCGGGGGGACGTGGCGCAGGCGCTGCAGCTGCACCGCCGGCTGATGCCGATCTTCACCGGCATCTTCCGCACCGCCGGAACGATCCTGGTCAAGGCCGGGCTGCGCCTGCAGGGCCGCGACGTCGGGTCGGTCCGGCTGCCGCTGGTCGAGGCGACCGACCACGAGATCAGCCACCTGCGCGAGGACCTCGCCGCCGCCGGGCTGCTCTGAACGCCTGCCGGCCGATTCGGCCGAGTCGGTGACCGCGACGCGTCCGCCAGCCTCCACGCCAACCCTTTAGTTCACGGTTAATGTTGACCGGGTGAGTACCGGCACCCGCACCCGCCCGCCCGCGCGCCGCTCGTCGAGCCGCAGCCGCAGCCGCTCGGCCCCGCCGTCGGGGCTCGCGACGCCGTTCCTGACGCTCGGCAAGGTGCTCGCCGCCATCTGGCGCGGGTTGGCCACGGTGCTGGGCACGCTGGCTCGCTCGGCCGGCCGCAACGCCGCCACCGCCCGCGACCTCGAGCCGGAACACCGCCGCGACGGGCTGGCGCTCGCGGTGCTGGCGCTCGGCCTCATCAGCGCGGTCGCGATCTGGTTCTCCGCGGCCGGGCCGGTGGGCCGCGGCCTGGAAGCCGTATGCCGGGCCATCGTCGGCAATGCCGCGGTGCTGTTGCCCGTGCTCTTCGTCGGGGCCGCGGCGCACATGCTGCGCCAGGCGCCGGAGCCGCGCTCGCGCGGCCGGATGGTGGTCGGTTCGCTCGCGATCGCGGTCAGCGTGCTCGGCATGCTCGACATCTGGTCGGCCAGCCCCAGCAGCGCATCGGGGCGCGCGCACGCCGGTGGCCTGCTCGGCTCGGCCATCGGCAAGCCGCTGACCGACGGGCTCTCGGACGTCATCGCCGTTCCGCTGCTGGCGCTCGTCGGCGCCTTCGGCATCCTCGTGGTGACGGCCACGCCGATCAGCGTCCTGTTCGAGTACCTCGCCGGGCTGGCCGCCGGCCGTGGCGAGCCCGACGACGACCTCGACGGCCTCGACGAGGTGGACGAGGCCGACGAGGAACCGGCACCCAGGCCCGCACGCCGCCGCCGGCGGACTGCCGTCGACCCCGACGCCGCAACGGCCGACCTGGCGTCCGTCGACCTCACGGCCGACCTCACCCCCGACGTCCCCGCCCCCAAGCCGCGGGTGCCGCGGGTCAAGCCGGCCGCCCAGGCGGCCGAACCCGAGCTGCCGCCGATCGACCGCCCGGTCCAACTCGAACTCGCCGGCGGCGCCGGGCTGTACACGCTGCCGTCGATCTCGGCCCTCGCCCACGGCTCGCCGCACATGCAGCACACGAAGGCCAACGACGAGGTCATCGCCTCGCTGCAACAGGTCTTCGCCGAGTTCGACGTCGACGCCTCGGTGACCGGCTTCAACCGGGGCCCGACCGTCACCCGCTACGAGGTCACCCTCGGCCCGGGCGTGAAGGTCGAGCGCATCACCAACCTGACGCGCAACATCGCCTACGCGGTGAAGAGCGCCGAGGTACGCATCCTCAGCCCGATCCCGGGCAAGAGCGCGGTCGGCGTCGAGATCCCGAACGCCGACCCCGAGGTCGTCATGCTCGGCGACGTGCTGCGCTCGAAGATCGCCCAGCGCGACCAGCACCCGATGCTCGTCGCGCTCGGCAAGGACGTCGAGGGCGGCTTCGTGGTCGCGAACCTCACCCGCATGCCGCACCTGCTCGTCGCCGGCGCGACCGGCGCCGGCAAGTCGAGCTGCATCAACACGCTGATCCTGTCGATCCTGACCCGGGCGACGCCGGACCAGGTGCGCATGGTGCTGATCGACCCGAAGCGCGTCGAGTTCGCCGCCTACCAGGGCATCCCGCACCTCGTCACGCCGGTGATTACGAACGCCAAGAAGGCCGCCGACGCACTGCAGTGGGTCGTGCGCGAGATGGACATGCGCTACGAGGACATGGAGACCTCGGGCACGCGACACATCGACGACTTCAACAAGAAGGTGCACAGCGGCGAGCTGAAGGCCCCTCCCGGTTCCGAGCGGGTTTACCAGGCCTACCCGTACCTGCTCGTGATCGTCGACGAGCTCGCCGACCTGATGATGGTCGCCCCTCGCGACGTGGAGGATGCGATCGTCCGGATCACCCAGCTCGCGCGGGCCGCCGGGATCCATCTCGTCATCGCCACGCAGCGGCCCTCGGTCGACGTCGTCACCGGCTTGATCAAGGCCAACGTGCCGTCCCGCCTCGGGTTCAAGACCTCCTCGCTCGCCGACAGCCGGGTCATCCTCGACCAGCCGGGCGCGGAGAAGCTGCTCGGCAAGGGCGACGCCCTGTTCCTGCCCATGGGCGCGTCGAAGCCGGCCCGGATGCAGGGCGCGTTCGTCACCGACGCCGAGATCCACGGGATCGTCGAGCACTGCCGCGGCCAGCTGCAGCCGACCTACCGCGAGGACGTCACCGCCCCGCAGACGGCGAAGAAGGAGATCGACGAGGACATCGGCGACGACATGGACCTGTTCCTGTCGGCCGTCGAACTGGTGGTGTCCACGCAGTTCGGCTCGACCTCGATGCTGCAGCGCAAGCTGCGGGTCGGGTTCGCCAAGGCAGGGCGGCTCATGGACCTCATGGAATCGCGCGGCATCGTCGGGCCGTCCGAGGGCTCCAAGGCGCGCGAGGTGCTGGTCGTGCCCGATGAGCTGTCCGGGCTGCTCTACGCCCTGCGCAACGGTGGCAGCGCCGACGACCTCGTCGAGAGCGACGACGAGGACGCGGCGGTGGACGACGAGGCCGCGCCGGCACCGTCCGGCAGCTAGCCCTGACCCCAGGCAGACGACAACGGCCACCTGATCACGTGATCAGGTGGCCGTTGCCCGGCGTCCGGCGATCAGCGCGCGCGATGTCGCGCCGTGTAGAACATGCTCCTGAACGAGAACCCGCGGCCGGCCTCGGGCTTGCGATGCCGGCCGACGTAGTGCTCGTCCTCGACAGCGATCCCGGCCGCCGACGGCGTCCACGCCTTGTACGCGGGCTCGATCCGCTCGAGTGTGGCCATGACTCCTCACCTCCGTGGCTTTGACGCTAACGGGTGGGGCAGGAGTTACAAGTGAGACACGCGGTGACGGCGTGTCTCAAGTGGTCCTTGAGGTGAGTTGCAACAGCATCCGGGTGTTGCCGAGGGTGTTCGGCTTGACGTACTCGAGGTTGAGGAACTCGGCGACGCCGGCGTCGTACGAGCGGCGCAGCGCGTCGTAGGTGTCCTGGTCGACGGGCGCCCCCTCTATCGGCACGAAACCGGCGCGGGCGAAGAAATCGGTGTGAAAGGTGAGCGCGAACAGCCGGGACAGCCCCAGCTCACGGCCGGTGTCGATCAGCCGGTCGAGCAGCAGGCGGCCGATCCTGCGTTTGGCGTGCGCCGGATGCACCGCCAGGGTGCGTACCTCGCCGAGGTCGGCCCACAGCACGTGCAGCGCGCCGCAGCCGACGACGGTGCCGTCCACTTCGGCGACGACGAAGTCCTGCACGTCCTCGTAGAGCGTGACGAGTTCCTTGGCGAGCAGCTTGCGGCCGGACCCGGCGTAGATGTCGACGATCGCCTTGATGGCGGGGACGTCGGGAGTGCGGGCGCGACGGACGGCGACGGTCACGTCCGACAACGCTATCGAGACCCGGCTGCGTCGCGTTGAGGGTGCATTCGCGCTGGCCGCGGATGAGGATCGTTCACACGGGTAATCTCGGCATGTGTCCGCACAGTCCCGCAGCGTCGCGATCGTCACTCTCGGATGCGCGCGCAACGAGGTCGACTCCGAGGAGCTCGCGGGCCGCCTCAACGCCGGCGGGTGGGCACTCCGGGACGACGCCGAGGAGGCCGACGTCGTCCTCGTGAACACCTGCGGGTTCATCGAGTCGGCCAAGAAGGACTCGATCGACACGCTGCTCGCCGCCGCCGACACCGGACGCAAGGTCGTCGCCGTGGGCTGCCTCGCCGAGCGCTACGGCGACCAGCTGGCGAACTCGCTGCCCGAGGCCGACGCGGTGCTGGGCTTCGACTCCTACGCCGATATCGCCGCCCGGCTCGACGACGTGACGGCGGGGCGGCCGATCACCGCCCACGTGCCCCGCGATCGGCGCACGCTGCTCCCGGTGACCCCGGTGCACCGCCCGGCGGCCGCTGCCGAGGTCGCGGTTCCGGGGCACGCCTGGTTGCCGGGCAACGGCTCACGTAACCGGCTCGACGACCGGCCGGTGGCCTACCTCAAGCTCGCCTCCGGCTGCGACCGGCGCTGCACGTTCTGCGCGATTCCCAGCTTCCGCGGCACGTTCGTCTCGCGGCCGCCCGAGGACGTGCTGGCCGAGGCGAAGTGGCTCGCCGCCGGCGGGGCGCGCGAGATCGTGCTGGTGAGCGAGAACTCGACCTCCTACGGCAAGGACCTCGGCGATCTGCGCGCCCTCGAGGCGCTGCTGCCGCAGCTGGCCGGGATCGACGGCGTCGACCGGATCCGGGTGTCCTACCTGCAGCCCGCCGAGCTGCGGCCCGCGCTGCTGGAGACGATCGCCACCACGCCGGGCGTGGCGCCCTACTTCGACCTGAGCTTCCAGCACGCGTCTGCCGGCGTCCTGCGGCGGATGAAGCGGTTCGGCGGCAGCGGCCCGTTCCTCGAACTGCTGGCCCGCATCCGCGAACTGGCCCCGGACGCCGGTGCGCGTAGCAACTTCATCGTCGGCTTCCCGGGCGAGACCGAGGCCGACCTCGTCGAGCTCGAGACCTTCCTCTCGCAGGCGCGCCTGGATGCCGTCGGCGTGTTCGGCTACTCGGACGAAGAGGGCACCGCGGCCGTCGGATTCGCGGACAAGGTGGCGCCCGAAGAGGTCGCCGAGCGCGTCGAGCGGATCACCATGCTCGCCGAAGAGGTGTCGGCACAGCGGGCCGAGGACCGCATCGGCACCCGCATCGACGTCCTGGTCGACGAGATCGACGACGACCCGGACTGCGACCCGGAATGGGCGATCGCCGGACGCGCTGCCCACCAGGGGCCGGACACCGATGGCGTCGTCCGGCTGGTCGGCGCGCCGGAGCGCCTCGCGGGGCTGCGCCGCGGGGCGCTGGTCGAGGCGTTCGTGCGCGAGAGCGTCGGCGTCGACCTGGTCGCCGAGCCGGTCGGTCGGCCGTGGTGACACCCGACGAGCGCACCCGCAGCAGCCGCGCCGCGCTGTCGCACCCGCCACTGCCCAAACTGGCCGAGGATCCCGCCGGCGCTCCGCCGAGCCCGGTGTCGGCGTGGAACATCGCCAACGCCCTGACCTGCTTCCGGCTGGTTCTCATCCCGGCCTTCGTCGTCCTGCTGTTCGCCGGCACCGGCCACGAGATCGGCTGGCGCGTTCTCGCGTGGGCCGTCTTCGCCGTCGCCTGCGTGACCGACCGCATCGACGGTGACATCGCGCGCCGGCGCGGCATCGTCACCGAGTTCGGCAAGCTCGCCGACCCGATCGCCGACAAAGCGCTCATCGGCGCGGCCCTGATCGGGCTGTCGGTCCTGCACGACCTGCCGTGGTGGGTGACGATCGTCATGCTCGCCCGCGAACTCGGCGTCACGCTGCTGCGGTTCTGGGTCATCCGTCACGGAGTGATCCCGGCCAGCCGCGGCGGCAAACTCAAGACGCTGCTACAGGCCGTCGCGATCGGGCTGTTCGTGCTCATCCCGGTCGGCGCCTGGCTGCGGCCCGTCGCCTGGGCGTTCATGATCGTCGCCATCGTCGTGGCGCTGGCGACCGGAGCCGACTACGTCGCGCGGGCGGTCAAGCTGCGGCGGACCGCGCGGGAATTCGGCTAACCCGCCGTTCGTTGTCCCTGAGGTCGTTGTTCGCCGAGAGCGGACGCGGCTCGCTCATCGTCCGGCGCAGCCGATCTGCCAGGTACGGTGGGCCTCACCTGTACCGCCATGGAGGGGAGATCGCGACATGCTGGTGTTACGTCAGGTCGTGGGCGCGACCCTCCGTGGCATGCGCATGCGGCAGCGCCGCACGCTGCGTGAGGTTTCCAGCAGTGCCCGGGTCAGCCTCGGCTACCTGTCCGAGGTCGAGCGGGGCCAGAAGGAACCGTCCTCGGAACTGCTCGCCGCCATCTGCAGTGCCCTCGACATCGAGCTCTCCGAGCTGTTCGCCGAGGTGAGCCGCACCCTGCGGCGCGAGGAGAAGCTGGCGCTGGCCGATACCCGGGTGCAGCTCATTCCCGGCTCCGGCGCGGCGCGTATCTCTCCGGCGCCTCCGGCGCCTGTCGGGGATTCCGGAGGCGTGCAGGTCCGCACCGACTCGCGCGCCCGTTCCCTGAACACCGTCGCCGCCTGAGCCGCTGCGGGTTCAGTAGTCACATCAGTCTCATCTGTCACAGGCTCGGCGACCCGCCGACCGGCCTCCCGGGAGCCGGTACCGGCCCGGCGTAGCTTCCGCTCGTGCGCCGCCGCCTACTGCGGTCCGCGGCGCGCAGCCGAGGAGGTCCGTCCACCCGATGAACAGCCCACTGTTCGACACGCTGTTCCGCCCCACCACGCTGTCGCCGACTTCCGCGTCCGCCCCGCCGGTCCGGGCGCCGGGCACCCGCAGCCGCGCGGGCAACGCGATGAACCGCACCCGCGCGGCGTTGCTCGCCGGGGCCGCCCGTGCCGTCGAGGTCAGCGGCACCAAGATCACGATGGCGCAGGTCGCAGCCGCCGCCGGGGTGGCAAAGGCGACGCTCTACAACCACTTCCGCACCCGCGAAGCCGTCCTCGCCGCCCTCGTGGTCGAGCAGGTCAGCGGGCTGGTCGAAGCGCAGTCGGGCAAGCCTCTCGACACCGCGCTCGCCGACGCCGCCGACGCGCTGGCACAGCACCCGATCCGGCGGGCTCTCGCCGCTCTCGAGCCGGCCGCGCTCGCGCAACTCGGCAGGATCGACGATCAGGCCGAGGGATGGCAGGCCGCCCGCCGCAGCGTCGACGCCGCGCTCACTGCCGCCGGCCTCGGCGGCACGGGCACCGTGCTGCGCTGGCTGGCGTCGTTCCTGCTCTCACCGGCTCCCCGCGCGGCCATCGACGCCGACGTCGCGATCCTGCTGGCGGGCCTGCCGGCGCGTTGACCTCCGGTGCGGCTGCCACGATGAGGCACATGCACGGACGGGTGTCGCGGTGACGGGTTCTGCATCGCCGGACGACGACCCGACCGCTGCGATTCGCCGGGCCATCATCCGGCTGGCCGAACAGCGCGAGCAGGCGCGCGCGGACGCCGGGCGCGCCCTGGTCTCCCATGCCGAGCTCGCCCAGGCCGTGCGCGCGCAGCACGCATACCTCGCGCGGGCCACCCGCGAGATCGACGCCGCGCTCGCACTCGCCTCCGATGCCGCCGACCGAGCCCGCTCCGACGCGCTGGCGGCAGGAGATACCGACGCCGAGCGGCTCGCCGCCACCGCGGCGGCACCCTACGAGCTGACCTGCGCTGGGCTGCAACGGCAACGCGACGTGGTGAGCGCCGCGGCGGCGCAGCTCGAGCATCTCGACGCGATCTCGGCGGAGCAGATCGCGCACACCCGGGAACTGGTGCGCGAGAGCGTGCGCTCGCTCGACGCCGCCATCCGGGAACAGCTGCGGCTGCTCGTCGAGCTGGAGCGGATCGAGCGGCAGCGGGTCATCGCCGCCGCCCGCCGCGGATCAGCCCGCTGACGGCCCCGGCTGGCAGGTCGGGCACCAGTACGTGCTGCGGGCCTGCGGCGGCACGCCCTGCTCGGCCCGCCGGATCGGAGTGCGGCAACGCAGGCACCCCTCTCCGGCGCGCTCGTACACCCAGTGCTCGCGGCCCCGGCCCAGGTATCCGGTGGTCGACTGCTCGGGATGGTCGCGGTTGGCCCGCAGCAGCCGTTGCCCCGTGGCGACCAGGCGCCGGAGGTCGGAGACCTCGCCGACCGGCGTCCACGGGTTGACGCGCTCCATGAACAGCATCTCGCACTTGTACATGTTGCCGATGCCGGCGAGGTTGCGTTGATCGAGCAGCGCCTCGCCGACCGCCGCCGCCGGGTCGCGCAGCAGGTTGGCGACCGCCCGCTCGGCGTCCCAGTCGGGCCCGAGGAGGTCCGGACCGAGGTGCCCGACCAACTCGTTCTCGCCTGCCCGTGCCACCAGCTTCAGGTCGTGGACGCGGTAGCCGGTGGCCAGCCACTCGGCGTTACCGAGCAGCGCGCGGATCAGGTGCTCGGGGTAGCGGTTCGGCCGGCGGTCCGGCCGCGAGATGTACCACGAACCGTCCATCCGCAGGTGGCTGTGCAGCGTCAAGCCGTCGTCCAGCCGGACGAGCAGGTGCTTGCCGCGAGCCACCACCTCGCCGACCCGGCGGCCACGCAGATCGACGGTGGCGAGCGACGGCACCCGCAGGTCGCACACCGTCAGTTCCCGCCCGGCCAGCGCCCGGTGCAGGCGATGCGCGGTCAACCAGACGGTGTCGCCCTCAGGCATGCGGCCTCGTTCCGTCTCAGCCGCGCAGCCGCAGGCCGCGCGGCGTCGGCCGGAACCCGGCTGCCGCGAGCGCCTCGCCGAGCGCGGATGCGGTGACGGGCACGCCGTCGGCCCGCTCGACCTGCAGCTTTCCGAGCGCCCCGTCGCGCACCGCCAGCGCGAGCGCGTCGGCTGCGGGTTGCAGGGCGCCGGGGTCGTCGGTGAACGACAGCAGGGTGCGGCCGCCACGTTCGACGTAGAGCACGCAGTTGCCGTCGACGAGCACGACGAGCGCGCCGGCCTTGCGTGCGGGCTGGTGGCCGCGCCCGGTGTCGGCCGCGCGTGGCTGCTGCGGCCACGGCAGCGCCGCGCCGTATGGGTTGGCCGGATCGGTGGCCGCCAGCACCAGTGCGGCCGTGCCGTCGACGCCGCGCGCGTCGAGCGGACGGGCTTCGGCCCGCAGCCGGTCGACCGCGCCCGGCAATGCGAACTGCGCGGCGCCGAGGCCGTCGACGAAATACCCGCGGCGGGTGCGCCCGGACTCCTCGGCGGCCTTGAGGACGGGGTACACGGCCGCGAATCCGCCGGTGATCCGTTCGCCCATGACCGAGCCGCGGGTCACGACGCCGTACCGGTCGAGTAGCACGTCCGCGCCCGCGAGCGCGCGCCGGGTCGGGTCGAGGTCACGCAGCGGCACCGCCGACCAGCGGCCACCCATGCCGAACGGCGTCGGCCGCAGCGGTGACGGCGCGCCGCCGGGCGCCGCCAGCCCGGCATAACGCCCGTAGCGCCCGCGGCGCGGCCGGGGTTTGCGGGAATGGGCCGTGCGCGATCCGGATCCGAGCAGCATGCGGATCGGGGCCAGCGTGTCGTTGGTCAGCACGCCCGCCCAGACGAGGTCCCAGACGGCGCGCGCGACCGCCTCGTCGGTCTCGACGCTGCCCGTGGCGGCGGCGACCCGGTCGGCCAGCGCCCGGAAGAACAGCGCCTCGTCGCCGGTCAGGGCCTCGCGCAGCGCGACCGCGAGCGGGTCGTCGACCTCGCCTTCGGGGGACAGCACCAGCGGGGCGATCTCGGCCGGGGCCAGCACCACCCAACCGTCCTGGCCCGCGAGCGAGCCGGCGCCGGCCCACACGACCTCGCCGGACAGCGTCAGCTCGTCCAGCAGGGCGGGGGAGTAGCCGGCCACCCGGCTGGGCAACACGAGCGTCTCCAGGGCGCTGGCCGGGAGCGCCACCCCGGCGAGTTGCTCGACGGCGCGCAGCAGGCCGTCCACCCCGCGCGCGGAGCGGGCGCCGAGGCCCTGCCAGGCCGGGATGAACCGCGCCAGCGCCTCCTGGGCGACCGGCTCGACCTCGCGGCGCAGCGCCGCCAGCGACCGGCGCCGGATGGCGCGCAGCACCTCGGCGTCGCACCACTCGGTCGCGATGCCGCCTGGGCGGAATTCTCCCTGGACCAGCCGCCCGGAAGACGCCAGCCGGGCGAGCGCTGCGTTGACGACGGCCACGCCCAGCCCGAGCCGGTCGGCGACGTCGTGCGCCACGAACGGCCCGTGCGTCCGGGCGTAACGGGATACCAGATCGGCCAGCGGATCGCGCACCGGCTCGGTGAACGCCTCGGGCACGCCGACCGGCAGGGCGGTGCCCAGCGCGTCGCGGACCCGGCCGGCGTCCTCTATCGCAAGCCAGCGTTGCTCACCGGCGATGCGGACCCGGATCGCCCGCCGCTGCTCCTCGAGCCCGGCGAGATCCGCCGGGGTGGCGCCGCGGGCAACCGCTTCGTCGGTGGTGAGATCGCCCACCGCGCGCAGC
Organism: Jatrophihabitans sp.; assembly: GCA_035695205.1. Taxonomy (GTDB): domain Bacteria; phylum Actinomycetota; class Actinomycetes; order Mycobacteriales; family Jatrophihabitantaceae; genus Jatrophihabitans. Next base: position 3,446 of record DASSEP010000082.1, on the reverse strand, counting down.
AGATCGTGCACGCCGTCGATTCCTCGGGCGTGCCGGTCCGGGGCGAGGCGGGCGATCTCCTGCTCGACCTGGGTGACTGCCTCCGGATCGAGCAGCTCGCGCAGATCGGTGGCGCCGAGAAGTTCGGCGAGCAGCGCCGAATCGAGCGACAACGCCTGCGCGCGCCGCTCCGCGAGCGGCGCATCGCCCTCGTACAGGAAGACGCCCACGTAGCCGAACAGCAGCGACCGGGCGAATGGGGATGCGGCCGGTGTCTCGACCTCGACCAGACGTACGGTCCGCGCGGCGAGGTCGCGCATCAGCCCGAGCAGGCCGGGCAGGTCGAAGACGTCCTGCAGGCATTCGCGCATCGCCTCGAGCACTACCGGGAACTCGCCGTACTCGCTGGCCACCTGCAGGAGCTGGTTCGCCCGTTGCCGTTGCTGCCACAGGGGGGTGCGGCGCCGTGGATCCCGGCGCGGCAGCAGCAGCGACCGAGCCGCGCACTCGCGGAATCGGGAGGCGAACAGCGCCGAGTTGCCGACCTCGCCGGTGACCAGCGCCTCGATCTCTTCCGGCTCGAAGACCGCGATGCTGCCGTCGGGCGGCTCAGCGTCGGTGTCCGGCAGGCGCAGCACGATGCCGTCGTCGGAGTGCATGGCCGAGACGTCGAGCCCGTAGCGCTCGCGCAGCCGGGCAGTGATGGCGAGCGCCCACGGCGCGTTGACCGGAGCGCCGAAGGGGGAGTGCACGACCATCCGCCAGTCGCCCAGCTCGTCGCGGAACCGCTCGACGAGCACCGTCCGGTCGTCGGGCAGGTAGTTGGTCGCGGCGCGCTGCTCGCCGAGGTAGGCGAGCAGGTTGTCGGTGCCCCAGTCGTCCAGCCCCGCCGCCCGAGCCCGGGCCGCGGCGGTTTCCCGGTCGGCTCCGGCGACCTCGCGCAGGAAGGCGCCCAGCGCACGGCCGAGCTCGACGGGACGGCCGGGTGAGTCGCCCTTCCAGAACGGCATGCGGCCAACCTCGCCGGGTGCCGGCGTGACGAGCACCCGGTCGTGGGTGATGTCCTCGATGCGCCAGGACGACGAGCCCAGCAGGAACACGTCGCCGATGCGCGACTCGTAGACCATCTCCTCGTCCAGCTCGCCCACCCGGCGTCCCGGGCCCTCGCCGCCGGCCAGGAACACCCCGAACAGGCCGCGGTCCGGAATCGTGCCGCCGCTGGTGACCGCGAGGCGCTGGGCGCCGCGCCGTGCCAACAGCTCCCCGGCGACGCGGTCCCACACCAACCGTGGGCGCAGCTCGGCGAACGCGTCCGACGGGTACCGCCCGGCCTGCATGTCGAGTACGGCCTCGAGCGCCGACCGCGGCAGCCCGGCGAACGGCGCGGCGCGCCGCACGAGCGCCTCGACCTCGTCGACGGTGACGGTGTCCATCGCCACCATGGCCACGATCTGCTGGGCGAGGACGTCGAGCGGGTTGCGCGGGTAGCGCATCGCTTCGATCCGGCCATCGCTCATTCGTTCGGCGACGACCGCGCACTCCAGCAGGTCACCCCGGAACTTCGGGAAGATCACGCCGCGCGAGACCGCCCCCACCTGGTGCCCGGCCCGGCCCACCCGCTGCAGCCCGGCGGCGACCGACGGCGGCGACTCGACCTGGACGACGAGGTCGACCGCGCCCATGTCGATGCCCAGTTCCAGCGACGACGTGGCCACCACCGCGGGCAGGCGCCCGGCCTTGAGGTCCTCCTCCACCAGCGAGCGCTGCTCGCGGGAGACCGACCCGTGATGTGCCCGCGCCACCACGACGTGCTCGGTCGGGTGGCCCGAGCCGGACTGCGCCATGACCTGCGCCGGAGCGGCGTCGGCGGTCAACGCGAACCCGGCCCGCTCCGAGGCGAGCTCGTTGAGCCGGGCGGTCAGCCGCTCCGCGAGTCGCCGCGAGTTGGCGAACACGATGGTCGAGCGGTGCGCCTGCACGAGGTCGAGCACCCGCTCCTCGACGTGCGGCCAGATCGACGCCCGCCGCTGGGCGCCGGCCGCCGCGCCGCTGAGATCCTCGGTCGGCTCGCCGATGGCCGACATGTCCTCGACCGGGACAACGACCTGCAGCTCGACCGACTTCTGCGACGGCGGCTGGACGACGGTGACCGGCCGCCCGCCTGCCAGGAAGGTCGCCACCTCGTCGACCGGGCGGACGGTGGCTGACAACCCGATGCGCTGCGCCGGCGCGTCGAGCAGGGCGTCGAGACGTTCCAGCGACACGGCCAGATGGGCGCCTCGCTTCGTCGAGCAGACCGCGTGCACCTCGTCGACGATCACCGTGTCGACGCCGCGCAACGAGTCGCGCGCCGCGGAGGTGAGCAGCAGGAACAGCGACTCGGGCGTGGTGATCAGGATGTCCGGCGGACGGCGGGCGAACAACCGGCGCTCGTCTGCCGGCGTGTCGCCGGAGCGCATGCCCACCGTCACCTCGGGCTCGGGCAGGCTCAGCCGCGCGGCCGCCTGCCGGATACCGGCCAACGGCGCGCGCAGATTGCGCTCGACGTCGACGGCCAAGGCCTTGAGCGGGCTGACGTAGAGCACGCGGCAGCGGCGCCGCGGATCGTCCGGAAGCGGTTCGCCGGCGAGCCGATCCAGCGCGGACAGGAACGCGGCGAGCGTCTTGCCCGAGCCTGTGGGCGCGACCACCAGCGTGTGCTCCCCGCGGGCGACGGCGTCCCAGGCGCCCTCCTGGGCCGGGGTGGGCGCGGCGAACGCGCCGTCGAGCCACGCCTGGGTGGCGGCGCTGAAACGGGTCACCGGACCAGTCTGCCCGCGGCCTCGGACAGTGCCGCGCATGCGGAATGCCGTCCGCCGATCCGTGCGTTGTCACCCGTGCGCGATTGGGTGCATTCCCGATGCGCTGATACGCTCGTCGTTGCGACCAGCCTCCGGCCTACCCGGGCCGGGGGTGTGCAAGCGGAAGCCTCGAGCCTCCCACCCGTGCCGCCGACCCAGGCGAGCCGGGTCCGGTCTTCCGATCCGCCGGCGCCCGCCGGCAGGGTCGGCGCCGCCCTCGGCGGCGACGGATCGGTCGGCAGTCTCTCGGCCCCGCGCGCACACCAAGCGTCGCGGGGCCGTTTTCGTGTCCTGGCCGCGAGGTCAGGGAGCGGACGCGTCTCGTCGCAGCGATGGAGCAGCAGAACCGACCAAGGAGGTCCCATCAGTTCCGAACCGAGGATCAACGACCGGATCCGCGTTCCCGAAGTACGTCTCGTCGGTCCGGAGGGTGAGCAGGTCGGCATCGTGCCGATCGGCAAGGCGCTCGAACTCGCGGCCGAGTCAGATCTGGATCTCGTCGAGGTCGCGCCCATGGCGCGCCCGCCCGTCTGCAAGCTCATGGACTACGGCAAGTTCAAGTACGAGAGCGCGCAGAAGGCGCGTGAGGCCAAGCGGAACCAGGCGCTCACCGTCATCAAGGAGATG
>DASSEP010000081.1:0-14394 GCA_035695205.1 Jatrophihabitans sp. | reverse complement strand
TCGAACGCGCCCTCTTCCAGCCGGTTCTTGATCGTGACGAGGAACCTGGCCGCGTCAGCGCCGTCGACGAGGCGGTGGTCGTAGGTCAGCGCGAGATAGACGATCGACCTGACCGTGATCACCTCGCCCAGGTCGGGGTCGTCCACGACGACGGGCCGCTTGCTGACAGTGCCGGTGCCGAGGATGCCAACCTGCGGCTGGTTGATGATGGGCGTGTCGAACAGCGCGCCGCGGCTGCCGGTGTTGGTCAGCGTGAACGTGCCGCCGCCGAGTTCGTCCGGGCTGACCTTGTTGGCGCGCGTCCGTTCGGCGAGGTCGGCGATCTTGCGGGCCAGCCCGCCCAGGTTGAGGTCGCCGGCGTCGTGGATCACCGGCACGAGCAGGCCGCGGTCGGTGTCGACGGCGATGCCCAGGTGCTCGGCGTCGTGGTAGGTGATCGTCTTGGCGTCCATGTCGACCGAGGCGTTGACGACGGGATGGGCCTTGAGGGCCTCGATCGCGGCGACGGCGAAGAACGGCAGGAACGACAGCTTGACGCCCTCGCGGGCCTCGAAGTCGGCCTTGGCCCGCTGCCGCAGCCGGGCGATCTTGGTGACGTCGACCTCGACCACGGTGGTCAGTTGCGCGGAGGTCTGCAGCGACTCGACCATGCGTGCGGCGATGACCTGCCGCATGCGCGACATCGGCTCGACCTTGCCGCGCAGATGCGCCGACGGGGCGAGGGCAGTGGCGGTGGCGCCCGGGTGCGGTGTCTCAGTGGCCGGCTGGGAAGCGGCCGGCGGAGCTTGCGCGGCCTGCGCGGCTTGGGCGGCTTGCGCGGCTTGGTCGGCGGCGGCGAGCACGTCGGACTTGCGGATCCGGCCGCCGACCCCGGTGCCCTGGATGGCGGACAGGTCGACGTCGTGCTCGGCGGCCAGCTTGCGCACCAGGGGGGTGACGTAGGTGCCGGCCACCTCTTCGCCGTCGGCCTCGCTCGCCGCGGGCGCCTGGGCGGGTGCCGGGGCCTGGGCGGGTGCCGGGGCCGGGGCGGGAGCCGGGGCCTGCTCCGGGGCGGCTGCGGGCTGGGGCGCGGGAGCAGCGGCCGGCTGCGGCGCCGAACCGGCCAGCGGAGCCGGCGCGGGCGCCTGAGCCTGAGCGGGCTCCGGTTCCGGCTGCGGCTGGGGCTGCTGCTGCGGCTGAGCCGGTTGCTCCGGCTGGGCCTGCTCCTGCGGCTGGGCCGGCTGGGCCGGCGGGGCCTCGGGTTCCGGCTGCGCCTCGGCCTGCCCGGACGGTGCGGACTCGCCGCCGGCCTCACCACCGTCGCCGATCACCGCCAGCTCGACGCCGATCTCGACCGTCTCGTCCTCCTGGACCTTGATCGAGAGCAATGTGCCCGACGCCGGCGAGGGCACCTCGGTGTCGACCTTGTCCGTCGACACCTCGAGCAGCGGCTCGTCGGCGTCGACATGCTCGCCCTCGGCCTTGAGCCAGCGGGTCACGGTGCCTTCGGTGACACTCTCACCCAGGCGCGGCATGGTCACGGACGTTGGCATGGTTGCTTGGTTCTCCTTCGGGCGATGCGGCGGGGGGCGCGGCAGCGGCGATCAGTCGTGGACGTGCAGAGGCTTACCCGCGAGCAGCAGATGCGCCTCGCCGACGGCCTCGGACTGCGTCGGGTGCGGGTGGATCAGTTGGGCGACCTCGCTGGGCAACGCCTCCCAGTTGTAGATCAGCTGCGCCTCGGCGATCAGCTCGCCGACGCGGTCGCCGACGATGTGCACGCCCAGGACGGGGCCGTCCTGCTGGGCGACGAGCTTGACCGCACCCTTGGTGTTGAGGATCGCGCTGCGGCCGTTTCCGGACAGGTCGTAGGTGACGGTCCGGACGGCGTCCGCGCCGTACTTCTCCTTCGCCTGCGCCTCGGTGTAGCCGACCGAGGCGACCTCGGGCTGGCTGTAGGTGATCCGGGGGACGCCGGCATAGTCGATCGGCACGACCGGCAATCCGGCGATGTGCTCGGCGACGAGAATGCCTTCGGCGAAACCGACGTGGGCCAGCTGCAGGGTGGGAATCAGGTCGCCGACCGCGTAGACGCCCTCGGCGCTGGTGCGGCAGTACTCGTCGACGGTCACGAACCCGCGGTCCATCGCGATGCCCTGCTCCTCGTAGCCGAGCTCGGCCGAGACGGGTCCGCGGCCGACGGCGACGAGCAGCAGCTCGGCCTCGAGCGTCTCGCCGCCCTCGAGGTGCACGCGCACGCCGTTGTCGGTGTGCTCCACCTTCTCGAAGCGGGCCCCCAGCTTGAAGTCGATCTTGCGGCGGCGGAAGGCGCGCTCGAGCAGTTTGGAGTTCGCCTCGTCCTCGAGCGGGACGAGATGCGGCAGCGCCTCGACGATGGTCACCTTGGTGCCGAACGACGTCCACGCGGAGGCGAACTCGCATCCGATCACGCCGCCGCCCAGCACGATCGCCGACTCGGGGACGTGGTCGAGCTGGAGCGCGTGCTCGCTGGCGATGACCCGCTGGCCGTCGAGGTCCAGGCCGGGCAGCGTGCGGGAGTAGGAGCCGGTCGCGAGGATGAGGTTCCCGCCGGTGTAGGTGTCGGTCGAGCCGTCGGCCTTGGTGACCTGCACCGTCTTCGGCCCGGTGAGGCGTCCCTCGCCCTCGACGATCTCGATGCCGCGGCTCTTGATGAGGCCGGTCAGCCCCTTGTGGTTCTTCGAGACGACGCCGTCCTTGTACTTGTGGACGCCGGCCATGTCGATGCCGTCGAAGGTGGTGTTCACGCCGAAGAACGAGCTCTCCCGCGACTGGTCGGCGATCTCGCCGGCATGCAGGAGTGCCTTGGTCGGGATGCAACCGCGGTGCAGGCAGGTGCCGCCGACCTTGTCCTTCTCGATCAGCACCACCGACTTGCCCAGCTCGGCCGAACGCAGGGCGGCGGCGTAGCCGCCGCTGCCGCCGCCGAGGACGACGATGTCCGTCTGCTTGTCTGCCACTGCTGCTGCTCCTGATCAGTTCGATCGTTTGTGGGATCCCAAGCCCATCTTGGCACTGCCGCTCGCGCGCCGTTACCCGGCCGCGAGCCGCTGGGCCGCAGCGATGATCGTGCGTACCCCCGCGCCGGTCGCGCCCTTCGGCGTGTAGTCGCGCGGGCCGCCGTTGTTGAACGACGGGCCGGCGATGTCGAGATGCGCCCAGGGCAGGCCGTCCGGCACGAACTCGCCGAGGAAGCGGCCGGCCACGATCATGCTGGCGAACCGGTCGCCGGGCAGGTTCGCGATGTCGGCCACCGGCGAATCGAGCTTGCCGCGCAGGTCGTCGGTCAGCGGCATCGCCCAGATTCCCTCGCCGGCGTCCTCGGCGGCCGCCACGACGGCGTCGCGCCAGCCGGGCTCACCCATCGCGCCCATGATCCGCGGACCCAACGCGACGGTCTGGCCGCCGGTGAGCGTGGAGATCTCGATCAGCCGGTCCGGGTCGTCCTGCGCGGCGCGGGCGATGGCGTCGGCGAGGATGAGGCGGCCCTCGGCGTCGGTGTCGGTGACCTCGACGGTGCTGCCGTTGTACATGCGCAGCACGTCGGACGGGCGGTACGACGTGCCCGACGGCATGTTCTCGGCCATGGGCACGGTGGCGGTGACCGCGACCGGCATCTTGAGCGAGGCGATGGCCAGTGCTGCCGCGATCACCGCGGCGGCCCCGCCCATGTCGGACTTCATGTAGGTCAGTCCGGCGGTCTTCAGGTTCAGCCCGCCGGAGTCGTAGGTGATGCCCTTGCCGACGAGGGCGAGGTGGGCGCGCGCCTTCGCGGGGCGATAGCTGATGCGCACCAGACGTGGTGGCCGCGCGCTGCCGGAACCCACGCCGAGAATGCCGCCGTACTTGCCGCGGCGCAGTGCCCGCTCGTCCAGAACCTCGACGGAGAGCCCGCGTTCCCCGGCGAGCTCGGCCGCACGCGCGGCGAAGGTCTGCGGATACAGGTCGTTGGGCGGCGTGTTGACCAGGTCGCGGGTGATGTTCACCGCCTCCGCGACGACGGCGGCGCGGCGCACCTCCGCCCGGGCCGCGGTCGGCGCGCTGATCGACACCGAGCGCAGGACTTGCTTGGCCGGCTTGCTCTTGTAGGACGTGTAGGCGTACGCGCCGAGCAGCGCGCCTTCGGCCAGCGCTGCCGGAAAGCGTTCGATCGCGAGGTGCACGCGGCGCTGTCCGGTGAGGGCGCGCAGCGCGGCGCCGGCGGCCCGACGCGCCGCTTCGGGTGATTCATCGTCGGAGCCGAACCCGGTGCCGACGACGAGCGGGAAGTCGGCGAGCCCGAGGGTGGGGATCTTGAGCACCTCGTCGCTGCGGCCGCTCGCGCCTAGCGCGCGCAGCGCGTCGTGCAGGCGTCCGCCCAGCGCCGCGTCGATCGGCTCCGCGCCGTCGATCAACCGGTAACCGTCGGGAGTCGAGCGGATTCCGACGACGACGGCATCGGCGCGAGGGGCGGTGGGTGGAGCGACGACGCTGACCGAGGGCATGACCGCGATCGTATTGGGTGCCTCGGTACGGTCTGTGCCATGGCCGACCTGTTGCGTTCCGCCCTGCACGACAAGCACGTCGACCTCGGCGCGAAGCTCGCCGACTTCGGCGGCTGGGAGATGCCGATCGAGTACGCGGCGAGCGGGGGCGGGGTATTGAAGGAGCACACGGCCGTGCGCGAGACGGTGGGGATCTTCGACGTCTCGCACCTCGGCAAGGCGTCGGTGCGCGGCAGCGGCGCGCGCGAGTTCGTGAATTCCTGCCTGTCGAACGATCTCGGCCGGATCCAGCCCGGCCAGGCGCAGTACACGCTGTGCTGCGACGAGTCCGGCGGCGTGGTGGACGACCTGATCGCCTACCTGGTGAGCGACGACGAGGTCTTCCTGGTGCCCAATGCCGCCAACACCGCCGAGGTCGTGCGGCGTCTCGCCGCGGCGGCGCCCGCGGGCATCGACGTCACCAACCTGCACCGCGACTACGGCGTGCTCGCGGTGCAGGGGCCGCGCTCGGCCGAGGTGCTCGAGCGCGTGGGCCTGCCCGCCGGGCAGGACTACATGTCCTACGCCGACGCCACCTGGAACGGCCGCCAGGTCCGCGTCTGCCGCACCGGCTACACCGGCGAGCACGGCTACGAACTCATCCCGGCCTGGGCCGACACCCCCGCGCTGTGGGACGCGTTGACCTCGGTGGTGCGCGATCTCGGCGGCATGCCCGCCGGGCTGGGCGCCCGCGACACGCTGCGCACCGAGATGGGCTACCCGTTGCACGGCCAGGATCTGTCGATGTCGATCTCGCCGGTGCAGGCTCGGGCCAGTTGGGCGGTGGGCTGGAAGAAGCCGGCGTTCTGGGGACGCGAGGCGCTGCTCGCCGAGCGCGAGGCCGGGCCCGAGCGCACGCTGCGCGGGCTCGAGTCCCTCGACCGCGGCATCCCGCGGGCGCACATGCCGGTACTCGCCGCGGACGGCAGCGAGGTCGGCGAGGTCACCAGCGGCACGTTCTCACCGACCCGTCGGGTGGGCATCGGCCTGGCGCTGATCTCGACCGACGCCGGGGTGGCCGACGGCGCGGAACTGCAGCTGGACGTGCGCGGCCGGCGCAGCACGGTGCGGGTGGTCAAGCCGCCGTTCGTCGAGTCACACGTCCGCTAGTCGGACTGCTCCGCCTCGCGCGGCGCGTGGCCCTCACGCATGCCGTCGCCCGGCGGTTGGGCGGGTGGCGAGACGCCCGGCTCGTAGGCCAGCGTCTCGGGCAGGCCGGGCCCCGGCGACGCGGGCCCGGTGCGCAGCGCCTGGATCGTGGCGTTGAGGAACGCGACGAACGGGACGGCGAGCAGCGCGCCGACGATGCCGGCCAGGATCGTCCCGGTCACCACGGCGAGCGCGATGCCGAGCGGATGCACCTCGACGCTGCGGCTCATGATCACCGGCTGCAGCAGGTGCGCCTCCAGTTGGACCAGGACGATGATCGCGATGGCGACCACGATGCCCGCGGTGAGGCCGTGCTCGAGCGCCGCGACCGCCACGCACAGCGCGCCGGTGACGGTGAGGCCGACCAGCGGCACGAACGAGCCGAGGAAGATCAACACGCCGAGTGCTGCGGCCAACGGAACGCGCAGGATGAACAGCAGCACCATCACCGACACGCCGTGGAACAGGGCGATCAGCACCTGCCCGCGCATGTAGCCACCCAGCGTTCCCCAGCCGACCCGGCCGGCGATGTCGACCCGCTCGTGCGCGGCGCGCGGGAACAACCGCAGCGTCCAGTTCCAGATCAGCTCGCCGTCGCGGAGCAGGAAGAACGTCGACAGCAGGATGAGCAGCAGCGCGCCAAGCGTCTCGAGGACCGTCCGCACGGTCTGGATCGCGCCGCTGATCAGCTGGCCCTGGTTCTGCTTGATCGAGTTGGTGATGTTCTGCGCGATCCGATCGAGGTCCTTCGACTGCAGGTGCAGCGGGCCGTTGCGCAGCCAGTCGCGCGTCTGCTGCACGAACCGCGAGATCTGGTCCCCGAGCTGCGCCGAGTGCGTGGTGATCTGCCAGGCCACGAAGTAACCGATCCCGGCCAGTATCGCCAGCCCGATCAGCAGCGCCAGCGCGGCGGAGATCGAGCGGGGGCCGGGAATGCGCCGCAGCGCGAGTTCCAGCGGGTGCAGCACCGAGGTCAGGAACAGCGCGATGACGAACGAGAACGCGACCAGTTCGACCCGCCCGAAGATGCGGGCGAACACGTAGATGCCGGCCGCGATCAGTAGCAGGCGCCACACCCACGCGGCGGCGACGCGGACCGGCCAGGTCACGGCCTGCGCGGCGTCGCGGCGGTGCTCCGGTTCGCTCACCGGCGGCCGCTCAGCTCGGCGGCTGCGTGCAGCAGCGGCAGGCACAGCACGCCGCCCAGGCCGTGCCCGGCGCTGGTGCCCAGGCCGAGCACGGGGGTCAGCCCGAGTTCGTCGCAGCACCGCCGGTGCACCGGATCGGGGCTGGTGTCGGCGGCGCGCCACCACCGCACCGCGCGTGGCTGGATGTCGCGGCACAGCAGCGCCGCGGCGAGCGCCGCCGCGCCGTCCAGGACCAGCGGTGTGCGGCGTGCGGTCGCCCGCAGGACGAGCCCGGCGAGCATGGCGAGCGCGTGGTCGCCGATATCGCCGAGCAGGGCATCGGGCCGGCCGCGCGCGGCCATCAGCCGGCGGCGGGAATCTCGCAGGTACTCCGCCCGGGCGATCCAGTCGCGCGTGTCGAGCGCATCTCGCCCGCGAGGCAGCAAGGCGACCGGCTCCGCGCCGGACAGCGCGCCCGCCAGCGCCGCGGCCGCCGCGCGCGCGGCGACCGGCGCATCGGGGGGAGCGGCAGGGCAGGCGACGACGAGCAGTTCCGCGCCGGAGTCCACCTCGTCGTCGGCCACCGCCACGCCGAGCCGGATCGCGCCGAGCACGTCCGCCCCGGGCTCCGGCGCGAGCTGCCGCACCCCGAGACCCGACCGGTGGGCCATCTCGGCGACCTGCGGCGTTGCGTCGCCGGCGAGGAGCAGGCGCACCCGCCCGAGCGGGCGCACAGCGCCGTCCCGGGTCGCCGCGAGCCATTCGGCCAGCTCGCCGAGCCGGCCGTACCCAGCCGGGAACGCGTCGCGCACCGCAATCGCCGCCTCGCTCGAGGTCCAGGCGATCTCGGCGCCGAGCGAGCCGAGATCGGCGCTCGCTGCGGCCTCCGCCGCAGCGTCGGGCCCGAGGTGGGTCGCTGCGTCGGTCATCGCGCCAGTATGCCTGCGCGAACCGGCCCGGGGCTGTTTCCGACCCGCGCCCGGACGGGCGGATCGGGCCCCCGCGTTGACCCGTCCTTACGGCTGTGGTCCGATTGCCGAGCACGATTCAGCACGATCCAGCCCTGGGGGAAGCCGGTCCAAGTCCGGCACTGACCCGCAGCCGTAGGCCCGCCCGACGCGCAGCTTCGCGCGCACGAGGGCGGGTGAGTCGGAATACCCGGCCTGGATCGGGCTCCACTTTGAACCGTCGTGGTCTGCGGTCCGGAGTCCGAGGGCAGGAAGCTGCCGCCGTCCAGGTGGTGTGCGCGCCGTCGCGACCCCCGGTTGTCGGCCACCCGAACCGAGGACGCTGCCTTGCCCATTCCTCTTATCCGCCAGGTCGGTGCGGGTCTCGCCGGCCTGATCCTCGCCGGGACGGCGAGCGCGTGCACCGGTCCGTCGTCGCCCGGGCCCGCGAGTTCGCCTGCGAGTTCGCCGGCGGCCGGGACGGCATCGACGCCGGTCGGCTCCGCATCGGCTCCGGGATCCGCCGGCCGGTCGAGCGCGGCAGCCGCACCTGGCGCCGCCGTCACCACGGAGCCGGTGGCGGCCGCCGCGGGCTGGCTCGTCACGCAGTTCGAGAACGGCAAGCACCTGCCGGCGCCGGACGGCGATCACTTCGACGAGAAGTACGGCTCGACCGTCTACCCCGATTACGGGGCCGAAGCCGACGTCATCTTCGGCCTCGCGGCGGCGAAGGTCGGGGCGGCGAAGATCGCGACCGCGCTGTCCTACCTGCGCCGGCATGTCGCCGCCTACGCGGGCTTCGGCGACCCGCACGGGCCGTACGACGGGTCGATCGGCAAGCTCGCGCTCGCGGCGGTCGTGGCCGGCGCCGACCCTCGGCATTTCGCCGGCCACGACCTGATCGGGCAGCTCGCCCGTGACGAGTGCCCGGCCGGCGCGTCGAAGTGCACGCCGGGCTCGGCCGCCAACATCTACTCCAGCATCAGCGAGTCGTTCGTGCTGCTCGCCGAGGCACGCGCCGGTCACCAGCCGACGCCGCGCGCGGTCGCGTACCTGCTCTCGCTGCAGTGCCCGGCCGGCGGCTTCCCCGACGGCGTGAAGCCATGCACGGGCGCTGCCGACGACGACGCCACCGCGTACGCGATCATGGCCCTGCAGGCGGCCGGCGGGCACCGCTCGGCCGTGCGGCGGGCCAGCCGTTGGCTCGCCGGGGAGCGCACGACCGGCGGCTACTGGGTCAGCCAGCACCGCCCCAACGTCAACACCACCGGGCTCGCGGCCGCCGCGCTCGCCGGCGCGGGTCAAGACCTGAGCGCGACGAGAAGGTGGCTGTTGGCCCAGCAGGTGCCCGCCGGCTCGCCCGGAGCGGGCGCGTTCCGGTACGGCGGCAAGATCGTGCCCACCACCACCTCGGCGACGTCGCCGTCGGTGCTGGCCACGGCGCAGGCTATCCCGGCCCTGGTGCCCGACGGCAGCCTCGCCACGCTCACCGCATCGGGCGCCGCAGCGGGCGCGCCGGTCTTCCCACCGACCGTCACGACGGCCGGCACAATCCACGCGGGCAGCGTGGCGCACGTGACCGGGGTCGGCTTCGCGGCCGGCGAGCGGGTCGAACTGTCGCTGGCTCCCGACGCGCGGCCCGTGGCCGGTGCTACCGCGGACGCGCTCGGCACGGTGCGCTTCGCCGCCGCGGTCCCCGACTCGACCGCGGGTGGCAGTCACGACCTGACCCTGACGGGCGTCTCGTCGGGGCTGACCGCGCAGCACGCAGTGACCGTCACCCGATGACCGGTACGGCGAGGGCGCGGGCGGCACGGCTCGGCGGATGCGCCGCAGCGGTGCTGGCCTGCGCGCTCGCCGCCGGGCCCGCGGCGGGCGCTGCGGCAGCAAGCCCCACGAGGTCGGCTCCGGCAGCGACCGCGGCGGCGCGACGACCGCCCGACCACGTCGGGATCGTCATCGCCGGCATCGGCAGCTTCTGCGTCGAATGGCATCCCGGCATCACCGGCGACGACGTGCTCAACGCCGTCGCGCGCGTCGACTACCGCAGCGACGGGGTCATCGTGCAGATCGACGGCAGACCGGCGTCCGCAACCGCCGACGACACCCACTTCTGGTCGTACTGGCACGACACCGGGACGCGGTGGGAGTACAGCCAGGTGGGCGAAGGCGGCTACACCCCGGCGGCCGGCGAGGTCGAGGGCTGGAGCTTCGACGACGGCGCGGCAAAACCTCCGCCGCCGGGCCGCCGCCCACAGGATCTGTACACGGCGGTCTGCGGACGCGCGAGCCGCACGGCGCACGCCGCACCCGGCGCCACGCCCGCGGCTGCCCGGGCGACGCGCGGCGCGGCGGACGCAGCGACCGGCGACCGCGGGTCGGCAACCTCGACGCTGCTGGCAATCGGCATCGTGGCGATCCTGGCCGGTGGCGGCGGGTGGGCCGCGGCCCGCAGGCGGCGAGCCCGATGACCGGCGTAGCCGGCCGGCGCCGCGCCGGGCTGCACCCGATCGCCTGGTGGGTGTGGGCGCTCGGCCTGCTCGCCGCAGCCACCCGCACCACCGACCCGCTGCTGCTCGCGCTGATCCTCGCCGTGCTCGCCTTCGCCGTCGCCGCGCGCCGGACCGCCGCGCCATGGGCGCGCGCGTTCCGGTACTACCTGATCCTCGCCCTGTCGGTCATCGGCCTGCGGGTGCTGTTCCGGGCCGTATTCGCCACCGGCGCCGCGGCGGGCGACCACATCCTGTTCACGCTGCCGCGGCTGCAGGCCCCGCAGTGGTACAGCGGCATCGGGCTGGGCGGGCCGGTGCCGCTGGAGGGGCTGCTGTCGGCGGCCTTCGCCGGGCTGCAGCTGGCCACCCTGCTGTGCTGCATCGGAGCGGCGAACGTGCTCGCCAATCCTCGCCGCGCGCTGCGCGTCCTGCCCGGCGCGCTCTACGAACTCGGCGTAGCCGTGGTCGTCGCGCTCAACATGGCCCCGCAACTGATCGAGAGCGTGCAGCGGGTGCGCCGCGCCCGCCGGCTGCGCGCCGGCCGGGCGCGGGGCCTGCGGCGGTTGCGGGCCATCGCCGTACCGGTGCTGGAGGACGCCTTCGACCGGTCGCTGCAGCTGGCAGCGGGCATGGACTCGCGCGGTTACGGCCGGACCGCGGGCGCGCCCCGCGCCGCCCGCCGGATCGTGGCCGGTCTGCTGCTGGCGGGCATGTGCGGACTGTGCATCGGCCTGTACGGGTTGCTCGACACCGGCGCGCCCCGGCTGCTCGGGCTGCCTGCCATCCTCGCCGGGGCGCTGCTGTGTTGCCTGGGCCTTGCCGGCGGCGGCCGGCGGGTCCGCCGCTCCACCTACCGCCCGGACATCTGGGGCGTCCGGGAGAGCGTCGTGGCGGCCGGGGGAGTGCTCTGCGCCGCGATCATGTTCGCCCACCTCGGCTACGACCCGGCCGCGCTGACGCCCTCGGTGCGCCCGTTGGAGTGGCCAGCCCTGCCGGTGCTGCCGGCTGCCGGCATCCTGCTGGCCGCGCTCGCCGCGCTCGCCGCCCCCGTCCCGCTGCCCGCCACCCGCATGCGCGGCGGGGTGGCCCGGCTCGCGTCCACCGCGCAGGTGAGCACATGATCGAGTTCGACCGGGTGAGCGTCACCTATCCGGACGCCGCGAAGCCGGTGCTGCACGACGTCGACCTGCGCATCGACGAGGGCGAGCTGTGTCTCGTCGTCGGCCGCACCGGAGCCGGCAAGTCGAGCCTGCTCGGCGCGATCAACGGCCTGGTGCCGCACTTCACCGGCGGCGCCCTCACCGGCGAGGTGCGGGTCGCCGGCCGCTCGACGGCGCAGTACCCGCCGCGCGAACTCGCCGACGTCGTCGGCGTCGTGGGTCAGGACCCGCTCGCCGGGTTCGTCACTGACACGGTCGAGGAGGAGCTCGCCTTCGGGATGGAGCAGCTCGCGCTGCCGCCCGCGGTGATGCGCAAGCGCGTCGAGGAGACCCTCGACCTGCTCGGCCTCGCCGAGCTGCGCGACTGCGCGCTGCGGGACCTCTCCGGAGGTCAGCAGCAGCGGGTGGCGATCGGTGCGGTCCTCACCGCCCACCCGCGCGTCCTCGTTCTGGACGAGCCGACCTCGGCGCTCGACCCGGCCGCTGCCGAGGACGTCCTGGCCGCCATCACCCGCCTGGTGCACGACCTCGGCCTGACGGTCGTGCTCGCCGAGCACCGGCTCGAACGCGTGGTGCAGTACGCCGACCGGGTGATCACGCTGGCCGGGGACGGCACGGTGGCGGACGGCCTGCCCGGGCCGATGTTCGAGCACGCCCCGGTCGCGCCGCCGGTCGTGCAGCTCGGCCGGCTCGCCCGATGGCGGCCGCTGCCGCTGGCGGTGCGCGACGCACGCCGGCGGGCCGCTTCGCTCCGCGAGACGATCGCACCGCTGGCGGTGCCCGCGCTGCGCCGGGATGCGGGCGGTCCGCGACGGCCCGTGCTCCGCGCTCGGGCGATCGCGGTGCGGTACGGCGAACTGGTCGCGGTCGCCGGGGTCGGTCTCGAGCTGCACGCCGGAGAGGTGACGGCGCTGATGGGCCGCAACGGCTCGGGCAAGTCCTCGCTGCTGTGGGCGCTGCAGGGCTCCGGACCGCGGGCTGCCGGGCGCGTCGAAGTGCGCGGCAGCGACCCGCAGCGGCTGGCGCCGGCCGCCGCCCGGGCATTGGTCGGCCTCGTGCCGCAGACACCCGCCGACCTGCTTTACCTCGACACCGTGCGCGCCGAACTCGAGCAGGCCGACCGCGAATCCGCGGCCGCACCCGGCCCGAACGCGCGGGCGCTGCTCGACCGGCTCTGCCCGGGCGTCGTCGACGACATCCACCCGCGCGACCTGTCCGAGGGCCAGCGGCTGTGCCTGGTGCTCGCCGTGCAGCTGCGCGCCACCCCGCAGGTGCTGCTGCTGGACGAGCCCACCCGAGGACTGGACTACCCGGCCAAGCGGGCGCTGATCCGCATCGTCGACGACCTCGCCGCCGACGGCCGGGCGGTGCTCATCTCCACCCACGACGTCGAATTCGTCGCAGCCGCGGCCGACCGGGTGGTGGTGCTCGCCGACGGCGAGATCGTGGCGGACGGCCCGACCGCGGAGGTCGTGGTCGCCTCGCCGGCCTTCGCCCCGCAGACCGCGAAGATCCTCGCGCCGCTGCCCTACCTCACCGTCGACCAGGTCGCCGCAGCGCTGGCCGGGGGTGCGCCGTGAGCCGACTCGCGGCGATCCGGCTGCCGCGGCGCACCACCGTCACCGTGCTGCTGGCGTCGTTCGTCGGCGCGGTCTCGTTCCTGTGGCCGTTCGTCGTCGCGCCCGGCACCTTCGAGCAGTCGTTCACCGCCCCGCTGATGTTCGGCCTGCTCCTGTTGCTGGTGCTGGCCGTCGTCTTCGCCGAGATCGCCGACGGGGGCATCGACGCCAAGGCGATCGCCGTGCTCGGCGTGCTCTCGGCGGTGAACGCGGCGCTGCGCCCGCTCGGCGCCGGAACGGCCGGGGTGGAGACGATCTTCTTCGTCCTCGTCCTCGCCGGACGGGTCTTCGGGCCGGGCTTCGGATTCACTCTCGGGTGCACGTCGCTGTTCGCCTCCGCGCTGGTGACCGGCGGGGTGGGGCCGTGGCTGCCGTACGAGATGTTCGGTTGCGCGTGGATCGGCCTGTTCGCCGGGCTGCTGCCCCGCGCCCGGGGCCGTGCGGAGGTGCTGCTGCTCGCTGGCTACGGGGCGCTCGCCGGCTACGTCTACGGGTTCCTGCTCAACCTGTCGTTCTGGCCGTTCTCGCTCGATCCGGGCAGCTCGATCGCTTATCTGCCAGGGGCTTCGTTCGCCGAGCAGTGGCACCGGTATCTCGTCTTCGACCTCACGACCTCCCTCGGCTGGGACACCGGTCGGGCGATCACGAACTTCCTGCTCATCCTGGTCGTCGGGCCGGCCGCGCTCGCGACGTTCCGGCGGGCGGCGCGGCGGGCAGCGTTCGGCGCGGCGCCGCGGTTCGCGGGCCCGCCGCCGGTCGAGCCGGCTGCTGCGCTGGCTAGGGTCGGGTCAGGATCGAGATCGGAGTGCCGATGAGCAACGCGCACAGCGAGGTCGGGCGATGACCTGGACGTGGCGGCTGGAGCAGGCGGACGGAACGCCGCTCGCCGAGCCACCGTCGCCGGCACACCAGAACCAGTCCGACGCGGAGAGCTGGCTGGGGGAGCAGTGGCGCGAACTCGCGGCCGCCGGCGTGGCGCAGGTGACGCTGTTCGACGGCGACCGCAGGGTGTACGGCCCGATGTCGCTCGCCGAGGCCTGACCGGCGGGTGATCGTCAGGGCTTGGTGCGCTCGATGTGCAGCTCGCCCTGCTGGAAGCGGGTGCGCAGCACCTTCTTGTCGAACTTCCCCACGGTCGTCTTGGGAACCTCGTCGACGAACGTCCAGTTCTCCGGTACCTGCCACGACGCGACCTTGCCGTCGAGGAACTTCGCGAGTTCCTCGGGCTGCGGGTCGGTTCCCGGCCGGCGCACGACGCAGGCCAGCGGGCGCTCGGTCCACCGGTCGTCCGGGATGCCGATGACGGCAGCCTCGGCGATGTCCGGGTTACCGGCGAGCAGGTTCTCCAGTTCGACCGAG
>DASSEP010000080.1:0-13217 GCA_035695205.1 Jatrophihabitans sp. | reverse complement strand
GGGAACGGTGGAGGAGTGTCAAATACGGGCCTGGTTCTCGATCTGTATCGCGCCCATCGCCGTGTACAGCTTCTTCATGAGGTAGTTCTCCTCGTTGTCGAGGGTCGCTCCTCCGAGGCTGGCGATGCCCATGGTGCGGTTGACCCGCTTGCCGTCGAGCTCGTCCTCCCAGTGCTGACGGCGCGTGGCGATCACCCGGTCGGCGATCATGTCCATGGCGCGATCGAGTTCGAGTTCCTCCCACTCCGTGCCGTACGGGCGCCGGTACTTGACCTTGTACTCGCGGCTGGAGCCGGTGGTGAGCTGCAGGCTGGCCGAGCCCTTCGGGCAGAGCCGGCCGCGGCTCACCGGCGAATCGGGGTCACCCTCGATCTGGATGACCTTCTCGTCCTTGACGTAGACCTTCTGACCGCATCCCACCGCGCAGAACGGGCAGATGCTGCCGACGACCTTGTCCGCGGTGCGGGTGCGTGGCACCCACTCGTGGGGCGACTTCGCGGCCGAGCCGCGACCGAGGTGATCGCTGCCCAGCGCCTGGCGCAGGACGGGCCATTGCAGCAGGGCCGGTTTCCGGGTCTCCGTCACGACTCTCCTCGACGACTCGCCCAACTCTGAACCCGAGTGGATCCAGGCAACTCCGAGTGATCCACCGGATCACTACCACGGCGCGGCGCATTCCTAACGAGTCTTGCATCGCGCCCGTGATGCGTACAGGGTGGTTGGGGAGGATCGTCGATGATCGTGTGACGGAGCGCGTCACGAACTCGGACTCTCGAAGCGGGCGGCGGATGAGCGACAGCGGCAACAAGCTCTACGGCAGACAGAACTCCACCACCGGGGTCGCCGAGAGCGACGGTGTCGCCGAGGCGGCAGGTTGGCGCGGCGATTCACCACGGATGGGGTTCTTCACCGACACGTCGGTGTGCATCGGCTGCAAGGCCTGCGAGGTCGCCTGCAAGGAGTGGAACGGCGTCCCCGAGGACGGGCTGAACCTGCTCGGCTCCTCCTACGACAACACCGGAGCCCTCGGCGCCAGCACGTGGCGGCACGTCGCCTTCATCGAGCAGCCGCGCCGGTTGTCGTCCCAGGAGGCGGGCTACGAACAGCTGCCCACCGGCCCGTCAGGGAGCCCGGCGGTCAACCTGCTGGCCGGTGAGGCGATCACCGGCGACCGCAGCCAGCTGGGCACGGCCACGGGATCTGTCGACGTCGAAGCGCCCGACGGCGCCCCGCTCGCCGAGACGCGTGGCGAGGCCCGCAGCGAGTTCCGCTGGCTCATGGAATCGGACGTCTGCAAGCACTGCACGCACGCGGCCTGCCTCGACGTCTGCCCCACCGGATCGCTGTTCCGCACCGAGTTCGGCACGGTCGTCGTCCAGGACGACGTCTGCAACGGCTGCGGCTACTGCGTGCCGGCGTGCCCTTTCGGCGTCATCGACCGCCGCGAGGGCGGCAAGGCCGTCAAGAACAACGGCCTCGCCCAGAAGTGCACGCTGTGCTACGACCGGCTGCAGGACGGCATGACGCCGGCCTGCGCGCAGGCCTGCCCGACCGAGTCGATCCAGTTCGGCGACATCGACGAGCTGCGCAGGCGCGCCCAGGAGCGGCAGCGCACGCTGCACGACGCCGGCGTCGCCGAGGCCCGGCTGTACCTGGACAACCCCAACGACGGCATCGGCGGCGGCGGCGCGATGTTCCTGCTGCTCGACGAGCCCGAGGCCTACGGCCTGCCACCCGATCCGGTCGTCACCACCCGCGACCTGCCGGACATGTGGAAGAAGGCCGGGCTGGCCGCCCTCACCGCGATCGCCGGGGCGCTCACCGCATTCGCCGGAGGCCGCCGATGACCACTGAGGGCGGTTACACGCCGAGCAGCGACAGCGTCGGGCGCGAAGGGGTGCAGAACTTCGGGCGCGGCCGGAACGCCGCGCCCGGCGCGAAGGGCGGGCGGCACGGCAGGCGGCGCCGCGGCGAGCAGCCGATGGTGCCCGACGCCGAGTTCACCAGCTACTACGGGCGGCCGGTGCTCAAGGCGGCGCCATGGACCGCCGACATTCCCGCCTACTTCTTCACCGGCGGCCTGGCCGGCGGCGCCGCGCTGCTCGGCGCCGGCGCCGATCTCACCGACCGCCCGGCGCTGCGGCGAGCGTCCCGGCTGGGATCGATCGGCGCCCTGCTGGCCAGCTTCGGGCTGCTGGTGCACGACCTCGGCCGCCCATCCCGCTTCGTCAACATGTTGCGCGTCGCCAAGCCGACCTCGCCTATGTCGGTGGGCACGTGGATCTTGAGCGCCTTCAGCCTGCCGGCCGGCATCGCCGCCGCCGCCGAACTGCGCGGGTTGCTGCCCTCGCGTCTGGCGTGGGTGGGCCGGACGCTCGCCGCGCTCGACCGGCCGGCGGGGCTCGCGGCGGCCGCAGTCGGACCGGCGGTGATGTCCTACACGGCCGTCCTCGTCTCGGACACCGCCACACCCAGCTGGCACGAGGGCTACCGCGAGATGCCGTTCCTGTTCACCGGTTCGGCCGCGCTGGCCGCGGGCGGTCTGGCCATACTCGCCGTGCCGACGAGTGAGTCGGCGCCGGCGCGCTACTTCGCGTTGGGGGGCGCCGCACTCGAGCTCGCCGCCGAGCACCGGATGGAATCGTCGATGGGCATCGCCGCCGAGCCGCTGCACGAGGGCAAGGCCGGCGCCTTCATGAAGGCCGCCAAGACGCTCACCGTGGCCGGTGCGCTGGGCACCCTCTTCGCCGGCCGCAGCCGGCGGATCGCGGCAGTCTCGGGCGCAAGTCTGCTCGCCAGCTCGTTCTGCACCCGGTTCGGCATCTTCCACGCCGGTCAGCAGTCGGCCCGCGACCCCAAGTACACCGTGGTGCTGCAACGCGAGCGGCTCAGCGGGGCGGATCCGAAGCCGGCTCCGGCGGGGCAGGGCTGACCGCCGGCTACGGGCCGCTCGGCGGGTCGGCCGCCTTCTGGTGCGACGCCGTGTCCTCCGCTGCCTTCACCCGCTTCGCCCGCTTCTTCGGCGCGAGCGCCAGGATCTCGTCGAAGGCTTCCTGGATGCAGGCCATCAGCGCCTCAGGATCGTCGATCGCGCTGGTGTCGATGTTGACGCCGATGTTGCACACGTCGGCATAGGACATCAACGTCGCGTTCATGCCTGCGCCGATCGTCGGTCCGAACGCGTAGTAGCCGATCACCCGCGCGCCGGCGAGCCACACCGGGGTGGGAATGCCGGGGACGTCGCTGGCCAGCATCTCGACGCGTTTCAGCAGACCGCCGATATAGGGCCGTGGCAGCAGGTTCAGGCCAAATGCGATCTCCTGGGTATGTCCCAGCGCCGGCTCACGGCGCCATACTTGCATGATCTCCCTGGTGTGCCGGATGCGTTCGCCGGGCTCGGCGATGGCGGCCGGCATCTTGATGCGGGTGAGGGTGATCCGGTTGCCACCGATGGCATCCGCATCGCCGCGAATGCTGATCGGGACGGTGACCCGCACCTCGTCCAAGGACGCGCTGCGGCGGGCGTGATAGCGATGCATGCCGCCGGCCAGCGCGGCGATGAAAGCATCGTTGATATGTCCGCCGGCCGACACCGCGGCTTCGTGGAACTGCTCGAACGGCACATCGAGCGTCGCGAGCGTCCGGCTGGTGCGCCGCTTCCCCAGCACTGGAGAGAGCGGACGGTTGACCGGCGCGACGAACCGGCCGATCGACGTCGTGGTCGCGACGGCGCCGCGAACCGTCGATACCGGGTGCCGCGCCGCGACCAGCATGCCCGCGGGCAGAGCACGAAGGATCCGGGTTGCGGCGCCGGCCGCCTCCACGGTGTCGTCGGCGACCGAGCGGACCGTCAGGTCCAGCGATGAGAGCTGGCGCCCCTCCGGAGCCGGTGGCGCCTCGTCGAGTGCGGGCGGCTCCGGCCCGAAGTCCACAACCAGGGCTGCGAGCTGCATGCCGCCGATCCCGTCCGTCAACGAGTGGTGCAGCTTCGTCACGAACGCCGCGCCGCCGTCAGACATACCTTCCAGTACGGTGAACTCCCACAGCGGTCGGGACCGGTCGAAGTCGTCCATCGCGGCGGTGCGGGCGAACTCGAGGACTTCGTTCCAGCCCGCCGGCTCGGCCAGCCGGACGCGGCGCAGGTGGTAGTCCAGGTCGAAGGATTCGTCGTAGGTCCAGCGGGGTGGCCCAAGCCGCAGCGGCGGGGCCTGTACCCGCATCCGCAACGTCGGTGCCAGCCGGGTCAGCCGATCGATGCGAGAGTGCAGCAGATCCCAGTCGGGCTCGCGATCGAGCCGGTCGACGGCGACGATGGTGGACCGCAGCACCGGGTCCTTTTCCATGTACCAGGCGAACGCGTCGCTGTGCAGCATGCGTTGGTCACCGTTGCTCACGGCCACCCCCTCGAGCGCTCCTACGTTCCGACACCGGTCGTGGCCGGACTCCGGCGTCAGTCGCGCGTGCCGACCAGCGAGGCGGCGGCCAGCATCAGTTCCGCCTCGATGACCGCGGCGTTGTAGGCCCGGTGCGCCGGCCGGACGACCGAGCGGCGCCGCTCGGCCGCCGCCGTGAGCTCGGCCTCGAACTTCGCGCGGAGCCGCGCGACCGTCTCGCTGTACTCCTGCTCGGCAGCCCGGGTCGCCTGCGCCCGCAGCCGCTCGGCCTCGAGCAGGGCCGCGTTGCGCCGTTCCAGAGCGGTCATGGTTGCACCTCCGCGACGTTCCGGTATTCACGCTAGGCAGCGCGGCGGGAGCAGAGCAGGCCCGAAGTTCCCGCACCGGACGGGAGCTGCGGGCCCCACGGCCCGGGCCGTCCGCCCCTCGACCGGCGCGGTCCGGCAGAGTGGTCGCCACGATGACCAGCACCGAACCTCTCTTGACCGCGCCGTTCGGCGCCGAACCGGACGAGCTGTACGAGACGTTCCGTGACTGGGTGCTCGGCCAGGGCATCGAGCTCTACCCGGCCCAGGACGAGGCGCTGCTGGCGCTGGTCACCGGCGTCAACGTGGTGCTCGCGACGCCGACCGGCTCCGGCAAATCCCTGGTCGCGGTGGCCGCGCATTTCGTCGCGCTCTCGCGCGGGGTCCGGTCGGTGTACACCGCGCCGATCAAGGCCCTGGTGAGCGAGAAGTTCTTCGCCCTCTGCGGCGTGTTCGGCTCGGCCAACGTCGGGATGATGACCGGCGACGCGGCGGTGAACCCGGACGCCCCGATCCTGTGCTGCACCGCCGAGATCCTTGCCAACATCGCGCTGCGGTCCGGCCCGGACAGCGACCTCGCCGTCGTGATCATGGACGAGTTCCACTACTACGCCGACCCGGATCGCGGCTGGGCGTGGCAGGTGCCGTTGCTGGAGATGCACCGCGCGCAGTTCCTGCTCATGTCGGCCACCCTCGGCGACGTGACACCGATCGCCGACGACCTGTCCCGCCGCACCGGCCGCGAGACCGCGGTCGTCGAGGCCGGCGAGCGTCCGGTGCCGCTGCACCACTACTACGCCGAGACGCCGCTGCACGAGACGATCAGCGACCTGCTCGCCGGCGGGCAGGCGCCGATCTACGTCGTGCACTTCACCCAGGCCGCGGCGCTCGAGCACGCCCAGTCGCTGACCAGCATCAACGTGGCCACCCGCGCCGAGCGCGACGAGATCGCCGAGACCATCGGCGCGTTCCGCTTCACGGCCGGCTTCGGCAAGGTGCTGTCCCGGCTCGTGCGGCACGGCATCGGCGTGCACCACGCCGGGATGCTGCCGCGCTACCGCCGGCTGGTCGAGCAGCTCGCCCAGGCCGGGCTGCTCAAGGTCATCTGTGGCACGGACACGCTCGGTGTGGGCATCAACGTCCCGATCCGGACGGTCGTGTTCGCCGAACTGAGCAAGTACGACGGGCAGCGACGCCGGCAACTGCAGGCCCGCGAGTTCCACCAGATCGCCGGCCGCGCCGGACGCGCCGGCTTCGACACCGCCGGCACCGTCGTCGTCCAGGCGCCCGAGCACGAGGTCGAGAACGCCAAACTGCTCGCCAAGGCCGGCGACGACCCCAAGAAGCGACGCAAGGTGGTGCGGCGCAAGCCTCCTGAGGGGTTCGTGTCATGGAGCCGCAACACCTCCGAGCGGCTGCAGGCCGCCGCGCCCGAGCCGCTGCGCGCGCAGTTCGCCGTCACGCCGGCGATGGTGCTGAACGTGATCGCACGGCCGGGCGACGCGTTCGTGCACATGCGCGAGCTGATCATGACCAACCACAGCGACCCGAGCGCGCGGCGCGGCCAGGTGCGTGACGCCATCCGTGCCTACCGGGCACTGCTCGCCGCCGGGGTCGTCGAACGGCTCGCCGAGCCGGACGAGCAGGGCCGCAGGGTGCGGCTGACCACCGACCTGCCGCTGAACTTCGCTCTGAACCAGCCGTTGTCGACGTTCGCACTCGCCGCGCTCGAGCTGCTCGATCCGGCGTCCGAGACATACGCCCTCGACGTGGTGTCAGTGTTCGAGGCGACGTTGGAGGACCCGCGCCAGGTGCTCGCGGCGCAGCAGCGGGCCGCCCGGGGCGAGGCGGTCGCGGCGATGAAGGCCGAAGGCATCGACTACGACGAGCGGATGGAACTGCTCGCCGACGTCACGCATCCCAAACCGCTCGACGAATTGCTCACCGGCGCGTTCGCCATCTACCGGCAGAGCCATCCGTGGCTCCGCGAGGACGACCTCTCCCCCAAGTCGGTGGTGCGCGACATGTGGGAGCGGGCGATGACGTTCACCCAGTACGTCTCGCATTACGGGCTGACCCGCAGCGAGGGCCTGCTGCTTCGCTACCTCTCCGACGCTTACCGGGCGCTGCGCTCGAGCGTGCCGGACGCGGCGCGCACGGACGCGCTCGACGACATCACCGAGTGGCTCGGCGCGCTCATCCACCAGGTCGACTCGAGTCTCGTCGACGAGTGGGAGGCGCTGACCGCGGGCGGCGGGACGTCGGCGGAGGCCGTACCGGGACCCGTCCTTGCGGAACTGACTGCGAACGTGCGGGCCTTCACGGTGCTGGTCCGCAACGCCCTGTTCCGCCGCGTGGAGCTGGCGGCGTTGCGCCGCTACGAGGAACTCGGCGAGCTCGACGGCGCCGCTGGTTGGGACGCCGACCGGTGGGCGACAGCGATCGAGGACTATTTCGCCGAGTACGACCGCATGGGCACCGGCGCGGACGCGCGCGGGCCGGGCTTGCTGCACATCACCCGCGGCGAGGACACCTGGCGGGTCCGTCAGGTATTCGACGACCCCGAGGGCGACCGGGACTGGGGCATCACCGCCGAGGTCGATCTGGCCGCCAGCGACGAGGAGGGTGAGCCGGTGGTGACCGTGCTCGACGTCGGCCCCCTCTGATCATTGCGTCGGAATCGGCGATCAACCTTTTCGCCGATGGTGCGTCTTGGATGTCGTGATGATCGAACAGATCCGGCCGAGATCGGACGGACGGGTGGGGACTGCGATGGCCGATGCGGGCGAGGCCCGCCTCGACGGCACGATCGACGTGGCGGCGCTCTACGACGCGCACTGGCATGCGATGGTGCGGCTGGCGGTGTTGCTGGTCGACGACCGCGCCGAGGCCGAGGACGTGGTGCAGGACGCCTTCCTCGCCCTGCAGCGCCGGACCCGGCACCTGCGCCACGCGGCCGCCGCCGTCAGCTATCTGCGCACCAGCGTCGTCAACGGCGCCCGCTCCCGGCTGCGGCACCGGCTCGTGGCCCGGCGGCACCTCACGCAACGGTCGCCTCACCTCGCCGAGCTCGAGCAGACCGCGCACGGCGCCGACCACGACGTGATCGTCGCCGCGCAGCACGCCGAGATGATCGCTGCGCTGCGCGAGCTACCGCGCCGACAGCGGGAAGTGCTCGTCCTGCGCTACTGGAGCGGGCTTTCCGAAGCCGAGATCGCGGCGACCCTCGGGGTCTCCAAAGGAACCGTGAAGTCCACCGCGAGCCGCGGGCTGGACGCCCTGGAGCAGAAGCTGGGAGACCTGTCATGACCGTCCCCACCGAGCAGCACCGGCCGATCGAGGACCACCTCGAAGCTGCCCTGCGTGACACCGCGATGCGCAATGTTCCGGACGACGCGGCGCCACCCGGCATCCGCGAGGCGGAGGTGGTGCCTATCTCATCGCGACGCGGCTGGCGGGTGGCTGCGGCCGGCTTGGCTGCGGCTGCGGTCGCCGGGATCGCCTTCGGCGTCGCCGGCGCGACCGGCGGCACCGACCGCGCCACGCTGCCGGCCACGGGCCCCACTCCGAAACCCGTGCTGACCGAGCAGCCGACGAGCGTCCACACCGGCGCGAACGATCGCGTCGTCGTCGGCGAGTTCTGCGACAACTTCGTGCCGAGCGGTTGTTCGGACCACCGGAACGCGCCGTTGTGGCCGTTCTCGTCCTACACCGAGGTGCAGGCGTGGCGGGCGCAGCGCCGGAACGAAACCCGCTCGGCGTGGCAGTACGACGCGCGGCAGGTGGGCGACCGCTACCTGCACCGCGTTCTCGGGCTGCGCGGCTTGTCCGTCCTCAGCTATCCCGGCTATCCGATTCACGGCCGGGAACCAGCGGCGGTCATGGCCGTGGATGTCGGTTACCGCGAGAACGGGACCCCGCACGCGTCGGGGGATCTGCTGCTCGCCCGCTACGGCGAGGGCGCCGACTACCCGTGGGAGGTCGTCGGTCCGGTCCGCTCCCGGACGCCCGCCTTCGCGATCACCGCGCCGGCCGTCACGGTCAATGCGGCGGACCCGGTGCAGGTGTCCGGTCGGGGCGCGCCGGCGGGTGCCACGGTGCACGTGACCGCCATCACGGCGACCGGGACTGTGGCCGGCCGCGACACTGGCATTGCCGACTCGTCCGGTCACTGGTCGGCGCCGCTGGACTGGAATGCGGCGCCGGGAATCTTCGCCGTGGTCGCCACGTCCGGCGGTACGCCCGCCCGGCCGGCCCATTTCGACCTGCTGGGCCTGCGCGCCGGCTGACGCCGGTCGGGCTCGACACCTCGTTACCGCGGCGCCGATCGTGGGGTGATCACCCGCGCAGAGCAGCGAGCTCCCGGCGGATGTTGAGCTGCGCCTGCTGTTCCCAACGCTCGCGCGCTGCCTGGGTCCGGTACAGCGGGGCGACGGCCAGCAGTTGCTCGAGCACACGGGTACGCCCGACCCGCCACTGGGGATCCGGCACGTGGCCGTATTCCGCGCGCACCGCGGCCACATACGCGTCGTACTCGACCGCCGTGCCGCCCAGGATCGCGAGATCGGCGTCGACCAGCACGCCCGCCGCGGTGTCGTTGTCCGGCACGCGGTGGTCGGCGGTGAACAGCACCAGCTCCTCGACGCGGGCGGCGTCCGCTGGTCGGATCCCGGCGGCGTCCAGGGCCCGGCGCGCCCAGCCCGCGCTGGCCCGTTCGTCCTCGCCCGGAACCCCGGTGTGGATCACGTCGTGCGCGCAGGCTGCCAGGTCGACCAACGCGCGGTCGCGCTCGTGCAGACCGACGGCGTCGGCGAGGGCTTTCGCGTCGCGCAGCACCGCGGCGACGTGCTCGGCGGTGTGGTAGCACCGGTGCGGTTCGGCGTAGCGGTTGTCCAGCTCGACGGTCACGGCTCCGGGTGCGTTACCGCCCAGCGCCGCGACCGCCTCGTCCCACGCGTGCATCGCCCCATGGTGCCGTAGCCCACGCCGCGTGCCTTCCTCCTACCGGCGGGTAACTCCGAGTGGGCGTGGGCCGCCGGGATCGGTACGGTCTGTCACAGGTAGCGAGCGCAGCCGAGATGCAGGAGGGCCGGATGGCCGAACATCACGTCGACGTCCTGATCGTGGGCGCGGGGGTTTCCGGGATCGGCGCCGCCTGCCACCTCGAACGCGAGTGCCCGGGCAAGTCCTACGCGATCCTCGAACGGCGGCGCGCGATCGGTGGCACCTGGGACCTGTTCCGCTACCCCGGCATCCGCTCCGACTCGGACATGTTCACCTTCGGCTACAACTTCCAGCCCTGGCACGACACGAAGGTGCTGGCCGACGGCGAGTCGATCCGGACCTACCTGCGCGACACGGCGCGCGAGTACGGCGTGGAACGGCACATCCGATTCGGCGCCGGCGTGCAGAAGGCGTCCTGGTCGTCGACCGACCAACGCTGGACGGTCACCGCCACGGACGAGGGCACCGGCGAGACGACGACGTGGACGGCGAACTTCCTGCTCGGCTGCACCGGCTACTACAACTACGACCGCGGCCACCGTCCGGACTTCCCGGGCGAGGAGCGCTTCGCAGGCACCCTGGTGCATCCGCAGCACTGGCCGGACGATCTCGACCACCGCGGCAAGCGGATCGTGATCATCGGAAGCGGCGCCACCGCGGTCACCCTGATGCCGGCCCTGGCCCAGGACGCCGCCCACGTGACGATGCTGCAGCGGTCCCCTACCTACATCGTCTCGCTGCCCGCGCGCGACGAGATCACCGCCGCCATGCGCAAGGTGCTCCCCCCAGCCGTGGCCTACAAGCTCGCCCGCGCCCGCAACATCACGATGCAACGCGCCATCTACGCGCTGGCCCGCGCCAGGCCCGACCTCGTCCGGCGCCTCGTGGTGAGGGGCGCCCGGCGCCAACTCGGCGACCATGCCGACCTCAAGCACTTCACCCCCGAGTACGACCCGTGGGACCAGCGGCTGTGTGTCGTCCCCGACGGCGACCTGTTCCGCGCCATCCGCGCCGGCAAGGCCGAGGTCGTCACCGACCGCATCAAGACCCTGACCGAGAGCGGCGTCGAGCTGGAGTCCGGCCGACACCTCGACGCCGACATCATCATCACCGCGACGGGGCTCGCCGTGCAGATGCTCGGCGGCGCGGAACTCGAGGTGGACGGCCGCCCGGTACGGATCAACGAGCGCGTCACCTACAAGGGCGTGCTGCTCGAAGGCGTGCCCAACGCCGCGCTGGTGTTCGGCTACATCAACGCGTCGTGGACCCTCAAGGCCGACCTCGCCGCCGAATACACCTGCCGGCTGCTCAACTACATGGACGAGCACGGCTACAGCACCGCGGTCGCCCGCGCGCTTGACGCCGACCGCGCCGCAGGATCGGTCATGGGCGCGCTGAAGTCCGGATACGTCGTGCGGGGCAACGCGCATCTGCCGCGGCAGGGCACCCGCGGGCCGTGGAAGGTGACCAACAACTACCTCCGCGACGTCCCGATGCTGCGCCGCGCCCCCATCGACGACGGCGTCCTCGAGTTCGGCACGCACCGCGCGTCCGGCGCCGTCTCGGCTCACACTCCGGCGACCGCCTGACTCGGCCCGTCCGGCGGCACGCTACGGTCGCGACGTGCAGTTGGACGGAAAGATCGGCGCCGCGCTCGACGGGGTCGTCGACTCCGGGCTCAACAACCTGCTCGGCTTCACGCTCGAGGAGGCCGGCCCGGACCGGGTGGTGGCATGGTGGACGGTCGACGCCCGTCACCTGCAGCCCTACGGCATCGTCCACGGCGGCGTGTACTGCTCCGCCGTGGAAGCGACGGCGAGCATCGGCGCCGCGGTGTGGTTCGGCGAACGCGGCCGCGTCGTCGGCGTTGCCAACCACACCAACTTCCTTCGCGCGGTGCGCGAGGGCGTCCTGACCGCCACCGCCACGCCGATCCACCGGGGCCGCAGCCAGCAGCTGTGGCTCGTGGAGGTCACCGACGAGAACGACCGCGCCGTGGCTCGCGGCGAGGTCCGGCTGCAGAACCTCGCCGAGCACGGCGGGTGAGCGCGACCCGGCCACCGCCGGGTTCCGCACTGATCGAAGCAGGCGGCCACAGCCGCCTGCGCCACGGAAGTATGGTCGAGACAACGACCGGTTGAAGGGGAGCCAATGTCCGACAACGCCCAGTCCGCCGCGCTCACAGTGCCCGGCAAGGAATCACTCGAGCTGCCGATCAGCCACGCCGTCGAGGGATCCTCGGGCGCCGACATCAGCAAGCTCCTCTCGTCGACGGGCCTGGTCACCTACGACCCGGGCTTCGCCAACACCGCCTCCTGCAAGTCCGAGATCACCTACATCGACGGCGACGCCGGCGTCCTGCGCTACCGCGGCTACCCGATCGACGAGCTGGCCGAGAACTCCACGTTCATCGAGACCAGCTACCTGCTCATCAACGGCGAGCTGCCCAACAGCGATCAGCTGGCGAGCTTCGAGAACAACATCCGCCGGCACACGCTGCTGCACGAAGACATGAAGCGGTTCTTCGACGGCTTCCCCGCCGACGCGCACCCGATGCCGGTGCTGTCCTCCGCGGTGTCCGCGCTGTCGACCTTCTACCAGGGCTTCCTCGACCCGTTCGACCACGAGGATTTCGAGCTCTCGACCTACCGGCT
This sequence comes from Jatrophihabitans sp., assembly GCA_035695205.1. GTDB lineage: Bacteria > Actinomycetota > Actinomycetes > Mycobacteriales > Jatrophihabitantaceae > Jatrophihabitans. The sequence goes on along the minus strand of DASSEP010000080.1, from coordinate 860 downwards.
GCTCGCGAAGCTGCCGACGATCGCGGCCTACGCGTACAAGAAGAGCGTCGGCCAGCCGTTCCTCTACCCCGACAACTCGCTGGGCCTGGTCGAGAACTTCCTGCGGATGACCTTCGGGTTCCCGGCCGAGCCGTACGAGGTCGACCCGGCCATCACCAAGGCCCTCGACCGGCTGTTCATCTTGCACGCCGACCACGAGCAGAACTGCTCCACCTCGACCGTGCGCCTCGTCGGCTCGTCGCAGGCGAACCTGTTCGCCTCCGTCTCGGCGGGCATCAACGCGCTGTTCGGCCCCCTGCACGGCGGCGCGAACCAGGCGGTGCTCGAGATGCTGCAGCGCATCAAGAACGACGGCGGCGACGTCAGCGAGTTCGTCCGCAAGGTCAAGGACAAGCAGGACGGCGTCAAGCTGATGGGCTTCGGCCACCGGGTGTACAAGAACTACGACCCGCGGGCGGCGATTGTGAAGGAGTCCGCCGACGAGGTGCTGTCGGCAATGGGCAAGCGCGACGACCTGCTCGACATCGCCATGGAGCTCGAGAGCGTGGCACTCGAGGACGACTACTTCGTGTCGCGCAAGCTCTACCCGAACGTCGACTTCTACACCGGCGTGATCTACAAGGCGATGGGCTTCCCCACCCGGATGTTCACCGTGCTTTTCGCCATCGGCCGGCTGCCTGGGTGGATCGCGCAGTGGCGAGAGATGATCGTCGATCCGATGACGAAGATCGGGCGGCCTCGGCAGGTGTACGTCGGTCCGACCGAGCGTCACTACGTCCCGCGCGGCGAGCGATAAGGCCCACGTATCGGCGGCGGGTAACCGCCCGACGCCGCACAGTGACCTGCGCAAACGCAGTCGC
>DASSEP010000079.1:0-16925 GCA_035695205.1 Jatrophihabitans sp. | reverse complement strand
GCGTCACGTTCGTGGCCCGCCGCGCGCAGGTCGTCCTCGATCTGGGCCAGGTAGCTGTCGACCTGGGCGCGGTCGTACCCGCGCAGCACCTGCGCGAAGCCGCGGTACCCGTCCGTCAGCATGGGCAGCACGTCGAAGCTGTTGTCACTGCTCATGCGACCGAGTCTCCCACCGCCGGAGCCCGGCCGGGGACGTCCCCTGGAATCCCTGGCGCGAAATCCCCGGAAGCCGCCGTCACTGCCCGCGGAAGCGGTTGATGGCGTCCAGGTGCTTGGCGCGGGTCGCCTGGTCGCGGACGCCCAGCCCCTCCTCCGGGGCGAGGCACAGCACGCCGACCTTGCCCTGGTGCGCGTTCCGGTGCACGTCGTAGGTCGCCTGACCGGTCTCGGCGAGCGGGTACACCTTCGACAGCGTCGGGTGGATCGCGCCCTTCGAGATCAGCCGGTTGGCCTCCCACGACTCCTTGTAGTTCGCGAAGTGCGAGCCGACGATGCGCTTCAGCGTCATCCAGAGGTAGCGGTTGTCGTACTCGTGCATGTAGCCCGACGTCGAGGCGCAGGTGACGATGGTGCCGCCGCGCTTGGTGACGAACACGCTCGCGCCGAACGTCTCGCGACCGGGGTGCTCGAAGACGATGTCGACGTCGTCGCCGCCGGTGAGCTCGCGGATCTTCTTGCCCAGCCGCCGCCACTCGGCCGGCTGCTGCTCGCCGTCCTTCCAGAACTGGTAGCCCTCGGCGTTGCGGTCGATGATCAGCTCGGCACCCATCGACCGGCAGATCTCGGCCTTCTCGGGCGAGGAGACGACGCAGATCGGCGTCGCGCCGCCGTTGAGCGCGTACTGGGTCGCGTACCCGCCCAGGCCCCCGGACGCTCCCCAGATGAGGACGAGGTCGCCCTGCTTCATGCCGGCGCCGTGATGGCTGACGAGTTGCCGGTAGGCGGTCGAGTTGACCAGCCCCGGCGAGGCCGCCTCCTCCCAGGTGAGGTGGGGCGCCTTGGGCATCAGCTGGTTGGACTTCACCAGCGCCAGCTGCGCGAGCCCGCCGAAGTTGGTCTCGAACCCCCAGATCCGCTGCTGCGGATCCATCATCGAGTCGTCGTGGCCCTGCGGGTCCTCCAGCTCGACGGACAGGCAGTGCGCAACGACCTCGTCGCCGGCCTTCCACTTCGTCACGCCGGGTCCCACGCGCAGCACGACGCCGGCGAGGTCGGAGCCGACGACGTGGTACGGCAGGTCGTGCTTCGCCGCGAGCGAGGACGACTTCCCGTACCGCTTCAGGAAGCTGAACGTCGAGACCGGCTCGAAGATCGACGTCCACACGGTGTTGTAGTTGATCGCGCTGGCCATGACCGCGACGAGCGCCTCACCGGGACCGAGCTCGGGGGTGGGCACCTCCTGCACGTGCAGGCTCTTGCGCGGATCCTTCTCGCGGGTCGAAAGACCCTCGAACATGCCGACCTCGTCGGCGCGGACGACCACCCCCTCGTAGCTGTCCGGGACCGGCAGGTCGGCGATCGCGTCGAGCTGGTCGTCGAGGATGGCGGTGCGGATGTCGTCCACGGCGCTGTTCACGGCAAGGGCCTCCACGCTGCTGGGTCGGGTAGGCGTCGATATTACTGGACGGTAACTTAGCTGTCCTGCGGAGTCGAGCCCGCGGCCGGAGGAGCAGCGGGCTGCACGAGCTCGACGAGTACGCCGCCGGCGTCCTTCGGGTGGACGAAATTCACCCGGCTGTCCGACGTGCCCCGCCGCGGGGCGTCGTAGAGCAGCCGCACCCCGCGCTCGCGCAGCGTCGCGCTGACCGCGTCGATGTCCTCGACCGTGTAGGCCACCTGCTGCACGCCGGGGCCGCTGCGATCGAGGAACTTCGCGATCGTCGAGTCGCCGGACAGCGGCGCGAGCAGCTGGATCATCGTCGCGCCGTCGCCGACGGTGAGCATGGCCTCGCGGACACCTTGCTCCTCGTTGGTCTCCTCGTGGACGCTGACGATGCCGAACGTGTCGCGGTAGAAGGCGATCGCCGCGTCGAGATCGGCAACGGCGATACCGACGTGGTCGATCTTGGTGAACAGGCTGCGGGCCGGCGGGTGTGCTGCGGTCATTGAGTCATCGTGGCAAGTCTCAACCGCTTACGGCGAGCCTGCGGTGGGCCGGTTCACATTCGCTGCCGGGCGCGCCTGGCTAGAGTTGGTTGCCTGACAGCCCCCGACAACCGTCGGTGCGTGCCACGCTCGAGGAGGACATCAGGTCATGGCTGAATCGGTCATCGTCAGCGGCGCCCGGACCCCGATGGGCCGCCTGCTCGGCTCGCTCAAGGACTTCTCCGGTGCCGACCTCGGCGGCTTCGCCATCAAGGCGGCCCTGGAGCGCGCGGGGGTGGCTCCCGAGCAGGTGCAGTACGTGATCATGGGCCAGGTGCTGCAGGCCGGCGCCGGCCAGATCCCGGCGCGCCAGGCCGCGTACAAGGCCGGGATCCCGCTGAGCGTGCCGGCGCTGACCGTGAACAAGGTGTGCCTCTCCGGGCTCGACGCCATCGCGCTGGCCGACCAGCTGATCCGCGCCGGCGAGTTCGACATCATCGTCGCGGGCGGGCAGGAGTCGATGACGAACGCGCCGCACCTGCTGCCCAAGTCCCGCGCGGGGTACAAGTACGGCTCGATCGAGGTCCTCGACGCCATGGCCTACGACGGGCTCACCGACGTCTTCGACCACATCCCGATGGGCGAGTCGACCGACAATCACAACCGCAAGCTCGACCTCACCCGCGAGCAGCAGGACGAGTTCGCGGCCCGCTCGCACCAGCGCGCCGCGCTCGCCCAGAAGAACGGCATCTTCGACGAGGAGATCGCTCCCGTCCTCATCCCGCAGCGCAAGGGCGATCCCGTCGAGTTCCGCGAGGACGAGGGCGTGCGCCCCGACACGACGGTCGAGGGACTCGCCAAGCTGCGCCCGGCGTTCACCAAGGACGGCACGATCACCGCGGGTTCGGCGTCGCAGATCTCCGACGGCGCCTGCGCGGTGGTCGTGATGAGCAAGGCGAAGGCCGAGGAGCTCGGGCTGAGCTGGTTGGCCGAGATCGGCGCGCACGGCAACGTCGCCGGCCCGGACAACTCGCTGCAGTCGCAGCCGGCGAATGCCATCAAGCACGCGCTGGGCAAGGAGGGCCTCGAGATCTCCGACCTGAAGCTGATCGAGATCAACGAGGCCTTCGCTGCGGTCGGCCTGCAGTCGATGAAGGAGCTCGGCGTCAGCGACGAGATCGTCAACGTCAACGGCGGCGCGATCGCACTCGGCCACCCGATCGGCATGTCCGGTGCGCGGCTGGCGCTCACCCTCGCCCTCGAGCTGAAGCGGCGCGGCGGCGGTACGGGTGCCGCGGCGCTGTGCGGCGGCGGCGGCCAGGGCGACGCGCTCATCCTTCACGTCCCCGCCTGATCCGGGGGTGGTCGTCTCGCGACGGCGTGTCGACGTCGCCGATCTCGTCCAACGGGCCCGCGACGGCCAGGCCCGCGCGGTGGCGCGGCTGATCTCGCTTGTCGAGAACGACTCCGATCGGCTGCGCGAGGTCGCCGCGGCCCTTGCGCCGTTCGGCGGGCACGCGCAGGTCGTGGGCCTGACCGGCGCCCCCGGCGTGGGCAAGTCGACGTCCACGTCGGCGCTCGTCACCGCGTTGCGGCAGGCCGGCAAGCGGGTCGGTGTGCTCGCGGTCGACCCTTCCTCGCCGTTCTCCGGCGGGGCGCTGCTCGGCGACCGGGTGCGGATGCAGGACCACGCCACCGACGAGGGCGTGTTCATCCGGTCGATGGCCTCGCGCGGTCAGCTGGGCGGCCTGGCGGCGGCCGTCCCGCAGGCGCTGCGGGTGCTCGACGCGGCGCGCTGCGACGTGGTGCTTGTCGAGACCGTCGGCGTCGGACAGGCCGAGGTGGAGATCGCCTCGCTCGCCGACACCACCTTGCTCGTCCTCGCCCCCGGTTTCGGCGACGGCATCCAGGCGGCCAAGGCCGGGGTCATCGAGATCGCCGACATCTTCGTCGTGAACAAGGCCGATCGCGACGGCGCCGACCAGGTCGCCCGCGACCTGCGCTACATGCAGTCGCTGGGCGGGCGGCATTCGGTCGCCGGGGCGTGGCGGCCGCCGATCGTGAAGACCGTCGCCGCTCGCTCCGAAGGCGTCGAGGAACTCGTCGCCGCGATCGAGAAGCACCGCGAGTGGATGAGCAAGCACGGCGAACTCGAGCGGCGGCGGCAGATCCGCGCCGGCGCCGAGATCGAGGCCATCGCGCTGGGCACGGTGCGGCTCAAGTTCGCCGAGGTGCACGGGTCGGCCGCCCTGGACGCCGCCGCCAAGCGGGTCGTGGCCGGCGACACCGATCCCTACACCGCCGCCGACGAGCTCGTCGCCACGCTCTGAGCCCCGCGCACTCGCGCCGGTTCCCGATCTTCCTGCGGGCGTGCGGCGATGGCACGCGGGGTGCAGGAAGATCGCGGGGACGGGAGCGCAGGAAGATCGCGGGGACGGGACTGCAGGAAGATCGCGGGGCGGCGAGGTCAGTCGGCGCGCAGCGACTCGATGAACTCGCGGGCCAGCTGAGCGGTGAGGTCCTGGTACTCGAACTGGGGGACGTGCCCGCAGTCGGGCAGCACCACGCACCGCGCTTCCGGCAGCGCGTCCGAGACGAAGCGGGCGAAGCCGGCCGGGACGAGCACGTCGCGATCGCCCCAGATGAAGAGCGCCGGCGGACGCAGCCCGGGCAGCCGATCCCAGAAGCCGGCCTCGCCGAACGGCTCGTCGAGGTAGATGTGCCGCAGCGCGGAGAACGCCGCGAGCCGGTTCTGCCGGATGGCCATCACTCGCAGGAACTCGTCGATCGCCGCCTCGTACCACGCGTTGGGCAGCCGGGCCGGCTCGGCGAACAGGTTGCGCAGCCCGCGCATCGCCACGCGGCGCGGGACGCGGATCGGCAGGGCCGCCACCTCGTCCGGCACGACGCGCACGAACGGCACCAACTGCCGCAACTTGCGGAAGGCGACGGCCGGGCAGAGCAGCACCAGGCCGCGGACCTCGTACGGCGAGTTCAACGCGGCCTCGAGTGACGTCCGTCCCCCGAGACTGTTGCCGATGAGGACGGCCGGCTGGTTGCAGGTCTCGCGTAGGAAGGCGATGAGCCAGTCGCCCAGGTAACGGGCGGCGTGCGCGGCGCCGGTCGCCTCGGTGCCGCCGTGCCCGGGCAGGTCCGGGGCGAGCACGCGGAAGTCCTTCGACAGTGCGGGGATCAACGGCAGCATGGACGCGTTGGTCGCGCTGAGCCCGTGCACCAGCACCACCGGTGGTGCGTCGACCGGCCCCGCCTCCAGGTAGAAGGTGTCGATGCCGCCGGCGTGTACCGAGCGCGTGTAGGTGCGGCTGTCGTCGGCCGCGCGTCCAGGGAACAGCCCGTCGAGTTGCAGCGCCAACGCCAGATTGCCACGCACGGTCAGCAGGCCGTCCAGGAAGGCCTGCACGCCGCTGCGCTCGCCGGAGACGACGTCGACGAGCACGGACAGCGGGGCGCGCACCGTGGTTGTCGGACGGGCCGGCCCACCGCGAGAGGCCGAGGTCCGGCCGTTCTCGATCTGGACGGTCCAGTTGGCCATGCCGCCGGCGGTGAACAGCATCGTGGCGTTCGTGTCGGCGAGCAGGGGCGAGTAGACGCCCATGAGCCGCTCGCGCAGAAGCGGCAGCAGGTCGTTGTCCGTCACACGAAACCTTCCTCCGGCGGCGGCTCGATCGGCTGCCCGCAAGGCGAAGCGCCGTCCGTTCTGCGCGCGCCGCTGCTATCGGCCACGGTACCCAGGAGCATCGTCTCAGTGCCCCGCCGCATGCAGCGTGTTCGGCACGCCCGCCGACTCCTCGACCTCGAGCAGCGACACCTCGTGCAGCGACTCCTCGTAGGCACGGTGACCGCCACGCAGCCCGAACAGCCGCTTGGACAGCAGCAGGTACAACACCGCCACGAGGTTGATGATCAGAATCACCACTTTGAGCCACGTCGGCTTCTCGATGATCTCGTAGATCTCTAGCGGGATGAACAGCGTCGTGCCCACCACTGCCACGTACTCGCCCCACCGCTTCAGCGACCACAGCCCGATGCCCTCGGCCAGCTGGAGCACGCCGTAGAGGAGGATGCCGAAGGCGATCAGGTTCAGCGTCGACGGCTTGGCGTGCAGCACCTTCTGGATCGACTCGATCGTCGAGGAATCGGAGACGTTGAAGTGGATCTGCCGGAAGAACGGGCGCAACGCCGAAAGGTCGCGGTCGAAGAGTTGCTGCAGGCTGACCTGGGTGCTCTTGAGCTCGAACACCGCGATGCCGAGCAGGACGAGGATCAGCCCGCGCAGCCAACGCTCGACGGCTAGTGCACGGAGGATGAACGCGCTGCGCAGCGCCTTGCCGCGCAACAGCACCGGTGCCTCCTCGGCGGGGCCGGTGCCGTGCGGCAGACCGAGGACGTAGGTGCCGCAGCGCAGGCATCGCCACGCGTCGCCGAGCGGCGTGGTGGCCTCGAGCTTCGCGCGGAACTCCGGCTCGGCCGGCGCGTAGGTGACGTGGCCCTTGCGGGCGCACGAGCGCAGATTCCAGTCCATGGCGCGGAAGCGTGCCAGCCGGCACGGCGACTGTCGATTTCCGCCGCGCCGTGTCTGCTGATAGACCACGCGGGTGAGCGCCGACTTCCCCGAGCCCACCGTGCCCGCCGCGTCGCGCGCCGAGGTGTTCTTGCGCTACCTCGACTACTTCCGCGACTGCATCGCCCGCCGCGTTCGGGCGCTGCCGGAGGCAGAAGTACGCGCTGCCCGCCTGCCCTCCGGCTGGACGCCGCTCGAGATGGTGAACCACTTGACGCATGTCGAACGGCGCTGGCTCGAATGGGGTTTCGAGGGCGCGGAGGTGGCCGACCCCTGGGCCGACTCGCGGGACGGCCGGTGGTACGTCGACCCGTCGCGTAGCCGCGACGACGTGCTTGCCGCCAACGCCGCGCAGGCCATCCGCAGCCGTGCCGTGGTCGAGCGGCACGAGCTGTCCGACGTCGGCGTCCCGGGTCCCCGGTGGGACGGCGCTCCGCCGGCCACGCTCGAACGGGTCCTGTTCCACCTACTGCAGGAGTACGCCCGCCACGCCGGGCACGTGGACGTGGTCAGCGAGCTGGCCGGCGGCCCGGTGGGGGAGTAGCCGGCAACCGAGCTGCGATCAGCGGAAGGCGTCGATGCCGGTGAGCTTGGAGCCGAGCACCAGCGTGTGCACCTCGTGGGTGCCCTCGTAGGTGTAGACGGTCTCGAGATTGACCGCGTGCCGCAGCACCGGGTACTCGGTGGTGATGCCGCTGCCGCCGAGGATCGAGCGTGCCTCACGGCAGATCTCCAGCGCCGTGCGGACGTTCGCGAACTTGCCGAAGCTGATGTGGTGCGGCTTGACCCGCCCGCCGTCCTTCAGCTCGCCGAGTCGGCGGGCAGTGAGCTGCGACTGCTGCAGCGCCACAGCCATGTCGGCCAGCTTCTTCTGCGTGAGCTGGAAGCCGGCGATCGGCTTGCCGAACTGCGTGCGCGAACCGGCGTAGTCCAGCGTCGCGGCCAGCGCGTCGCGGGCAGCGCCGGTGACCCCGCAGACGATCCCGAAGCGGGCCTCGGTAAGGCAACCCAGCGGTGCACGCAGCCCCTCGGCCTTCGGCAGCTGCGCGGAGGCGGGCAGTCGCACGTCGTCGAGGACGAGTTCGCTGGTCACCGACGCCCGCAGCGAGATCTTGTGGTGGACGTCGTGCGCGCTGAAACCCGCGGTGCCCTTCTCGACGAGGAAGCCGCGGATGCCCTCATCCGTGCGGGCCCAGACGACGGCGACGTCGGAGACCGAGCCGTTGGTGATCCACATCTTGGTGCCGTTGAGGATCCAGTCGTCGCCGTCGCGGCGGGCATTGGTGCGCATCGAACCGGGGTCGGAGCCGGAGTCCGGCTCGGTCAACCCGAAGCACCCCAGCGCCTCGCCCGCGGCCATCTTCGGCAGCCAGTGCTGCTTCTGCTCCTCGCTGCCGTAGGCGTGGATCGCGAACATCGCGAGCGAGCCCTGCACCGACACCAGCGAGCGCAGCCCGGAGTCGACGGCCTCGACCTCGGCGCACACCAGGCCGTACTGCGAGGCCTTCGCGCCCTGGCAGCCGTAGCCCTCGAGATGCATCCCGAGGAAGCCGAGCTGGCCGATCTCCTGCGCGATCTCGCGCGCGGGCAGCGTGCCGTCCTCGAACCACTGCTGGATGTTCGGCCGCAGGCGGTCGTCGGCGAACTTGCGGATCGTGTCGCGCAGCAGCCGGTCGTCGTTGTCGAGATCGTCGTCCAGATCGAGCAGATCGAGGCGGTCGAGGGCGTCACTCATGCAGCGCAGATTACGCTGCGGCGCGGTGCGCGGTTGCGCCGACTAACCTTCGGCCCATGGCTTCCGCGTTGCCGTTCGACCCGATCGAACGTGCCGGTGAGTTGTGGGAGTGCCGCTGGCCGGACGAGGAACCCGAGGTGTACGCCGCGATGCGCGCGGTCACTTCGATCATGCGCGCGCACCAGATCCTGCTGGCCGAACTGGACTCCCGGCTGCGCCCGTTCGGCATCACCTTCAGCCGCTACGAGGCGCTGGTGCTGCTCATGCACTCGCGTACCGGCGCGCTGCCTCTGTCGCGGATCGGCGAGCGCCTGCAGGTGCACGCCACGTCGGTGACGAACGTGATCGACCGCCTGGAGTCCGCCGGGCTGGTGCGGCGCGAGCCGAATCCGCGCGACGGCAGGGGCACGTTGGCGGTGATCACCGAGGCCGGCCGGCAGGTGGCCGAGAAGGCCACTGCGGAGTTCAACGCGGCTCGCTTCGGGCTGGGCGACGTGCCGCTCGCCGACCTCGAGCGGCTGTTCGAGATCCTGCGCGAGTTGCGGGCCGGGGCCGGCGACTTCGCCGGGTGACGGCCACCGTTGGGCGCGTTGGCGGCTAGTTGGACGTCCTAGTAAATTCGGAGACGGACAGCCGAGCCGGAGGACAGTCGTGGACGAACAGCAGATCACCGCAGGCGCCGCACGTTGGCGGGAGCGCTACGAGCAGGCGCGCAAGGTCGAGCGCGACTACTCGACGCTGTCCGGCGAGCAGGTCGAGCCGCTGTACGGCCCGACCCAGCCCGACGACCGCATGGAACGCATCGGCTGGCCCGGCGAGTACCCGTTCACCCGCGGCATCCATCCGACCGGGTACCGCGGTAAGCCCTGGACGATCCGCCAGTTCGCCGGCTTCGGCAGCGCCGAGCAGACCAACGAGCGTTACAAGATGATCCTCGCCGAGGGTGGGGGCGGGCTCTCGGTCGCGTTCGACATGCCCACCCTGATGGGCCGCGACAGCGACGACCCGCGCTCACTCGGCGAGGTCGGCCACTGCGGCGTGGCCATCGACTCGGCCGCCGACATGGAGGTTCTGTTCAGCGGCATCGACCTCGCGGGGGTCACCACGTCGATGACGATCTCGGGCCCGGCCGTCCCGGCGTTCTGCATGTACGTCGTCGCCGCCGAGCGCCAGGGCGCAGACACCGCAAAGCTCAACGGCACGCTGCAGACCGACATCTTCAAGGAATACATCGCCCAGAAGGAGTGGATCTACCCGCCGGAGCCGCACCTGAAGCTCATCGGTGACCTGATGGAATACGTCTCGGCCGAGGTGCCGGCGTACAAGCCGCTGTCGGTCTCCGGCTACCACATCCGGGAGGCCGGCTCGACCGCTGCGCAGGAGCTCGCGTTCACGCTGGCCGACGGCTTCGGCTACGTGGAGCTGGGCAAGTCGCGGGGGCTGGACGTCGACCAGTTCGCGCCGGGCCTGTCGTTCTTCTTCGACGCCCACATCGACTTCTTCGAAGAGATCGCGAAGCTGCGGGCGGCCCGGCGCATCTGGGCGCGCTGGATGCGCGACGTGTACGGCGCGAAGACCGACCGCGCGCAGTGGCTGCGCTTCCACACCCAGACCGCGGGCGTCTCGCTCACCGCGCAGCAGCCCGAGAACAACATCGTCCGCACGGCGATCGAGGCGCTCGCCGCGGTGATGGGCGGCACGAACTCGCTGCACACCAACGCGCTGGACGAGGTGCTGGCGCTGCCTTCGGAGAAGGCGGCGCAGATCGCCCTGCGCACCCAGCAGGTGATCGCCGAGGAGACCGGGGTGCTCAACGTCATCGACCCGCTCGGCGGCTCGTGGTACGTCGAGGCGCTGACGGACAAGCTCGAGGCCGATGCCGAGGCGATCTTCGACCGGATCAAGGAACTCGGCGGCGACGGCACGATCACCTCCGGACTGCTGCGCGGCATCGAGGAAGGCTGGTTCATCACAGAGATCGCTGACGCCGCCTTCACCTACCAGGTCGCCATGGAGAAGGGCGACAAGAAGGTGGTCGGCGTCAACACCCTGACCGGCGACGTCGGCGAGCCGCTGGAGATCCTGCGTGTCTCCCACGAGGTCGAACTCGCCCAGCGCGAGCGCCTCGCCGCACGCCGGGCCACGCGTGACCAGGCCGCCGTCGACGCCGCGCTGAAGCGGATGGTCGACGCCGCCGCCGCCGACCGGAACACCCTGCCGGCGATGCTCGACGCCGTCCGGGCCGAAGCCACGATGGGTGAGATCTGCAATGCGTTCAAGCCGTTGTGGGGCGAATACCGCGAGCCCGCCCGGTTCTGACGAAGCCGGACTCCCGGTTCGGCCAACGCGTGCCGATCCGTCGTCGCGCCAGATCCCCGGGGCTTAGCCTCGGTCCTCTGGCACCGGGCGAGGAGGAGTCATGACCTTCATCCAGATCGTCGAGATCCGCACGGACAAGATGGACGAGATGCGCAAGCTCGACGAGGAGTGGGAGCGGGTGACCGAGGGCAAGCGGACGGCTCGCCGGTCGATCATCACCAGCGACCGCAACGATCCCAACCGTCATCTCGTGATGGTCTTCTTCGATTCCTACGAGGACGCGATGATGAACTCGAACATGCCCGAGACGCAGGAGTTCGCCGCCCGGGAAGCGAAGATCGCCGACAGCATCTCCTTCCACGACCTCGACGTGGTGGTCGATCGCGGATAGCCGCTCCGGTCGGGCGGCGGGTGCTCACGTCGGCAGGATGTTGATGACGCGGGCCAGCACCACAACCAGCACGGCGACCGAGATGAGCGACTGCACGGCCATGAGCCCCTTGGCCCTGCGGGTGAGCGGCATCGTGTCGGTGGGGCTGAAGGCGATGACGTTGGTGAACGCCACGTAGAGGTGGTCTGCGAACTGCGGGCGCCACCGAGGATCGGCCAAGCCCGGCGTGTTGGTCTGCGGGAACTGGAAGTCGGGGTATGGGGCCGGGTCGCGCACGCGCCCGGCCGGCCCGCCACCGTCCAGCTGCCAGTACAACAGGCCGAACGTCACGACGTTCGTCGCGAGCACCAGCGCGCCGGCGATCAGCAGCCGGTTCGCCGTCAGGTGCGCCTGGTGCACGGCCGTGACGTCGAGCACGATCGCGACGAGATGGAAGGCGGCAGCGGCGTTCGCCGCGGCCAACACCCCGAACAAGCTGAGCATGAGCGGGCGCGTGCGAGGCGGCACCGGCCCCGGACGCGCGGCGATCGTCAGCATGACGAGGAACGCGCACGTCTCGATGAGGGGGACGGCAAGGGGTGGCCCGACGCGGTCGCTGGCGGGGATCAGCAGTTGCGGGGCGATGATGAGCGCGATCGCGACGAGCGGCCAGGTGTAGCTCTCCGCCCGCCGCCTCTGGGCGTGCGCTGTCGTTCCCATCCCGGTGCAGTGTGGTGCAGCGGGATGGCTGCGGCCTCATCCCGAACGGGTGATCGGACGGGCCCGGGGCGTCAGCCGGCGATGCCGAACCACGCGTGTGCGACGGCGACGCGGTGCGCGTGCCGTGGACCGTGAGCGGTCTCGGTCACCTCGACGATCGTCCACGTCGGCCGGCTGCGGTCCGGCTTGCCGACGAGCCACCGGTCGTGCGGGCAACCGAAGTTCAACCGCTTGCCGTGGTACACCGACGTCGCGCCGCCGACGAAGGCGCATCGCACGCCGCTGCGCAATTGGAGTGCCCACAGGCCGCGGCCGTGCCCGGCGGTGTGTGCCTTCGCGCCCTTGACCCGCAGCACGCCGTGCGACCACGGGGCCGGCAGGCAGTAGTCGGCGACGTAGCGGCCGGCACTGTTCCGGCCCGGCCAGCACGGGTCGAGGACGAAGTTGCCGGCGAAGCATCGGTCGGCGCCGCGGATGACCTCCGACCCGCTCTTGAGGCACGACGCGTGGCGTTTGGTAGCGGTGACGTGATAGCTCGCCTTGAGCACCCCGGAGGCGGTGACCGGCCGGACGACCGAAACGGCGGTCCCCGCGCGGGCCGGACCGGGAGCCGCCGCGGCCACGGAGGCCGTCGTCAGCACGGCGGCGAGTGCGGTCAACAGGCCGACGGTCGCGATTCTGCGCAGCACGTTCATGGCGTGGCCTCTCTCTTGCGGTCCGGCACCGGCGTCCAGCGCTGACTGTGGACCGCGCAGGCGCCTTGCGCAATGGGGCCGAGCTCAGCTGTGCCACGATCGCCACAGCCGGCCGTTCCAGCCGGCCAGGTAGGCGTAGTACGCGGGGTCGTAGTGGAACCAGTTGTACCCGACCGCGAACACGCGCCCGGGGGCGCTGGTGGCCACGCCCTCCAGCCTGACCTGTCCCGTCGGACCGGGCAGGGTCCACCCCCGCCAGCCCCGCCCGTTCCAGTGCAGCGCGACCGGACGGCTGTCTCCGGACGGCGCCTGGTACTCACCGACCGCCCACACGTTGCGCGTGGACGTGGCGGCGACGCCGTGCAACGCCGACGACGCGCCGAGCCGAGGCAGGCGTAGCCGCTGCCACCCGCGGCCCGCGCTCCAGCGCAGCGCGAGCGCGTGGGTCGGCGAGCTGACGGTGGCCGCGCTCTGGCCGACTACCCACACCTGCGTAGGCAGCGCGGCCACGCCCTCGAGGACCGGGTTGTGCGGGCTCGGCAACCTCACCCGCGCCCACTTGCGGCCGTTCCAGTGGGCGGCGAGCGTGCGGGAGTCGTTGTTGCCGACCGCCCATGCGTTGTGCGCCGAGATCGCGTCGACGTCGTTCAGCGCGTAGCCGAGCCCCGGGCTCGCGACCCTCTTCCAGGCGCGGCCGGTCCAGCGGACGATCAGCGTGGTGTCGACCGGGTCGCCGCCGAGCGACTCGGCGGCGTCGCCGACAGCCCACAAAGTGCCGCCCGCTACGGAGACGCCGTGCAGGCTGCCGAACAGCGCCGGTGCGCCGACCCGCTGCCACCGCTTGCCGTTCCAGTGCACCGCGAAGGGGCGGTGGTCGTACTTCGAGGCGTAATAGCTGCCGACCGCCCAGACGCTGCGCGCCGAGGTGGCGACGACGTCCTCCAGATACGCGCCGAGCCGCGCATTCGGCACCGTCGTCGGATACCACCCGCCATGCGTCCAGTCATATGCCAGCGGCCGCTCGTCGCCGGGCGACCGCTCCCAGTACCCGACCGCCCACGCCTGGTTCGAGTGCGGCACGAGCGCGACGTCGTTGAGATGCGCGCGCGTGCCACGCAGGACCGACGTCCCCGACTGCCCGCGCACCACAGGGCCGCCCGCCGACGCTGCGCTCGATGCGCCGGCTGCGACCGGTGTGGCCAGCGCCACTGCCGCAACGGCGAACAGAACGCCCAGCCGACCGATGCGTGATCTGCGCCGCGCCATGGCGTGCCTCCTAACGGAGCGAATGATCCACATGCACCGTCGCGCGGCGCTCGGCGGCGTCCCAGAGACCAACGGCCAGCACGGGCCTCGACCTTGGTCATCAACGCTGCGACCGGCGGCGACCTGAAGGTGGACTCAGCGCGGCGCGTGCCGATCCGTGTCCCCCCGAGCCCAGCCGGGTACCGCGCAAGTAGCGGCTCGACAGCGAGCGGCGACCCAAGAACGACGAGGACTGTTGCTTCATGACCTCGAAACAGACCAATCCTTCGGCGGGCGAGTTGCTGCAACGGCTCACCGACACCGCCGGCGGCCTGCTCCGCCAAGAGTTCCACCAGGGCCGGGAGGAGCTGAAGGAGCAAGTTCAGCAGGGCGCTCCGGGTGCGGCGATGCTCGCCGGCGCGGCGGTACTCGGTGCGGCGTCGATCGGCGCGTCGACCGCGCTGGTCGTCCGCCTGCTCGACCGCGCGCTTCCGCCGCCGGCCGCCGCGGCCGTGGCAGCTGCCGCGCTCGGCGGCGGCTCTGCCGCGCTGGCGCTCGCCGGCCTGGCCCGGCTGCGCGAGGTCAATCCGGTGCCGGAGCAGACGCTGCGCAGCATCCAGGACGACGTCGCCGCGGTCACCCAGCCGGGCGAGAACTCCACCGCGGGGTAAGCCGGCCGAAACGCGCCGGCGGGCCGTCAGCCGTCGAAGCTGCCGTGCCGGCCCTGCCCGCCGGCGAAGCGGGCCGCCCCAGCCGCGCCCTCTGCCCGCAGGGAGGCGAGCCCGAGCTCGAACTCGTGGGCCAGCGCGGCCGGCAGTTCGACGCCGAGGTTGTCCAAAACCGAGCGCCGGTCGGAACGCGCGCACTCCTGCGGGAACGCCGCGATCGACGCGGCGAGCGCCTCGGCCTCCGCGCGGGCAGCGCCGGGCGCGACGACCCGGTTCACCAGGCCCATCGCCAGCGCTTCGTCCGCGCCGACCGGGCGGCCGGTGAGGATGAGGTCCAGCGCGCGGCCCAACCCGATGAGCCGCGGCAACCGGATCGTGCCGCCGTCGATGAGCGGCACTCCCCAACGCCGGCAGAAGACGCCGAGCACGGCGTCGGCCTCCGCGACCCGAAGATCGCACCAGGCGGCCAGTTCGAGCCCGCCCGCGACGGCGTGGCCGGAGATCGCGGCGATCACCGGCTTGCTCAGCGTCATCCGCGAGACCCCCATCGGCCCGTCGGTGGACACATCGGGATCGAGCCGGTTCGACATCTGCTTGAGGTCGGCACCGGCGCAGAACGTGCCGTTCGCCCCCCACAGGACGGCGACCCGTGCGGAGTCATCGGCGTCGAAGGCCCGGAATGCGTCGGCGAGCGCGCGCGCCGTCGGGCCGTCCACTGCATTGCGGACCTCGGGCCGGTCGAGAACGACCGTCCACACGTTGCCGTTCTGCTCGATCTGTACGCTCATCGCCAGACCCCGCTGCGCTCGGTGCCCGGCTTCGCCCGCCCTGTATCTCGGTTCGCTCCGCAAGCGTCGCTCATCGCCAGACCTCGCTGCGCTCGGTGCCCGGCTTCGCCCGCCCTGCATCTCGGTTCGCTCCGCAAGCGTCACTCATCGCGGAACCGTATCGGTCTGACGCGCCGAGACGGGACTGTATGGGCACGATCTGGGAAACTGGACGGCATGCGTCCCGGAGCATCAAGACGTCCCAGCCAGCCCAGCCCGGCAACCGTCGCGGCCATGTCCGGTGCCGTCGACCTCGCCGCCCTCAAGGCGCGAAACGAGGCCGCCGCCCGAGCCGCCGAGGCCCCCGCACCGCCGGCCGGCGGGTACGTCATCGACGTCACCGAGGCCACCTTCCAGACCGAGGTACTCGATCGGTCGTTCCAGGTGCCGGTACTGCTCGACCTGTGGGCCGAGTGGTGTCAGCCCTGCAAGCAGCTCTCCCCGGTGCTCGAGCGGCTGGCCACCGCGGCCGGCGGCGCGTGGGTCCTCGCCAAGATCGACGTCGACGCGAACCAGCGCATCGCCCAGGCCCTGCAGGTGCAGAGCATCCCGTCGGTGTTCGCGGTGATCGGCGGCCAGCTCGTCCCGGGCTTCCAGGGCGCGCTGCCCGAGGCGCAGATCCGTGAGTTCGTCACCGCCGTGCTCGACGCCGCTGCGCAGGCCGGGCTGAAGGGCGCGCCGGCCGCGCCCGACGACACCGCGCAGCAGGCCGCGCCCGAGCCGCCGGAGGACGTCCGCTTCACCGCCGCCGAAGCCGCGCTGGAGGAAGGCGACTACGACCTCGCCGAGCAGCGCTACAACGCCATCCTCGCCGAGGAACCGGCCAACGCGGAGGCGCAGCTCGCGCTGCAGCAGGTGGCGCTGCTGCGCCGGCTGGAGTCGGTCGACCGCGACGCGCCCGCGCGGGCCGACGCGTCGCCCGCCGACGTCGACGCGCAGCTCGCCGCCGCCGACCTCTCGCTCGCGAGCAACGACGTGCAGGGCGCGCTGGATCGCCTGCTGCGCGCCGTCACCGCGGTGACCGGCGACGACCGCGACCGGGTGCGGCAGCGGCTGCTCGAGTACTTCGACCTGCTCGGGCCCGACGACCCGCGCGTGCCGCCGGCGCGCCGCGCGCTCACCCGCGCGCTGTTCTGACGGCGGGCGGTCGCGATCGGCGCGCTGTTCGCGACCGCGTAAGACATCGGGCCGGGTACCGGACCGGACGGCTGGTGGCATGACGCTTGGGCGTCACCGCACCAGCCGGCTGTGCGTCGGGCAGGTTTGCGTCGTCGCCGTATCGGTCAGACCGGCGATCGCGTGTCGTCCGAACGGCTGACCTGTCGGCCGATCGACCGACGTGGTGTCAACCGGTCGGCGTCGAAGATGCGCCCGATCGGCCGATTACCTCGAGCTTTGCCATGGGCGAATCTTTCTGCAACGAGCGGCAGACAGTCGCTCGGGCCGCTACGGAGGGGCCGAGCGGGCCGCAAACAGAAGGGGAAAACCACCATGGACAAGCTGGTCATGTTCTACCTCGCACTGACCAACCGCATCGCGGAGATCACCGACAAGGAGCGCGGCGCCACGGCGACCGAGTACGCCCTGCTCGTCGCGCTGATCGCCATCGCCATCGTCGTCGCCGTCACCGCCTTCGGCAGCGCGCTGAGCACCTTCTTCACCGCGATCGGCACCAAGGTC